>CAYYIS010000034.1:36356-60053 GCA_964470965.1 uncultured Gemmatimonadota bacterium | reverse complement strand
GTCAGCCAGAATATCATTAAGCCAAGAGAATGCAGATAGTTTTCCGCTGTTGAGGTATATGAGGATTACTTAAATCATCCTCCTGATAAAACTGCGGCTTCGGCGGTCCAGCTTCTCTAAATCTTTTATTTCATAACGGTTGCCGTTCTCGTCGGTTATCATAAAACGGTCCGGTGTGATTTCAACAACGCTCTCACGGATGCCCCTGAACGTGATGGACATCCTGCCCCGATCCGTTTCCCCTTCCATGATCGTACGTCCCGCCGAGTTTTCCGCACGTTCCAGTCGGAGAATCTGTGGTGTAAAATAGCGCCAGCTCAGCTCTTCACCGATGATTTTCCGTGATTCTCCCTCTACCTCGTTCAAATCCTCTACCATGCCGATATAAGCCTCATTTTTATCGAAAAAGGCGATATACCGGTGTTTATCTGACAACGGAAACGCCCGTTGAATGCGGACTTGATCGTATGTCTCCCCGGCAACAGTCAAAGACGGGGAACTGTAAACCGCACGTTCCAGATAGATAGCTCCTGGATCGAAAAATGTCATATCACCCACCATTTCAAAGCAGAATTATTATCCGATTACACCGACCAGGCTCGAGACGTTGTGGTGCAATTGAACAAGCTGATGGTATTCACCCTGCAAGGCCATCAGCTCTTCGTGAGTGCCGAGCTCCACCGGACGTCCCTGCTTCAGCACAAGCAGCCTGTCGGCGTCGCGCAGTGTGGAAAGCCGGTGCGCGATCGCGAAGGTGGTACGGCCTTCCATCAGGCGTCCGAGCGCTTCCTGGATCTTTTTCTCAGTTTCCAGGTCCAGTGCCGATGTGGGTTCATCCAGGATCAGGATGCGGGGGTCATGGAGGATTGCCCGGGCGATGGCCACCCGCTGCCGCTCGCCGCCGGAAAGACGTCCTCCCCGTTCTCCGACGAGGGTGTCGTACCCGTCCGGAAGTTTAAGGATGAACTCGTGGGCGTTGGCGTTGATGGCGGCTTCGATCAGCCGTTCCTGATCCGCATCCGGGTTGCCGTAGGCTATGTTTTCCGCCACGCTTCCTGCGAACAAAAACGGATCCTGCTCCACATATCCGATCTGGCGCCGCAGTTCGGTAAGCCGCATTTGGCGGATATCTATGCCGTCTATCAGAATCGCGCCCTCGTCGACGGTGTAGAATCGGCAGAGCAGTTTAATCAACGTGGATTTCCCGGCGCCGCTGTGCCCCACCAAACCGATCATCTCTCCCGGTTCAATCGTAACGTCAAGGTCTTGAAGCACGGGCTGGTGGGCCAGATAACCGAACATTACATTCTGGAATTCCACACGCCCCGTGATGTCCGGCAGGGTAACAGCATCTCCCGGTTCGTACTCCTCCGCCGGGCTGTCGATTACCTCGAAGGTGCGGGTAATGGCGGTCATCATTTCAGGGATCCAGTCGGCCATGCTGGTGAGGTACTGTACCGGGCTGTAGAACATGGCCAGGTAACCGAAGAAGGCCATCAGCGTACCCAGGGACATGGTGCCCTCCTGCACCTGCTGGCCGCCGAACCACCAGACCAGGAGGCCTCCGATGGACACGACAAACGCGAGGATGGGGCGCACAGTCCTGGAACGTACATGGATGTTACGCTCCGCCTGGAAGACTTTTTCATTTTCGTCGTCCATCCGTTCGGTCTGGCGGCCCTCCTGAGCGAATATCTTCACCACCCGAATACCGGCGAGGGAATCCGTTATGTGCTCGAAAAAAGTTGCCCATCGATCCCAGGATTTACCATAGTACCAGGCCAGATATTTCTCGATTTTTACCGAGGCTACCACGATCACCGGGATCGGCAAAAGCACCAGAAGCGCCAGTTCCCAGTTCATCAGGAAAAGGACCAGGGACATGCCGGCGACCATCAGACCCTGTTGCACGACCTGCGGCGCGAAGTCGATCCAGAAGTAGTGGATCGACTTCGCATCCCGGGCGATACGCGCCATCAGTCCGCCCGACTGCTGGGTGTCGTAGTACTTCAAAGGCAGTAGCTGCAGCACCCGCAACAGTTCGGATCTGGCGTCGTAGGCCAGTCGGTCGCCCAGCGTACTCATCATACGGCCGCTCCAGATCATCACGCCTGTGTGAACGATGCGGGATAGAACGAGTGTCAGTACGACCGGTACGAGCCATCCGAACTGGTTCGGATCACTCAACACGTCATCGACCATTAATTTTGTGAGATAGGGAGGTAGCAGGTCGATAGCGGAAGCCAGCATGGTTATCCCCACCGCGATAGACAACGTGCGAAGATGGGGCTGACAGAACGTCCACAGACGCCGGAACGTCCGCAGGTGGGCTGCGCGGCTGGACCAATCAGGCGTATCCTCCTCCACTTCCAACGGATACCTGTCCCAAATCTCCGGATGGTAATTGGGACCTATGACCGTCTGCAACCGTTCGACGGCCTGAGAGAAATCATCCGCCACCGCATGGGTGAATCGAAGCAGGCGCCGATGTTCTCCTGCGGCAACGATATTCAGGCCGCTTGCGCCCATCATCGGCTCGATCGAAACCCGGGTAATTTCAGACAGTTCGTAATCATGCAGAACTTGATGTTCGTGCTGGTTCGCTGATATGATGAGGATTCGGGAGGTGGTGACTGCAAGGTAAGTATCTGCCATCCGTCCATCCATTCCAAGGTCGGCACGGCAGGCGAAGCGGGGAGGCCCCGCATGTTTGTGGAGCGCATGAAGGATGGTATTCAACGGTTCAGGAATGGTCTGGCTCCACAGCATACGTTATTCCCCCCCGAATATCTCAGGATATAACACCCTGGCTATTTGTTCTACCCCGAGGATCACACGCGGTCCCGGTCGCATGATCCAGTTACCGGTTACGACATGCACCCTTTTGCTCTTGATGGCGCTCAGATTCCGCCAGCCGGGCATACCGGCGGCAACCGTCAGTATCTCCTGAACCACGGCTTCCATATCGTTCCCGTCCGAAGTGGCAAGGATCACATTTGGGTCCTTTGAAACGATCTGTTCCAGGCTGTAGACCCCCCAGGTTCCCCGGGTGATATCTCCAGCAATATTTCTACCACCGGCTTTGGCAATGATATCGCTGGTGAAGGTACCCGGTCCCGGTGTCCACTGCGATGGGAATTTCGGATCGCCTATGAATATGGTGACCCGTTGGTCATCCGGTATTGCCCCCAGTCGTTCGGACACCAGGTTCAGGCGAGTCCGATAATCATTCACAAGCACATCCGCTTCCGAATTTCTTCCGGTCAATCGTCCGACCGTTTTCGTCGCCTCGAACACGCCGGTCACCGTCTGAGGGTCCAGGACGAAAACTGTGATGTCCAGCTCGATGAGCCCCCTGATCACCTCACCCGGATTGTCCTTCGTTGCCAGAACCAGGTCTGGTTTCGCACTGATAATCCGTTCTATGCTGAACGTCATCAGATCACCTATCTTTGGTTTTCGCTTTGCTTCATCGGGAAAGTCGCAGTATTCGGTCACGCCGACGATCGAAGCACTCAGGCCCAGTTCGAACAGGATCTCCGTATTACTCGGGATCATCGATACGATCCGGTCAGGCGCTTGCGTCATCGTAATCTGCTTACCGGTCGCGTCCGTGAGCGTAACAGGAAAGTCTCCTGCCCGAACGATACCGGGGTTGAGCATGTCTCCACAGAGCGCCAGGAAAATCAGAGCGGAAAACAGGTAGAATTTTTCACCTCTGCACATTATAGTCGGTTCCCTCGATTCGTTACGGATTGAGCTTATGTCGTCGTCGCTTTGTGGCACCTGCAACATTATGGTTCCGTAATAAATCTTACCTGCGCCCAGTGCGTCAAGCACTATCTGTATCTCACTGCATCGGCGGACAAAGGATGGATATTGTAGGATCTCCAGGACGCCAAACGTAACGGCTGGCTTTTCAGCCCTGTCAGGTTTGACGCACATTCTCCCGGATTCAACGTCTGTACGTTTCAGTGGTTCAGGAACCTCCGGCTGTTCAATGCAGGTATTTCGAGGGAGATACAGACGCTGGCTGATCTGGACACGCGTGGCGGTCCGCCGGTCGTTCGATCCCCGGATGGCATTTTACGTGGTGTGGCAGGAATCGGGGCAAGCGTATTTATGCGAGTGTGTTCGGTAGTATAGGCACCAAGAGGCGGGCAGTAACGAGCCCATCCTCACGTGTTGAGTTGGTGATCAGTCCGATGCACAGTCTGAGGCACAAAGACGCCCGGTCTGTTATCCAAGACAATTCCGGCCCACAGCCCCTATATCCATGGCAAGCTGGACACCAGGGTTTTGGACATGACCGCCCGCTCCGATGTTGTGTTCTCCTGCGCCGTCGGCCGCCGGTTCTACATCCAACCTTCCAACGCGTTTGGTGAGTCCTACAATACTGCATTCCAATCCTCCGCGGTACCGTCCACACACTCACACCGCCCGCGCCAGCAAGCCTCCTAACCATACCCCCACGAGTCCGGTGACGACGGAAGCGAGTACGTACAGCGCTGCCGGGAGGATGTTGCCCAGCCGCAGGATCGTCAGCGTTTCGTAACCGAAGGCGGAGAAGGTAGTGAAGCCGCCCAGAATGCCGATGGTGAGGTATAACCGGGTGGAATGTGCGATCATATCCCGCTCTTCTGCAGCGGTCGACACGAATCCGATCAACAGGCATCCAAGGATATTCACCGTCAGGGTACCGTAGGGAAACGAGGCGCCCAGCAGGCGGTATACCATTGTCGTTACGGCATACCGGGCGATCGTTCCGATAAAACCGCCGCATCCGATTAAAAGTACCTGTAACATCTCACCTCGCTTTCGGCGGTGATTTCCCGTCCGGCACCGATCCCGGCTTCACGCGTACCCGCGAAGGACGAATCGGCCGGTAGGGACTGGGCATTTCTGGGACCGGGATCTCGACAACCGCGGGACCTGCGGTGCGCATCTCCTCGTGTGTAGCCGCCATCAATTCCTGGATTCCGAACGTTTCAACCAGTTTCCCGGAATCCGAATCCACCAGATCACATCCGGTCATTCGTCCGGAAAAAAATATCTTTCTGCAGGGCACGCACATTTCCATAGCCGTTGTCATTGAACGCCGGTCCACAACGTCCTTTCAACCGCGTGCGGTACCATTTTCGTCACCGTCTCCGTCCCCTTTTCCATCGCCCGCCGCCGGCATCATCCTGTTTAACCTCATCATGGCGGTTCTCCAACACCTCTTTTAGGACGTCTACGAAGCGATCGATATCTTCAAAATTATCATAAAAATGGGTTGAAATGCGGAATATGGGGCGACCATCCGCACCGGTTGCGGCGATCTGGATTTTGTAATCTTTCCACATGATCTCGATGATCTTGTGCAGGCTGATCCCATCGAGCGCGAAGGTAGTCAGGAAACCGGACATTTCAGGACCTTCTGGAATGGTCATTTCCGCGCCCTCGACTTCTTCCAGAACAAGCTCGCGGAGGTAGTGGGCCAGGCTTAAACAGTAAGGTCTGATTTTATCTTCCCACCCGATCTCCAGCTGATAGTCTATGGCGGTGCCCAGTCCGGCAAAGTGTGTTTGATCCCGTGTTCCGGTCACGTCGAAACGGCTGCCGTGCGGATACCGGTGGACATTATAGCCCAGGATAGGCGGTCTGATGGTGGAGAGGAATTGCGGTGCTATGTACGCCAGGCCGACGCCTTTGGGGGCGAGTAGCCATTTGTGGCAGCTGCTGGTGTAAAAATCGCATCCCACAGCTTCGAGATTTGTGGGCGCCATACCCACCGCATGGGCGCCGTCGATAACGGCCAGAGCACCGTTTTCATGGGCTAACTCAGTGAGTTCCTTGATCGGAGCAACCAGACCAGTGGTACAGTATACATGACTGAACACGAGCACCTGCGTCCGGGGCGTGATGTACTTAGCGAAAGCATCCACGATATCCTGCGGTGAATCCGGTGGGGTAGGCAGCGGTACCTTTCGGACCAGTGCGTTCTGTTCCTGGGCCATGTAATCCCACATGTTCTGCACCGAGGGATACTCTTGGTCGCTCATCAAGATCTCGCTTCCGGCACCCAGTGGAATACCCTGAGCAGGTATGTTCATGCCCATCGTTGTATTGAGAACCAGGGCTATGCATTCGGATGGTGCACCGATGAAATTCGCGACTTTCTCGCGGGATGCCTCCACCAGGGAGGACATCATGTCAGTCCTCTGATTCATCAGAGGGTCCGACTCAAACTCCCGCAAAATGTCGATGACTCGTTCGATGGTCGGTTTTGCCGAGGGTCCCACGGAACCGCCCTGCAGGTACGTTACATCTTCTTTCAGATAAAACTGTTTCCGAATTTCCGCCCAGAAAGCGGTTTCCTGTTGCGTAATGGGTTTCGTACGTGCTGACATGACTTCTCCTGTCGGTGGACTTATTTATCCTTCTGCGGGTGACGGTTCTCACCCCGGGCTCTGTCCCGGGATCTCAGTTTTTCGACTAAAGTGAAGGACCTGCCCCGATCGTACGGGTGGCTATGCACTCTCCCGTGCTGCAAAAATCGTGGGTTGCAGTAGGATAGCAGTTTTCTCGTTTGATATGGAATAGGCGGGAAAAACAGGCCCGGTCAGTCGAGAATATAGATGTTTATTAGATAGGTGTCAACGGGGTGGACAGGTTAAGACGAGATTTTCACAGGATCAGGAAGCGTACGCCGGATTTCCTCTATGCGGTAACCCAGTCCGGGACCCGAAATCGTCGAGAGATTCACCGCTCCGTTCCGTCGTGAATATAACCCGGGATGTACGGTTGCCTCCTTTAACGAAGCCTCGGGATAAAACTGCATGGCGTTGGTTTCCACCCCCATGATCGTGCCGGCGTGACCGGCCAGCAGGACGTGGGGTATCTGGGCGAGCATCGGGTTGGTCAGGTCTTGCACCATGAGCGTCATGCCGTGGGCTTTGGCCCAGCAGAGGGAGAGCAGTGCACCCGTCTGTGTTTTACACGTTTTCAGGGCGACGCCGGTCCAACCAAGGAAACGTCCCAGGCGGATAATCTGCCAGTCGTGAGCGCTCTCATCCATGAACAATGGCTTGCGGGCGGAAAGGCTGTGTACATCGATACGGTGGGTTTCCAGATCGTACGGAAACGGCTGTTCCACATACAGGATCATGCCGTAGATCCTAGGATGCTCGCTTACCAGCCTGTCCAGTATGCCATTGACGTACTCGGGATCTTCAACTGTGCAGTTAAAGTCGGTAGAAAGCCAATCGGCACCTTCTTTCATGGCTATATTCCCGATCGATATCAATCGGTCATAGTCCCATGCGGCGTCATTGCCTCGTAATTTCACCTTCAGACAATTCAGGCCGTCAGTCCTGATCCAATCCTTAAGCAGCACCGGATAACCGTCGTCCGGTTCAGTGCCGGTCAATCCATCCGGGTCTACCACATCGACGCCTCCGACAAGATGCCAGGCAGGAAGCGCATCAGGCCGGGGCAGGGAAAAGAAATCCTCCGGGTAGGTGTCGGCGAACGATACGTCCGTGCCTTCTGCAGGGGTTATGAAATGTGCCAGATCCCTATTCATGAACATTCCGTTGTAAGTGTCATATACCGGTAGGTCATGCACCATCCCGTACGCATCGTGCAGTGCGATATCGAACGCGGAGCAGCATACGAGTCCAGCCAGCCAGGGCATGGGGTAGGTTCGTTCCGCATTGAAATCATCGAGTAACCTATGAAGCATCTGCGCCTGGAATGCATAGCCCACTTCCATCGGGTGCCCCCAATCATCGAACGATGACCAGGCGTCCGCCAGTCGGATGGCGAAGGCTTTCAGTGCTTGTTCCCGCTCATCATAGGAGTCTGAGCTTGGCCAGACCCACTGCACGCTGAGCGGCGTCTCGCCCCATCCTTCGGCGGTTTTCCCGTCCCTGCCTTCTACCTGGAGTTTTACCCTGGCGCAAGTGACATGCGTCAGGATTTCACGACCGAATTTCAAAGGTACCCGTGTTTTGATCGGAAGGAAATAGAGTGTGGCGGCAGTCGTATGGATGTCTGTTTGTTTTGGCATTTTGATTATGGTCCTGTGTAGATATCTTTAAAGTAGGTATGAAAGCCGGGTTGCCCGGGCCAGCCGTCCCAGAACCGGCACCCTTCCGGGGGATTGCCCTCGCCGTTTCGAAGCCATTCCAGAAGCCGCGGATCGATGCCTCGCCGTGCGATTTCTTGGATGGATGCGCTGTGAAGGTCTGAGGCGGTGTCCGGGTGCTGACGTTCCACATATTCCAGTGACCCGAGTCTGGACAGGCGTCTGTGTTCCGGGTTCTGGGCGACTTCCAGCACCCATTCCTCTGTAAACGCTGTGAACAGGATGGCCGGGTCTCCCTGGTCGGCTGCCGCCTGCCAGGTGTTGGCGCCAGGCGCCGCCAGGCCGATGCCGCGGCCCGATTTTCCGGCACGGGCGGCAGACAGGATATCGTGGCTGATTATGTCATTCTTTATTTCTGGCCGGCCATCCTCATGACTGTGGCGAAAAAATCCTGGGGCTGAACGCCCGGTCGAAACACCATGAATGCTCTGCCAGCCGATCGATGTTCGGTGTGTCCACCTGGGTCGCCCCGTTGGCGCCGATGTAGTCGTATCGCATGGTGTCGATCATGATAAAGATGATGTTCATAGGCCGGCTACTTTCGATGAAATGAACCCTATCCCTGGTACCTCGCCGCCTCCCGGTCATGGCCCTGGCCCAATTCAGGCCGCCATCGGAACAGGTCCCGCCAGGGACTGTCTCGATCCTCAACGGTGTCAGCGATAACGGAACCGATGACAGGGCCGAATTTGAACCCGTGGCCGCTGCCGCCGGAGGCGACCGTGAGACCTGCTCGGTTAGGGTGGCGGTCGATCCAGAAATGGCCATCCGGAGAGTCGGTGTACAGGCACAGCCGGGTGTAGACGGCTTCGTCATGGAGCAGAGACGGAAAGGTCCGAGCCAGGAATTCACGCAGATCCTTGTGGTCCTGTTCTGTAACTCCCCGCTCTCCATTCGGTTCGGTCCAGGTGCCGATACCATGTCTGGCGATTTTTACGACGCCGTCTGGATGCATGGGGAAACCATAATAGCCGGTTTGAGCGATGTCGGCCGTGAACACAGGGAAATGGTCAGCCGTAAAAAGGTCGGGTTTGGATGGCTTCAAATGAAATACCGGCTGGCCCATGGGCGCCAAGGATTCCGATAGCTCGGGCAACAGTGCGCCGGTCCAGGCACCGGTCGCCAGGACGACGGCATCGGCGGCGAAAACTACGCCGGCCTGATCCTTCACACCTGTCACGCGGCCGTTCTCTTCAATCAGTTCCGCCATGGTAAATGGTACGCAAAACGTGACACCTTCCCGTTTCGCCTGCCGTGCCAAGGCCTCTATCACGGCGCCGCTCTCCGCGTAGCCACCCCTTGCGTGGTAAAAGCCGTCGATGTATACCTCCGCGTCCCAGGGCGGAAACCTGTTCGCAATGGCCGCACTGTCCAGGCGTTGGGGTTTGTGGCCCCTTTTGAGGAGGTTGCAGTAACTCTCATACTCGAATCCACCCGGCGCCATCTCTCCCCGGCAGACCATGATGATGCCGGTCTCGTGAAACAGAGGTGCCTCATCCCGTTCCTTCCATATCTCGTTCCACTGCCGCCATCCACGGAGTCCCTCTTCCATCAGAGCCATATACTGCTCGTCCGGCCCGTATTCCATGCGAATCACTTTGCTGATGTCGGTGCTTGCCGCAAGTGGATGCGGTACCGGTCCGGTATCCATCACGCTGACAGCATGACCGCGTCGTCTGAGTTCCAATGCGGCAGGGAGGCCGAAGATGCCTGCGCCAATGATGAGGATCTCTGAAGAAGACATAGTTGATAACACTTGTTTAATGCGTTTGACACTTCAGCCCGCCCGACCTATATTTGACAGGTCTTCACGGTAAAACTCTCCCACGGGAAATCTGGAGTCGGTATGAGCTGGCCGGGTAAGATCAAAGCCTCGGATTTTGTATCTCAAGAACGTATAAACAGATTGCTTGAAAAACGGAACGGCCCCGGTCTCGTTTTTCTGGCCGCCCATCTTGCGGTCCTGACCGTTACCGGCTCGTTGGTGTATTTTGCCCTCGAGACCTACTGGCTTGTTCCCGCGATGGCAATACATGGGGTGGTGGTGGTGCATCTGTTCGCGCCGTTCCACGAATCCAACCATTATACCGCGTTTGCCAGTCAGTGGCTCAACCAATCGGTCGCCTGGTTCACCGGTCTGTCTATCTGGTTGATCCCACTTTACTTCCGCTACGAACATATCGCGCACCACAACCATACTCAGATTCAGCACGACGATCCAGAAATGATACCCATGGCGGAACGTCTGGGCGGTTATCTGTACTACGCGACTGCGATTCCATATTTCTACAGCAACCTGATGACGCTACTGCGGGTGCCTCTGCGTCAGTTCAACGGCATGGAGCTGAAATTCATTCCCAGACGGGAAGTGAACCACGTCTGGCGGCAGGCTTGTATCATGTGCGCCACCTACCTCGCCCTGACCTCGCTCTCGGTCGCTATGGAGACCTGGGCGCTGGTGACCTACTGGGTTATCCCCCGCGTTCTGGGCGAACCGGTTATGCGTCTGATTCGCATGACTGAACATACCGGCTGCCCTCGCGTCCGCAACATCCTGCTTAACACACGGACCGTCCTCACTCTGCACCCCATCCGCTGGCTGGGATGGAACAACGCTTACCACTCCGAACATCACGCCATTCCCACTGTACCGTTTCATGCCCTGGGTGATCTTCACGAAGCCATGAACGTACATTTCTCCGAGATACGGAACGGATATGTGCACACCCAATCGGTTCTTATAGAAAATACCCGCCATCCGCACCTTGAGAAGGCGCTGGTGAATGAGGCGGCCCAGTAGCCTAATCCCCTGCAATCGTAAAATGCTGGATCTATTCTCGTTCGTTTTTCACCCTTGTTCGATCAACGACTTCAAATACTCCGCATCACGCTTCAAAATCCCCTGCCGTTCGCTTTCCGGGAATCGTCCGAGTGATTCATCCTCGATACAGATGTCGCCCTGATAACCGGCATCCTTTAGGAAGCCAATGACCCGGGAAAGGTCGATGTCGCCGTCGGGAATGGGACAGGCGTATTCGCCGTATTTCCATCCGATCTCCCGCTGTTTCCCGCGTTCTGATTCCGGATAATTGATGTTCTTCACATGGGTATGTTTCGTACACGGCGCAAAATGTTCCAAGATCTCATAGACCGTGTCGAGTGGGTATCCGTACCAGTAGAAATTCCCGGTATCGAGTGTCATGCCCAGGCGGGGAGAATCAACGGCTTCCAGTACCGCATCCAGGAACTCCCGTTCATTTCCTTTGCCGCCGTGGTTTTCGATGCCCAGGGGCACACCGGTCTCCTCGGTTTCTTCCAAGAGCCAATTGATGCCACGGGTGAACCGGTCGATCCTGGTGTCCAGGTCCATTTGATCCTGATCCCGCATAATGGAATCGATACGTACCGCTTTAATCCCCAGGGCGCCGGCCGCTTTGACCGCTTGAGCACACCAGGCCACTTCGCTGCTCAAGTCGGAAGCGTTAAAATTGTTTGCGAGGAGCAGGGCTGACACGTGGACACCGGCTTCTTCAAGGTGTGCGGCGAACGCCTCCCGGGATTTTTCTTCATCTAACAAGAACGAAGCGCCCGGCAACGTCAGTGCGCGGACGGCACAACGGCGGCTGAAATCCATTTCCGTGGCAGTCAACTCCAGGTCGTTCAGACCTTCCAGTATGGTCCTGTAACCGGCGTTTAGGACCATGGCGTCCCGGATTGATGCATACATAGGAATTCCTTTCTGATAGTAATGTCATGGGTATGCGGTGGAAGGCTCAAATATAGGGATGGTTTGTCCCTGTGTCAATGGCGCGGGCTCTTGAGGCTTGTTGAAAACGGGAATCTGTCGTGCAAATAATACATGCATCTCATTCAATAGGGGGCGTTTGGAAACCCATATGGGACAGTTTCCGGCCATGGCGCTTCAGTTTTAAATAGGACCTGCAGGCAGTCTCAAAGGATCTGCTTGTCAACTGCGAACTGCCGGGTCTGGTGAACGGGTGCCCACTTTTCGTGGGCTCCAACTCTCAGTTGCGTTGATTCCTGATCATTGGTGGCTCCGTTTCCGTGACATTTTCAGTATTCGTATCGTGAGATCGTTTATGACGGTGTCAGTACAGGGTAGCTAGGCATTTGCATGCGAACTTGCGGGCGCGAGGTCGTCTGCAGCTGCAGAGAACCGTTCGAATAAGTGGGTAGAAAATTCCGAGAGACAAGATTTGTGATACCGTGGCAAGATTTATGTCCGCCTTCCCGCCCTCAGTTCAACAGTATCGGTATAGCTTCCCGACGTGCTATCTTCCGCTGAACGGACCAGGTGTCGGGTATTTTCTCCGGTGAGGTTCCGATAATGCCTTCATCGGCGCCGTAGTTCTGACAGAGCGAATGCCGTCGGAGCTACAGCGAAACCCCTTCGGGCAGGATGATTGTATTCGATTCACGTGGTTCCGCCGCTGCATTCGGCACATTTCGCCAGCTCCCGCCCATACGTTGGAATGGCTCCCGTGATAGCTGACAACCGCGGCGCACCGATAGCGTTGTTCTCCCTCGTACATTCCACAGGGTCATGAACAGGCGACCGTCATGCACTGCCGTGCGTTTTATTTTCTGCCCGGTTGTCCGCATATCGGCGGGAAAGCCGCGAAAATAAAACTGGGACGATTTATTGCTCAACAATACCACTATTGGAAAGCGAAATCTCCGTCCCATGGGCGACCGCAATGCGGTTGTTTTCTGTCTGGCGCGGGTGAAATTCTTACGGCAACGCCAGAAACCGGTCAGCCGCGGTGAACTGGCAGATTACATCGTTGCCTGAAATCTGGTGTATCATAGGAAATTGAGGCGTCCGGCAGCACGTACCAATGCAACAGGGATGCTAATGATCATCTCGATGGAATTTTTGCGCTGTGTTATGTCCGTGCCAAGCACCCGTTGAACTTAAAAATAGAACCCGAATCCGGCTATGCCGCCGCCGATGGACATCTGTCCTGCCGCGAACCGCTCATAGCCTACATACACTATACTGCGGTTCAGGTGCAGGTTGATACGGAACATGGACCCCCACACGGAACGGCTGTTCAATCGGCCGACATTGATCATGCCGGTGAGGCTAATTGGCCTGCGGGGATAAAATTCCATCCCCATGTTGACAGCCGGGCCATAGTACTCGTTTTCCCGCTGCATGCCTTTTATGCCGGCTCCGTACCAGAACATGACGGATTCGCTACGAACCCGGTGATAGTTTATATATACATCGTAGAACGCGAGGTGATCATCTTTTTCCTGTCCGGTTTCCGTGAATCCGGAGACATGGGTTTCGATATCATAGAACGGAGAGGGGGAAAATCGGCTGCGCACGCTATAGCTACGTAACGCGGGGCTGCTGTGTAGATAATGACCCGTGACACTGATGGCGTGCCTGCGGCCGTTCTTGTTCTGAAAAAGACCGGTGCGCGGGGTGTGATAGGGATAAGGGGAATATGAGGCGGACCAGAAATAGGGGTTGTGGTTGTTCCACTGGGTAGGCCAGGCGCCGGTTAAGAGCCCTTTGAAGGCAGGCCCCAGGTGCCGGCCGGCCCCATGCTCACCGTCAACAGTGTACAGGAATTCGAAAAACGCATGCCAGAATTCGTTGGTGTCATCCTCACGGCTTCTCTTCGATGAGGATGGGGAAGACTCCACTTCCTCTTCAAAATCTTTAAGGGTCTGAGCGAATGCCGGGGCGTCGAACAAGACAAGAGACAGGAACATCAAAGATATCGCACAAACCGGTTTCATAGTTGCGGCCTCCCAGGCCTGCCGCATGGTCGGGGCACAATGCGAAAACTCGGTAATACCAAGCCCAGGTCCAATCGGTCGATGTTGAAAGTGTATACCCTTTGGGGTAACGCCAAAATAAACAGGTACCAATTCCCCCTTTATTTACCTGTCCTCTTAACGTACGCACCGAACAACGATTGGTTCTATTATTTTATCTTTCGATACAAGCCTTTAATTTTTCAATGCCCTTTTGCGCCACGGCGACCGGTCCGTCAGCCCAGTAGGACGGGTTGAAAAGTTCCAGGGAAAGCATGCCCTGATAGTTCAGCTTTTTCAAATCAGTCACGATACGGTCCCATGGCGCTATTCCATCGCCAGGATATACCCGGTCTTCGTCCTGTATGGCCTCCCGATTAGGTACTGCGGGGTAGTCGTTGACATGTACCAGCCCGAGGCGCCCGGGGCCAAAGTGTTCGAAGCCCATGTGGTGTCCGCTGCCCTTGTACATGTGGAACACATCCGCCAGAATCTTCACATCCTGCAGACCACTTTCGGCGGCTACGAGAAGCACCTCGCCCGTCGTTCCCAGGGTTTTTGCTACACCCCAGAATTCCAGTAACGGGGTCGCCGAATAGCCCGCAACGGTATCCGATAGGGCTGCAAACCGTTCCGAAACCGAAAACAGGTCCACCTCCCGGTCATGAATCCCCGATGGTGCTACTGCCACGAAGGTACTGCCCAGGACCTCCGCCATTTCAAAACATCTGTTTGCTTCCTCCAAAGCTTTGATACGACGATCTTCTTCCGGAACCGCCCATTCAAAGAACGCAATCACGTTTACGATATGGAGACGGCGTGCTTCCGCCCGTTCCCTGATTTGTTCGAGTGTTCCCCCGCGGGATACGAAGGAATCGATCTCCTGCACCCAGGGCTCGATCCCTTCGTATCCCGCGTCTGCTGCAATATCTATATAATCCAGTACCGACGCTCCTTTACTGCGGATGCTGCTGGTATTGAGACAATACGAATATTGATCGTCGGACATCTCCGCCTCCTACAGATTCAGCGTAACCAGCAGGGCGCAGGCAGCTTGTATTGCTTTGCCCCGGTGACTGATGCTGTTCTTTACGTTTGGGTCAAGTTCGCCGAATGTTTGATTGTACCCAACAGGAGTAAAAAGAGGGTCATAGCCGAACCCCCTGCTGCCCCTGGCTTTGTTTCCGATATGTCCCTCGCAGGTACCGGAGGTCGTCCAAATACGTCCGCTCGGTGTTAAGATGGCGATGGCACAGCGGAATCGTCCGGTCCGCCTGTCGTCCCGTAAACCGGATAAATTTTGCAGTAGGAGTGTGTTGTTCGAGATGTCAGTGGCATCCGGCCCGGAATACCGGGCAGACCGAATTCCCGGGGCGCCGTCCAGTGCGTCCACTTCGAGACCGGAGTCGTCGGCAAGGCAGATTTGGCCGGTATATTCCGCGATGGCACGGGCTTTGATCAGGGCGTTTTCTTGAAAAGTATCCCCGGTTTCCTCAGGCTCAGGACAACCCTTGTAAACGTCACAAGGCCTAACCTGCCAGCCCGATCCCGCTAACAAATGTCGGATCTCTTTTATTTTTCCGGTGTTACGTGTGGCCAGGATGAGAGTCGCCATGCCTCAGTGTGCCGTGTTGGGAGAGAGCTCCAGAGCTTCTTTCTGTTTGGAGATCAACCGCTCAACACCGAGACGTCCCAAGTTCAGCATGGATTGCAGATCGTCACCGGAGAACGGGTCCCGCTCCGCGGTGCCCTGGATTTCGATGAATTTGCCCTGGCCGGTCATAACCAGGTTCATGTCTACATCCGCGGCGGAATCTTCGACGTAGCAGAGGTCCAGCATCGGTGTTCCCTGCACGATACCCACGCTGATGGCGGCAACGAAATCGGCAAATATCTCCTTGTCCGGTTCAACAAAGTCTTTTTCTTTGAGCCACTGCACCGCATCATAAAGGGCTACGAAGCTACCGGTTATGGACGCCGTGCGCGTGCCGCCGTCTGCTTCCAGAACGTCGCAATCGATCATAATGGTGCGCTCACCCAGGGCATTCATATCGATGACAGAACGAAGGGAGCGCCCGATGAGGCGCTGTATTTCCTGAGTGCGTCCTGAAACCGATCCGCGGCGGCCGTCGCGTGACATGCGTTCGTTGGTGCTGCGCGGCAGCATCCCGTACTCGGCGGTAACCCAGCCCTGACCTTTTCCTTTAAGAAAACGTGGTACCGATTCATCGACTGAAGCGGCGCAGACCACGGTGGTGCTTCCCATCTCTATCAGTGCGGACCCTTCTGCATTACGAAGATAGCCGCGGGTGACCTTTACGGGACGCATCTGATCCGATGACCTGCCGTCCGTTCGTTCCGCCACGTGTGGCCTCCTTGGATCTCTGAGTTAATCTGTAAGTGGTTAAATGATGTTACGTCGCTCTTCTTCGGTTATTAGACCCAGCACCGCGTCTGCCGAATCGGCTTCGATAAGAGTCCTGCGAAGGTTGTCGTGCCTGAGTAATCGGGAGATGTGGGCGAGGGCCCGGATGTGGGGGCCGGAAACGTCGGGAGGGGAAACCAGAAGGAAGAAAAGAAATACGGGTTGTTCATCCAGCGCAGCGAAATCCAAACCTTCCTTTTTGACGCCGAGAACACCCGCCAGCTCGTTTACGGCATCGGATTTACCGTGTGGGATCGCAACTCCCTTTCCGATACCGGTGCTCATTATCTTTTCCCGCTCAAGCACTGCATTTAGTACGCCATCCAAGTCGGTTATTTTTCCGGAGGTCTTAAGTGCCGTAGCAAGCTCAACGATAGCGCCCTGCTTGTCGGTGGCCTGCAGGTTGATGAGCACCACCTGCTCATCAAGTATATCCAACAAATTCATGAAACTCCTCCCGCCCTGTACATATTTTATCAGACCGCCGGTACTGTGATGAATATACAGCATTAAAGTGATACTATGTAAGTGGTTGAGTTTTGTCAACCAGGATCGATTGAAAAAAACAGGTGTTCCGATTTGTAAGGATGGCAGTGACGTAAAAAAATCGCCGCCCGACGTTTCGGACGGCGATTTATGTCATACGATTGATCGGGTTCGTTTGGATTTACTTCCCGCCGGCGCGTTCTTTGAAACCATCAGCCGTTGCGTTGGCATCTGCGAGCGCAGTAAGCAGTTCGTACCACTGTTCGTTATTCTTCAGGTCGTTCAGAACGCTGGACAGAGAATCGCTAAAGACTTTGGCTTCGCCAGCCAGGGCTTTAACAGCGCGGCCGCGTCCTTTTTCGATCTGGGCGCTCATTTCGCTCCAGCTGTCAAGGAACTCTTCCAGCTGGCTGGTGGCATCGACTTTAGCCAATTCACGGCCTATACCAGTTTCTTTACCGGCATCCGATGCCAGTTGTATGGTCTTTTCGTAACCGGCACGAGCCTCGCTGAATTCCTCGGCGGCCATATGGTTTTCGGCTTTGTTGAATTCATCAACCGTTACCTGATATGCATCCTTGGCATACTTCTCCGCGTCACTGATATCCTCAATTGCTTGTTCCGCAGCACTCCGAGCTTCGGTCGGCGGACTGGCACAGCTTGAGGCGATGAGACCGACACACACGGCAAGAGACATCAAGGACAACATTGCCCACTTCGACATAATGAACCTCCCCCATTACACGATGAGTTACGCTCCAACAGCGTTTTGTGATACTTTTAATAACAAAACGACAATGTAAACACGCCGATATAGTATTGTTGAGTATACTGTATAACAAAAGTATATCCAATAAAAAGCGGCCGTCCAGAAAAAAATGTCTTCTGCAATAAAAAAACAGCCTGGGTGCTATAAATGCCGGAGCGATCCCACCTTATTGCGAGAATACGCTGGATCGATTGGACGTCAACGCTGAAGACAGCGGATACAAGGGGTAGAAAAGCACACACGCAGAACATTCAGACCCGCGTTCTCGATGCAGTGGGGGAAGCTCTGAAACATATGCCCGGAAAAACCTTTACGGCGTCATACATTGCGAACCCCCATCATAAGATAGTTACGAAGTATAAAGCCCCGAAATTAAATAGCGGTAACTGTTTGTGGCTTCGCATGGCAGATTAAATGGGTTAAAGAAATTCAGAAGAGATTATATTCCTGATCCCTTATCGCCATTCGAACGCCCGCGAAAGCCTTGCTGTCCGCTCCGCCTTTTCGTTCCAACCCTGTGGCAGATAATCATCCATATGCATATAACACCGAATTCGGACTTCGTTCGATCCGGGGGTGAATGTCAGATGGCGGCTCATAGAGATATTCTGTGAACCATGGTGACGGGAGATGGCGGCGACGTTTATGAAGTGGGTGCCCCATCTTGTTTCGATGTGGGATTTGTTTCCACAGGTGTCGTCCGGATTGGTATGGGTGTGGCCGCCGAACCATAGGTCGACTGAGCCGGCATGGGCTTCCAGGTAGCCTTCGAACGCCTGAGCGTCCGGTTTGCTGCCCACCCAGTACAGGTAGGAAGCACCTTTTGGCGTACCCAATGGTTTGTAACCGTGGTAGCCGCTGGTCCAGCTTCCGTCTTCCGATTTGGCCACGCCTTCCCATTCGCCGGAGGCTACAGTCGTATCTTTCAGCATGTAATGATGGGCGGAAATGACGATGTCGTCTTGATGGGCCTCCACCCGATCCTTCCACCAGGCGAACACCTCGCCGGAAACTGCTCCCCCGGGATTGCCGCCCAGTTCCCCCCGACCGAGTTTCTGGGATGGTTCGTTGACATCGCTCATAAGCAGGAATTGAATGTTGCCCACCTGGAACGCGTACCGTTCCCAAGTGCCCTCAATAGGATAAGGTCGTTTTGCAGGGTCGACGCGGGAATACTCGGAATGTTCACCGGTCGGATCCACCCACTTCCGCCACCACCAGGCCGGCGGTTCATCCAGGCCGCTACGGTCGTGGTTGCCGCAGATGTTGTAGATCGCCTCCCGGGGGTGCTGCTTCAACGCCCCGAATTGCCGAACTATCTCCATTCCCTCGTCGTCCTCAGGTACCTGCTGGCCGCCTGACATATCTCCGATATCCACCGCGACATCCCACTCGAAATGCGGTCCGCCCTGGGCGCCTCCCTGTTCGGACATCCGGAGGGCCTCAAAGAGACTCTCCCGCCCAAATCGTTTATCCGTCCCAACATGACAATCGCCGAAAACCCAAAGATTAAATGGTCTGTTATGCACAGAATCTCCAATCGTTCAAAGGACCTATGAAGCAGGTTGTCTGACCAGCAGGACCATTTTCTGATCCCACCGGCCCGAAACATTAAGACCATAATGCAGAAACCGTTCGGAACAAGCCGGTCTTTGGTGTTTGTTACGTAGTTTCCATTTTACATACAAGGAGAATATAAGGCGGGAGACACAAAACACTGGGTGTTCAGGGGAATACAGAATGCAGTATGGGAATCCGTCACCGCGTTGACCGGCAGGGAGGTCTGGGAGCACGGGTGTGAAGCCACTTTACCCCCAGACCTCAAACACAAGATCTATGGCCGGCGTGGCGTAACCGCCGGCCTTCTGGCCTGACCCGGTCTGGCGGTAATTCTGCCGGGGCCACGGCGGTCGAGTTGCTCTCGCACACGTCCCATTCGCTCACGCATGTTTTTCCGGAGCTGCCCCTGCTGTTCTGGTGTCAATACATGTTTGGTAGCAACCTGAAAAGCAATCTCACGCTGAAAGATCGCGGAACGTGCCTCGTTCACCTTTCCCGCGGCGGCGGCGGCGGCGGCGGCATCCGGATTGACTACATCGAGTACTTCCCTGAGTTCAATCTGAGCAACTTCCTGATCCGCCCGAAGACGGGCCAAGTCTTTCTCCAGATCGAATCGGAGTGTACGCATCTGATCACGTTGGACATCCGTGAGATCGAGTTGCCCCATAGGTGGTCTGTGCTCCCGATCCGTGTCTTGATCCGTGTGCTCATTCTGGGCCGTTGCAGGTTCCACCCGGAGGGCGATTACCAGCAGTGAGGCGGCGAGAATTTTCATCTTTCGGGTCATAATATTGCTCCTTTTCAATCTAAAACGGTTGTCTCCTCGGTCCTCCACCACGCTGACCTCCTCTGGGCGGTCTCATCCGCATGTCGCCGCGCAATTCGTTTAGTCTGCGCATCTGCTTCTGTGTAAGCAGCACCTCGACGGCCTTTCTGGCGCTGTCCGATATGGCCCGTTGCCGAGGTTGGACGCCGCGCCTAAGGGCCATCATCTTCTGGCGGTTGTCTTCCAGGATTCGGTCCAGTTCCTCGCGCTGAACTTCCGTGAGTTCCAGCGTATCCGCCATTCGATCCACCAACTGTGGTGAACGGAGGCCGACGATCCCCGGCGTTCCGCTCATACCAGCACCGAACTCCGGTCTCGCATCGCGTCCAGGTCTCGGGTCACGCCGGGGATCGTCGGAGAAAACGGTGTCTCTTGTAATATATCCCAGACTCAGTCCGAGAAGAAATGTGAGTGACAGCAGAAGGGTCGGGGTCCAACGTCCTGTTTCCACGGGTTCACCTCCCTTCGCTGAACACGGCTGATTCGAGTATGTATTCTTTAGAGATCTCCCCGGTCTGGGTCAGCCAGTCGTCCTGCAGAGTGTAGGCCAGTGTATCATCGTATCCGTTTTCATCCGTTGCAGGCTGCTGAAACCACAGCCCACCGGTTACGAGAAGTGTGACAGCGACCATCGTTGGAATAAGCCGTTTGGCAACCCATATCCAGGCTTGCCAGGGAGCTTCTTCCGCATCCAGGCGAGCCGCGAGGCGCGTCCAGAAAAAGGGACGGTTTTCGATTGGCCTGTGCGCCGCAATCAGCCGAACCACGCTTTTTGTAAACGCAAGCTCTTCAGCGAATTCCGGATCGTTCACACATCTTTCCTCTACCTGCCGGGCTTCTTCTTCGTTCAGGTCTCCATTTATATATGAAAAGAGTAAATCCTTTGGGTCCAGGTTCATGAGTCCCCCTCATGTTTCCAGGCTTCATAAAATGGTCGCAGTTTGTCCTTTAAAGCCTCCCGCGCTCTTGTCAGGCGGGATTTTACTGTACCGACCGGGCAGTCAAGCATTTCAGCGATTTCGTCCTGCGAATATCCCTCCAGATCCTTGAGCGCGATCACGGCCCTATGGTCGGGTGACAGTGACGCCACGACCCACCGCACGCTGTTCCGGAGCCGGTCGTTCTCGAACATCTCTGCCCCATCCGGTGATGGATCTCTGAAAAGAAGTTCCATGCTCTCATCGTCTCGATCGATCAAGCTGTCTAGAGAGGTCCCTTCAGGACGACGATTCCGGTGCTTGATGTGGTCGAGGCACTGGTTGATGGCAATACGATACAGCCAGACCGAAAACCGGGACTGCCCCTTAAAGTTTTTCAGGGATCGATGTACTTTGATGAACACTTCCTGTGCGATATCATCCGCCTCATACGGGTCATCGACCATCGTCGCGATGGCGCTGAATACCTTGCCCTCGTATTGTTTTACCAGCTCACGGAATGCTTCCCTGTCCCCGGTCTTACAACGCTCGACGAGATTGCTGTCTGCATCTTCTCGAATCGGAATCGGCACACGGGCTCCACAGGCCTGTACATCAGGGTGATGCTGCGATAGATACGCCCCCCGGAATACGGTACTCTGTACCTATGACGACAGCTGTTGGAATTGCGTTCCTCTGTAAAGAGATGATTTTTCGATTGGACAGGGTTCTGAAAAAAAACCCCGGGATTCCACATGGGTTCCCGGGGCTTTCTTCAACACTGCATCAGAGACATCGTCTCCAAATGGAAAGTCAGCGTGACCCGTGTCTTCAATGATTTTTCATTCTCATAACGATTCTACAGCACCTCATCCAGTGCGGCTTCAAACGCTGCCTTGTCCTGACGGTTGATGAACTTCTTTTGGATGACACCATTCCGGTCGATGATATAGGTAAAAGGAATCGTCAGGATATGACCGTAGGCCAGGTAGGTAGCCTTGTCGGCTTCCAGAATCGGGTAATCAATACCGAGTTTGGTAAGGGTCGGTTTGGTGATCGGCAGACCTTCTTCATCGAGCGTCAGGCCGAGGACTTCCACGCCTTTGTCTTTGTACCCGTTGTACACTTCGTTAAGACCGGGCATCTCCTGCAGGCAGGGGGGGCACCAGGTGGCCCAGAAATTCACCACGACCACTTTACCTTTGAGATCGGAGAGTTTGACGTTACCACCGGCCATCGCCGGAAGGTCGAACGCGGGCGCCTTTGAGCCTTTGTCCAACTTGTTATAGGTCATTTCAATTTTCTTCAGTTCCGCGACCACAGCCCGTTGAATGTTCGGCACCATCTTAGGTGTTATGGTGATTCCGAGTTTCTGTTGAATCTCACCGGCCATCCGCGGATTCAAATTCGGCTTTCCGGCCTTAGATTTAGCGAACTCATCCATCACGTACTTGACGACTTTCTGTTCATCCGCTGAAAGTCCGGCAGGCTGCGAGTTCTGGGCAACAGAATCTCCGGTATACCCAGCGGTTACCGAAAGCAGGAAAAGGAGACTGACTGAAAGTTTAGATAACCTGGACATTTGTTATTCCTCCACTGGTTCTTTTGTTTTACCTTTGCGGACTTTCTGCTTCTTGTGTTTGGGTTTGCCGTTGTTCAGCACATCGGCTTTGTCGAGCAACCGACTTATGTCCGTATTGAAATTTGCCAGATCCGAACGATCCACGATGGTTGCGGCACTGACGCCGACGGCGATGGCCACGGTTTCTCTGACCTCGTCACCACTGGCGCCGTATTTCATCGCCTTCTTCAAATGTCCCTCGAGACAATTCTGACACCCCCCACTGAGAGACGCGGCGATGGCGATCAGTTCCTTGGTTTTCATATCGATCGCGGTACCTTCTTTGTATGTTTCCTTGTAGAAGTCGAAGTAGATTTCCTTCATTCGATCTTCCAGAAGTTCATATGATTTCATCACCCGACTCACCGTTTAACCTCCCGTGGTGATAGACAGAAATCCGCCCGTTAGACCGTTCCGGATGTGCAGGATAACCCGGATCAGGTTCACGTTATATGACACCGATTGACTGTTGAAGATCATTCAAACGCGATCTTACGATCCATATCCCGGCACCTGATTTTATTTTTTCCTTTTAAGTCACAGTAAATTAAACCGATCTGGTTATTCCGACATAGAAGATCATCGGATCGGCCCATTGATTGTTCATTTCACCGCCTGATTCCTTCAATTTAATTGCCTGTTTCCTTTCACTCGCAATCGAATCACTGTACGACTTCCCATCTGTGTGCTTTGACCTGAAGCTGCTGCCCTTTCTCAAGACTATCTATCCAGAGATGACGCCACTTTTCGTAATCGGTCAGGACCGAATCGGGGTTTTCTTTGCTCCGTACCACGAAATCGGGATGAAACGGTCGGCCTGTCGGTGTGCCGGTTTTCTGATATCTTAGATCCATACTCCAGCGCACGGTCCCCGAATGATTCGTGGTGGACCGATGCGGAATCTCCTTGTGCATGAGCAGCAGATCACCTTTTTCCATGGGCAGCGTCAGCGGTTCCGTATTGGGCATTTCTTCATCCACGATCACAGTGCCGATCCCGGCCTTTATATGATGGTGCATCAAGCCGGCACCATGCGATCGCGGGATTAACTGCAGGCATCCGTTTTCCGGAGTTGCGGTCGACAGCGGCAACCAGGCGGTGAGAATGAAGAAGAGATCCGCCTCTTCCCAGGTCACCCCGGCATCCTGATGCCAGGGTGCCACATGCGG
>CAYYIS010000034.1:0-36256 GCA_964470965.1 uncultured Gemmatimonadota bacterium | reverse complement strand
CGGAAGTGCATAATATCCAATTCAGGATAGATTTCCTGGTTTTCTTCACAGATTAGAGCCAGACGCCGGTTGAACGGCGCGGATTCCTGCAGGTCCGTAATCTTACCTTCGGCGAGCAGCTCACGGGCCCGCCGGTCGATGTGGTCTTCGTATTCATCGATGATGGGATCGAGGTCCCTATCCGCCAGAACCTGTCTGAGCAATAGATAACCGTCTTCGTTGAATTGTGCGATCTGATTTTTTGTGAGTTCCAATCGGTACTCCTATTTTAACGGGATCACTGCCGTAGCAGCCGATTCCACAACCCGGGTTTTACGCCCCTGTCGGATTCGTCTGTAAAATATATGGTGGTCGAAAGGTTTTGTACCTGGTCCCAACGCCATGCCCGGTAACCGTCTTTATTAGGTTCCAGTGCATCCCCTTTAATGTTGGATTTCCAGATCTGGTTAACCTGATTATGCCATAAAAATACCGCTCCCACATCTTCCACGAGAATACGTTCCGCATCCTGATATAATTGTCTTCGCCGATCCGGAACTCCCACGATGGTACCGGCTTCCACGATCATCCTGTCGAACAGGGCACTGCGCCAGGCGTGGCGACCGTTGGACATCCAGAGAGAGAGTAGGTTGCTGGGGTCTACATAGTCATATCCGTAGGGAACCAGACCCAGTTCCAGTGTGTGGTTGTTCAGTGCGTCCATAAAGATTTTCCTCTCGATATTACGTACATCGATGTTGATATTCAGATTCTGGCGCAGCATGGCCTGGATCCCTTCCATGGCATCCTTGGTCGGCCCGGACTCGCCGCCACGCAGCCACATTTCGGTGCGTGGAAAGCCTTTACCATCAGGAAATCCCGCTTCCGCGAGCCGCTGTCTTGCCAGTTCCGGATCATACCGCTGGATGTGGCTCAAGTCGGACGACGCAGCGGGAAATCCAGGAGGCAGCATGGCATAGGCAGGGATGGCCAGACCTTGCAACGCCGACTTCATGATAGCCTTGCGGTCGATGGCGTGGCTGAGCGCCTGCCGTACCCGGAGATCTGAAAATAAGCCTGAATAAGTGTTCATTGTCAGGTAAAAGGTGCCGAATTGCGTGAATGAGTTCAGTTCGTCTTTCATGCGGGAATCGGTCTTAATGCGGCTCAGCTCCGCCTGACTGGTTATCAGTGTGAAATCGATCTCATCTGCTTCATATGCGGGCAATTTGGGTGGTTGGGTGGCCTGATTGTGAAGGTATCCGATAAACATCTCGAGATAAGGTTTGGCGGGACCGTAGTAGGCGGGGTTGGCTTTCAGAACCATGCGGTCGGCTTTTGACCATTCATCCAGGTAAAACGGGCCGCTCGAAATAGACGTTTCCGGCTTGGTGGACCAGACATCACCATACTTTTCCACCGCCTGACGTGGAGATACCCAGGAATAGATCAGCAGGTGCGGCAGATAGGTGCACACGTCCTCAGTTTCGACCGCCAGGGTGTAGTCGTCGATTGCATGGACGCCTAGAGAATCGAGAGGCACGTCACGCCGGACGACAGCCGCCCAGTTCTTGATAGGACGGTAATACCATTCGAAATCGTATGCATTGTCTGGATCCGCACCCCGGCGGAACGTATACACATAGTCGTGTGCATTCAGCGGTTTTCCGTCCGAGAAGACCAGGCCTTTTCTCAGGTAGAAGAACCAGGTCAAGCCATCCTCGCTAGGCTCCCAACGCTCCGCAGCTGCGGGCAGCAGGTGGAAGTTTTTATCCACTCGCATTAGGGGCTCCGCGATCAGACGCTGACCATGCATCGCCTTATACACCGTCCGGAACCATTCCTGGTACGTCCCTTCCAGCAGGAAACTTCGAACCACTTGCTTCTCTGGGGGCGCAGCGCCAGGTGGTAATTCAACACCCCGTGAGTTTACATAACGACGACTGCCGGTTCCTTCCCCCTCGGTAAGAGCGTAGGTGAGACCAACGAGCAGGCATGCCAGAATGATAGAAACCGTATGAATTCGAGGAAAATAGTGCATTTGTACCATCTTGAGTTGCCCGACGCCTATGTCCGAAAAAGGTCTTCGTGCCTCTTTTTGTTTCTTCAGTGCCCGATCAGTTTCTGCTGCGATCATCATTCGTACTGTAAACTCTCGGTCACGGAAATCCGGACTGATCTAATTGCCGGGTACAAAGCCGCCAGTGTTGAAACTAAGATCGCGGTAAATATACTAATTCCGATCCACTCTGGAGAGAGGGTTAAAGAAAGATCCAGTCCGCTTAAGAGAATCAGTCCGTCTATGATAATTGAGGAAAGCGGAATGCCTAGGAGCGCACCCAACAGACCCCCTATTGTGCCGATTACAGTTCCTTCGAGCACCACTATCCGACGGAGTTGTTCCGGCGTGACGCCCAGTGCCTGCAGTAATCCGAATTCACGTTTTCGTTCCAGTGCACCGATGAGCAGCGCATTGGTGACACCTATACCGGCCAGTACCGCAGTGATAATAAGGATAATTTCAAAGATGATAAAATCCCGATCTATACCCTGGAGGGTGTAAAAGCTTTTATCCTCACCCGTCGTAATGTGCATTCCCAATTGTCCGATATGCCCATATAACGCGTTCTTTACTGATACCTGGTTGGCACCTTCCTCCAGGACCAGTGTAAAGGAACGGGACGCTGAAGTATCGACTGGTGCGCATGACAGCAGGTTGTCGAGTGAGGTGACACCATACGATCGTTCATCGAGAAAATACCCGTAAGCGTCGGTCACCATCATGATCTTGAACGGTGTCGGCCCGTCCTCGGTCTGAATGGTGATATCATCCCCTTCGGATAGACCCAGAGTGTACGAGAGTTGCGAGGAAATCATCATGGTATGCGGGGAGGTGAACTTTTCCAGTAACGCTGGGTCGTCCAGGAGCGGACCGTATTGCATGGTTTCCGCAGGGATGCCTCGTATGAGGAATGGGGTGGGCGCAGTGAAAGACATAGGGACGATTTGCCGTACACCGGGCACTTTGTTAAACTCCGTGTATTCCGCCCTTGTAAGAAGACGGGTGCCGACGAATATTCTATTTGTCAGAGCGCTCTGAACCCATGACTGACTCTGCATTTTCAGGCTCATGGTCATATGCTTGAGGCCTATGACCCCGGCGAATACAATGGCCAGTGTCATCAGGGATGCGGCGATACGATCTGTGGCCCGGGCGAGAGTGCGTTTAACGAGGAAGCCCTCGAACAGCAGGAACCCGCTCATGGGCCAGGAGACCAGGCGAATCAGTATAGCAACCATCGATGGAGCGAGGAAGATTACACTGAGGAAGCCGGCCAGCAACCACACCGTACCGGCGATCAATGGGAACGCCTCCCGCCACGGGAGCTCGAGTAACATCCCCACGGCCGCATAGCCTGCAGGGACCAGGAGTGCGAATGCCGCGATGAGGAGGGCATACAGCCGTCGGGACAATACAACTTCAAGCACCATGCCCCTTTGTTTGAGGGCTTCTACCACCGAAATTCGTTTCGCCTTCAACAGGGGATACAGGGCACCCACCATTGCGGCGCCAATGCCCAGTAACAGGATCAGGCCAATACGCTGGTACGGAATGTACGCTGTCCAGATCAATAAGCCTGTTCCGATCGATGAAAAGCCGAGCTTGCTGAGTGCCAGAGCAAGGCCTAAACCGCCGATCAACCCGCACACCGTACCAACAGCCGCCATCATCCCGGCTTCTATAATGAAGACCGCGGTGACCTGCATATCCGTGGTTCCGATGGCCTGCATCAGTCCGATTTCCCGGATGCGTTCCGCCACAGCCATGGACAGCGATGTGAAGACCAGGTACAATCCGAGACACAATGTGAGAAGTCCGCTGAGACGGACGCCGTCCCGCATCACTTTTTTGTCTCCGGTTTCTCCGACCAGGACATGGGGGGGGCGCGTCACCAGATATTCATACCCGAGATCAGCCCGGATTCCGTCGAAGCTCAATGAGTTGTCTGTCTTGGCCCAGAAGAACGGCACGATGGATTGTGACTCAAACACTTGTCTTCCTGCTTGAAACGGTATGATGCCGCTATTGCCATTGTTCCGCGATCCCAGCTTCCAGTTCCTTAACAGGCCCGTAACCTGAAACGGTAAGTCAGGTCTTTCCAGGAATCGCACGGTGTCGCCCACTGCTATTTCGTTCGCCTGACAGAATTTCTCATTCAGGAGGATCGAGAGTCCCCCGTCGCGAGATATGTCCCGTCCTCCGCGTCTAATGGAATAGCCGCCGAACCAGTCCCGCGCCTCGGGCTCTACTCCGGCAATTTCCATCCCTACGTGACCACCGGGCAGCGTCAGGAACAGATTTTTAAAGAAGAGGGGGGTTGATTGTATGATATTTGGTTTTTGATCGAATAACGTACGGGCTCTGGCAATTGACTTAGAATCGGATACGGTCGGCGTAATCTCTATATCCGGTGTACCGTAAATCATTATTTCTCGGAACTTCATCGTTAGGAGGGTATTGTAATCCAGGATGAACACCGCTACTGCCGTGGCGATCCCAATGGCGATACCGAGGATGGTGAGCAGGGCCCGGGATTGCCTAGATGCCAAGTTCCTGAAGGCAAGCAAAAATACGACTTTCATCCACGTCCGCTCCGGTTAGCGTGTGCTCGTGATGGATGATACCATCTTTCAGAAACAGCACCCGGTCTCCCTTGGCGGCGTCACTGACGTTGTGCGTCACCAGTAGGATCGTCTGCCGTTTTTCGTCAACGCATTCCCGAAGGAGCCTCATGACATCCTCGCCGACACGAGTACTCACGTTACCGGTGGGTTCGTCTGCCAGGACGATAGCAGGCGTGTTGGCGAGCGCCCGGGCGATACTCACGCGTTGCATTTCTCCGCCCGAAAGCTGACTTGGGAAATGCTCGGTTCTGTGCTCGATTCCGATCCATTCTATCAGATCGTTCAGATACTTTTGTTTCTTTGACGGATCTTCGCCCGTGATCATGATCGGCATGGCGATATTTTCACGGACGGTAAGATGCGGGAGCAGATTGAAGAACTGAAATATGAATCCTATGTTCGATCGCCGCATCAATGTCATTTGTCGTCGATTCAGACCAAGGATCGGTTGTCCATCGATCGTTATATTGCCGGAAGTAGGTCGGTCGAGTCCAGAAACCAGGTGGAGCAGTGTACTCTTTCCGCACCCGCTCGGTCCCATGATGGTCAGGAACTCACCCCTCGAAATATCGAGGGTGACTCCGGTGAGAATCGGAACCGCCTCTCCTCCTGAGGTAAAGACTTTGGTGACGTCCCGGGTACTGAGTACGGGAGGCGCCTCGGTCGTCATGATTTCCGCCGCCTACCCGATCGAGAGGTATTCTGGGATGGAACGACCGCACCCCTCTGGATCAGCAAAAGAGATGCCGGAAATGCGAGTGCCGCGTAGGTACTGACTGCCGATCCGATCAGAAACAGGAGGCCTAGGGATCGGATCGTACCGCTGCCCATCACGGAGACCACGGTCGCCATGAGTACCGCAACCAAACCCCACAGCAACACCATTCGCACTGAATTCTGGGCACCGTCTCGGATGGACTGATCGGGCGCATCGCGCTTGGTGGCGATACTGGCCTGCATGCGCTCACAGATCGTACAGGCCAGCGTGAAGGACAGACCGCCCACCGCCAGAAGGCCGACGGCTGATGGGGCCGACAGGCTCGGTTCGATTCCTATCATAAATCCAGCCGTGACCAGCATGGCATACACAGTCGTTACGATGATGACCAGTGCGATCCGGGCTTGAATTCGCCAGGCGCCATACAGAACAATGATCCAGACTCCTAGCAGGACACCGAACCAGGCCGGAAGCCAACCGCCTGCCAGGGCAGTAGAAAACAGCAAGTTGATGATACCGCCCAGCACCACCGCAATCAGGGCTACCACGATGGCTCGCCCCGGCTGATGGTCGAACCGCCACCCGGCATACACCAGGATTCCCGATGCGGCGATAAACAATCCGTACAACAGATTGCCGTCTACGACGAGTGCCTGCAGGTTTGCCGTGACGAACACCCGGTCCTGAAGCCCCGATACCACGATGCCGGCAGACAGCAGAAATGCGGTAACAACTACCATCAGGGTCGTGTTGTTTATAAAAGACAGGTACATACGTTAAATTCACTCCCCGGTTATATGCTCAATTTCGTCAGGTTCCAATGATCCACGGCCGTGGTAAGCAGGGTGCGTGTGAATAACTGGATCGTAATCAGACCGGCGACCATCCCCGCCAGGAGTGTCAGAGCCGCGTCCAGAAGGGGGCCTTTGCCCATTATGATGAATAAAACCGATAGAAGAATCAGAATGCCATATGTTCTGAAGAGAATTCTTGTCATAAATTGAAATGCCTCGGTGATGGCATTGCGGGGAGTGTTCTGTTCCTGCAGTTCTTCACGGATGCGTTCAAACAGAAAAATATGCATGCCTGCGAAGATCACCAGTGCGAGAACGATGCTGACCACGCTTGACAGGGTCACAAGAGGCGTGACACCGGCTATGATGCAAAGTCTTAAAATGGCTGCCGTCAGGAGAAGGTGAAACACAACGCCAAATGCAGCCACGGCGCCGCTCCCTCTGTACAGTACGATAAAGAAGATCATCGTCACCAAGAGGGCAATCAGGCCGCTCTGTCCTCCGTGCCTGGCGGCATCGAGCCCGCCTTCCAGCATGGGCAACACCGCTTCCGTCCTGGTAATCTTTAAATCGAGCGGCAGCATACCCGATTCCAGCGCGGTCGCCAGGATTCGGGCTTCCTCTATGGTCTCTCCGCCCGGGATTTCGGTCCGTCCGTCTGATATGCGCCCCTGAATGGGAAGGGTCATAAGAATTCGGTTGTTTAATCCGGTAGCCAACCGTTTGCCTACGTTTGCGCTCGAAATATTCGTAAGATCCTCGCGCCCGGAATCGTTCAGCTGAATCCGAACTGCGAATGGTGCGATATCAGCAGTGACCTGCGACGCTTCGCTTACCTGGGCAGCTTCAAGCGGCGATCCCACCAAGTCCGGATCCCGGTTGACGACATAGAGGGGGTAGTAACGTCGACCGTTGCGCTCCACCGGTTCCGGTGCCCATACAAACATGGCAGCCGGAGGATTGGCCCTGTTAAACGCCTGAACGGCCTTCAGCACCGTCGTGTCCGCCAGTATGGCCCGAACCGTCGAATAGGATTGTTCCTCCACAACGATGTCGGCGATGCCTTCGTCGATGGTCAAACTTGCCAGGCGATCGCTGAACGGCCGCCCGGTCGACGCTTGCTCGGTCGGGTAGACTTGGGTGGTTTGGGACAGCGCAGAATCTATCCGCTCCCTCAGCCGCTGTACTTCGGGGCCGTCTTTGAACAATCGGAATGTCAGCTTCCCGTTGTGGGTGATTAGCCGACGGATCATTACAGTGTCAGCACTGATTGGTACGGTGATTTCTATGGACTGCTCCCCGGTCCTCCTGATATCGAATTCTATGATACCGATGCCGTCGAGCCGCTCCCTCAGGATCCGCAGCGTCTGGTCAAGCGCATTTTCCCGTCCCCGTTCGTTCAATCGGGAGGTGTCCGTGGACAGCTGGAACTGGGTACCACCGGTAATATCCAGGCCGGGTATCGAGGCACGTCGGACGAGTGTCGACCGCTCTTCCGGTTCCATAGGGAGGAGCCAGTATTGTAGTGTAGGGTAGGCCAGGACAAAGCCCAGCCAGGTAACCGTGAGTAATATGATTACGTTAAGACGTGATAAAATGGTAATTTCCTCCTACTCCCCTGGGTTTTTCGGGGCATGACGGATGATGGCATTCATATCTCGAACGGCCCGTTCGTATCCTATGGACATGGCTTTGGACATGACCGCATGGCCTACCACCGCTTCCTCTATTTCCCGGATCCGCGCGATCTCAGAGATCGTCTGATAATCAAGCCCTCGTCCCACCGAGGTGCCCATATTGAGACGAGTGGCCACACTCGCGGTACTGGCCAGATCGTTCAGCGTTTCGTTTTCGGACGTCGCGTTCTCTGCCGTGGCATACTGACTCGTATCGATATGCACGTAATCCGCGTGGAGCTGAGAGCAGAACCGAACGTCGGCAGCGGAGGGGCGAATCAGCATGTTGACCAGGATGTTCTGTTGTTTGATGGTACTAATTACACGATCGAGTGGTCGTCCGGACGGGTCAGATTCGGGCCAGTTGCTGTTTGTCCAGTCCATCCCCATTCCGGAGCCCTGGTAGCCTGTCGGTACCAGGGTCACCATATCCGGGTGTATATTCAACACACCCTGCACAATCTCATCAGTAGGGGTGATAATGAGGTTCATGTGGGTCTGAATGAGTTGCCGGATGAGGGGATATTCATAATCTTGAAATGTCCGTTCGTCCGGCAACCAGGACACGGAAACGCCATCGGCGCCCCCTATCTGAGCCATAACAGCTGCTGCCAACGGATCCGGCTCACTTCGCGCCGTAATCTGCCGGATCGCAGCCACGTAATCGATACATACATTGAGTTTCAGCATTAAATGTAGCGAGGTTATGACCCCGCGTCTTTCCCTCCTGTTACCAGCGTGGAAGCATGGACGAACTGGATGCCGCGAAGGGCCAGCCGCTGCATTTTTTCTTCGAGTACTACCAGCGTGTTGGCTCGGGCACGGGCGACCAGGATCACCGGGCCGTCTTTCATGGCCGCCAGCGAGGCCTGGTCAAGCCTGGCTGCAATCCGTTCCTGATTGTCTTCAGTATCGAGGAATCCCCAGGATACACCCCCCGGAATCTCCAGCTGTTCCGCGGTTTTATGGGCAACGGAACGGGAAGACGTCATGCTGTCTACAAAGTATTTGTTACTGTCCTTTACTTCCCTCAGCACCGGTTCCATTACATTACGTTGAGAGGTCGCCCTGCTCCCCATGAAATTCTTCACGCCCCTGGCCATCGGTAGCGCCGCAACAGCATCCTGTACCACCCTTTTGTTTTGCAGGGGCGATTGGTTAACCAGAACGGCATGACGCCCGGGTGAAATCCGCGGATAGCTGTCCGGCTCCATTGGAAGATGTATAATGACTTCCTGATTCTGGCCATCCACCTCTCGGGCCTGTTTTTCCGCTGAATCACGCCACGGATTGATGGAAAAAGTCAATGGTCGTTCAATCCGAAGGAATCGCTGCGAGATTTCCGTGTCACTGATTTCCAGGTCGTCGATGATGAGCGCAAGGTGGCCAACTTTCCGTTCGATGGAGGCATCCGGTACAATCTTCAACCGGTGGGTCACTGTGCTTCCAGTGGTAACTTCAAACGTTAATTCATGATTCCGGCTGTTTGCTTCAGCGTTGCGCACGCTACCGCCAGCATCGGCAATGGAGCGACTGAATTCGAGATTTGTCTGTGCTGGAGCATAGAAATCGGAAATTCGCAAGGTCCGCACCGCCGGTAGCCAGACGCCGTCCGGTCCGGGCTGCCAGGCCTGCATCTCCCGGACCTGATCCGGCGCGATCTGCAGATTGGTCATGGCGCGGGCGATACCGAAATCGATATCCCGAAACAGGGCCTGAACGGTTTTGTACGGCTCACTCTGCCGGTCTACCGCCACCGCCACGTCCACTTGCCCGCGCAGGAGCCAGCCAAATATCATGGATGTGTCGGTAGCGAAAGCTACCATCCAGATGCTCCAGGCGGCCAGTGTAAACAGAGCGGCACCTATGGTGATCCGTTGAAGCCTGTGGCTCGCCGGCCGGGTCTTAAGATCCAACTGCCGGCGAATCTCGTGTGATCTACGGAATCGCATGGCCTATTGCAGCCCCGATTGTCGGAGTGTATCCGTCAGACGTCCGAATTCATCCAGGGACAGCGTCTCGCCCCGTCGCTTCAGATCTATTCCTGACCGTTCTGCCACTCCCTCTGCGCTTTCCGGCAACAACCGATTGACTGCGTGGTGAAGCATTTTGCGCCGATGCTGAAAGGACGCTTTGATCACACGGATCAGCAATGCTTCATCACACACATTGATCGGTGGTTCCGGGTGGGGGGTCAACCGCAGCACGGCGGACTGTACTGCGGGACGAGGCACGAAATTACCGGGTCCCACGCGAAACAGACGTTCGACCTGGTAGGCATATCGCACTATGAGCGTCAACGCACCGTATGCCTTGGTGCCGGGTTCCGCGGCCAACCGCAATCCCACCTCTTCCTGCGTCATCAGGATGACAAACCGAATCACCGGACGGTATGTCAGAAGCCGCTCCAGCAACGGACCGGTGATGTTGTACGGTATATTGCCTATTACCGTCAGCTGTTCCGCACCGTGAGCCCGGCAAACTTCCGCCAGATCCACCCGAAGGATATCCAGGGGCATCAACGTAAAGTTCGGATACGCGCCCAGCTCCCGGCGAAGCACCTTCTGGAGTGCCGAGTCGATTTCAACTGCGATTACATGACGAGCCTGTTCGACTAATTGATGGGTCAGTACACCTGATCCGGCTCCGATTTCCAGTACCACAGCCTGTTTATCCGAAGCGGCGTTCTCGACGATGCGTCCGGCGATGCCATCGTTTACCAGAAAGTTCTGTCCCAACGCCTTTCTGGGACGGATACCATAGCGTCGAAGCACATCTTCCGCATACATGTACACCACCGGTGCCTTAGAATCAATAAATCCGTGAATCAGCGCACATCATAATACACTGAAATCGAGGTTGTAGTCAATAGATAATTCTATTATGAAACAGGTAAGCTATATAGGAATGTCGAACAGTGTGCAGGCGTTGGCGGTGGTCGTATCGGCGAGTTCGTCCACCGGCATATCACGGTACCGGGCGACTGCACCGGCGGTATGCACCACCCGTGCCGGTTCGTTTCGTTTGCCACGGTAAGGGTGGGGGGAGAGATAGGGAGCGTCTGTTTCCAAGAGCAGCCTGTCGATCGGTACCTGCCGGACCACATCACCGATTGTCGTCTTCTTGAAGGTGACGATGCCTCCAAAGGAGAAATGATAGCCCGCTGCAACGGCGGTTTCCATCATGGCCTGATCGCCCGTGAAACAATGAAGAATTACACCGGCATTCGATGTTTTCTCGGTGCCGAGCACGGTTAGGACCGCGTCGTGGGCATCCCGGTCGTGGACGATCACCGGCTTTCCAACTTTTTCAGCGAGTTGGATATGTTTTCGGAAATATTCTTTCTGTCGGTCGACGCGGGATGTATCCCAGTAGAAATCGAGCCCGGTTTCACCGATACCTACGACTCCTGAGTGTCCGGCCAATGCTTCTATACGTTCAAAATCCTCCGGAGAGGCTTCCGACACCTCGCTGGGATGAATGCCGACGGTGGCGTATACCCCGTCGTACTGTTCTGCGAGCGCAATGGCGGCCAAACTCGTTTCGATATCCATGCCTATGGCTACAATACATTCCACCCCTGCCTCACGGGCACGGCGAATGACTGCATCCCGGTCTTCATCGAATGCGGAGACCATGATGTGGGCGTGTGTGTCTATTAGCATGGAATCGTATAACGGGGGCTGTTTATTTTACCTTTGCCCCCGATTGGACCAACTCTTCAGGTCTGAGGAGTATCGGTTGTCCCTGGTCGTTGGTGGCGGCCAGAAGCATACCTTGAGACTGCACTCCGCGGATGGTTGCCGGTTCCAGGTTGGCCACCACGACGATCTGTCGCCCTGCAAGCTGCTCCGGTTCGTACTGCTGAGCGATACCCGCTACGATCTGTCGCTCTTCATCATCGATTCGGATTTTAAGCTTAAGCAAGCGGTCCGCTTTCTCTATTTTCGTCGCCGAGATTATTTCCGCCACGCGCAGATCCAGTTGCTGGAAGTCTTTGAATGTGATGGTGTCGGAGTCTTCCGATTTTTCTCCGGTTGTCTCCGCCTCTTCCAATTCCTCTGAAACCCGGCCGAGTTTTGCGATTTGTGCTTCGATCACATCGTTATCGATCTTCGTAAACAGAATCTCCGGTTTTCCAACGGTATGTCCGGACGGAACTCCATGTTCGCCTGCCGTATCCCAGTTTTCTTCGCTTACGTTCCCGTCCAGGTTTAGCATGATCCAGATTTTGTCAGCAGAAAAAGGCAGGACCGGCGCCATCACTATGGCCAGTGTTCGGACCGCCTGGGCGCATACGTAGAGTGTGGCAGCACATCGGTCGGGATCGGTTTTACGGGTTTTCCAGGGTTCCTGGTCATTGAAGTACTTATTCAGGTGGTTACCCAGAATCACATATTCACGGATAGCAGCCCGCACCTGGAACTGATCGAAGTGCAAACCGATCGTCTTGGTGGACGAGGCGAGGATGTGGAGGATCACGTCGTCGTCCTCATTCAAAGTTTTCGGCGTGGGTACCATGCCGTCGAAATAACGGGTCAGAAACGTGAGGCTCCTATTGATGAAATTGCCGTAGATATCCGCCAGTTCGTTGTTATTTCGAGCCTGAAAATCCTTCCAGGCAAAATCCGAATCCTTGGATTCAGGAGCCACAGAGCCCAGGTAATACCTCAACGGGTCGGGCGGGAAATCTTCCAGGAATTCATCCAGCCATACAGCCCAGTTGCGGCTGGTTGACAGCTTCTGGCCTTCGATATTCAAGAATTCGTTGGCCGGCACGTTATAGGGCAGCACATAGTCCCCGTGCGCCATCATCATGGCAGGCCACAGGATAGCGTGAAAAACGATGTTGTCTTTGCCCAGAAAATGTACCAGTCTGCAGTCCGGATTGTACCAGTAATCTTTCCACTTCTCCGGCTCGCCGACACGTTCCGCCCATTCCCTGGTGGAGGACACATACCCGATGACCGCCTCAAACCAGACGTACATAACTTTTCCATCTGCCTCATCAAGCGGTATCTTGATACCCCAGTCCAGATCCCTGGTGATCGGGCGGTCTTCGAGACCCTGGTTGAACCAGCCTACGCAGTAGTTCCTTACATTGTCCTTCCAGTCGCTCTTCGATCCCAGCCATTCTTGCAGATTTTCCTGGGCCCTGGAGAGTTGGAAATACCAGTGGTTCGATTTGCGCACTTCCAGAGGAACATCACAGATATCGCTTCTGGGGTTGATCAGCTGGGTGCCGTCGAGCAGTGTCCCACAATGTTCACACTGATCGCCACGGGCTTTGTCATAATCGCAATGCGGACACGTACCTTCCACATACCTATCCGGTAAAAACCGCTTCGGTGACGGGCAAAAAAGCTGCTCCACCTCTCTGTTCTCGAACCATCCATTTTCATGAAGCCGCATAAAGAATGATCGGGCGGTATCGTGATGGATCGGACGTGACGTCTGGGAGAAATTATCGAAGACGCAGCCAAGTTTCTGAAGGTTGTCTCGTATCAGGAGATAGTGCCTGTCCACGATGTCTTTGGGCGAAACGCCGGCCTTGTTCGCCGCCAGGGTAATGGGGACGCCGTGATCGTCGGTACCCCCGATGTGTAAGACGTCATGTCCCTTTTGACGTTGAGACCGTACATAGATGTCGGCGGGCAAGTGCGATCCTGCGATATGGCCAAGGTGCAGTTTGCCGTTCGCATAGGGTAGGGCGTCTGTTACCAGTATTTTCTGTTTCGACACGGAATTCCTCAATGGGTTCAGTATAAATCAGACATCAACAGCCACCAATTGCCGCTTCGCATAATATACAGAGCGTACGGTATGTGTCAATTGGTGGCTATTGTAGGCCGTGTTTAAAAAGTTCATTTGGGTGTTAAAAAAGTTTTGGCCGCCTGTAGACTGCGGTGCCCGAAACTTTTCAGACAAGGCCCAATCCAGATTGCATTGATGGGTTTTTACGATTCGTATACCTCCGAGCCATGCGCTTCTTCACGGCTCTGACGGTGACACGTTTTTCGTCACATTGACCACTGCCGAGATGGGATCAGGCGATCCTTCCCACCGCGCAGGAGTCATAGCGTACGGTAATGGTATTGTCCATCACATCGACCTTGTTGACATTGCAGCGGCCGTCTTCGGTCCTGACTTTGGGAAACCGTTTGTCGTCCGATTCATAACATCCCATTTCAAACGATCACAGGCGCACAGAACCTTGGACGGCGATCGGGACAGATGGCGCCGGACAGCCATGTCGGTCGTCTCTGAATTGCATTCTTCCAGATCGATCCGTAACATAGGGACCAGCCGCAGCTTTCTAAGGAACAAATGGACCGCTTCGCCTCATCTCGGCCACCGGCCTGCCGCATATCGTACGGATTCTTTAGACCGAGGTGAGGACACGGACCAGATTCCTGAAATCAATCCGTTGGTCCACCGTGAAATGAGGAGAAATCTAAAGCCGATCCAGTTGATATTCCACGTCGGCAAGCTTCATATCCAGCCTGCGCGTTTCGATTTTCCCGAGTGGTTTGCAGTGCTTCTTTTCACTCAGATGATTTCTGACAATACGCTCTCGGTCTTCCGATTATCCACAGTGAACGATCAGGCATACTTCCTTAAGGGGGCGTTCACTGTCACGGACAAGATGTTCTCCTAGCTTTGCTTCGACAATAACATATTTACGCTTGGGAGGCCTTATTCGCCGGGATTACTGTAGGTTTCTTTCCGTCGAACTTCAATTGAATTTTACAGAGAATGGATATTTGGCCCGGTTATGATGTCGAACCGGGTGTAGTGACTTGTTTTGCTACAGTCCCTACCGCCCGCAGACGCAGGGCGAGGACCGTCATCGCCAGCTGGACTTGCGCATTCTGCAGTATGTTCTTCTTAATCTCTTCAATGGCTGAAATCGCAGACTGAACCTTATCAAAACTCAGTTTCTGAGCAGTGCGATTCAGCCAATCGGTCTTTTCGACATGTTGTATTGCATCCCCATTGCCAGTTTCGATCAAAAGAAACAGATCCCGGTAATAACCCAGCAGCAAATCGAGCATGTTTTCCAGTATCGGCCTGGTTTTATGAACTGCCACGAGTTGTTCCACCTTCTCGAACACATCGACCAGAGATCCATCGTGTACGGTTTCAAGAAACTCGAAGGCTGTAGTTCGATTAGACTCTCCTTCTTCGGAAACGCTGAGCAGGGCATTGCCCACACTTCCGTCTGCCTGCCTCACTGCCAGTGCTGCCAGCCCTGGTTCTATCTGAAATCGATGAATCAGCATGTCATGCAGGGTATCGTCCGGCAGGCGTGCCAGATGTACCGGCTGGCAACGGGATAGGATGGTCGGTAGTAATCGATGAATACGATCGGTAACCAGGAGAAGAAGTAGATTTCCCGGTGGTTCTTCAAGTGTTTTGAGCAGTGCGTTTGACGCCTCCGTATTCATACGGTCGGCAGCAAACAGAAGCACTACCTTCCTCCGTCCCTCGTACGGCTTGCCGGTGGCTACCTGTCTCAGCTCACGAATATCGGCTATGGACAGGTAATCGCTTTTTCTATATGAAATGGCCGCGTAGGGGTTTCCGGCTGCCTGTGCCGTCAGCTCTTTACGCCGTTCCAGCCTCACCTCCTGCACTGCCGAGGTCGAAGGTAAGTAAATATGCACATCCGGATGCTGCAGGTTTGATATGGTACGACATGATCTACACTGCTGGCAGGGTTCCCCCGGCCCACGGTCACAGTTGATTGCTTTGGCCAATTCAATCGCCAGCGTTTCGGCTCCTGTCCCGGGGGAGCCGTGGAACAAGTACGCGTGCGCCAGGCGGTCACCCAGCAACGCCTCCATCAGCCGTACTTTAGGCGTTTCATGTCCTGTGACGAGATCGAAAGCCATGAGGAATATACAATTCTTCTGATAGAGGATTTATACCGCGTGCCGATTAGAAAAAATGTTTTTAGGTTACAGAAACTGATTTTCGATTGGTATTTATAGGTTGGATCAGAGGGGAAGTCAAGGCCTTTTAAAATCGGCTTCAGATACGATCATCCGGTCTGGTTTTCCCATGGAACGCGTAACACGAAGTGTACCCGATTGGATTGTTCTGTGGCCGGAGAAAAGGTAAAGCCATCGAATGTGCCCACAATGTCAAAACCGGCAGTGTAGCAGGCTTCCAGGATCGTTGTGATGGGATAAATCTTCTGCTCGTGCCTCTCTAAATGCCGGTCATAACGATCACCTCGTTTTACCAGCAGCTGAAATTCATTGACCTGTATTCGGTCCTTCGCCAGATATTCACTGCGCCTGATATACGCAAAGTCATCCGTACCTTCACGGTCTGTCTGGCGGTTGAAGTAGCGCCGGGAGTTTATCTCCGTACAGGCATCGAAGATAAACAGCCCGCCGGGATTTATACGACTGTTGACCGCTTTCAGCATCTGGATGATTCTGCCCGGCTCCATCAGGTAGTTCACACTGTCGTACAGGCAGATGGCCGAGTCGAACGGGCCGGTCGCCGGAGGGGCCACCATATCTCCCTCCAGGAAAACCATTTTTTGCTTAAGTTCTTGAGCTTTGTGCTGTGCGATGTCGACCATAGCTTTGGAGTGATCGACGCCAGTCATGTTGTAACCGCGCTCTGTGAGGATCGACGTCAGGGTTCCGGTGCCGCAGGCCAGTTCCAGCAAGGTATCTGGCGACAGATCGAACCGGTCGAAAATCGATTCTATATAATCCGCCCAGTGAACATAATCCACATGGCGCATTAGATAATCGTATACCTCAGCGAGTTTGCTGTAAGGTGTTTCGGGCTCATCGGACCAGTGTTTTTTCAGTCGCTCGAACATGGAGTCATCACGCGGAAAAGACAGGCAAGTAGGCAGGCGTTACGGCGAGAAGAGGTCATCGGCCAGTACATCCGTGATATCTTCACCGCAGATGAGGGTGTACAGCGTTGCGCTACGGGCTTTCGAGACGTTCCCGGCGGGTATTTCCAGGACTTCGATCTCCATCCGGCGATTCGCCAGATTCAGCGTGATACGGTCGCCGACCTGAACAGCCCGGCTAGGTTTTGCAGGGTGTCCAGCGATGAGAATCTGCCCGCGGTCACAAGCTTTCTTGGCGGCTTCACGCTGTTTAATGATACGAATCTTTTTCAAATACTGATCGATGCGCATAATCGTATGATCCGCTCAGGAGCTCGAATCCAATCCACGCTCGTCGATGTAGATTTCTTGACGCAGGTCGACTAGCCAGCGGTTACGCAGTCCCTGCCATTTGTACTCTTTCGCGAGTAATGCGATGGCGTCCCAGTCCTCTTCCAGCGTCATCTTACTTCCACCGGATCTGCCGTCCAGTCGCAGGAGATGATAGGTGTCTTCAACCGTCTGCTCGTCTACCTTGACGGGTTCCGAAATTTCGCCGAGGGCCAGTACAGTTACGACGCTCTGGTACTGAACCAGTAACTGGTCCAGTCGGAATTCGCCGAGCGAACCACCATCTTGACTGGAATCGATATCCTCCGAGTATTTCTCCGCTGCCGCCTCAAATGTCTCCTCTCCTTTTATGATGCGTTCCCGGAGAAAAGATAAGTTCTCATAAGTTCGCTTGTCATCCACATCACTGGTAGGTACCTGGATGAAGATCTGCCGGACCCTGGCTCTGTTGCCGTTGATCTCTTCCATTTTTATGAGGTGGAATCCGTAGGAGGATCGGACGACGCCGCTGATTTCCCCAGGGCGCAGTGCGAAGGCTGCATCTTCGAATTCACCTATAAAATCTCCCCGCGAGAAAAAACCGAGGTCACCCCCATTACGCGCGCTTTCCAGATCCTCGGAGAACTGGCTGGCCAGTTCCGCAAAGTCCGCCCCCGCGTTTATACGTCGCTGGATTTCGTCTATACGGGCTCTCAGCTCGCCCTCACGGTTCTCTTCCGGGCGGACCGTAGCCATAATATGGCTTATGGTCACTTTTACCGGTTTTATGGGAATACTGTCCTGATTCGTGTAAAAGAACTCCTCTACTTCTTTACCGGAAACTCGGATCTGGCCGAACCGCTCTTCTTCGAGACGCCGCTGCTGGAACTCTTCCCGCTTTTGCTTCCGTAACAGGCGATGCCAGTCCCGTAGCGTGAATCCGTCCTGTGCCAGGGCCTGCTCCAAGGCTTCTCTTGAGCCGTATGTATCCGACAACTGGTCTGTCACCTGTCTTATGGCATTATCAATCTGATCCACCGGTACGGCAATGCTGTCTCTCCGGGCGGCGGCGATGATGATTCGAGAATCGATCATCTGCGTCATAAGCCGCTGTTGCAGCGCTGTCAATTCATCCTGAGTCATGGCGGACGGATCGGTCTGCGTCTGAAGGAAATACATCTGGGTGGACTGCATTACGTCCGAGTAGAGAATAGCTTCGTTATCAACAACTGCGACTATAAAATCGACAAGTTCCTGTCCATGACCGGGGACAGTTGAGGACAGTACGATGACCCAAGCCATCAGCATGCGTCTTATTCTGGATACCATCTGTTACTCCTGCGTTTTCGGTCTGGCCGCCGTGGGATCTTCCACCTGATGCATCAGGTGAGTGTGGGCAACTTCCACCACCGCTTTTTTTCGCAGACCATCCATCAATTCTTTGATTTTGTCCCTGCGCCGGTTTTCAAGAACTCTATTAACAATTTGACTGCGCACTTCATCGATCTCCTGAACGGACCCTGCGTCATGCGAGTCGGTGACCTGTATAATATAAAAACCTGATTCGGTAGACACGGCTCTGGAGAGCTCGCCAACCTTCATGGCGAAGACCAGGTCTCTGAAATTGGGATCACTGAAGTCATCTCGTTTCAGGAATCCCAGATCTCCGTCTTTCTGCGCTGAAATCTCATCCAGCGAGCGAGTACGTGCCATCTCGCCGAAATCCGTTCGTCCGCGTACGAGGTTGCGCCATACTTCCCGTGCGGCGTTCTCGGTCTTTAACTCAATTACGCTCACCCTGAATTCTGGTTCCTGACGAATGAATTCTTCCTGGAATTCTTCATAGTACTTGTTGATTTCTTCATCTGTCACGCGGGAAGGATCTTCCGATAGTATCCGTTCAAGCAGTATGTTGGCCAGGTAATCCCGCTGCATACGCTGCAGTTCCCGGGAGAGCTTGGGGTCGTTGTCCAGTTCCATACGCAATGCTTCCTGATACAGCAGCTCCGCTTGAACCCATGCCTGCACCCATTCCTGCTGCATCTCCGATGTGGCAGCCGGCAGTACGACCGTCTGCATTTCCGCCTGCATATCGCCGGTGGTCAATACTGTGTCGTTGACACGGGCTACAACCGGTCCCCTGTCAGGCTGCTCAAACTGGTCACATGACAGTTCCGCAAGTGCAGTGAGCAGCATTGTACTGATCCACAATACTGATTTCATTACGAATTAATCCTTAATAAGTCAAATTTCTCATTGGTCCCAAGTATTTACTAAATACAGTTTTACGCCAGTTTCTGCAACATTTTTTTTGCCAGAGATACTCGCTTCACTTCCACAGGGTCAGGGAGATTTACCTTGATCTGGAACATGGCGCTGCCGGGGAACTCGATGTGTAGAGACCGGTCCTTTGTAATAGCACCGATCTGATCTTTAGAGGGATAGGCTCCTTCAGGATAGGAGATCAAGAGACCCTGGTCCCGCACGGTGACGGAACGCAGACGGACGGCGCGGGCCAGCAGTTTGATCGATACCAGGTCTAGAAGAATGCAGGTGGGGTCCGGCAACCGTCCGAACCGGTCCCGCATCTCCTCCCTTGCTTCATCGACTTGTTCTTCCCTCGTCATCTGTGACAGTCTCTGGTAAAACCCTACTTTAAGTTTTTTATCCTGTATATACTCGTCCGGGATGTAAGCACCCACCCGCAGTTCGATGGTTGGTTCCGGACTTTCGTCGGCCGTTTCTTCTTTGATCTCATGCACCGCCTCCTGAAGCAACCGGCAATAAAGATCGAACCCCACGGCTGACATGAAACCATGCTGCTGCGCACCCAGGAGGTTACCCGCACCCCGAATTTCAAGGTCCCGCATGGCAATATGGAACCCGGAACCCAGGGCGGTGTATTCGGCTATAACCGCTAGGCGCTTCCGCGCATCGGGCGGTACCTGACCGGAGGTCGGTATGGTGAGGTAGGCATAGGCACGGTGATTCGAGCGCCCCACCCGGCCACGGAGTTGGTAAAGCTGCGCCAGGCCGAACCGATCCGCCCGGTTGATGATGATGGTGTTCACGTTCGGTATGTCAAGACCCGACTCGATGATCATGGTGGACACCAGACAATCGAACTTCCTGTTCATAAAGTCGACCATCACCCGTTCAAGATCTTTCTCCGGCATCTGGCCGTGGCCTACACCGAAGGTTACTTTCGGAAGCAACCTCTGCAGGAACATTACCATGGCGTCGATGGATTGTACCCGGTTGTGCACGAAGTAGACCTGGCCGCCCCGGTCCACCTCCCTGAGAATCGCTTCTCCAATGACCTCGTCGTCAAATTTGACTACTTCCGTATGTACCGGCAGGCGCTCTCTTGGCGGGGTATTGATGACGGACATATCCCGGGCGCCGACCAGCGACATGTGGAGTGTTCGCGGGATTGGGGTGGCGGTCATGGTGACGACGTCTACCGTCTGCTTCATCTGCTTGAGCCGTTCTTTGTGGCCTACACCGAACTTCTGTTCTTCGTCGACGACGATCAGTCCCAGATCATTAAAAATGATGTTCTTCTGGAATAATTTGTGTGTGCCCACCACAATATCCACGTCACCGCGCTCAAGACCGGCTATGATCTGTTTTTGTTCTTTTGGGGATACAAAGCGGCTTAGCATATTGACATTAATCGGATAGTCTGCCAGCCGTTCTGAGAATGTGGTGAGATGTTGTTGCGCCAGGATCGTCGTCGGAACCAGTACCGCCACCTGTTTGCCGTCCTGCACCGCTTTGAAGGCAGCCCGGATTGCCACCTCGGTTTTTCCGTATCCTACATCGCCACAGACGAGACGATCCATAGGAGTGTCACGCTGCATGTCTTTTTTTATTTCCTCTACCGCCGTCAGCTGATCCGGTGTCTCCTCATAGATGAAGGCGTCCTCCATCTCTTTCTGCCAGGGCGTGTCGTTGGAGAACGAATAACCACTGTTAGACTGCCGCGCCGCATACAGTTTCACCAGATCCTGTGCAATATCCTGCACCGCTTTCTTTGTCTTGGCCTTGGCCTGTTCCCAGGCTTTGCTGCCCAGCCTGCTCAGAGAGGGGATGTCGCCGTCTGCTCCCACGTATTTCTGGACCCGGTTCAGTTGCTCTATTGGGATGTAAAGCCGGTCGTCATCCGCATAACCGATGGTCAGGCAGTCGCGTTCGCTCTCGTCGACCGTCAGTCGTCGCAGACCGAGATATCGGCCGATGCCATGATCGATATGCACCACGAAATCCCTTTCTACGAGGCTGGTAAAGTCTTCTATTACCACCCCTTCTTTAAACGCCGACCGCCTGCGCCTGCGCCGATATCGACTGAAGATCTCCGAATCTGTCAGAATCACGGCCGGTATATCCGGTACCATAAACCCGGCCTGCAACGTACCGATCACCAAGGAGATGTCGTCTGCCTCGTCGCCCAGAAGCTCGGCTAACCGATCGGCCTGCCCCTGGTTGTCGCATACGACGCTGATGCGGGCATGCTGCTTCCGCCATAAGGTCAACCGGTCTTTCAGTACATCCAGCGCCCCGTGAAAAGACCCCGTATTCGAGGCGTTGATATCGACTTCATCCGGAAGGTCGAGGGCGGAGCGGTTAAGATAAACGGTCTGATGTGAAGTGCGGTCCTCCCAAGGGTCGAACGGTTTGAATAGCTCGGTCGGTTCCGGCACCACTTCGCCGCCGGCGAGAGCCGCCGCATGCGCTTCTTCTATTTCGGCCATGAAAGAGGTGCTGGTTTCCCGGAGCTGGTGTGGCTCGCAAAGACAGAGGAGCCCCTCGGTCTGCAGATAGGAAAGAACAGTGGTCGCATCTGGATGATAGTATGATAGGTACCGCTCGGCGCCCTCGAAGTAGCCATGGACCTGAATCTGGTGGACCGCTTCGCGACAGTCGATTTCCAGAGGTGCGGCGGCCTCCATAACGCGCAGAGCCGCCTCTTCAACAGTCTCCTCATTCAATACGATCTCCCGGCTCGGGAGGATTGTCATTCTGTCGGTATGATCCGTGGACCGCTGCGTGTACGGATCGAACAGCCGGATCGATTCCACCTCGTCGCCGAACAGTTCGATCCGGTACGGTCGCGGTGTACCGGAGGGAAAGATATCTATTATACCTCCCCGAACGCTGAACTGTCCCGCCGCCTGCACCGTATCGTACCGTTCGAAGCCAAGACTGACACAGGATTCCAGCAGCGGCTCAAATTCGATCAGGTCGCCGGTGGCGATCTGTAAGGTTGAGGCGGCCAATGCATCCGACGGCAAGGTCCGGCGCATCAGCGCTCGGACGGAGGTGACAACGATGACAGGTTTTCGCCTCCGGAGCGCATCCAATGCCTGGATACGGGATCCGGTGACATCGCTGTCCGGGGAAAGGTGCTCATAGGGCAGCAGCTCCCAATCTGAAAAGAGGAAGACCGTCTTCTCGTCGAACACGCTGATAAGATCGTCGCGAATCTGTTCAGCGGCCTCGGTGCCGTCGACCACCACGAGTGCTGGTCCCGGATTGAGCCCGTGAAGATGAGCGATCATTAGTGAGCGGGAGGATCCGGCAAGGCCTGTAACCGAAAGTGTCCGGCAGTTTTGCCGTGCACGGTTGGACACCTGCTGAATACCCGGGGAAGAGGCTAATGTGTTGAGAAGTTGTGGGAGAGGCATGGGACCGATTAGTCTATGAGCCTGACCTGTTGTCGAACGGTTGCAGAGCACGCAGCACGCGCTGTACCACATCGAGGTATCTGTCGATACGCCTACTTCGCAAGCTTTTCAGCGAACTTACCATGCGTTCTTTGGACAAAAGACGGGTGTTCGGTCAGGCTCCTAACAACCGCCGCGAGGCTTCTTTGTACTTTTCGAGAGTACGCCGGACAATGTCTTTGGGAAGCTCAGGAGCCGGTGGTGTTTTGTCCCAGTCCAGCGTTTCGAGGTAATCCCGTACGAATTGCTTGTCGAAGCTGTCCTGACCTCGGCCCGGCTCATAGGAATCCTGCGGCCAGAACCGGGAAGAATCCGGCGAGAGTATTTCATCGATCAACGTGATTTTCCCATCGATCAGGCCGAATTCAAATTTGGTATCGGCGATAATGATCCCCCGTTCCGAAGCAAAGTTGCGCGCCGTACCGTAGACTGCCAACGTCAGGTTTTTTAGCTTTTCGGACGTTTCACGATCACCGATAACCTCCACCATCTGATCGAACGTGATGTTTTCATCATGGCCCGTCTCCGCCTTTGTGGCGGGGGTGAACAAGGGCGGGGCCAGGATCTGGGATTCCTGCAGGCCGTCCGGTAAAGGTATGCCGCTAACCATGCCGTCCCGATTGTATTCTTTCCATCCCGATCCGGTGATGTAGCCGCGGGCAACACACTCTATGTCGTATCGATCCGCTTTTTGTACTAACATGGAACGCCCTTCAAGAAGATCGCGATACGGTTGCAGGACATCCGGGTATTCTTCCACATCTGCACTAATCAGGTGATTGGGGACGACATCCTTCACCAGGTCGAACCAGAAGAGTGACATCTGTGTAAGAACTACGCCCTTACCGGGGATGCCGTTGGGCATGACCACGTCGTATGCGGAAATACGGTCGGTAGCGATGATCAGAAGTTTGTCGTCCATATCGTAAACGTCACGGACTTTGCCACGGGTAAAGAGAGGAATATCGGGTATATCGGTTTGATACACGGAATCCATTTGTTTCTCAGTAAAGGAAGCAGGTAAACGGTTGCGGGTTAAAAATCAGCTGAAAAGTACAATTTCAACATACCATTGTCAACCTGAAATCACCCCCTGCCGATATAGGGCATTGCAGTGGCCATAACCGTGATAAATTGTACGTTTGCGTCCAAGGGAAGGCCGGCCATGAAAACCACAGACCTTGCCACATTGTCCACGTGCATTCTGGGCTCCACCATTTTTTCCCCAGTCGCTTGAATAATGCCTTCACTCATACGCTCTGTCATCTCAGTGGCCGCGTTGCCGATATCTATCTGTCCGCAGGCGATGTTGTACTTGCGTCCGTCCAGAGAGGTAGACTTAGTCAACCCCGTTATGGCATGTTTGGTGGCGGTATACGGTGCTGAATTCGGCCGCGGCGTCTGGGCGGAGATGGAACCGTTGTTTATGATGCGACCGCCCTGGGGAACCTGCTCCTTCATAATCTTTATGGCTTCCTGGGTGCACAGGAACGAGCCGGTCAGGTTTACGTTTACCACGGTGGTCCATTGTTCATAGGTCAGTTCTTCCAGAAGCACGGCAGGCGCACCTGTCCCTGCGTTGTTGAAGAGCACATCCAGCCGTCCGAACGCATCCATCGTTTTCGCGAACAGGGACTTTACCGCATCGGGATCGGTCACATCCGTGGGCACGGGCAGCATGCGATCCGCGGCATTACCGGCATCCGCCACGGTGGATGAGAGCGCCTCTTCACGACGTCCCGCGATGGCTACCGCATAACCCTCGTTCAATAACGCCAGTGCAGAATGTTTCCCGATGCCGGTCCCGGCACCCGTAACGATAGCGACTTTACCATGTGCACTCATACTGTATCCTCCTTTTGATTTACCGGTTCAATTCCGCTTCGGCCGCAATGTATCCGAACGCGGCCCAGTAGGGATTCTGTACGATCATGTTGAATAATTTATTGGCTTTTTCAACCTGACCATTGTACAGGTACCAATTGGCTACCCCATATCCCTGGGTGACCAGGTTGAGCTCGTTATCCAGGCTTCTGTCGCCGGTCAGATCGAGCAACTCGTTCGGTTCGATTTCACCTTTATACATCAACATCCGCTTGAAGTAGGCATCGTTTTCCAATATGTTAAAATCTTCTGAAATTCGTTCCGCCACAGCTATGGCACGGCCCTCACGGCCCTGACGCCGGTAGATCATGTACAGCCAGTCGCTGTTGGCAACCAGGGCGTCGTAGTTGTAGACGTATCTGTTGTTTTCCGTGAAACAGCGGAGTGCGTTGTGGAAATCTCCTTTGAGGTAATACGCCAATCCCAGGTGGTACCAGATGTTGAAATGGTTGCTGCTGGTCGGAATGTTGTATTTGTTGGGGGCACCGTCTAACTCCACGTGATCCTGGACGTTTTCGGTCAGCTCTGCGGCCCGTTCAAGATCGGCAATGGCCTTGTCAAATTCTCGGACTGAGATATAACGATGTCCGCGATGCCGGAGCAGCCTATAGCTACCCGGAAACTTTTCCAGCCCTTTTGTATAGATCTCTATAGCTTCGTGGTAACCCCACAGGTAGGCGGTCCGGCGGCCCAGCCAGATGGTATTTTCCTCATTCGGGACCTCCGTGTAGGCGAGATGGGCTGTTGCCAGATCGGATTCAAGTCTGGTTTTCGTTTCTACGCTCATTGCAGGCGGAGTCAGAGTCTCGCCGGATAAGGATCGGACGGGCTCCATATTTGACACGCTCTGGCGTTGGGGCATTGTGGGTCCTTTCCCAGGGCTGGCACTGAATACGAGAAGCGTTGCAAAAACATATAGAAGTGGGTTCATAACCAAAATCTCCTCCTGTGCCTTACCGGCATTTGTACCAAGTGCAGCGTTGCGTTGATACAGGTAGACCGGTTGCAGGTGGTGTTTAGCGTGCCGGCATCGCCCGCCCGTCGCGGCATCGGTAGAGGGGAGGGGCGACCAGAAACCGACGCGATTTTTCGGCCATCACCATACTCAAGTGAAAAAAATCCCATTCTTAAGGTCATTTCTTTCAAAGAAATTAACAATCTGCATTATTTAATTGAAAATCACAGTTCAGTGAGTATATATCAACCATATCGTAGCGTCATTCAAAAAAAACCATTTAAACTAATTAAAGAAATGCGGTGCATCCTATATCTCATTTCCAGTCTACCTATCTGCCCCTCGATACACCATTCCGCTGGTTGAAGGGCAACCACCACGGGCATTCCACCGTCTCCGATGGAAACGATTCCCCCGGGGAGAACATACGCTTCTACCAAGAAGCCGGATACGATTATCTGGCGCTGTCGGAACATGATACGCTGCTTGATGTTGGTCCGCTGCAACCGAACACATCGATGTGCCTCATACCCGCTGTCGAGGTGACGTCCTGCTTTGGACAGACCTTGCTGTACCTGGGGGCGGACCGGGAGTTCCCCAGGAAGGAGTGGACGCCGCGGCAGATCATGGAGGCGGTCCATGAGGCCGGCGGTCTGTTTATCTACGATCACCCCAACTGGCGTCCCGTGCCGGATTACACTACGAACAAACTGCTCGATACCATGGAGGGACTGGCCGGTATGGAGATCTACACCGGTGTGATCGAACGGCTGGGCGGTGAAGCGAAGGCCACGGATCGCTGGGACCGGCAGCTGAGCAAGGGCTGGCGCGTGTTCGGCCATGGTACGGATGACCAGCACGAAAAAAATGACTGTTTCATCGCTTGGAACTGCGTGCAATGGCCTCAAGATGAGCAGGTCACCTGGCAGGGAATCGTATCCGCATGCGCTGAGGGGCGGTTCTATGCCTCAACCGGAGTGGCCATCGAGAAGGTGGGAGTCAGCGAGGATGGCACACAGGCGACGGTGGTTTCCGATGCTGATGAGATTCGGTGGATTGTAAAGGACGGTATCATCATGCAGAAGGTCGAAGGCGGTAGCAGCACCGTGTCTATTGATGCCCTCACCGAACGGCTGGGCGACACACCACCGATGTATCTCAGGGCGGAATGTCTGGGATCCGGAGCCAGGGCGGCGTGGACGCAGCCTTTTTTTATTGAATAAGAGGACTGATGTATGAGGATGACGCAGTTTGTATTTCGAACCCTACGGGAAGAACACACAGACACGGACCTGGGCAGCCGCCAGTTGATGCTGCGTGCTGGGCTCGTGCGACAGGTGGCCGCCGGCATTTTCGCGTATCTGCCGATCGGGCAGCGGATTAAACGAAGAATCGAGGCACTTATAAGGCAGGAGATGGATGCCATCGGAGGGCAGGAGGTGGCCATGCCTGTGGTCCATCCGGCAGAACTGTGGCGCCAGTGCGGCCGGTGGGATCGGTCCGGCGACGACCTCGTGCGGTTTAAGGATCGTAATGGTCGGGATATGTGTCTGGGCATGGCCCATGAAGAGGTGGTGACGGACCTCGTTGCTCAGTTCATCGAAAGCTACCGCCAGTTGCCCCGTATGCTCTACCATATCCAGACCAATTTCCGGGACGAACCGCAACCGCGCAGTGGGCTGATCCGCCTTCGTGAATCCACCATGAAGGACGGGTATTCGTTCCATACCACTAGTGACGATCTGGATACCTATTATTCCTCAATCTATCAAGCTTACTTCAACATCTTCCGTCAATGTGGCGTCGATGTAATTGCGGTGAGCGGGGGTTACGATATGATGGGCGACACCACGGCCCACGCATTCATGGCGCTGGCGCCGGACGGAGTGGATGCCGTAATCCTATGCGATCGGTGCGATTATCGTGCCAAGGGACAGTTGGCGACCTCCCGTAAACCCGATCCGCCCAAGGATAGTGCCCTGTGCCTCGAAGAGATTGAGACGCCTGGTACCACGACCATAGGTTCCCTGGTGAAATTCCTCGACATCGCGGCATCTCAAACCGCTAAAGCTGTATTTTTCATGGCCGACGTCGCACAGTCTGACGGCGCCTCCGAGCAACGATTCATATTTGCCGTCGTGCGAGGTGATATGATTCTCAACGAGACCAAGCTCAGCAACGCGATCAATGCACATCGGCTAAAGCCGGCAACCGATGATGAGATCCGGGGCATCGGTTCCGCACCGGGGTTCGGGTCACCTTTTGGAGTGAGCGGACCTGGTATACTTGTGGTGGTAGACGATCTGATTCCCCGGTCTCCCAACCTGGTAGCCGGGGCGAACAAAACGGATTATCATATTATGAATGTCAATTACGGACGGGATTACACCGCGGATGTGGTGGCCGATATAACCGTTGTTGAGGATGGCGACTCTTGTCCCTCCTGTGCAAGTTCATTGCGGACCGTCAGGGGCATAGAAGTCGGCAACGTCTTCAAACTGGGAACCGAATACAGTGAAACCATGGGCGCTACGTTTCTGGATGAAAAAAACCAGTCGAATCCGATGATCATGGGGAGCTATGGCATCGGTATCGATCGATTGATCGCCACGGTTATCGAGCACCACCATGACAAACATGGCATCAAGTGGCCCCTCAGCGTAGCTCCGTTCCAGATTGCGCTGGTGAGACTGGACGGTGGTGATGACGAGGTTATCCGTGCTGCGGACGAAGCATACGAACGGCTGAAACATGGCGGCCTGGAAGTCCTGTATGACGACCGAGACGAACGCGCTGGTGTGAAATTCAATGATGCGGACCTGATCGGGATTCCACTACGACTGACAGTTGGGGACCGGGGGTTGAAACGTGGGATAATAGAACTCAAAGTTCGCCGTACGAATGAGAAAAAAGAGATACCGTATAGTGGTGATTTTGTCGAAGCGGTACTGAAAGAGTTGGATGCGGAGGGGACGGTTATTCTGGATAGTTTAAAGGATGAAGCAATTACCTGATTTGTGGTGTCGTTACTCTGGCTAACACATACCGAATACATGCACTGCCCAGCAGGGCGAGTCCTAACGCTTTTATAGCTATGCGGTTACCGATCCCTTTCTGGTATTTCCTGAAGAACCTGTAGCAGCATTGGTGGGACTGCAGAATCATACGGGGGCGTACTTTATTTACACTGCCGCCGCCGTAATGGACCATCGAGGCGTTCGGCAGAAAATAGATCTTCCATCCATGCCGATTCATGCGGAGACACCAGTCCACATCGTTGAAGAACATCTCGAGGTCTTCGTCCCAAAGGCCTACGTCCGCCAGTATCTCACGGCGGACCATCAGGCTGGAGCCTCGTGGCTGATCCACTTCTCGCATTGAACGGTGATCGAAGTCGCCCATGCGCCAGCTTCCGAACACCGGATGTCGAGGGAACAGCCGACTGAGGCCCAGGAATTCCCATATTAAAGTGGTGATGGTCGGAAACGTACGACAGGAGGGTTGGTGGCGGCCATCGGGATAAGTAAGGCGGGGTCCCACGGCACCGGAGCCGGGATGGGTCTCGAGGAAATCGATCATTACGTCGAACGCGGCCGGCTGCACAATGGTATCCGGACAGAGGATCTGGATATATTTACCCTTGCTGGCCTGCAAGCCCTGGTTGAACGCTACCGAGCAACCCCTGTTGCGATCGTTCACGGTCAGCCGGACGTCTGGATAACATCGGAGTATCAACTCCGCACCGCCGTCGGTGGAGGCGTTGTCGATCACCAGTACCTCGATGTCACGGTTCCCGGCAGCCGCGTAGACACCGTCAAGACATTCTTCGATGTACTCCCGACTGTTCCAGATTACGATCACCACAGAAAGATCCATGGTGTCGTCGTGGACCTTTGCATCTGGTATTTGACCGGGCCGGATTCGAGGCTCCAGTGTAGTGTTATGTGCTGCTGACATGGTCCAGTATCCGTGCGAGCTGACCGGTAAGGTTAGGGCGGCTGAAAGCCTCTGTGTCCGTTACTCCATATGCCGGAAGGATCCCTTCGGCGTGTTGCCGGATCCAGGATCCGATAACGTTCGAGATGCCTCTCGTATCACGAGGCGAAACGATAAAACCTCGTCCTGTTTTCTTTAGCCAAGCAAGGCCGCTGCCGTCAGTCGTAATGGCCAATATCGGGCGTCCGGTAGCCGCGCACTCGTAAAACTTTCCAGTGGGTACTCCGAAGGCTCTGGAAGGTTCCGATGTAACCAACAACAAAACAGCGTCTGAAGCAGCCAGATGCGCAAGGGCCTCCCGATGCGGCAGATACCCTAGCCGGGTTACGACATTCGGTAGACGATAATAGTCAATCAATCCATCAACGTCAAGATCGATTGAAGCGCCGACCAGTTTAATATGTAGATGGTCTGACATCTCCGGATACTGGTCGAGCAGGTGCCTGATGCTCTCCAGTAACGGCCCAGGATGACGAGCTTCGTTAAGGGTTCCGCAGTAGGTGAGCGTAAACCGATCATCCGGGGGCGGTTCGTCCAACCCTTGGAAATCCTCAGGGTCATATCCGTTTGAGATAACGGAGGTATCCCCATTGTCGCCCCGAAGATCCGATAACTGGCCGGCGATGTGGCTGGTCACCGCTGTGATATGATTTGCACGCCGGGTGAATTTAAGATTCAGGTTCTTCATCATTGCATAATGAATATTACTGGCAGGCCGGCTGAACTCGCCGTCGAGCCAGCTGTCCCTGTAGTCGACTACCCAGGGGATTCCGGAGGACCGGTGGACCATGTAACCAGCCAAGTGGGCGGAACCCGGAGGGAAGGTTGAAAACAGCGCATCGATCTGATGCTCTCGAATGATATCTTTAGCACACTTTACTGCAAACGGGACCCAGGGGATCTGGTTGTCCGGAAACAGCAACCATTTCGCAAATTTTCGGACACCTTTGCCCGTTTTTCCTTCGCCTGCCTGCACTCCCACCCGATGTGCCACACGCAGAGGGTCATACGATCCCGTGCGGTACACCAGTGCTTCCGGTGGCAATTCCCGGAGTAACGATTCGTCCCTACCGTAATACTTAACATCCTTTACGGTTACCACGATAGGCCGCCACCCAAAAAGTGGTAAATACTTCACGAATTTCTGAACCCGTTGGACGCCGCCGAGGCCCATAGGCGGGAAATAATATGAGAGGATCAGTACGTTTCTGAGAGTTGACATTGGATTAATTGGCGGATAGTGTTTTTTGGCGCAGTTATCTGATGTCCAATCGTGATTAAGGGGAGATCCGTCAATCTCTGTCAGTGAATCTCGACACCCGCTTCTTGGGCGATGCGCCTAGTATTTTTTGTGGCCAAAGGGATTTTGTCTTCGGCCAGGTGTTCGATCAGCATGTAGCCGTCCGGGTAAATACATTCCCAGCGACGCAGAGCAGTGGCCAGGTCCAGGACGCCCTTGCCGGGAATTTCCTCGTCGATATGGAGTACCAGACCGCTGGAGATCCGGATGTCCTTGAAGTGACCCACCGGAGCGATCGGCCCCATTAAATCAAAGATACGATTGATCCGGGCCGTGCTGTCGTAAACCTGGTCCAGGTTCTGAAAATGATTCACGAAATCCATAACCACCCGTATCCGATCCGATCCAACCGCATCTATAATCTCTTTGTTGATTTCGGGTGATCCCATAATCGTCAGAAGGTGTGTCTCGATGACCATGGTCATGCCCTCCGCCTGCGCCTTTTCCGCGATGCGCCTGAGGGTTTCCACGAGCTGCTCCTTCCGTCCCGGTTCGTGGTTCCGGGGCGTAGGGTTGTATGAACCGGAAGGATTAAGACTGCCGGTTCGGATCAACGTCATGTCTGCCTTCAGCTCGCGGCCGACCTCGATACCCCGGTTGATGAAACCAACCACCCGGTCCCGGACTGCCTCGTCCGGATCGAAAAGGCATTCTTTGTAACCGATCCCGAATTGTGTCAACTCAAGCCCTGCATCCGCATACAATCCTTTAACACGATGGCAGTCCGTGGTGGTAACGTCGCCCAGTTGATCTCCGGGACCGTGGAAATTAGCACTGCTGAACCCGACCGACTTAACGCAGTCGAGATGATCTTTCGTGATCAACCTCGGATCACCGGGGATGTACCCTACAACACCGAGACGCATCGTTAAATCCTTGAATTTGGAAACGTGGTTATCCTTTAGAAAAATTACCGTTTATGTATAAAACAACACGCTAAAACAAAGTCAAGCGCGATCCTTCGTGCCGACATTGACCGAAAAGGGTGATTGGCCTGTTTTCAGCAACGAAGTCTTATGGATTAAGTCCGGTATGGATCGAAGGGGCCGAAGGTGAACACTATCCTTGTGATTGCAGGCTGGACGACAACGTTCCGATCCGCGTCCGCAGGCTGATACGGCGTGATTGGCACCTGCAGCATGGTTCCTCCAGGGTCAGGATGTATGATGTACCCGTTCGCCGACCAGTCTTTTGGGACACGTTTTATTTATACTGATCGATTGACACCGAACCGTTGATTTTCTATATTTGGGTTCCACAACGGTTACCCAAAACGACTTTGCCAACAGATGACACCATCTCAATCGCCCCTACCAAATGGAGGAGGTTTGCGTTATGATGGATGAAATTCTGGAAGATGAGTTTCCCAAAGAAGGAACACTAAATGACGGTACAACTTGCATCGTCCGCCTTTTGACTTCAGACGATGCGGATCTTCTATACACGTTTTTCCAGGGCATCCCCAGGGAAGACCGGCTGTTTCTTCGGGATGATGTCTCTGACAGATCCGTGATAGACGGTTGGTGCAGGGAAATGGACTACGATATCGTTATTCCCATCGTAGTTGAGGTCGGCGACTGCATCGTGTGCGAAGGTTCTTTGCATCGTGAACGGCGCGGCTGGATGAGCCACATAGGCAAGGTTCGCATCGCAGTCCACCCCGACTACAGGCGGCGTGGCATTGCCGCCATAGTGATGAAGGAGATGATCGAAATCGCGTTGCACACCGGTTCCGTCGAACAGGTGGTTTCCGAATGTATGACCAATCAGGCCGGTGCTATACGGATGTGCGAAAACGCAGGTTTCACGCAGCGAGCCGTTCTTCCCGGTTACGTGCGCGATCTTTCCGGAGACATGCACGACCTGGTCATTCTTTCCTATGCCCTACGCGACGAAGAATTCCACGGCTTGGACTAAGAAAGGATTAAGGCCGCCGCGCCGAACATGTTACATAATATCCGATCTTTATTCGAGTGGTTGACGATCGCCTGCTGTGCCAAGTTTCTGAGTAAGGACATCCTCACCGGTCAAAAAATATACGCCATTCCAAATCTGGAAAAAATAGGTACGGAGTATGGTGGATGGATAACGCCTGTCGATCTGATCGATGGTGAGTCTGTTTGCTACTGTGTAGGTGTGGGTGAGGATATTACGTTTGATCTGGGTTTGATCAGCCGGTTCGGCTGCCAGGTCTATGCATTCGACCCGATGCCCAGGGCAAAGGCGCATGTAGAGAAACACGCTGGTTCTGTTGAGGCTTTTAATTACTCCGACATCGGTCTGTGGGATAAAGATGAGACCGTAAAACTGTATGCCCATTCCAATCCGAACAGCACCTCATTTTCCATTACGAATCTGCACAAGACAGTGCACTACATAGAAGCGGAATGCAAGCGGCTGTCATCGATCATGAAAGAGCTGGGACATACAAGAATCGATGTGCTGAAGCTGGATATCGAAGGAGCTGAATATAAAGTGATCGAGTCTATCATCGAGGATCGGCTGGATATCGGCATTATATTTGTCGAGTACGATGAACTGCACAGCAAAAAATATGAAGGGTATGAGGAGCGGATTAGGGAGTCCGTCTCACGGATCCGGGAATACGGCTATACGCTCGTGGCCCTGAAACCCAAATGCGATTACACGTTTGTGAAGAACTCTTTGATGGAAACCCGGTCTCATCTGACGACAACCGGTTCAAAAACCACCTCATCCCCGACCACATAATCCACTACGTCTAACCAATCACCTGTCGCCAGTCCGGCTACGGCTGCCGCATTCTCCACCCACACAATCGTAGATTCTCGATTCGGATTCACCGCGTCAGAAATAGCAGCATGGGTATTTTCCATCAGCAATCTCGTCTGGTTGAGGTTACCCGTACGGGCGGTAATGCTCATGCCCAGGTCGATCTTATCCCCATTGACAGCCACTACCGGCGCTCGACCCAAGAGCGAGGTGACATCGAGGATGAGACGCATAGCCCCGTTTTCCAGGGATTCTACAGCTTCGACCTCATAGTTGTGCCCTCGGCCGTTCGGATTAATTCGGACACGGTCGCCGGCTTCGACACCTACCAGTCCAGAGACTTCTATTTTCCGTTCCTCGCGATTAAGAGCACTGATCCTACCCGTTTTCGTTCCCAGACCCCGATGGGTTGTGCCCTCCCGGCTGAGCACCGAATCTCCGCACAGGATGGCAGTACCATTGGAGAAAACGCCCAGCCCCCCCCGCAATACGGTACCGTCTTCGAAGGTGGATTCCCTGTTTCCGTTCTCAGGCGCCCAGTAAATGGCAATGGATTTTCCGGCTTTTGTGCTTAGCGCAATCCCGGAACCGGTGCAGTCTCCTTCCGTAACCGGAATTCCACGCACCTTATCCACTGTGGCTTCTCCGACGCGCGGTTCCATGACGATATCCACGGATGTGGTATCATCCGAATTTTTAGGTTGCCGACGCCAGAGCAGGGTGCGGTAGGCATAGCGGGATTCCTCCGGCGCCCCCATGGTGGCGGTCGCCCGGGCGCTTATCAGGGTGGTATCCGAGGAGACGCCTGTCTGATACAGGTCGAGATACACTCCGGCCTCACGCGATTGCCAGCGGCCACGACACTGACCGGCACACTCTGTCTCTGAAACATCGTCCATCCAGGCAAGTCCTGCGTAGTCCGGATGCGCAAGTGACTCGTCGTCACCCCGTGGTCGTTTCGGGTCGGCTACGTTGCCGGAGCGTGGGGTGAATTCTAGGTCGCTTGATGCGAACGTGCCCTGCAGTCCCCGGCACATGCGCCAGTGTTCGGTCCCCCCCCGAACGCGCGCCAAATCAACCACGAGGATGCCGTCACCGTCCGTTTCGATTAAAGCGAGCAGCCTTCGGAATGTGACGCCCGGTTTACGCCACCTGTGTCCGAATCGCCTCACCATGACGCCTACCTGGTCAATACCGGTATCGTCTTCCTCGGCAACCCAACGTTCCGCTTCTATTTCCAAGATCTGAATGCCATCCACGAAAAGCGTTCGGATCAATTTGCCCCGCCCTGCAATCCGTTGAGAGGATACGCCGGGAACGATACCCCAGGCCGTGTTATGGGTGGACCAGTGTGCCTCCCAGCGCTCTATGGAAGCCCAAGACTGCGGGTAGCCCAAGTCGGTTAGAAACGGTCGCTCAAACGCCAGTAACTGCACGTCCAGAAGGTCCATGTGCCGGTGACCGGTGGTGTCTCCGTACACGATCCCCAGGGCCGCCCGTTCCGGAGTCTCGGGGGTGCGGAGGATGGCGATGCCTCCCCCGTCGTGGATGGTGGTGCCGATGGTGCGGTGACGTTCTTCGTCCGCAGCTTCCACCATCTCTTTAACGACCGGGTCGTCGGTATATTCCGCGGCACGGTCCAGTGTGTCAGGTTCGATGCGGCTTGAAACCAGAACGTCTCCTCTAAGTACGATGGAATCTTCCCGACTACCGGGACCGAATTCGTCCTTGCAGCCTGGGGCTGATCCATCGCCGAACTGATACCAGGACTTGCCTATCATGGTTACCTCATGGGGCTCTCTGGCCACACGGGCGGCACGGGGATCGGCGACCAGTGAAGGATAACGTGACTCCGGATAAGCGTCCGGATGTAGTTTCCGCAGGTGCCTCATGTGATGTTCCAGCGCGAAGAGACCATTTGTGTGGATGCCGTTGTACCCACCTGTGGCTTCAGGCGGAGTACCATCGGGGAAGAAGTCATTGATGCCGAAAACACGCATGCGATCGGGTCCTTCGTCGTAGAGCCAGTCCATCACGTCCTGGGCGTCGGGACGGTCGAGTCCCCGGAGCAAAGACAAGGTGCCCATGCTTTCTCGAGGCAGGTTGCTGTGCCCCCCTCGATCCATTATGTTTTGCACTTGCGCAGCCAGCATCTCTTCGATCATGACGATCACATCGTCGGGAGTCCGTACATTAACGCCGAGCGCCTGCGCTCTATCAACGGTATGAGTATCGTTCTTTAGAAACGGCCAGATTGTGTCGTAGGCCAGCGCGAGCGATTCACTGACATACGGGATGTCTATGGAATATCTGCGCATACCCTTGCCGTACAGTGCCTCCAGTGGGTCCGGCTCAGAGGCCCAGTCCGGTTGCCCCCAGGTCCAAGGCGTCTCCTGCCCCATGGAAGGTCCGTACCGAAATTGCGGCACGGCGGCAACGTAGAGGATGTCGGTGGCGTACCGGAGCAAAAGCACCGTAAGCTGGCGAGCGATGCCCTCTTCGAACGGCCCGGCACGCAGGCGGTTGGTGAGGTGTCGTATGCCGGTGTCCATCCGGTTGACCTGGTCTCTATGGTAGGTGGCGGTAAACAGGTAAATA
>CAYYIS010000033.1:0-60694 GCA_964470965.1 uncultured Gemmatimonadota bacterium | reverse complement strand
CCCTATCGCATACGCAGCCGATGTGAACGAGGCGCTCGTTCAGGATCTAAAATTGCGGCGGACGCTTGTGATGCAGGAGACCGGCGGGCGCAGTATGGTGATCCTGTTCAGCGGCACGCCAAGAAATTACAGTAACGATGTGAATTACCCGTTCCGGCAGGAAAACAATCTGTATTATCTGACCGGCATCAATCAGACCGGCATCACACTGGTACTCATCCCAGACGATACAGACCAGCGGGAAATTCTGTTTTTACCCGAACGCGATCCTTCGGCAGAAATATGGACCGGGCATATGCTCAGCCACGAAGAAGCCCAACTGATTTCCGGGATAAATCATATCCGGAATACGAACGACTTCGAATCCTTTCTTGAAACTAGGCTGAATACCTATGCGCAGGAATCCGCGGATTCCACGGATGTGTGGATGCTTATAGGAAAACATGCGCTTCAAAAGCAGCTGTTTGGAAAAGAACACGCCTATGGTAGGGCCCTGAAGAAACGCCATTCCAACATCAGACTGAAAGACGTCACTCCAGTGTTTGACGACATCCGACTTGTTAAATCCGATTATGAATTGCAGCAGCTTCGCAGTGCTATTGATATCACGGGTGAAGCGCACAGAAAGGTTATGAATACGGTTCAACCTGGTATATATGAATATCAGCTCGACGGTCTTATTTATAATACGTACCGGCGTTACGGTGCCCATTCGGGCTTCCCATCGATCGTCGGCTCCGGCCCCAACGCTACGACGCTGCATTATGAAGCGAACGCCCGGCAAATGCACGAAGGCGAGCTGGTGCTGCTCGATATCGGCGCTGAAGTCGGTCATTATTCTGCTGATATAACGCGTACGGTGCCGGTTAGCGGGACGTTTTCAACCGAACAGCGCGCCATATACGACCTGGTGTTCCAGGCGCAGGAAGCGGCCATGGACCTGGTCCGACCGGGTGCCACCATCGGTGATCTGCACAACAGAGCCCTGGAGGTAATCAAAACTGGATTGAAAAGGCTGGGATTGATAACCGACACCTCCGGCCGGCAGTACCGCATGTGGTTCATGCATGGTACAAGTCATTTTATCGGTCTGGATGTCCATGACGTCGGCAACCGCGACACCGTTTTTTTGCCCGGTATGGTGCTTACCGTAGAGCCTGGCATATATATACGGGAAGACGCACTGGACCACCTCGAGGACACACCTGAGAACCGGCAGCTGAAAAAAGATATCCATCATGCGTTCCAGTTATACAAAAATATAGGCATTCGAATTGAAGACGATGTCCTCGTCACGGAAACCGGATATGAACTGCTGTCGGGCTCCGCGCCGCGAGAGATGGGTTCGGTGATATCGGAGATGAGGTGATCCGTGCTGATTCCATACCCGGTCTACAGGTCCTTTTTGATTGACAGCACGGATATGTTCGCTTACTTTCACCTGCTCGCAAGCCGGCTGTTATATTCTTAATAGACCTAAACACCACCCCTCAACATATGAACTCAGCATCCATGCTTCTCGTTGAAGAAGCCCAGAAGATCGTCCTGTCTGCCGTGACCCGGCTCGGTGTGGAACGCATCGTTATCTCCCATGCGCTGCATCGGGTTCTCGCTGAGGATATCGCACCGGGATATGATATACCCCCTCACGACAATTCCTCGGTCGACGGCTATGCGGTCCGTGCCGGTGACGTGAGGGCAGCCTCATCAAGCACCCCCTGCAGGCTGGATGTTCAAGAGGACATTCCCGCTGGAACTGTGCCGGAAAAAGGGCTCAGCGCCGGCCAGGCTTCCCGGATAATGACAGGCGGCATGGTGCCGGAGGGAGCCGACGCGGTGGTCATGATCGAAAACACCTCGGATGCGAATGAACAGCATGTCAACATCATGAAACCTGTGACAAGCGGTCAGAATGTCCGGTACCGGGGAGAAGATGTACGGACCGGAGAAACGGTTCTTAGGGCCGGTACGGTACTCGGCCCCGGAGAAATCGGGTTGCTGGCATCTTTCCAGAGATCGTTTCTCACCGTATTCCGGCAACCCACGGTAGCGATCCTCTCGACCGGTGACGAGGTCGTGGAAATCGATGAACCGTTAACACGCGGTAAGATCGTCAACAGCAATAGTTATTCCCTTGCCGCCATGGTACGGGAGGCGGGCGGCAAGCCGGTCATTCCCGGTATCGTCGGCGACACGGAAGAGGCAATCCGGGAAGCGATTGAATCCATGATGCATGTGGATATTATCCTCTCGACCGGCGGAGTTTCGGTAGGCGACTATGACTACGTGAAAAAAGTACTTGTTGACCTGGGTGCGGACATGAAGTTCTGGAAAGTTCGCATGAAACCCGGTAAGCCGCTGGCCTTCGGAGTGCTGAACGGCATACCGTTTTTCGGTTTACCGGGCAATCCGGTTTCGTGTATGGTGTCGTTTCTCCTGTTCGTCCGGCCGGCATTGCGTAAGATCATGGGTTATGAAGATCTGTTTCTCCCTATCGTTCAGGCACAACTTGGTAATGATGTCAATGCCGGAGGGGACCGCCGTCATTATCTCAGGGCCCATGTTTCATTTGAGGGTGGCACCTTTCAAGCGACCACCGTTACCGGTCAGGGATCGGGAATGTTGAGTTCCATGGCAGGCACCAACGGGCTTGTCATCGTTGAAACGGGAACGACATCAATTCTTCGGGGTAAAATCGTTTCTGTTCTCCTGATGCGGCCGGCGTTTTAGCTGTATTCAATTTAATTTAACCGAATCTTATATCACTCATGATATCTGTCATAGATGCAAGAGACGCTGTCCTCAACCGTGTTCAGTTACTCAGTACTGAGCGCGTCGATATTTTCGCAGCTCTCGATCGTGTTCTAGCGGAAGAGGTGTTCGCCACACGCAACCAGCCGCCATGGGACAATTCCGCGATGGACGGGTACGCGATACGGGCAGAGGACACGACGGCCGCCACCGAATCATCACCTGTCGTCCTGGAGATCATCGAACATCTGCCGGCCGGATATCGCGCCAGTAACAAGGTAGGTGTTGGCGAGGCGATACATATCATGACGGGCGCCCCGGTACCCGACGGAGCGGACACCATCATCCGCTCCGAGGACACGGAACGAATTGGTGATTCTCATATACGCATTCGGGCCTCAGTGCCGTCTTCCAAAGATCTGCGGCGGTCCGGAGAAGATCTCTCCATAGGCGACCTGATGCTCCCCGCAGGTAAATGTATCCGTCCTGCAGAGATCGGCCTCCTCGCATCGACCAATCGCACTCATGTGACTGTGTACCGCCGGCCCCGCGTGGCCATTCTCTCGACCGGTGATGAAATCGTAGATGTGGATGAGGATATATCGGACGGTAAGATCGTGGACAGCAACAGCTATTCGCTGACAGCACTCGTCCTGGAAGCGGGTGCCATTCCTATACGCTTGGGGATCAGCCGTGACACGAGGGAGGACCTGGAAGCGAAGTTACGTTCCGGCCTGGCCGGAGATGTTATTATCACCTCTGGCGGCGTCTCGGTTGGCGAATTCGATTTTGTCAAAGAGGCCCTCGATGCACTCGGAACCTCCATGGAATTCTGGAAAGTCGCCATGACACCGGGAAGACCATTTGCGTTCGGTACGATTCAGGACTCTCTGGTATTCGGCCTGCCCGGCAACCCCGTTGCGGCCATGGTAACGTTTGAATTGTTCGTACGTCCGGCCCTGCTAAAGATGTGCGGCTATTCAAGACTGTATCGCCCTGTCGTTCGTGCCCGCCTGCTCTCCGATCTCCAGAAATCGCCAGGCCGCAAACAATTTCTCCGGATGCAACTGTTTGAACGGGACGGACAACTCTACGCCACCCAGACCGGTGCGCAGGGCTCAGGAATATTGAAGTCCATGTCCCTCGCGGATGGACTGGCCATTACCCATGAGGATCAAACCCTCATCCGGGGAGGAGAAGAGATAGAAATTATGCTTCTCGGCGGAGAATGGTCACTCACCGGTACGCGTAGCTGCTAACCGCCACCACGGCCTTTTAATATCTTTATCCGATAAACCTCTAACCTGTTGTAAACGTATAAGTTCACCCGTGTTTAGTATTATGTAAACCCACACAGGCTTCGCAGGGCTATTTGATTTTGTTTTGGGGTCAAAGATCCTTCGAGACAGGGTCAAAATGACCGTTTTTAAAACTTAATGTCATTTTACTGATGGGATGATCGTTAACAAAACACTAAAAAGCCGGGGCAGGAGGATAAACCCGTGAAGACTATTTCTTTTGAATTACGACTAGGGTTGATCCTTTCGAATGCATAGGGGGAGAAAAACGCAGGACTCGCTCAACAATACACGACGCGGCACAGATACTATAGGCTGCTTTTTTTAATTCATCGCCGATATCCGGTCCTTTGTATAAAAGAATAATTCCACCGGGCTTTAACAGAGGCGAACCTAAAGAAACAAGGGTCCTGATGGACCCCACTGCACGCGAAACGACGACATCAAATAGATCCTCAGATGGAATTCCTGAGGCGACGGTTTCTGCCCGATCTAACAGAACAGATACACGCTCGGCCAGTCCAATCTCCTTCAAAACATACCTCAAAAAACTCCCTTTTTTTCTGTTAGACTCGATTAGGCGCACGGTGAGGCCGGGTTTGCAAATAGCGAGGGGGATCCCGGGGAAGCCAGCACCAGATCCGATATCCACAAGCGTTCCCGATTCAGGAATCAACGCTTCTGATATGGGCGTCAATGAATCGAGGAAATGCCTGGAAACTAATCGCCCTCTATCGTTTCGGGAAACCAGATTTACGCGATCTTTCCATTTTATTATAGAATCGTAATAGGACTGGAATGCGAGCTGTTGTGAGCAGGAAAGTTCTATCCCCATTGAACGGGCCCCTTCCAACATCAGAGAATTATCCACAGCGCATCTCCACAATGTTTCACGTGAAACAGAAGTCTAAGGCGATTGATTGTGTCTATGTTTTCCCTGTTTAAGGTACACGGAAAGAATAGACACATCGGAGGGGGTGACACCGGGAGTGCGAGAAGCCTGGCCAAGGGTCTCGGGCTTATGATGCATCAATTTCTCACGGGCTTCATTTGAAAGAGCTGGTATCGAATGATAATCGAACGCATCAGGAATAGCGAGAGATTCCTGTTGACGGGCCCGTTCTATCTCCTGTGTTTGTTTATCAATATATCCTGCGTATTTAATTAGCGTTTGAATCTGCATAGCGACAATCGCGGAGATGCGAGGACGACATGGGTCGGCGGAGACTAAATCCGCATACGTAAGCTCAGGCCGGGAAATCAACTGGTAGAGAGAGGTGGCCTCATTAACAGGAGAGGAACTCAATTCACCGAGTAGCGGGTTGATATCGGGTGCTTTTAGAAACGTGGATTTTAACCGCGATATCTCTTTACCTATTGTGGCCACTTGTCCGTCAATGGAACGCTTGTGTTTTAGAGAAATCAATCCAAGTCTGTACGCTGATTTAGCCAGCCGAATATGGGCGTTATCATGTCGGAGGAGAAGTCTATATTCAGCACGCGATGTAAACATACGATACGGCTCATCGGCGCCTTTGGTTATCAGATCATCCATCATCACACCTATGTACGCCTCACTCCGTGAAAGAATGAAGGGCCCATCTCCCCTGATCGTCAGTGCTGCATTTACACCCGCCATGAGTCCCTGGGCCGCCGCCTCTTCATATCCAGTGGTACCATTGATCTGTCCGGCAAGGAAAAGACCTTTAACACACCGGGTTTCTAAATTCCGCTTGATGTGTTCCGGCGGAATATAATCGTATTCGACGGCATATCCGTACTGTAGAACCACCGCGTCCTCAAGACCTTTTATGGTTTCCAAGGCACGGTCCTGAATGGAATCCGGCAGGCTTGTAGAAAACCCATTAAGATAAATTACTGAGGTTCCCCGACCATCGGGCTCTACGATGATCTGATGATTCTTCTTATCGGGGAATCTAATGATCTTGTCCTCGATTGACGGACAGTATCTCGGCCCGGCACCCTTTATTACACCAGTAAACAGTGGAGATGAATCAAGGCCCGATCGGATAATGTCATGTGTTAATTCATTGGTATGTGTAAGATAACAATCCAAAGAGTTTTCATTAACACCGCAATTATCATTAGAAAACGATTCCGGCTTGCTATCACCAGACATAATCTCCATCATGGAATAATCGATGGTCCGACCGTCGAGCCGGGGAGGTGTGCCGGTTTTTAACCTGCCGGTTTGAAAACCCAGACGCATGAAGGCATCCGAAAGGTTCGAGGAGCTACCCTCGCCCGACCGTCCGCCTGGTGACTGTCTAAGACCGTGATGCATTACACCATTTAAAAAGGTGCCAGTGGCGACGATGATCGTTGAAGTGGTAATGGACAAACCGGTTTTCAGTATGGCTCCATTGACCTGACCATTATCCACCGTGAAATCTACGACCTCGTCTTCTATCACTTTTATATTTTCATTCTTCTGGATTATATCACACATATACCTGCGATATTCATCTCGGTCATTCTGCGTCCGAAGGGATTGCACGGCGGGACCCTTCCGGGTGTTGAGCATTTTTACCTGGATATTCGTCCTATCGGCGGCCCGGCCCATCTCTCCCCCAAGTGCATCTATCTCCCTAACCAGTTGTCCCTTACCTATCCCGCCGATAGAAGGATTACAGGACATTTCACCGATTTTTCGTGCCTCAAGGGTAACCATTGCACATCGACAACCCATCCGGGCAGCCGCCAAAGCGGCTTCTATTCCAGCATGGCCGCCCCCTATTACTACAACATCGAATTTGAGGGCGTTCATGGCCATAACTCCCGGTTTGTTCCACGTGAAACAAACATATCATTTACCAATACAAAAAGAGGAAAAAATATTATCGAGTAGATCTTCACCTATTTCCAAACCGAGTATCTGATCGAATTGTGATACAACCTCTTTGACCTCTATAGCAATGACTTCTTGTTCATATTCCCTATTAAGTAAATGCAGCACTTGATGAGAGTGGGCAAGCGCATTTTCTAAACACTCAAGCTGCCTAACATTGACAACACCCTGCGATTCATAATTGTCGTGCGCACCTACCATTTTTTTAAACAGCGTCTCCTTCAAAGACCGGAAACCCTCGCCGGTAAGAGCGGAGACCTGTACCCATTCCTGGATATCAAACTGCGAGAGAAGGTCCTTGGTGAGGACAGACCCAATATCCGATTTGTTAAGAACCCCGAGTGTTTTCTCTACATTGAGATGTTGATAAACCTGCTCATCCTCTTTTTGAAGTTCCCTTGAACCATCTATCACCCATAAGAAGAGATCACAGGACTCCGCTTCCCGGAGGGACCTTTCCACACCCTGGGATTCAATGGATCTGCCCGATGACCTGATGCCTGCTGAATCTATCAAAGAAACGGGAACACCATTAAAATCGATCATTTCTTCAATCGTATCACGCGTGGTGCCGGGCGAGGGATCGACAATAGCCCTTTCGTGGTTCACGAATCGATTAAGCAAACTCGATTTCCCTACATTGGGCCGCCCGATCAGCAACAGCCTTAGGCCTTCAGTAAGGCTACGCCAGTTTCGCGCATCGTTGGCGAGATCTTTTAGCGATTGATGGACGGGTTTTGCAAGAGAGAGAAAATGCGAATAGTGGAATTCAGGAATATCCTCTTCAGTAAAGTCAATACCCACTTCGATAAGTGTCAGCAAATCGAGGTATTTCCCTCTATATTCGTTTATAGAACGTGAGAAGTCGCCGTTAAGTTGCCGTAATCCGGCCCGATGTGCTGCATCCGTCCGACCCCGAATGATTTCCGCAACCGCTTCAGCCTGCAACAGGTCCACCCTACCGTTAAGGAAAGCGCGTTTCGTGAATTCACCGGGACCGGCGAGCCGAGCACCGGCAAGGATGAGGGCCTCAAGGATCCTTGTGCCGGGCCTCATCCCACCATGCCCGCTGATCTCTACCACATCCTCACAAGTATAGGTTCTGGGTTTATGCATAATGGTAACCAAAACCTCATCTACCCGGTCCTTACTGACGGGATCCACAATATGACCATAATGAACCGTATGTGATTGGCAATTGGAAGGCAGGGAGTGACCCAAGAAAACTCTGTCAGCTATCTTGAGGGCGTCCGGACCGCTCATGCGGACGATGCAGAGACCGGCTTCACCGGGAGCGGTTGCGATGGCGGCTATGGTATCCGAAAGCCATTGACTCATATGCGATCGAAGTGTGAAAGGAGAAAACAATACCTAAAACAATACATTCATTGGTTTAGGTAGTAGCCGGCGCGGGCATATAACGGTTTTGCAGTAATTGTTGAAGAATAGTCAGGAGATTGACCATTGTCCAGTATAACACAAGACCTGAGGACATGGTGCTCATAAAGTAGATCAATACGACCGGCATAATATATACAAATGCTACCTGTCTGGGATCTTTCATGGTCATTTTGGATTGAACAAGCATCGAGAGTCCCATCAGCACGGGCATAATATAATAGGGATCTGCCTGGGACAAATCCGTTATCCAGCCCTCTATAAATGGTTCCCGACGCAGTTCGATAGTACTGTTGAATATAGAATAGAGCGCGAACAGAATAGGCATCTGTAACAACATGGGTAGGCAGCCACCGACAGGATTGACGCCCTGTTCCCTGTAGAGTTTCATCATCTCCTGCTGGAGTTTTTTAGCATCATTTTTGTACTTTGTCCGCAATTCCTCCATCTTGGGCTGCACCTTTTGCATATTCTGCATTGACTGCATACTCTTATAAGTAAGTGGATAGAGGATGATTTTAACGATAACAGAAAGAACAATAATGACCGTGCCGTAGTTTGATATCCATTGATGCAGCCATATCATGGCGATTAGAATATAGTAGCTGAAAAAACTGATGACCGGCCAACCGAGGTTAACCACTTCTTCAAAATGATTTCCATACGACAAAAGGGTGTTATAATCGACAGGGCCAAAATACAGCACGAAGGAATCGCGTACGTCGGATGACCGAGCCATATCTATTTCAGCAGAGAGATGCCGATTGGATCCGGAGGGGGAATTTACGGGCCGCGCGCTGAGTAGACTACCAACGCCTGTGCGTTCTTCAGGTGCGATGCCTATGAAAAAATACTTGCTCCGAACACCGACCCAGCGGGTAACACCGGTAAGCGGCTTCACCTCTAATTCCTCGCTGCCAATATCCTGTTCATCCACCTCATCGCCTACGTACCTGAATGTTCGGAATTCATAAAGATCCAGGTCACTGTTAGGCTCCGTGATATTTATACCGCCTCCCCAACGCAGGAAATATTTGTTCCCAAGAGCGGCATTCTGAGTTCCGAGTAAAGAGACATCAAGCTTTACAGCATAATCGTCACGGGTAAACGTGTATCGTTTAACTATGCTTAAACCCGATCTATCCGTGTACGTAAATTGGATAGATCCGACAGGCCGGCTATCATTTATCTGCAAGTCAGAAACGGATGCTTCGAAAATGACCTGGGAAAAATCTATAACTCCATTTTCACTGGCTATAAAAAGATCCGGTCCGCCGCCGCGACCTTCAGGTACAAGTTCAACCCAAGGATCGTTTAATCCTTGATATGCCTTGAGTCGCCAGCTCGTGATCACACCCCCGCGTGTGTTGAACACGCCGGAGTAAAGATCGCTCTCGACGGAAATCAGCGTTGCCGCACGAGAAACTGAATCCGGGCGCAATGTGATGAGTTGCTCATCCCGATTCCAATCTTGAACACGCGTCCGGTCAATAGCGAGAAACGATGTTTCGGATACTGCATTCGACAGCCCTAAGGGCGGTGCACCTGGAACGCGAACATCTGCGGTGGGAGCCGACGGGGAGGGGATACCTATTTCAGGTGTTTCTGTTGAAAGGGATCCGGAATCAGACACCGGGTCGGGGGATATCGTCCCGTCCGTTTCGCCCGGGCCACCCGGACCGGAAAACATCTCTCGGTAGGTAGGCGTAGAAGTGACTACAAACACCACTAATATTAAACCAAATGCGAGAACTGCCCGTTTTTCCATTGTTGCCTTATTCCATTCAGGGAGGGGTGAAAGGTTTTATACGTTCGATTACGCCGGGTCAAATCCACCGGGACGAAATGGATGACAGCGCAGAATTCGACGAACCGATCTGAATACACCAGCACAAATCCCGTATTTGTGAAGGGCATCTATCGCATACTGTGAACAAGTAGGCCTGAATCTACAATGGGAGGGCAAAAAGGGCGAGATACACAACTGGTACATTCTAATGACCGCAACGCCGACGTTAACGAAATTTCGAACAACTATGGACAAGGGAAATTCCTTTTAACATCTATAAAGGTGTTTAAAAGATCCTGCTCTAAATCCCGGTACGATGCTTTCGCTACCATCCGACGCGCGATGACAACTGTCCACATCGCTGGTGTAAATACCTGCCTGTTTTTTCGGTATATTTCTCTAAGGCGACGCCTGGTACGATTCCGACAAACCGCATTGCCGGTTCTTTTGCTTACTATAAAGCCAACCCGCCTGACACACTCATCCGGATTTTGGAGGATAGAAACGACCACAAACCGCCCTGTGGCCACCATTCCGGCTTGGCGAACCAGGTCAAATTCTCTTTTCGAGCGGAGATGTTCTCGACTGGGATAGCGCTCGTCATCCCGTGTCATGGGTAATGATCCTAGCGAGAAAGTTGATCGCTGCTAAGCGCTGAGTTGCGCCCGGCCTTTAGCGCGACGGCGCTTCAAAATGAGCCTACCGGATCGCGTGCTCATGCGCTTCCTAAACCCATGGCGTCGATGCCGTTTTAAATTGCTGGGTTGAAATGTTCTCTTCATACCCTGACTCCTCGTAATGCCTATTTCTAAATGTTAGGTGTGTTTTTATTTACAACAGCCGTGAATGATAGCATTTTCACCCCGGAATGTCAAGCGCTTTTTCTAGGCTTTTCCCCTTCCCATTTTAAAAAAATAATCGAGGGCGGGGTCTTGACATCCTGGGTTATCTTCTATATCATGGTTAAATACTGCCTCGCCAAGAAAGAAAGTTATACACATTCATGTTGACAACCATCAGTCTGTTGCATTTATTAGCGTTTAAATTCAAATATAACATGGGATAAAGATTTGTTAGTGGGTGTTGATAACTGTGTGGACAACTAATTTATTTATTGAAACTGTGAACAAAAGTAGAGTATTATAAATCATGATTGAGGATCCAGAACAGATATGGGCACAATGTCTGAATGTAATACAGAAGATGGTCAGAGGACAGACATTCGACACCTGGTTCAAACCCACAAAGGGAGTCCTACTGACCGAGGAGACGTTAACGATACAGGTTCCCAACCAGTTCTTCGAAGATTGGATTGAGGAACATCACCTACCGATTATAAAACAAGTCCTCTCTCAAAAATTTGGCGTAGATCTGTCTGTCGCATTCAGTATCGCGGAAAAACAGCAGAAAATAACCCCTATCCCATCTCGACCCCTCAACACGAAGGCCCCGAGCGCGGTTGCAACGTCTCAAGAGGAAAACCCAATAGAACCTCTGAGTAATCTCTATGATGGATACACCTTCGATAATTTTGTCGTCGGAACATGCAATCAGTACGCCCATGCCGCGTCGCTGGCAGTAGTCGAATCTCCAGGAAAATCCACATTCAATCCACTAGTGATTTATGGCGGGGTTGGTTTGGGGAAGACACATCTGGCCCAGGCTATCGCACATGGATCGACTTCCCGTGGTACGGTGGACCGTCTTCGGTATGTATCGTCCGAACAATTCACCATTGATTTTATTAATTCCATTCAGGATAAAAAGACCAAAGAATTTGCCCAGATGTACAGACATGTAGATATGTTGATTGTGGATGATATTCAGTTCTTCTGCAGGGGACATAAGGATCAAACACAGGAACAGTTTTTTCATACATTTGATGTGTTGCGCCAGAATGGCAAACAGATAGTGCTGACCTGTGACCAACCCCCTCAGCAGCTGACTGGTCTCGAAGAAAGATTGGTATCGAGATTCCAATGGGGTTTGCTGGCGGACCTTCAACCACCGGATTATGAAACTCGTGTAGCTATCCTACAGCAGAAAGCAGAAAATGACGGTCTGGAGATAACTCCCGAGGTAACCGCATATATTGCTGACCAAATCACCTCCAACATTCGGGAACTGGAGGGGGCGGTTTTGAGGCTTTTGGCGTATTCTTCTCTTTTTCGATGCGATATTACGACAGATGTGGCGAAACAAGTACTGAATAACACGATTAACCGGCCACAGAGAGACATTGATATTTTAGACATTCAAAAGGCGGTCGCAAATCACTTTGGGTTTTCTATTGATATTCTATCTGCAAAGACGCGACGTAAGGAAATTGCATTGGCCAGGCAAATTGCTATGTATCTATCCCGTAAACTAACAGATGATTCATTGAAAGAAATAGGTAGAAGGTTTGGCGGGAGAGATCATTCGACAGTGATTCATGCCTGTCAATCGATAGAAGGTATGATAAAAAAGGATCCGAAATTTCAAGGAACCGTAGATATTATTTCCAAGGGTGTCTGAAATGTTAATAAGTATATGGATAACATGTGAATATTGAGTGGATAAGTGTATATTTTAAAAAATCCCCCGTTGAGTGTGGATAAGTATTGATTTTTCCCCATGGTTGCCCACATTATTTTTCTTCCCTAACATCGTATAAAAAAACTAATTAAACGGTACTTTCGTTGAGTTATCCACATATAGACAGGCCTTATTATTATTATAGTTTAAGATAACTATACAAACAATAATAGTTAAACTAGCTCTGATAAGTGGATAAGTAACGCGTTTCCCGGTTTTTCATCTTGAATTTCCGTCAATAAAACCCGACCCAGTAATCCCGAGACTCCGGTTATTTTTGCTAATCGGAAATAGTGTTCAAATTACCCATCGTTATTTCTTGAATTCGTATACACCAAAACCAATCAATTTACTATCGAATACAGTGTAATGTCGGTAAATAAGATGTTAAATCAGGCTATGATACTTTCGAAATACTGTACTAGTCATCAAATCGATTCCTGTACTTCCTTGTCCGGTGTCGCGATATTGAAATATTTTTCTTGATTCAATCAGGGTAAATATGTATATAGCAACACATAATAATCATTAAAGAATATAATTTATATACTCCTTATCAATTTAAGAACGTCTATACCTCACATAATACCATATATGGTACATTAATGTTGGCGTTCAATACTATTTCAAAACAGATGACAATAAAAAGTACATCGATAAGAAGGAGAATATCGTGAAGGTCACAATCCCGGCAAGTTCCATGCTTATGAGCGGTATCCAGACCGTCCTTAATGTCGTTCCACCCAAGACTACATTACCGATCCTCTCCAATCTATTGTTGGAGACGGATGAAAACACACTGCGAATCGGAGCAACAGATCTGGATTTGTCTATCGTGACCGGGTTGCCTGCGCAGATAGACGAACCGGGGTCCATCACTGTGCCTGCACGAAAATTTGCTGAGATGGTCCGTGAGCTCCCTGATTCTCCTGTGGACATTGAGGTTGACGGGGTCAAAATAGAGACCCGATGTGATAGAGGACTTTTTCGTTTGACCGGTGTGGATAAAGATGAATTCCCATCGCTACCCGAAATTGCATCAGATCAAACAATATCGCTTCCCCCATCGGTGCTGCAGACACTGATAAGAAAAACATTATTTGCGGTATCGACGGACGAGACCCGACCTGGTCTGGGTGGTGCTTTCTGCCGGATGGAGAATAATAAGGTACTGATGGTCGCAACGGACGGACATCGGTTGGCGAAAGTATCTGCGCATACTGAGTTCGAGGCCGCTGTCTCCGAAGGCATTATTATTCCACCCAAAGCATTAAACAACCTGGCACGCCTGATCGGAGAATCCGAGGTTCCACCACAGATCACAATCGGTGAAAACCATATTGTTTTTGAGTTGGACCAGACCACCCTGTACTCCCGCCTTATAGAAGCCACCTTTCCAGATTACGAACGCGTATTACCGACCGGTAATGATAAAATAATTACTATAAATAGGGATGCCCTGCAGAGTGCGGTTAGACGAGTTGCCGTTCTTTCAAATGCCACAACACGACAGATCAAATTTTCTATAAAAACCGGGTTCGTAGAACTCTCTGCGGCGAGCCACGACATAGGTGGTGAGGCTAAAGAAGAGGTGCCGGCGGAATATGATGGTGCATCACTCGATACGGCCTATGATTACCGCTATATTTTAGATGTTCTTGAACGGGTTGAATGCGATGATGTGACATTTCAACTTGATACGCCTGTGAGCGCCGGCTTGATCGTCCCGGCGGAACAATCTGAATATGACGATTATGTTTGCTTAATCATGCCGCTGCGTCTGACCGATTAAGAGAGGCCGGTTGTGCATCTGAGCACCCTGACGCTGACGAACTTCAGGAACTACCGTTCGCTAACTCTTGACTGTGGTGAACAATCGAACCTGTTTCTCGGCGCGAATGGCCAGGGGAAAACCAATCTACTGGAGGCTATCTATTATCTCTGTGTGGCCAGATCCTGTCGCGAGGCACAGGATAAGGATCTCGTAACCCTTGAAGGAGACCACTTTCTCATAAAAGGGATCGGTATTTCAGCTACAGGGTACGATGTAGAACTGGAAATCCGTTACGCGACGCGGACCGGGAAGAAAGTCTTGATTAACGACCAGCCCCAACGAACCCTATCAGATCTTTTCGGTTCCATGGCGGCCGTGGTCATGTCGCCGGACGACCGGCGATTGGTACAGGGTAGTCCAGGAAATCGCCGCCGCTTTCTCGACATGGCGATTGCTCAGACGAGCCCACAGTACCTGACCACACTGCAGAATTATAGGAGAGTGGTCAGGCAGCGAAACGAAGCTTTGCGTTTCCAACAGTTCCGATCCGATGATACACAGGACCTCGAGTTGTGGAATGTACAACTGATAGACCTTGGCAGTCGCATCATACGCAAGCGCCAAGAAGTGATCATTAACCTGGATGAAGAAGCCCGGCAGCTTCATCGGGTTATCAGCGACGGGCGTGAAGAGCTTTCAGTGAGATACAACGCTTCTTTTTTATATGAAGACGCAACGGGAATAGAAGCCGCGTTTCGGACGTCTCTGAATCGCGCCGAAAAGGAAGAAAGGGCCCGGGGCGTTACGGTGGTGGGACCCCATCGGGATGATGTGCATCTTACCATAAACGGAGTCACACTGAGCGCCTTTGGATCACAGGGGCAGCATAAAACAGCGGCGACCGCCATAAAACTAGCAGAAGCCCGTTTTATGTGGCAACAGATGCAGACCCCTCCTTTGTTACTGCTGGATGATATATTTGCTGAGTTAGATAACACTCGGACCTCCCGTCTTATCGAATTGCTGCCAGATTACGGACAGGTCTTCATCACAGCGGCGAAAGAGAGTGATTTTGGTCCCTACGGCGATCAGTTTCGACAGTTTAGTGTGCAGGGCGGGACCGTTTTACCGATGTGAGAAAATCGAGAACAAAAGGTGAGGGTAAATAGTATTATCAATAATAGGCACATAGGCGGACATGGTAAGACGCGCAAGCGTCGTCCTCAATCACTTGGTGATGTTCTTGCGACATTAATTCAGGATCTGGGATTTGAGAAAAAACTCAGTGAGCAGAATGTGATCGCACAATGGCCGCAAGTGGTCGGGGATAAAATTGCAAAACATACCCGCGCTGTAACCTGTGAAGGAGGGAAGCTATTTGTAGAAGTCGATAGCGCAGCTTGGCGGCATGAATTGCTATATATGAAGGGACAAATCCTCGAGGGACTGAATCGGAAAGCTGGAAGCAAGGTTATCCAGGAGATAATACTCACCAACAGACGAAGGTGATTTTTACATGCTCGAACCAAAAGAACCAATAGTCGAATCATCGGTGGAAAAGGATGACGACCTCCAATACAGCGCCGGCAACATACAGGTTCTGAAAGGACTTGAAGGGGTTCGAAAACGCCCTGCCATGTACATCGGGAGTACAAGTTCTGGAGGCTTGCACCACTTGGTAGAGGAAGTGGTAATGAACTCTATCGATGAGGCCCTGCAGGGTTATGGTGACGCTATTAAAGTGTATCTGTACGAAGGCGATCACGTGGCCGTTATAGACAACGGCCGCGGCATACCGGTAGACATGCACCCCACCGAAGGCCGGCCGGCGGTCGAAGTCGTGATGACCATGCTCCATGCAGGCGGGAAATTCGACCACGAGTCGTACAAAGTATCCGGCGGTCTCCATGGGGTCGGTGTGTCGGTGGTGAACGCACTGGCGGAATGGCTCGAGGTGGAAGTCTATAAAGACGGCAAAATACACCACCAGCGCTATGAACGCGGCATACCCACCTGTGAATTGAAGGTCACCGGTGAAACGGATCTGCATGGATCAAAAGTCATGTTCAAGCCGGATCCAGAAGTGTTCGATACTACGGAATTCAGTTTCGATACGATTGCGGCACGGCTCCGGGAGTTGGCGTTCCTGAATAGGAACATCCGTATCGAATTGTACGACCAGCGGTCCGATCGGCCGCCGTCTATCTTCCAGTACAAGGGCGGTATCTCAGAATTCGTCGAATTTATGAACGAAAACAAAACAGCACTTCACCAGACCATTGAGATCCGGAAAGAAAGCGATGACACGATGGTCGACATCGCATTCCAGTACAACGATGGGTATCAGGAGAATATCTACACTTACGCGAACACGGTACGTACGTCCGAAGGCGGGTTTCACCTGGTAGGCTTCAAAACCGCTCTGACCCGATCGATCAACTCTTATGCCTCAAAAAACAATCTGAACAAGAACACGAAGGTACAGATCGCCGGAGACGATACCCGTGAAGGGCTTTCCTGTGTGATCCATGTGATCATCCCGGAACCACAATTCGAAGGCCAGACGAAAGAAAAGCTGGGTAACAGCGAAGTGCGGGGCGTGGTAGAGTCGGCGGTTGGTGAACGGCTGGCGGAGTTTTTCGAGGAAAATCCCAATACCGCAAGGCAGATCGTTGAAAAATGTATCCAGGCCGCTATCTCTCGGGATGCTGCCCGGAAAGCTCGCGATCTAACCCGGCGCAAGAGCGCACTCGACAGTATGACTCTGCCCGGCAAACTGGCGGATTGCACGCTGACCGACCCGGACTACTGTGAAATCTATCTGGTGGAGGGAGATTCCGCGGGCGGTACAGCAAAAGCCGGCCGGGACAAAACTTTTCAGGCCATCCTCCCCTTATGGGGTAAGCCGCTGAATGTGGAAAAAGCCAGAATAGACAAAGTAATAGGGAACGACAAACTCCAGCCCATTATCGCAGCTCTGGGTATAGGGCTTGCGGACGAGTTGGACCTGTCCAGGTTACGGTACGGAAAAGTGATCCTCATGGCGGATGCCGATCATGACGGCCTGCATATCCGTACGCTTCTGCTGACGTTTCTGTTCCGGTATATGCGACCGCTCGTGGAAAACGGTCATGTTATGATCGCACAACCACCCCTTTTTCGAGTGCGCCGCGGTCGTAAGGAAGAATATCTCAAGAACGACTATGAACTAAACGAATATCTGCTGCAGCTCAGTGTCGATCGAGTCTCTCTCGAGTTAAACGGAGGCAGGGAAGTTTTGGTGCGGGAGGATCTGGCACAGCATATTCGTGACATTATTGAGTTTGATGAACGGGTTGACTACCTGTCGAAAATGGGCCTGGCTAGGGAGATGATAATCCGGCTTCTGGGCGATAAAACATTATATGAATCCTATCGCCTTGAACTTCAGGAACAGGCCGCTGAAAGGAAAAAAGCGGAAGAAGAGGCTCGACGTGCTATCGAAGACACGCTGGCTTCAGAGGAACACACGGCTTCCGATGATTCGGAGGCCGTGGGCGGCGACGGCACACCGGAAGAAGAAAGTATCCCGGATGAGGATGTAGCGCCAGACCATAACGGCCATACTGGTACGAACGGGATACCCCATATGCCGGATGACACGTTCGACCATTCGACCTACGACAGACTCCGAGGATTCTACGAAAAACTGAAACCCATGATCGAGGAGCCTGTGGTGGTAAAAGTAGGCAACAAAGAAATGCAAGTACAGGGTTGCAAGAATTTGGTGGATGCCGTCCTCGACGTGGGAAAGGAAGGCATAACCGTATCCAGATACAAGGGACTTGCGGAAATGGATGCGGAGGAATTGTGGAAAACCACCATGGATCCGGAATCACGCACCCTGCTCCGTGTGACCCTTGACGATGCTGTGGAAGCGGATCGCATATTCACGATTCTGATGGGCGATAACGTGCAAGCCCGCCGCCACTTCATCGAATCCAACGCCATGTTTGTAAAGAACCTGTCACTGCATTAGAAGTACGGATAGTATCGGTTTTCGGAAATAATGATTCAAACCGGCGGTTGAACCAGAGAATAACCGTTAACAAGGGGACCCTATGTCCGAGCACGAGCATGGAAATATCGAGCCGGTATACATCGAACAAGAGATGAAGAGTTCGTATCTTGATTACTCAATGTCTGTAAATGTCTCCCGCGCTATTGCGGACGTGCGCGATGGCATCAAACCGTCAGCGAGGCGGATCCTAGTCGCTATGCGGGATTTGAATCTGACACCTTCCAGGCCGACCAGAAAATGCGCCAAGATTGTCGGTCAGACGATAGGCGACTACCACCCCCACGGCGACCTTGCCGTATATGACACGTTAGCACGTATGGCGCAGGACTTCAGCCTGCGCTATCCGTTGATACAGGGACAGGGTAATTTCGGTTCCGTAGACGGCGACCCCCCGGGCGCCATGCGTTACACCGAAGCCCGGATGTCACGACTGGCTATTGAAATGCTGGAAGACATCGAGAAGAATACCGTCGATTACATGCCAAATTACGACGAATCGAGGGACGAACCAGTCGTGCTGCCCGGCAAGTTTCCCAGCCTGCTGTGCAACGGGTCTCTGGGCATCGGTGTGGGAATGGCCGCGAATTTACCCCCGCACAATTTAAGTGAGGTCGTTGATGCTATCGTTGCGGTTATTGACGATCCGGAGTTGGATGTATTGAATCTCCTTCAATATATCCAGGGCCCCGACTTTCCAACCGGTGCCATTATCTGCGGCAAGCAAGCGATACGGGATTACTTCCAGACCGGGATCGGCAAGATCAAGGTTAGGGCACGGGCAGATATCGAGCATCAGGAAAAGGGGGACAGGGAGACAATCGCCGTCACGGAAATTCCCTATCAAGTAAACAAATCGTCGTTAATCGAAAAAATCGCAGAACTCGTGCGTGATAAACGGATCGTCGGCATTACGGATATTCGTGATGAGTCCGACCGTGACGGGATGCGGATAGCAATTGAAATACGGCGGGACATACCAGCCCATATCGTATTGAATCATCTTTACAGGCATACCGCCATGGAATCAACGTTTGGCGTCATCATGCTGGCCCTGGTGGACGGAAGGCCACGTGTCCTGTCCATTAAAGAGTGCATACAACACTTCATCGATCACCGTCACGAGGTAGTGGTACGGCGCACCGAATTCGATCTCGATAAAGCCGAAAAGCGGGCCCACATAGTCGAAGGGCTGCGAGTGGCGCTAGGAAACGTGGATCGCGTTATCGAGATAATACGCGGCTCGGCAACACCTGAAGAAGCAACAGAAGCATTACGGGTTGAATTCGAGCTCAGCCAAGTACAGGTTGAGGCCATCCTGGACATGCGTCTTCAGCGTCTGACCAGTTTAGAAACGCAGAAAATCGATGAAGAATACGAGGAGTTGATGGCTCAAATCGAAGATTTGCGTGATATCCTGGACAATCTGCCACGGCGGATGGAAATCATCAAAGATGAGATGATAGACCTCAAAGAACGGTTCGGCGATGAGCGGCGCACCGAGATCCTGGAGGCTGCGGAAGAGTTCAGCATGGAAGATATGATCGCCGACGAGGATATGGTTATCACCATATCTCATTCCGGTTATATCAAGCGCATCCATGTGGATGCCTACAGGAGTCAAGGGCGGGGAGGCAAGGGCGTGACCGCCATGACCACCAAGGACGAGGATTTCGTTGAACACCTCTTCGTGGCTTCGGCCCATACATACATTCTGTTCTTCACGAACCGGGGAAAATGCCGTTGGCTAAAGGTGTGGGAGATCCCCGAAGGCGGTCGGACGGCCCGCGGCAAGGCTATGATCAACCTTCTGGAACTCGACGCCGGGGAAAATGTCGCCGCCTTCCTGCCAGTCCGGGAATTCGACGATGAGCATTACGTAATGATGGGGACTCGGAAGGGATTCGTGAAAAAAACGGTGCTCTCCGCCTACGGCAGACCGCGGCGTAACGGCATTTTGGCCATCAAAATCCGTGAAGGAGATGAGCTGATCGAGGCGAAAATCACAGACGGTGACAACGACATTGTCATTGCAAGCCGCAAAGGCCAGGCGGTACGGTTCCACGAAGGCGATGTCCGCGTGATGGGGCGCGGCACACAGGGCGTGAGGGGCATCAATCTGATGGAGGGTGACGTGGCCGTGGCCGTAGTGGCGGTCCGTCGGGATAGCTCACTAGTGGTCGTCACTGAGAACGGTTACGGAAAGCGCACGAATATCGAAGACTACCGTCTGACCCGCCGCGGGGGGAAGGGCGTCATCAACATAAAGACCAGCGACCGAAACGGGATGGTGATTTCGGTACGTGAGGTGACCGATGAGGACGGCCTTATGATAATCACCAAAAAAGGAGTGGTCATCCGACTACCGGTCCAGGATCTGAGGACAATAGGCCGCAATACTCAGGGTGTCCGCATGATTAACGTGGCAACGGGAGATAAGGTGGTGGATGTGTCCCTGGTGCCGCTGGCTGCGGAAGAGGGCGACGCGGAAGAAACGGCAGAGACGCAGGATGATGGCGCCGTCGACGAAGAAGGGGCTGCAGGGTAGCTTTTCGAGGTCCTTTGGTTGCAATCCACAATATACGTCGCCAAGAAAACCGACTCCAAGGATGTGTGGAGCTCTCCTAATCGTCCCGGTCAAATTCGATCGATTCCACGGCAGCTATGCGCACTTAAACGGCCAAATCCTACCTTGTCTCGATATCAAATATCGATATTAATCATCATCTGTGTTATGGGATTGCCCGGGCTAACTGCTGCGCAGGAACAGGCACTGCCTGGTGCCTCCACCCAGGATGAAGATTTCATGGTCTCGGATACGCTTTCAGCCCGGTATGCCAGACTGGACAGGGTGCAGACCGATTTCGAGTCCTCGCCCCCGTTGACAGGACATATCAGCTATGAGCGGACCCTGTTTCCTCTGAACCATGCCGGCCAGAACGTGTATCAGCCACTGATGGACGACCCGCGTCTTCTCAACGTAATCAGACTTCTCAAGAAAGACACCTCCTGGGATCCGTTACGAGCTGGCAACGGAACGGCGCCCTTTGACTACAACTATAACATACACGGTGCCACGCGAAATTCTCAAATACTCCGCGGATCGCTTGAACGGCCGTTGTTACCGTCGGTCCGTCTGGGATACCGGTTTGACGCCCGGTACGGCGAAACATGGGGACCGTTTCCCGGTCAGCAGACAACCCGGCTGGACGGTCTGCTGGACGTAGGATACCGACTGACGCCCTCGCGCCGAATTTCGGTTCGATTTCTCGGGCTCGACAATGGTTGGCATGCCCGTACAGGCAACCGAGTGTACACGGACCGAGCGCGATACATCCTGGAGAATTTGAATAGGTGGCGCGCACGTACCGGTGGTTTTGATATATCATATATCGCAGAACACTCTGTGAAATTGAACTATCAGCTGCAGACATACGCGCTATCCGATCAGTGGGCCAGCGACCCGCCCGATCCGAATTTGCTCACATTCCCGGAATTAGCGGAACCGCTGCCGTTCGTTGACGGTGTGTTTCCCGCATCTCGTTCTCCTGTCTTCACGGCCTCACGCGATTATCTGACCCTGATGGTCGGCGGCAGAATGTCGTATCAGGCGAATGAAGTCCACCGGCTTTCTCTTGGCGTAGAATCCCGGGTTCATAAGCTGAGACAGAAACAATTCTGGCAGGAGAGACTGGCGCCGGATGCGTTCGATCTCACGATCCGGCCGTGGGAATTTGCTCTGTCCGTGTCCGACCGACTGCGTTTCGGTGCCCTGGTTATGGATCTCGGTCTCCGGTACGACAGGTATTCTCACGGAACAGCCCTATGGCAGGACATCTATCGGACACTGGGCGATGACCGGAGTGTGCAAGATACCGTTCGTCAACTCCTGCTGTCCGGCACCGGCAAAGTCGCGGCGACACATCTGCTCAGTCCGCATTTCAGCGTCTCATATCCCGCACATATCTGGAACGTCCACATGAGCTTCAGCGTTGCCCAGCAGCCTCTGTCGTTGAAAGATTTGTTCGCCCAGGTGGATCGCGCATCGTCGCCGTTTGCGGATCGTACCGTGACGGATATGAGACCTCAGCGTCTGACGACGTTGGAAGGCGGTATAGGGGTGGCAAAAGGTACGTATACGGCCGATATCACTGCGTTTTACAGGGATTCCGAACGATATAATCCGGTCTTCGGTCCCGAAGCGCTTCCTCAATCCGTGTCGAATTATTCCAGCTACTGGGGACGCGTCAACTTGGGATTTCGCAAACAGAGCGGCATCGAGCTAGCGTTGATTCGAAATTCCGCACCGATCGGCAGATCAAATGCTAAGGTCTCGTCACGATTTTCCTACTTGTTTCTTCGAGATCTGGGACCGGTTCGTGTTAGCAATCAGCCAATTCGGGCTGGCAACCCGCTGTCCCCGGGAGATTTTACAACGTTTGACAGGTCTCTGAATTCATTCTGGAACCGACGACACTGGATTTCTTGGATAGGAAGCGTTCGATTTGCCTCTGGCACGGTTCTATCGGCGATTTGCCAGGTGCAGAGCGGTGTGCCTTACCGCAGTCCGTCAACAACGCCAGTCGGTCAGACTGTCCCGCTGGATCCGTCGACAACTACAGCCTTTGGTCCATGGACAGAGCGCCTAGATGTCCGGCTGGACATCCCTCTTTTGTACCGCAGATCTTTGCCGATCACGTCCCTGTTCTTAGAGGTGCGGAATCTCTTAAACGAAGAAAACATTGTCGTGATTGCTGATCCACACGCCTTTGAACGTACGGGAAAGCCAGACAACCCGTTCTTCAGACAGAGCCAGTGGGTGTACGGACCGGCGCGTGCTATCTGGACAGGCTTCAGGGTTGAGTGGTGAATCTAAGCTATAAAGGTGTCGTGAAACGCTTATTATAATCCATTTAATCATGGGTACTGCCATGCCGCGCCGTAGGGCCTGGGGCAGATACCGGACCTGTAAGCGACGGAAGTCGAAATGTGGATGCCAGTTTATTTGTATCGGGGGAAGCGCACCGACGGTGCCAAATTTTATCCGCCATTTTCATTAGGTTTCACGGCTCGCGGACTGAACCATAGTATCTTCGGGCGATAGCGGTCTGCGCACTCATTTTGAAGAAGCCGGGGTTTACCCATTCACATTGGCAAGGGGCAATGCTGAGCCCTTTTTGTCGCGTCTAGTCCAAATAGCATACGTTTCCATGAACGGTGCATCGCCGCTGCAGATTCGTCTTTCCATATAGGCACAGGGATCGCAGGGAACCGAATACTGGAGCAGAATTCAGAAACTCGTTTACTTCGTACAATTCACGATCTTGAGACCATAAGGGAACACGGCGCAGATGGATTGCCTTTTATAGAACAGACAACGGAGAACTTTTCCAGGGAGGGTTGGACCGTACCTGAACCGTCATGGTAAAGTGTTTGACCGATCAAGTCAGGGCCCCTGTACACGGTGCAAATTGTCAATGAGTAAAATATATAGATTCATATTGCTTATTACTGCCATTGTACAAATGTCCGGTTGTAAGACTATTAGTCCGGAACGCGATGAAAGTCATATAATCGATGCCAGTCGCAATTTGAAAACTGTTCTTTACCATGCGGTTGCCCGACCGGATAATCCGGTTCCCGTACAATCGACCGTGTTTGTCCGTCACTTTTTGTATATCAATAGAAGCGCCCCATGGACCATCGTTTCTTCAGGAGCCAGCAACCCGGGTACCCAGTTTGAAGCAACCGGTGTGTATCGGCTTCGGTTGGGAGCGGAAGAACAACCAGTGCGCCTGCTGGGCGTACCGGGGTTTCAGACCGACGGCATTTCTCAAACCGGAGTACGGTTGGCTATTGCCGCGCCTTCCTTGGTTGTATTGGATGGAGTGGGTCAGATCAGAAACACATCAGGGCAGGCTCTGGTGCATCTAGAGGGCGGACCGTTGTACGGCGGCTTCACGGTAGATGAACTTGATACGGTCGAGGTTTATGAACAGGTGCCCAGGTTGCTTTTTAACGGTAGGGTACGAGCAGCCGCCCTGGCGTTCGACGGTGCGACCGCTGCGTTTGTGGATGAGGCGGGGCGTCTGTACCGCCTTGATACCGGCACCCGTGGTCCCCCAGAACTCCTGGTGGACCTCAGAAGTTTTTTTGGCCCATCGGTTGTACTGGAAATACAATGGCCCATCGGTTCGGATACCCGGGTCTTATTGAAGGTTGACCGAGGTTCAGGACCGGAATCATGGTCGGTCCGGATGGCGGACCTTCAGGTGGGGCCGTCTACCGTAGCACCAGGTTTGATCGAGGAACCGGGTGCGGATCGGCTGCGGATGGTAGATCAACTCACACAGAAAATACCGGCAGGTGTGTGGCGTGTTCCGGCGCCTTCCCGGTTCGAGTAAGACCTGTTTGCAAACACGTTATAAAAAGCACTTGACACTGTTATTCAGTAATATATATTTCGGCGTCCTTAAATGTTTCCCGATTATCAGGAATGTCTATCGCGTTTGCTTGGTGAACAAGGGAGGAGCACTTGGCTAACTGTCCAGAATGTGGCGCGAATATCGATATGGACTATGACGTGGTGGAGGGAGAAATCATCGAATGTGAGGACTGCGGAGCCGAGCTTGAAGTGGTAAGTGCCAATCCGATTGAAATGGATTTGGCGCCCGAAGAAGAGGAAGACTGGGGAGAATAAGGCTCCGATCCCGCATCGGACGATTGATCACTCTCGCAGTGCGTGTGACCTGACGATATGAGAAGTCTCCGGTGGGCTCATTATCCCATTGGAATCGGGGAGGAAACTCCCCGATTTTGTTTTTAAGCAACATTTAGCATACGATGCTATTTACGGAAAACTATGAATATAGGAATCATTCTATCCCGTATCAGAACGGATGAAAAACGTCTGATCGCAGCGGCGAAAACTCGTGGGCTGGTCGTGGCTCCGATAGATAATACCTCGGTGTTTTTCGATCTGGAGCATCCCAACCTGGAAATCGACATATTGCTCGATCGATGCGTAGATCGTCATCGGGCGTTATATGCACTGAAAATAGCCGAAGACTGGGGAATTCCAACCCTCAATACCCATGTGGTAGCCGAGACGAGTGGCAACCGTCTTCTGGCCGAGATGGCATTACGGGAACACCGGGTCCCGACGCCGGCTGTGCGTGTGGCCTTCACGCCGGAATCGGCACTGGAAGCGATGGAGGAAGTCGGTTATCCGGTGGTACTCAAGCCGGTAGAGGGTCCGTCGGGTCAGTTAATTTCCCGCATTCAGGATAAGTTCACAGCACAGACGGTTCTGGAACACAAGAAAGTCCTGGGTACCTATCATCATTCGATCTTTTTTATCCAGAAATATATCGAAATGCCCGGCCATGACGTACGTGCCTATGTGGTCGGGGACCGGACCGTTGCGGCGATTTCTGTCCTTACTAACCACTGGGTCACCTCTATTAAAGATGGTGGTCTTATAGAGGCCTATCCGGTTTCAGATGAATTGAATGAGACCGCGGTTAAGGCGGTTGGTGCTGTGGGCGGTGGCGTACTGGCAGTCGATCTTGTCCGGACCAGAGACCATTGGCAGGTGGTCGACCTGTCGCCATCCACTGGTCTAACCGAAGTGGAAGATATCACCGGTGTCAAAATAGCGGGACTTGTCATCGATCACGCCATCTCCCAATCAAAGGCAATGAAAGGGAAGGGCGCCTCATCGTGAATCTGGGAATCCTCCTGTCCATCGTAACGGAAGAACAAAAGCTCCTCTTTGAAGCCGCGCATCGCCGTGGCCTTTCGCTGGAAAGGATAGATGATCGGAAACTCATCTTCGATCTGAATCAGAATAGGTGCGAGTATGACGCTATCCTGGAGCGAAATATAAACCATTCCAGAGCGCTTTATTCACTCAAAATTCTTAACGACCATGGCGTAAAAACGGTCAACACATATGAGGTAGCCAGGGTCTGCGGCAGCAAATTTTTGACAACGATGGCGCTCCTCAAGCATAACGTACCGACGTTGAAATCTTGTGTGGCGTTCACCGCTGAGGCGGCGCTTGAGGCGATTGAGGAGATGGGGTACCCGGTGGTCCTTAAACCCGCCATAGGTTCGTGGGGACGCCTTATTGCAAAGGTTAATGACCGGTCATCGGCGGAGGCGGTGCTCGAACATAAGGAAACATTGGGATCATACCACCACTCGATATTTTATATACAAGAGTATGTGGACAAGAAGCAAAAACGCGACATCCGCTCGTTTGTCATAGACGGCGAAACCATCTGCGCCATCTATCGGTATTCGGATCACTGGAAAACAAATACAGCCCTGGGAGGCAGGGCTGAGAACTGCCCTGTGGATGGTGAGGTCGGATTGCTCTCGACCGCAGCTGCTGAGGCGGTTGGCGGTGGAATCCTTGCGGTGGATCTGATAGAGACGGAGGATCAGGGCATTCGAGTAAATGAAGTGAATTACACCATGGAATTCCGTAATAGTATACAGCCCACCGGTGTAGATATTCCGGATCTGATTATCGACCATCTCGTAAAGGTAGCCCTGTCATGATTACCGTTTCGATCGTCGGCGCCTCCGGGTATGGCGGCGGCGAGTTGCTGCGGTTGCTTTTGTTTCATCCGGAGGTGGAAGTACAGCAGGTCACCTCCGAGCGGTTTTCTGGGAAACCTGTGGGGCGGGCGCATCCGAACCTCCGAAAAGTGACCAATCTCAAATTTTCGCCTGTGGCGGAACTGAAGCCCTGCGACGTGCTGTGCGTTGCTCTGCCACACGGGGAGGCTATGCAGCAATGCACTGAATTGTTCCCCCTTGGTGAGCGGGTTATTGATCTCAGTGCTGATTTCAGGCTGAATGACCCGGCAGATTACCCGGTCTGGTACGGTCACGCCCATACCCATCCGGAACTTCTGGGCCGATTCGTTTACGGCTTGGCAGAATTACACCGGGACCGGATCCGCGAATCCAAACATGTGGCCTGTACCGGTTGCCTCGCCGCGACCGCGATACTATCGCTTGCGCCGCTTATGAAGGCCGGGGTCATCGATCCGGGATGCATTATGATGGAAGGCAAAATAGGATCGTCGGCCGGCGGAAACAAGGCCGACCAGTCGTCCCATCATCCGGAGCGCAGCGGTGCGGTACGGTCTTTCAAGCCTACCGCCCATCGCCACACAGCGGAGATGATACAGGAATTAAACTGTGGAATCCGCCCGCAAATTCACTTCTCCGCAACGGCTATAGAGATGGTACGCGGGATTCTGATGACGGCGCATACATTTGTAACAAACGATTGCACGGACAAAGATATATGGAGCATTTACCGGGCGGCATACGGTCAGGAACCGTTCATACGTATTATAAAGGAGCGTCAGGGAATCTTCCGATATCCTGAGCCAAAATTTCTGGCGGGCACTAATTATTGCGATATTGGCTTTGAACGCGATCCTCACAGTAAGCGCCTGGTGGTGATGGGGGCGTTGGACAATCTCGTGAAGGGAGCGGCCGGGCAGGCGGTGCAGGCCATAAATCTGATGTATGGATTAGATGAACGTACCGGTCTGGAATTTCCTGGACTGCATCCGATCTAGAGTTTCGCTGGACAACAGAGGGCAGCATCTCGGCTAACCGCAGTCTATGGTCAATTACGGAAAGAGGGATCATGAGGTATCAAGCACCGACCGGAACATACGATATCCTTCCAGAAGACCAGGCATACTGGCGTCATATTACAGAAAAAACACATCAGACCTGCAGTTTGTATGGATACGAGCAGCTTGATGTCCCAATTTTCGAATCGACTGCGCTGTATGCACGTAATGTAGGGGATTCAACGGATATAGTCGAGAAGCAGATGTACTCCTTTGAGGATCGGAGCGGCGACAGCATGACGCTCCGGCCGGAGTTCACGGCTGGACTCGTGCGTGCCTATGTGGAGAAAAAACTGTACGGCCGCCCACAACCGCTCAGGTTGTACACCATCGGTCCCGCATTTCGATACGAACGTCCGCAGGCAGGACGCTACCGGCAGTTCATGCAAATAGACGTGGAAGTGATCGGCAGCCAGGATCCGGCCATAGACCTGGAAGTAATGGTGCTCGCCTGGCAGCTGTATGACGATATGGACCTCACCGGTCTGTCGTTTCAGATTAACAGTACGGGGTGTCCTGGATGCCGACCGGAATATCTGACGGCATTGGCCGCCTTTTATGCGGACCATGTGAATGAAGTCTGCGAGGATTGCCACCGTCGGCTGGAAAAAAATCCGCTGCGTCTGCTGGATTGCAAAAACAGACCGTGCCAGCCTATTATAGAAAAGGCTCCCCAGATTATTGATTCACTTTGTATGGAATGCAGTGACCACTTTGGTGAACTGAAGTCCTATCTGGATGCCCTGGAACGACCATATACGATCAATCACAGGCTGGTACGCGGCCTCGATTACTATACAAAAACCGTTTTCGAAGTTTGGGCCGATGGCATCGGCGCGCAGAGCGCCATATGTGGCGGTGGGCGGTACGACGGTTTGACCGAAATGATTGGAGGCCCGGCAACGCCGGCCATCGGGTTCGCATCCGGCATGGATCGGGTACTCTTGACGTTAAAACACCAAGGCATCGTGCCACCCGTTATTCCGAAGCCGACCGTCGGGGTTGCCTATCTCGGTACTGAGGCCAAGGCTGGGGCGGTGATGCTGGTGCAGACACTACGGGAGCAGCAGGTGGGTGCGACGGCCCTCTGGGAAAACCGCAGCCTGAAGGCACAGATGAAACACGCCGACCGAATCGGTGTCGATTATACGCTGATCCTGGGCGAAGACGAAATCGCCGCCGGCACATTGACGTTACGTAGCATGGCAGGCAGCACGCAGACCACGTTACCCCGGGATGAAGCCATAGAAATCGTGAGTGGGCGAGTGTAGAACCCGGTTTATTGCCGGAATAGGAAGGTGGGACCGACGTTGACTTTTTAAGCACATGCTCTTTTTCGGTGTGGGTTAAGGAAAGTCATGGCAGTTAGGTAGTATACTTATGTTTGTTGTTAAAATAGGTGGTAGCAAAGGAATTAACCTCGACGGTGTCCTCGAGGATATCGCGCATCAGACGGAACCGCTGGTTCTGGTGCACGGAGCGTCAGATGAGTTGAACCAGATCTCCACGCGACTCGGTAAACCGCCCCGTATGGTGACGTCTCCGTCGGGCTTTACAAGCCGGTACACCGACTGGGATACGCTTGATATCTTCGCGATGGTGTATTGCGGCAAGGTGAACACTCGCATTGTGGAGAAACTCCAGCAATTGGGTGTTAACTCGGTCGGCCTGAGTGGAGTGGACGGCCGCCTGCTGGAAGGAAAACGTAAATCACGGGTCCGCATCGTAGAAAACGGTCGAAAAATGGTGCTCAAGAATGATTACACCGGCCGGGTGGAACAGGCGAATGTTTCGTTGATACATCTGCTGCTCGACAACGGTTACCTGCCAGTGATCAGCCCGCCGGCCATCAGCTACGAAGGCGAGGCGATTAACGTGGACGGAGACCGTGCAGCAGCCGTCCTCGCCAACGCCCTTGGCGCCGACCGTCTTCTGATTCTGTCCAATACCCCGGGATTTCTGAAGGATTTGAACGATGAGGAATCCCTGATCCAAGAGTTGGAACCGGCCGGCATCGAAGAGGCGATCGGGACATATGCGCAGGGTCGTATGAAAAAGAAGCTCCTGGGTGCCAAAGAAGCGCTTGAAGAAGGCGTGCAGAGCGTCATCCTCGGTGACGGCCGCATTCCCAATCCCGTGACGGCCGCGCTTCAGGGCATCGGGACCGTGATAGGTCAAGGCTAGACATGGAATTTGCGAAGATTGAAGATCAGTATTCCTTCGGAGTTGTTCCAAAGCGAGATGTGACGATCGTACGAGGAATGGGCGCTCGGCTATGGGATTCCGACGGCAGGGAATATATCGACTGTGTGGGCGGACAGGGCTCGGCGAATGTAGGGCACTGCCACGATGCGGTAACGGCGGCCGTCACAAGGCAAATGGCGTGTCTATCTATCTGTCCGGAGTCCTTTTACAATGACGTGAGGGCCCAGCTTCTGAAGACGCTTGCGGATATAGCTCCTCGGGGTCTGGACCATGTTTTTCTGTGCAATTCCGGTACGGAAGCCGTGGAAGCGGCACTGAAATTTGCCAGGGCAAGCACCGGCCGCCAGGAGATAGTGGCCACCATGCGCGGGTTTCACGGGCGCACCTTCGGAGCGTTGAGCGCCACCTGGAACGAAAAATACCGTAAACCATTCGAACCGCTGGTTCCAGGGTTTTCTCACATTAAATTCAACGATGTCGAGGCGATGGAGAATGCCGTCACGGATAAAACAGCGGCTGTTATCCTAGAAGTGGTGCAGGGTGAAGGCGGCGTACGTCCGGCCGAAGGGGCGTTCCTTCACCGGACAAGGGAGTGGTGCACCCAGGCCGGGGCGCTACTAATCATTGATGAAGTACAGACCGGATTTGGAAGAACGGGCAGGATGTTTGCCTGTGAACATTTCGATCTTCAACCGGACATCCTGTGTGTTGCCAAATCTATGGCCGGCGGGTTGCCCATGGGTGCCACGCTCTGCAGGGAGAGAGCTACCTCGGTGCCTATCATGTCACATGGCAGCACTTTCGGCGGCAATCCGGTACTGTGCGCTGCGGCTATTGCTGCAATTGGTGTGATACGAGACCAAGGGCTGGTGGAACAGGCTCGCGAAAACGGCGCATATTTCAGGGATAGGTTGGTGGCGATCCAATCACCGATGATACGTGAAATTCGTGGCATGGGTCTGATGATCGGCGTCGAGTTGAAAGGCAAGGTAACGCCAGTGCTTCGGGATCTGATGGCGCGCGGTGTCATGGCATTGCCGGCTGGCAATACGGTTCTGCGGTTTCTGCCGCCGCTCGTTATTTCACGTGATGAGATCGACACCGTAATAGAAAGAACCGCGGATACTTTCCGCGCATTAAAACGCTAGAAAGATAGTAGGGATTACAGTCAGAGTGCGCTGGATTCGGTCCGGAAAAAGCCAATGCTGTGATCCCTTTTTGGGTTTGGACTCACTGAAAAGTAGGCAGAGACGCCATTATGTATGATGACATAGGTTTGATCCGGCGCATGGTGGAATTCTATAGCCCAGCTACGGAAGAGGGGGAACTATCCGCATTTCTTGTTGATCAAATGAGGAAGCGTGGGTTCAGGTCCCACCAGGATGAAGTCGGCAATGCGGTCGGAGAGATCGGCTCCGGGGACCGGCATCTGGCATTGGTCGGGCACATAGATACCGCGCCCGGAATCGTCCCAGTGTGTGAGAAAGACGGCGTCCTCTACGGCCGTGGCTCGGTAGACGCAAAAGGTTCCTTTGCCACGTTTATCTGTGCCGCGTCCCGGCTGACGGAGCTTACCGGCACTCGGATTTCGGTAATAGGGGCAGTGGAAGAGGAGAGCCCAACCTCTAGAGGCGCGTGGCATCTGGTGGATAGGATGCATCCTGATGTTGTGGTTATTGGCGAGCCCAGTGGCTGGGACAACATCACAATCGGGTATAAGGGTATCGTCGGTTTCCGGTACAGAAAGGTGCAGCCCAACGCACATTTCGCCGGTGATAACGTCCGTGCCGGTGAAAAGGCTATAGAACTGTATAACGCGCTGGCCGCCTATACGGCTGATCGGAGCGGCAAAGGGGAATTCGATTCGCCCCGGCTGGAATTGCGCCGATTTATCTCGGATAACGATGGCCTCAAGGATACGGCCGAGAGCTACTTAGCCGTCCGCGTACCTCCTGCTTTCGATATCGACGGCCTGATATCATTTGTAAACGGTACGGCCGGGGATGCAGAGGTAATATGCGACCAACGGCTTGAAGGTGTGATCACATCGAAAAACACGCCTTTGATCCGCGCGTTTTTGAAAGCCATCAGAACGGCCGGCGGCCAGCCCAAGTTCAAGAAGAAGACCGGCACATCGGATATGTGCGTTTTGGGGCCGGCCTGGGGCTGCCCGATCGTTGCATATGGCCCTGGTGATTCACGGCTTGACCATCGACCGGACGAACATCTGTCACTGGATGAATACACACGCGGCATCGAAGTTCTGACTTCCGCCTTGAAAGAAATGGTAAAATGAACCAGATAATGTGATATTGAACACGTATCTGATATTAAAACACCCGTATACTATTATCTAAAGAAGGGCGTAAATAATACGGTTGACCTGTCAAATTAATACTTGACATTCAACCAAACCGAAAGTATTTACTAAACGTCTGTATACGGTGTGGCCTGTATTGTTGCAGCTTACAGGAGAGATACAAGTGGTATGTGACTTAGGACCGGACGGAAGGTAGTTTAATTTTCTGGAGGTCGAAATCATGTCAATATCCTGGTTATCAATGCGTTGGGGCAGAACCGTAATATCGATCGGTGTTGGATTGGCGATATGCTTTATCTCATTAGGGTTTTCGTCGCGACTGCACGAATTGTACAGTTCAACCATGGCCCGCATGGAAAACCTGGAATCTGGGATGGGTACGCTTGAAATGCAGGTTGTTGAAATGAACGCAAAAATGAATGTAGATAGTATTCGTCAGTATAATATCGATAAAATCACCAGTATTTTCGAAAGAAATACAGAATTATCGACCCGAGAAAAATACAGAATTGCCGATGAAATCTATGAAGCGAGTCGAAAATACGAAGAATTGAGCGTAGAACTTATCTGCGCTACCATATCACAGGAGAGTGGCCTCGGCTGGAGAACCAATCGCATATCACCCGCCGGCGCCATGGGACTGATGCAGATCATGCCCGTAACCGGGATGTTTATGGCGAACTACGAAGGCATCACGTGGACCAATTCAAAAGATATTCTTCTTAATCCCGCCCTTAATATCCGTATCGGTACTCGATACCTTGCGGCGCTGGTCGATATGTACGGCGTAGAGGGTGGATTAGCGGCATACAACGGTGGTGAAGGTCGTGCAAGACTGTGGCTGGCAGAAGGCAAACGGGATGGTATCCTGTACACGGAGACGCAGAATTATGTACCCGCCGTGATGGCATTGTATCAGGCATACCGGCAAAATTAACGAATGGAATCACGGGTTAAACAGAAAAAGGGAGATGGGCCATGTCGCTCATCTCCCTTTTTTGTACCGCAATTATTTGTCAATGCGTCATCGCGTAGATAGCGAAATTGATGCACAGTCGGTAGGCGTCCTCGGAATATTTCCGGGGATAGAATGGATCTGCCGCATGCTCCCAACCGTCCCCTAGGTCGGTGTTCCAGTTGATCAGGATCAACAGGCGTCCGTCGTCGTCGAAGATACCTCGGCAGTGATGACCGTAATCGGCACCGTCGGCTTCATACTTACCCGCACCCCAGCCGCCCAGTGCGGCCGTACCCGGAACGAGCGGGTACGTATCGAAATCGTAATAACAGTGGAAGACCGGGTGGTCCATGGGAATTTCTTCAATGGTCCGATCGGGAAATACCTTTTTCATCTGGGATTCAAACACGGACCATTGATACGAGCCATGAAAGTCGTCCACCAGCATGAATCCACCGCGTAGCAGGTATTCCCGCAGGTTCTCCGCTTCATCTTCGCCGAGGTTGAGGCCGCCGACTTCCAGAATATACAGAAATGGAATCTCGAAAATTTGAGGATCGGACAGATCGATTCTTTGGGGTTCGTTGATGCGAAGAGTGGTCTGACGCCGCAATACCCGGATCATATTGTCATCTGCCGATGGGAAATCCATGGCCCAGCTTCTACCACCTCGTCGGCCCCAACCCCAACTGCCGCCACCTCCGCCGTTGTAGGCCACGCGTGCGAATGTAAAATCGTTGTACCGGCCGGGTCCGTTACGGGCAATACCGGTGGAAACAGTCGCCAGCATACCTCCGGCGAACAACAATAAGGCGATAATCCAGTAAAATGGTTTGATAATTCAAATCCCGATTGTGGATTAACAAATCCCGTGAGGCTAATCCATAATAACGATGGATCTTGGAATGGTCTACAGGAAATTCATTCGGAGGGTGAAAAAAACCGAGTCGATTTTGGGTCAGCCCTGTAAGATCAATTCACCCACCTGCTTAAGCTGTTCCAGGTTTCGACATTCCATCACATAGTCACAGTACGGGCTGTATTTCGACATTACGGAGTCGTCAGTATCCCAGTATTGCTTCGGCTCCGGATTCAGCCAGATAACCATGTGGGTCCGCCGGTGCATCTCGTCCAGCGTCCATTCAATAGGATCGAACCAGTTGGCCCTGGCATCTCCGAGTATTACGAGAATCGTGTTGCGGGACAGGGACTTAAATTCATCCGTATAGAACTGATAGAACGCCCTTCCAAAATCGCTCAAACCGAAAAAATTCAACCCTGGATCATCTTTGAGCTGATCGATAATCTCATCGAAGGGGCGATCGTCGAACAGATCCGTCACTTCATTTATCCGATCCACAAAAAGGTAACTTCGGGAGCGGCTGAATTGGTGTTGCATTTCCTGAACCAGTTTCAAGAAAAACCGGGCCACCTCCCACACCGAACCTGAGATGTCACACAGGACAACCAACTCATGTTTATCAATCTTTCTGCGTTTCCGAATGATATTGAACGGGATGTTTCCGGTCCGAAAGCTCTTTTGTACGGTCCGTTTTATGTCGACCGGCCCATACCGCGCCTGTTGGAACCGAAGAGACCGTTTGGTCACCAGGTTGGCCGCCAGATCTTCCACCGCAGTGTAGAGGCTATCTACCTGCCCGAGCGGTAGTTCCTGATACAGATCCACATCTTCCGCCCCGGACATATTTGCTTGATTTCCGGATTGAGCGAGCGGCTCCGTTGTGTTTTCCCCTACCTGAATGCGCGCCAGAAGCTCCTGAAGTTCGGGATCCATATTATCTTCGGAATCTGCGTCCTCGGGTTCTCCTTCTTCCGGAGCAGGCATGGAGGAGTTTTTATCACCTTCTGTATTGGACTCTTCCTGGGTCTCTTCTCCTTCGTCTTTTCTGCCGTCGGTATCCTGGTCATTCGGCGGACCGTCCTGTGCATCGGATTCATCGCCCTCGCCGCTTTCATGTTCATTCAGTTGAACCAGAAAAAATTGATTGAAGAGGGATTCGAAGGTAGGGATGTCTTCACGCTCTTTGATCAGGGCAGACTGTAACGCCAGTTTGACCATAGGGCGGCTGGCGATCGGAACAAGCCGGAGTGCCGTGACGGCATCAATGGCCTCGCTCATGGATACCCGAACATTGGACGCTCTGAGCATTTGAACAAACTCGACCATACGATCGATCATCGAACGCCTTCCCGCATGATGCGATCGATGTCTTCCTTATCCTTTAACAACACATGCAGTGTTTCGTTAAGGGTTTCCTTCGACAGGTTTTTGGCATTCAACACCACCAACGCCAGTGCCCAGTCAATTGTTTCGCTGATGCTGGGCGGTTTACGGAGATTAGCGGCCCTGACTTTATGTGCGAATCGGACGATCTGAGTTGCCAGCTCCTCCGTTATGTCAGGCGTTTTCCGGAGGACGATGGTGGTCTCCTGCTCAACACCGGGATAATCGATATACAGGTACAGACATCGGCGCCGCAGCGCTTCGGACAGATTGCGGTTGGCGTTGCTGGTCAGCACTACGAGGGGATTCTGGCGGGCGCTCAGCGTACCCAGTTCCGGGATACTGACCTGGAAATCACTCAGAACTTCCAGCAGGAAACTTTCAAATTCATCATCGGACCGATCCACTTCATCGATCAGGAGCACCACCGGTTCCGGTGAGAGAATCGCCTCTAGGAGGGGGCGGGGTAACAAGAATTGCTGCGAGAAGAACGCGCTGTCCTGCGCGTTCAGGATATCTACGGCTTCTCCAAGGGTAGTGGTCTCTTTCAGTAATTCGCCGATACGGTCTTTGAGCATTTGTGTATACAGCAGTTGCTTGGTGTATTCCCATTCATATAAGGCCTTGGATTCGTCGAGCCCTTCGTAACATTGCAGGCGAATGAGGCGCCGGTCGAGTGCCTTGGATAGGGCTTTGGCGATTTCCGTTTTACCGACACCGGGCGGCCCTTCGACCAGTATCGGTTTGCCCAGCTGGTCCATCAAATACACCGGCGTTGCGATTTCCGGACCACAAATGTAACCCTGGCCGTCGAACTTGGTGATTACTTCCTGAACGGATTCGAATGCAGACATAAGTCTCAGGAGAAAGCGGGGTTTTCGGTGGAAGGATAACATGTATTAAACGATGCAGCCAAAGTATTCCATGTTTCCTACAGTGTCAAGGTAATTATGGGTTTATGAGACGGTCCCGGACGGCATCGCGGCACCTGGTTGAAGTACGTTTTTTTTATATCAAGAGAACACCATTTATGGTTGTATAAAAAATGCTTGCCGGGCATCCGGAGATGACCTATATTTTAGCCGGCTGTTTCTGGCTTGTAGAATTTGGAGTACGAGCCATACGTTGAATACAGTGATGGAGGAAGATCATGAAGAAGAAGCAACGGAAGTTTCTCGTTGGCTTCGGTGTCGTAATTGCCGCCATAGGCTATCTGATCTACACCGGTTTCAGTGAGTCGACCATGTATTATTTGACAGTGAGTGAACTCCATGCTTCGCCGGTTTACGCCAAGAATATGCGGTTGAACGGCCACGTGGTGAACGGGTCGATCGAAAAGGGCGAACTGGGAACGATGCGCGTTCGGTTCCTGGTTGAAGAAGGCGGCCGGGAAACCGAAGTTGTATACACAGGACTGATTCCGGATACATTTAAGGACGGCTCGGAGGTCGTGGTGGAGGGCACATACGCGCCGAACGCTACGTTTACCGCGCATACGTTGTTTGCCAAGTGTCCTTCGAAGTATGAAAGCGAAGGATATGAAAACCTAGAGCCCGCTCAAACAACCTTATAGAGAAACCTGGAGTTGCCCATGGCAGCGGTCGCGTGCGGACTTCTGGCGCTAGGTGTTGTAGCGTTTCTGATAAGCCCGCTCCTGGATCATCAACAGCGCCGATGGTTCGGCGGACGTTCCGATGTAGAGGATTTGAATAAGCAGAAAGACTTTCTATATTCTTCTATACGGGAATTGAATATCGATCACAAAATGGGAAAGCTGTCGGATCAGGACCATCACCAGCTCCAATCCGAATATATGCAGGAAGCATCCAGAGTGCTGGATCAGCTCGAGCATGCATCTAACGGAAAGCAGCACACAAGCGACCGGATCGAACAGGCGGTTCTTGAAATCCGTAGGAAACGCGCCACGGTAACTCCGGTCGAAGATACAGCGGATCCGAGCCAGGTTTCGGCCCAGCCTATTGAAGAATCTGCAGAACCGGCATCACGTGAATCCATTCAGACATCAGGAAAAACCCTTGCATGCGTCGCTTGCGATTTCGAGAATGATCCCGACGCCAATTTTTGCATCGAGTGCGGTGCGGATCTGTGTGGGGCATTATGTTCTGCGTGCGGCACATCCAACCAACCAGACGCCAAGTTCTGTGGACAGTGCGGTGAGAAGTTGTGATTCACTTATCGGGCACCCGGATCATACCCAATGAAAGTATAGGCGATATCGTTCAAGGCGTTTTGTTCATAAAGAGATCGTTATGAATCATCGAATCGGCCCCTCGGGGCTTTTGTTATTTTATGTAGCTGCTTTTTTGAATGTGGCACTCCTCCAGCAGGCCTCCGCGCAGGCTACAGGGCGGATCACCGTGACGGTAACGAACCGGACGTCGGAAGAAGCGCTCGGGAATCAGGAAGTCGAAGTACTCCGCCATCTGGATGAGATGGGGGAACCCGAAGTGGTGGTCAGCCGTATGACCGATGGGAACGGCCGATATGTATTCGACAAACTGCCCCTGGATGGCGCGCATTATGTGGTAGGCACCCGGTATCTAGGCATACCGTATACTACGGGCCATCTGACCCTTGACGCGGAAACGCCAACCCATGAGACGGAGATTGATGTCTTCGAAACCTCTCCTTCGGACGAAGCCATAGAAGTCAGCGCTCTGCACGTGATCATAGATGTGAGTGCGGACTTGCTTGATGTCACGGAAATCGTGATTGTACGCAACACCGATAATAAGACGTTCGCCCCTGAAGGGCACGATAACGGGATCGCTCTTACGCTGCCGCCCGCCGCATTCGGGTTACAGCCGGTGACACCGGGCGTCGAAAACACAGACCACGGTGTGCGCTACACGCAACCGCTGCCGCCCGGTGAATCTCAGCTTTTCTTCTCCTACAGGGTGGACCGTAAAGCCATTGATGATGTGCTTACCAAGCGCCTAGAGTATGAAACAGGTCGGGTTCAGGTGTTTGTCCTTCCCAGCACCCAGACGGTTTCGGGGACCAACCTCACCACCGACGGCGTTCGGGAGATTGGTGACAGATCTTACATGACGCTGTCTAATACGGTGGGGATGTCACCAGGAATGTCGATTGGAATCGAGTTGCCTTCTGTTCCGCGCTGGCAGGATTATTTGAAGTGGGGGATTCTGGGACTGGTGGCGTTGATGGTCCTCGCCGGTGTCGTTGCCATGGTGAAAGCCGAACCAGTGGAACCCGAACGCGAACGAAAAGAGGAAAAGCCTGAGCGAACGCCGGAGGAAATGGAACTGGCGGAGAAGGAGTTCAACCAGTTATTACACTCGATAGCTGGTTTGGACGATCAATACGAGGACGGAGAGATAGAAGAGAAAGTGTATCGCAGACGCCGCAAAAATCTTAAACACAGGGCGATCCGTATACGCACAGGGGCTTAGGGCAGGCAGGCAATGGTAGATCCGTCGGCTATCATATGTATCAAAAAGTTGACCAAGACCTACGGCCGCGTACGGGCACTGGACCGGCTCGATCTGGAGATCCACAGGGGAGAGTTCCTGACAATCGTCGGCCCTAATGGGGCGGGCAAGTCTACCTTGCTCGGCGTTATCGCAGGCCTGATTCGTCCATCCAGGGGTGAGATAACCCTGGATGGTGTGGATGCCATTAAGGACCGGGATGATGGTCTTGCCCGTAAGATCGGGGTGTTATCGAATCGTTCATACCTTTATGATGATCTTACTGTTTCCGAAAACCTGAAATTCTACGGGGCACTCTACGACCTTGAAGGGGCGGAGCGGACAATCGGGGTCCTGCTTGGCCGGGTAGGTTTGGCAAACCAGGGGGATCGTCTGATGAAAACATTGTCTCGTGGCATGAAGCAGCGGGCAGCCCTGGCCCGGACGATGCTGCACGATCCCCCGGTACTCCTGCTCGATGAGCCGTATGTGGGACTGGATCAGGAGGCGATGACTATGCTTCAGGGTTTTTTGTCCGAGAAACAACGGACGATTCTGCTGGTTACACACAACCTGAATAGGGGCCTCGAGATCGCGGACCGCCTCGTCATCATAGACCACGGCCGCATCGTCTACAACGAGCGGAAAAACGGCCTCACGCTCCCGGTTTTTGACGACATTTACAGGCAGAAAACAACATCTTTCTAATATGGGATTTCTGAACAAAGCGTGGAGCATATATGCCAAGGACATGGTGGTGGAGTGCCGCACACGCGAGCGGTTCACCACCATGGCTGTTTTTACGCTCGTCATCATCATTATATTCAACTTCACGTTCGACACAGGTACGCTTGAAATGCAGCAGCGGATTGCGCCTGGTATGATGTGGGTCGCCTTCACGTTCGTGGGTATGCTCGGGGTAAACCGGTCGTTTATGCCGGAAAAGGAACAGGGGTCCTTCGAAGGCCTCTTGCTGGCGCCCATGGACCGTGGGGCTATCTATCTCGGCAAGCTTCTGGGCAATCTAACACTCATCGGCATGGTAGAACTACTCTCGCTGCCATTGTTCGCCCTTTTTCTGAATATACAGATTGTCAAATATCTCCCCGGTCTGCTACTCATCTTTGCGCTTGGCACCATCGGATTCGCATCGATCGGTACGCTGTTTGCGGCCATGGCTGTCCATTCCCGGATGCGTGAGGTCATGCTGCCTATCCTGTTGTTTCCGTTGGCATCTCCTATCCTGATCGCCGCAGTGGAGACGACCGGGATCGTGTTTCGCGACGGAGGATGGGACGAGTTGTCTTCCTGGATCAAACTGCTGGCGACGTTCATGGTTGTATTTCTGGCTGCATCGCTTCTATTGTTCGATTACATATTGGAGGAATGATCGATGGCTGGCACATCCTCACGATTCCGAATAAGTCCATTGGGCGTGATCTGCATGATCGGAGTCGTACTCTCATTATATCTTGCGCTAGTTTGGGCGCCCAGAGAACGGGTGATGGGCGACATTCAGCGGATCATGTATTTTCATGTGGCTACCGCCTGGATAGCCGAACTGGCGTTCGTGCTTGTGGGTTTGTCGAGTGTGATCTACCTGTGGCTCAGAGAACGCCGCTGGGATATAGTCGCCCATGCCTCGGCCGAGGTTGGGTTCGTATTCTGCTGCTTTGTGATGATTACCGGACCGATCTGGGGTAAACCGGTCTGGGGCACGTGGTGGACCTGGGATCCCAGGCTCACGTTTTCGATGATTTTGTGGCTCATATACGTGGCCTACCTGATGTTGCGGGCTTATGGCGGTGAGATGGCCCAGGTGAAACGGTTTCTGGCGATCCTGGGCATTCTGGGCACCCTGGACATCCCGTTTCTTCACTTCGCTACCATGTGGTGGCGCGGCCTACATCCTGAGTCACTCACTATGACGCCCGATGGATTCGGCGCCGGAATGGAGCAGGAGATGCTGACCGCCATGCTAGTGGCGGCTGTTACGTTCACGTTGCTTTTCTTCTACCTGCTTGGAAGACGCATGGCTTTGGAACGCATGAAGGATGAAGTGGAAGAGCTTCAGGAAAGAATTGATAATATTGGATCACTGGCTCATTAAATGAGGTTTTTATGGATAATTTCTGGTATCTTTTTGCAGCGTATACATTGATATGGATCGGTTTATTTGTCTACATCTTTTCGCTCTCGGGCCGGGAGAAACAACTCGGAGAAGAGATCAAGGATTTGAAGGTGACGGTGGCCAAACTGGAGAAGAAGGAAAATAGCTAGCTTTCGTAACCTATGTCTATCGAACCCGAGATTACACCACCGGATTTTTTTTCCAACACATCGATCATTCTCATAGAGCCTCAAGCACCCGGTAACATCGGTGCTACCGCCCGTGCTATGAAGACCATGGGATTCTCCCGGTTGGTGTTGGTCAACCCTGTCGAATATCGCACGGTGTCAGAAGCTCGGTGGCTGGCCCATGGTGCAGAGGACGTTCTGGACGGCGCCATCGAGGTCGCCACGCTGGAAGCAGCGTTGGACGATATCAAGTTCGTGATAGGTACCACCAACCGGGGCCGGGAGCCATGGTTCAATCCTATTGTACCGATACGCGATGCCATGTCCGAAACTCTGGGTTTCATGCAAGAGCAAAACATCGCCATCTTATTCGGGCGCGAAGACAGCGGCCTACCCAACGACGCACTGGAAATGTGTCACCGGTTCGTTCGCATTCCGGCCGCCCTCGTACATCCGTCTTTAAATCTGTCTCAAGCGGTTATGATCTGCTGCTATGAGATCTTCCTTGCCGCCCACAACCCAAGTCCGCCGGTGCGGCTGAGGATGGCGGAGGTTAATGATGTAGAGCGGGTGATTATACGAATATTCGAGACGATGAGCTTGGTGGGATTCGTATCCCGTCCGGCGCCGGAGACGTTCCTACGGGCGATCCGGCGTGTATTCCGCCGTGCCTTCCGCCTGGAGGTGCGCGATGTGGGGACGCTGCACAAGATCTGTGATAATATCGCGTATTTTGTGGAGCATCGTAAGGGGAAAGGCGTTAAGGGAAAGAAGAAGGCAAGGGAAAAAACTTAGGGATGAATGGCGGGGGTCAGTCCTCGGCCGGTTGGTGTTTTAGAGGGTAGGTCACGTGGTACAGGCACAGCCCGTGTGCCGGTGCATTGGGGCCGGCTACTTTGCGATCTTTTGCTTCTAGAATCTGCTGCATCTTTTCAGGCGCCCACCGACCCCTACCAATCTCTACGGCAGTGCCTACGATGGCACGTATCATATGATGCAGAAAGCGGTTGGCTGAAATATCCAGGCGGATCTCGTCGTCTTTTTCCTGCCAGACGAGATCGGTTACATGGCATCGGGCGCCGTGCAGACTGGCTGCGGCCTGGCAGAATGAAGTGAAGTCGTGGTCGCCGACGAGCGCGGCGCAGGACCTCTTTACGGAATCCATGTCCAGATTGTACGGCACATGCCAGGCATATCGCCTGCGCAGGGCGCTCGGGCGGCGGAGGATGCGGTACAGATACTGCCGCCCAGTCGCACTGTACCGTGCGTGGAAATCTTCGTCCTCTTCGCGAATGCTGCGGATGACCAGATCCGGTCGCAGCAACCCGTTCAGCCCATGCCTCAGCTTTTCCAACGAAATGGATGAGGCTGTCCTGAAGTGAGCGACTTGGCCGGCGGCATGCACCCCGGTGTCGGTCCGCCCGGCCGCGGTCACCCTGATTTTTTCCTGGAAAATAGTTTGCAGAGAAGCTTCGATTTCGCCCTGAACGGTCCGTCCGTCCGCCTGAATCTGCCATCCGAGAAAGTCGGTGCCGTCATATTCTATGGTCATGGCAATGTTGTACATATAGTATTAGCGCGGGGTTGATTTATAGCGTCAGCGATCCGAGGATTATCATCATAAAGACCATGGCCAATGCCAGATAGTCCCGGGACGATAGAAACAACTCACGATATTGGGTACGGCCGGTTCCGCCTCGGTAGCAGCGAGCTTCCATGGCGACGGCTAGTTCATCAGCCCGCCGGAACGCGGAAAGCATAAGCGGGATCAGAAGCGCCATCATCTTTCTTGCCCGAAGAATGGGATTGCTGGAAAAGTTGGCGCCCCGGGCGACCTGTGCTTTCTGAAGACGGTCCGCTTCCTCCACCAATGTAGGAATAAATCTGAGAGCGATAACCATCATCATCGCCAGCTCATGGGCCGGAACGCCGATGCGTTTAAAGGGCTTGAGCAGTGATTCCAGCCCGTCCGCCACCTCGATTGGCGCGGTGGTGAGCGTCAGGATCGCTGCCACTGTCATGATCATGGACAGACGGGCGGTGAACAGGGCCCCTTGATGGATGCCTTCATGGGTGATCCAGGGGATATGATATCCGGCGAAATCAAGTGTGATGCCGGGCGTGAAGAGGGCATGGGCGAAGAAGGTAACGGCGAATAGCCAACCAAACGCCCGGATGTTCTTGAAGACCGTGGCGAAGGGCAGGTGCGCCAGAAAACAGATGAGGCCCATCCAGACGTAAATGGGACCATAGATCCACAGGTCTTTTACGAGCATCAGCGCTGCCATAACAATGAGCGTTCCGCATAGTTTAGTTCGTGGATCGAGTCGGTGTACCGGAGATTCGATTGGCAGATACTGGCCGAGGGTGAGGTCATTGAGCAGGGACATGGATTTTGAAAATCGGTCAAATTATCAAACGCATCAGATATGGATCAGTATCACGGAAATTTAATTGAGGATAGGAATATATCTTTGGGTAACATGGCTGTCAAGCAATCTGGAGACGGGGGTTATCATGCATCAGATTCAAGTGATCGGGGCTCCGCAGGATCTCGGTGCGGGCCGTCGTGGGGTGGATATGGGCCCCAGCGCGTTGCGCATCGCCCGGCTGAACAGCCGCATCGTCGCCCTGGGCCGGGCGCAGCGTGACGTTGGTGATATTCCCGTATCGATACCGGAGACCCATGACGCCGGAGACAAAACTGCCCGGTATCTGCCGCAAATCGTCGACGTGTGCCGGATGATATGCGACCGAGTGGAGAAGGCCATGTCTGAAGAATGCATGCCACTGGTGCTAGGGGGCGATCATAGTGTGGCGATCGGGACGATAGCGGGCGCCGCATCCCATTTCGATCGCCGGGGAGAGCGCACAGGGGTGATCTGGGTCGATGCCCATACGGACATGAATACCCCGGAAACCACCCCGAGTGGCAACATTCACGGCATGCCGCTGGCGGTATCGCTGGGTTACGGCAGTCCGGAACTCACTGATATCGGCGTACCCGGTCAGAAGATTTATCCGGAAAATACGGTTCTGATCGGTATACGCAGTATCGACGACACCGAGAAAGCGCTGGTTCGGGAGTCGGGGATTACGGTGTTTACCATGCGGGACATCGACGAGCGTGGCATGTGGGCTATCATCCAGGAGGCGATCCACATAGCCACCGGAAACACGACCGGCCTGCACCTGAGTTTTGACGTGGACTCCCTGGATCCGAAACTGGCGCCCGGCGTCGGAACGCCGGTCAGCGGTGGCCTGACCTATCGGGAAGCGCACCTGCTCATGGAAAGCATTGCCGATTCAGGTTGCCTGACCTCTCTCGAAGTGGTAGAGATAAATCCGATTGTCGATGCGGGCAACACATCGGCGGAAGTAGCCGTGGAATTGTTAATGTCTGCGTTGGGAAAAAAGATACTTTAGTGTGGGGAACAGGCATAAAAAAACCCCTGCACAAGCCAGCTAAAGTCTTTGATAAGAACCACGTTGTAGACGGTGGTTGTCCACCCGAATGCGTCTGAAGTCCTCTCGTTACCTGAGGCTGGTCATAGACACCCGGAGTATGATTCCCTTGTAAGACTAATAAAGGTTCTTCAAAATCTTTGCTTGAGAACTTGTGCAGGGTTACCAAATAATAACTTTCAGGTCCTGAAAAATCAAGTAGTTTTTGGGTTTGAAGTTAGATCGTCAGGTTTTCTGTTCTTTTTTCTTGGCGGCAGGGAAGAGGATGTTATTCAGAATCAGCCGGTAACCCGGGGAATTTCTATGCAGCGCTAAATTTGTGGGGGGATCGCCCACCAGGTGTTCCTCATCTTCCGGATCGTGGCCACCGTAAAATGTGAACGTTCCTTTACCGAAATTACCATGAATATACTTTGCCCGGTCCGTGTTCGCTTCCTCAGCCATCACGATTGCTGTTTTTTTGATAACCTGCCGATTGAATGATGTTGAAAGCCCGTAGAATCCGCGAATATAATTCACATGGTTCTGGGTCAGCATCGTCGGCACGGGATCGTATTTCGCTGAGAAATCAAACAGAGTAAACGGACCGGTCGCCACTTTGCCGGCGTTGACCTGGTTGACGTCTATGTTGGAGAACGAACCGATAAACGGATTGATTTGAAGTGTAAAGTTCTCGAACACAAATGTTTTGTTGAAATCCAACTTGGCCTGGCTGGTAGGATCCAGCGGCGTATGGTCATATTCCGGGGCCACCATGTCCGTGTATTCGGCGGAGAGGGCAATTTCAAGCGTTTCAGTGGCCGAGCACATGGCGAACAGGAAGCCGCCTTGAGATACGTAGGACCTTATGGTCCGGGCTACGGCTTTCTTTTCTTCGGACACGGTAGGATACCCTAGGCGCCTTGCCAAATTTTCGGAGGATGCCTGCTGCTGTTGGTACCAGGGCATGCGATGGTAGCTGTAGAATTTGCTGTACTGGCCGGTAAAATCCTCATGGTGCAGGTGTAGCCAGTCATAATCTTCCAAATTGCCTTCCAGCACCTCTTCATCCCAGAGCTTTTCGTACGGCACCTCCGCGTACTCCAGCGCCATGGTGACGGCATCGTCCCACGGACGGTTTTCCGGAGGTGTGTAAACGGCGATTTTGGGAGGTTTTTCGAGCATGATGCGCTCCATGTTGTCCCCCTCGATCTCGGCATAGATCTGACTGAGTTCCGCGCCGCCGATGGGTTTAAATCCCACACCTCGAAGCCGTGCCAGACGAACGAGTTCTTCGGTGGCGGGTATGACGAAGGATCCGCCACGATAGTTGAGCAGCCATTCGACAGTAAAGCCCTGCTCCAACGCGTGGAATGCTATTCCGTATGCTTTGAGATGATCGCTCTGCGCCAGATCCATATTAATAAGGATCTGCTGCGCCGAGGCCGGTTGTGTCAGGCAGAGGCAGAGAGCGAGGCTGCAAATCAGTTTGTAAAAATGGACCATTTCGATTCCCTCAACCCACTAGGTTAAGAATAACGTCATATCCTACTATTTACAACAAGATCCTGCATATTGTCAACATACTTGTGGCCGCTCCCTGTGTTGAACAGGACGATGCGTTCGGAGGGGTCCACAAGGTTCTCGTTCAACAGAGACTTGAGGGCGGCCAAAACGGCTCCGCCTTCCGGTGCTGCGAAGATACCCTCCGTGGAGCCTATCTCGCGCACGCCTTCAATCATAGAATCATCCGGTACGGCCAATGCACACCCACGGCTTCTTCGTATGGCGTCCAACATTAGAAAATCGCCTACCGCGCGCGGCACGCGTAGACCGGACGCCAGCGTATGGGCATTCTCCCATTCGGGTGCATCCTCCAGCTTCCGCTCATAGGCCCTGACGATAGGCTGGCATCCCTCGGCCTGCACCGCGACCATTCTAGGCCGCTTGCGACCAACCCAACCAAGTTCGCTCATCTCGGCGAAGGCCTTCCACATACCGATGAGGCCCGTACCGCCGCCCGTCGGATACAGAATCACATCCGGCAGTTCACCACCCAGCTGTTCCAATAGTTCGTATCCCATTGTCTTCTTGCCTTCGATACGATATGGTTCTTTCAAAGTGGATACGTCAAACCACCCTTCCTGCTCCTTTCGATCCGCAACTATTTTTCCACAGTCCGTGATCAGCCCGTCTACCAGTTCCACATGGGCGCCACAGCCGTAGCATTCGGTGATGAAGGCGGACGGAGTATCTCTAGGCATGAACACAAACGCCGGCAATCCTGCCTTCGCCGCGTAGGCCGCCAAGGCCCCCGCCGCGTTGCCGGCGGAAGGAATTGCCAACGCCGTAGCCCCCAGTTCTTTTGCTTTGGAAACCGCCATGCACAGCCCTCGGGCTTTAAACGAACCGGTGGGGTTGAGTGATTCGTCCTTTATAAACAGATTAGGCATTCCCAGTTTTTCGCCCAGGCGTTCAGCATGAACAAGCGGGGTGCCCCCTTCACCCAGGGTGACGATATGGACTTCCTCCCGAACGGGCAGAACCTCACGGTACCGCCACATGGTAGGGCCGCGCGATGCCATCACGTCAGGCGTCATAGCTTCAGAGGCCGATACCATGTCGTATCGGGCCAGCAGCGGTTTTCCGCATACGTTGCAAAGGTTGTGGAGCGCATCGGCGTCATACTGTTTGCGGCAACCCCCACATTGGAGATCAAGAAGAAAAGACATTGCGGGATTTTTCCTTTCACGCGCCATTTAAAAACTTAAACGGACATTTCTGATTTGATGGAGATCCCGGCATTTCAGTCGGGATGGCATAGTTTTGTAGGCTTTAGGTGGAAAAATTTCGTGTCCGGGTTTAGGACACAAAATCCCCTGTTCACAAAAAACATAATCACATGTCGAAAAATAAACCGAGCCCCAGGTAGTGGTCCGAAAGATCATGAAACTGGCCGTGTTCGCTGCGTCCGGCGTGGCCGACCAGGGCGATACGAAGTCCGGTATGCTCCGATGTATGAAACATGACACCCAATTGGCCTGTCTGGTTGGCCACAGTTCCAGAACTGTCGAATATACGGACGTCGTAGGCTGCAAAAAGCCGGGGACTGCGACCGAGTAAAAAGCCGGAGTTGAGTTCACCGCCGAACTGCACGCGCCAGCGTTTGATATCCGGGATCGCGTGGTTGGACACACGCAAGCTTGAATACAGACGCAGTGGAAACCACCGGTAATCGGCATATATAGTGAGGAATTCCCGGCTGTAGGTGATTGGCGTCCGGTCGGGATCAGTATAACCATCAGCTATATGAGCGCTAATGTGTGCGAATTCGAAGCGTCCCGTGAAGCGGTGGTAGCGTAAATCGGTGTGCCAGGCGAACAGGAAGTCGGTAGTTTCGAGTGGGAAGGTGGCACCGGATTTCCTAAGAAGGGTAAAGACGCCCGCGTGGATGCCGGACCGGAGTAGGACACCACTGTCCCACGCCACATCGACCGCTTCCCAGGAGCCGCCGATGGTGCCTTCGAGCCGGTTGTTATTGAAGTAGGTAACCAGTGAAAATCGCGGCTCCGTTGGATCGGCGAGCAACGGAAGAAACAGACGCCCGCGGGGCGCGAATCGCCATTCTGAGGCGTTCAATTCTGCTGTGAAGGCCAGGGGTATAGCCATAAGAAGGAAGGTGATACAGAAAACATTCTTCATTCGTGTTCTCTCCTCCTTCCACATTCAAGAATCCGATCCACCAGTTCTCTCGATTTCGCAGCGTCGTACAAATTCGTCAGAGGTTGTGCTTTGGTCTTGACGCAGTCGATAAAATGGCGGCTTTCGCCGGAGAAGCCATAGGTCATATGCACCCCATCGGCACCGGCGAGGTCGGCGCCGCGCAAAACGATAGGTTCCGGGTTGTTTGCGACGTACACATCCGCTGACTCCGGCGCCCGGATGTAGGCGCCGATGCCGTTCCCATGGAGCTCAAATCGTTCGTGACGGATACCGGAGGCTCGATTGGCTGTCAAAATACCGGTGGAGCCGCTCTCAAATCGGACCAGAGCGCAGAACACATTTTCCTGATCGGAATATCGGGTCTGCACGTAGGCGTCCACATCCGTCACCTCGCCGCCGAAATGCCGGAGCAGGTCGACCACGTGAATGACATCGGTTTCGAACATACCTACATTGTAGTAATCCCACTTCGCATCGCCAATGTGGTACTTATGAAATTCCACCATACACTGCGTGATCGGTCCGCGTGCATCCACCAATTTTTTTGCTTCTACCACGACTGGACAAAACCGGCGGTTAAACGCACACATTGCCAGTCGATCGTTCAGGCGGGCGGCGTTCGCCATCTCCAGTGCCTCGGTTACGGTCGTCCCGGGTGGTTTCTCCATGAAGACGTGCTTTCCTGCAGCGAGGCAGTCGAGGACGACAGACTTGAGAAACACCGGCGGCATAATCACATACACCGCATCCAGCGCGGCTTCATGGAGCATCCGACGGTAGTCGGTATAGCGGTGCGTAACGCCGTATTTGCCTGCAGTGGCGTTAAGCCGCTCTTGGTTCAGATCGCAAATAGCAGTGATGGTCGTATCCTCAAACGCGGCGACGCTGGGGTAATGCATAGCATTGGCGAGTGATCCTGCGCCGATGAAACCGATATTGATCATGGTCGAGGACCTTTTTCGCGTTTGGATTTTCAAAACCGAGAGCTTCGTATATATTAATTCCTAGGCGAGACTGCAAAATACGATATAACTAATATCAGTTCAATTCTTTTATTATTGGAGTATGCCGACTATGAAATCATTAATGAGCCGTGTTTCCGCAGCCGCTCTCCTTTTCCTCTTTACAATGATACTTACACACTGCGATGGCAAAACCTCGACCGAGGACCTCGGGCACGACAGGGCAGCGCTCCGACCCGCGGACGCTGAGGTCGCGAAACGACTCCCGGCTGACGCCGCGCCTCCGGAAAAGCAGGTATATCGTTATCTGAACTACGAACCCGCCAGCTTGGACATCAGTATGACCGTCTACCAGTCCGGCCAGAGCGAATTCGCGTTTGAACGGCTGTGCATGCTCGATCACAACAACAATCTTATCCCAGGCGCGGCAGACCGTTGGGAAAGCTCGGAGGACGGGAAAACGTGGACATTCTACCTGCATCCCGACGCTAAGTGGAGCGACGGCACGCCGGTCACTGCCCATGATTTTGAATATACCTACAGGCGTCTGCTCGATCCGGATAGTGGAAATGTGTACGCGTTTTTCTATTACGATATCAAAGGCGCCAAATCCTACAATCAACGGAAGAATCCCGATCCGGAAACCTTGGGTGTGAGGGCGGTAGATGATCTGACGTTCATCATCGAAACGGAACGGCCGTGCGCCTATCTGCCGTATGTCACACAGTTTCCGACTTCATCTCCGGTACCGCGCCGCCAGGTCGAAAAATATGGACCTAAATGGACCGAGGCAGGAAATTGCGTCACAAATTCCGCGTTTCACCTGGATGAATGGCTTTCGGGAGAGTACATGACGTTTATTTTAAATCCGCACTATAACGGTAACAATCCGGCTTTTCTCAGGAAAATTGTACGTATATTCACCGGCCAGGTGGGTGCGACCAGCGCCTCCGGCGCGGTGGGAATGCTGCCGTATGAGAACAATGAGACCGATATCATTACGGTGAACCGTCCCGCGGATCTGGAACGTATTAAGAACGATCCGGTGTTGAGAAAAGAACTCTGGACCTACGACGGGTTTGGGACCGAGTATCTTTTCTTTCGGACACAGGAACCTCCATTCAACGATGTACGGGTCCGTCTGGCCATCGCCCACGCTATCGATAAGAGAGCCATTGCCAATGTCGTTCTTCGCGGTTCCGTTTTGCCAGCTTACACGATGTTGCCGCCTCACTTCCCGGGATATGTGGGCGATAAATATCAGGATTTTCAAGCCTACGATCCGGACCGTGCCAGGCAGTTGCTGGCAGAAGCGGGATATCCGAACGGCAGAGGATTTCCGAAGGTGGATCTGTGGCTGTCTGACGTGCCGCCTACAGCCCCTATCGGTCAGGCATCCCAGGTGATCCAGCAGGAGTTGAAAGAGGTGCTGGGGATCGATATAGAGATTCGCAACACACAGGGCAATACATATGTTCAGAAGATGTACGAGTGGGAGATTCCCTTGAGTCTGGGCGGATTCGGGTACGACTATCCCGATCCACAGAGCCTGCTGGGTGTGGTCTGGCGGTCGCAACCCAAGGGGTACACGCGACACGACTGGACCAACGCCCGGTTCGATGAGATGATCGACAAAGGCATCGTCGAGCTCGACCGCGATAAGCGTTTGGGGTATTATCAAGAGGCAGAGCGGATAATAGCATCCGATGTGGGCGGCGCTTTCCTCTGGCACCGCCTGGCCCATGAACTGCGTAAACCATGGGTGAAAGGCCTCAAAGAAGACAGTTGGGGCAACTATCCGTTTCGCGGCAACAACACCACCTACTCTGATCTTTATATTGGGAATACAGAGTGAGAGCAGCAGGCTATGCGCTTGGCCATGTGTCAACGAGCGTAGATGAAATCAGGAGCACTTTCCGGACACCGGTCCGGCGGATGGGCCTTTCGTCCAGCAGGATAAATTTTACAAGGAACCACTTCAAGAACAAGTCTGGAATGGTCCATGTTTTCCGTGGGATTTGTGACTTTCACCAATCATTATTTATGTTGAGCAGGCATCCAATCCCACCGCCTCAGAGATATGCGTCAGGCCGTCCCTTTCCATGAGGCGGCACAGACCCTGATTGATCTGTTTGACGAGGCTCGGCCCGCGGTATATGAGCGCGGTGTATAACTGTACTAGGGAGGCGCCGAGGCGGATTTTCTTGTACGCATCTTCGGCGTTGAATATACCGCCGGCACCGATGAGCACATGTCTACCGGTATCCATGCGGGGATACCAGGTGCGGATGGAATTGTCCACCAGCGCACGCACCGGTCGTCCACACAGAGTGCCGGGCATTCTGTCGAGCTGTGCGACGGGTGTTTTGAGACCGGTATACGGTTTACCGGTGGGGAGTCCGAAGGCGATACCTTTGACGAACGGAAAGGGATCGATAGCCTCCAGCGTTCTGTCGACGGTTTCCGGTTCGGTGGTGGGAACGACTTTGACGAATGTGGGCGGCATGGCCTCGTATGCAGCGTAGCCCGCCAGGAGACTGCCCAGGTTTTCAGGGTTGTCGAACGGGCTTTTCCCGGCGGTGGTATTCGGACAGTTCAGGTTGAGCGTGAAATAGTCGGCAAACTTGAGAAATGGTTTTGCGGCGAGAACCAGCTCTTCGATGACCTGTTCATGATCCGCCGGCCTGCCGGTGTTAGTTTCGACCAGATTGATGCCCAGAGGTACGGACAACCTAAACGGCGCCAGGCGGTCTGCAACCGCTCTCGATCCGTCATTCGGGACACCGTAATACACAACGATGGCCTCATCGTCGGGCGCGCGGAACAGACGGGGGCGAACAGGATTTCCTTTAGACGGATAGGCCGACACTGAGCCCACTTCCACCGAACCGAAGCCCACAGACGCCATTCCCTGCACCGCCACGCCGTTCTTGTCGAATCCGCCGGCCAGGCCGACCGGATTCGAAAAATCTACACCGCCGATGTTCGTCCTGAGTCTATCGTCCTCGATAACATACAGTCGCCGCAGTATGGCCCTGAGTGTTGGGTCGTTGCCGGTAATCCTGGCGACGGACAGGGTAGTATGATGAATAGACTCCGGATCACATAGGAACAAGAGAGGTCGGATGAATGATTCGTACACCATGAGAAAATGCCCCAGTCTTCTTCCGGGAATTATGTGACGAACAATCGTCTGGGAAATTGGGTCAGCCGATCATAACCGGAGTCGGTTATGGTAATCGTTTCTGATATGCCGAAGCCGCAGACCAGCAGATACGTGTGAAATGTCATACCCGATTTGAAACGCCAGGTACAACCGGGGGCGGCTTCCAGGTATTCTCCATCGTTGGGGTCCAGATGGCATCCAAGCCCATAGAATGTTTTGTTTGTATACCGTTCGACCAGACCGGTGTTGACGATACCCTCTCGGTATATGCTATCCGGCAGGGCTGCAGGCACTTCCGGTCCCACTTCATTGAGTGCACGGTCCTGTATGGCAATGAGTTGCGAGACGAGGTCGTGATCCTCCTGCGTTGCTTGACCGGCTTTTATGGGCCGCATGAACCGGGCGTTGTAATATCGGACACTCGGGGTAACCTCCACCTGCACCAGATCACGGGGTGCCAGCACGCGGTCTGTGTAGGCGCCGTGCAGATACAAGGCCCGATCTCCGGAAGACAGGACGCCGGGGCCGGGGCGCTCGCCTCCCGCCAGGATAATGGCAGAACAGATAGCCGCGGCCACATCGCGTTCACTCGCACCGGCGACCGCCGTCTCAATAGCCGCTTTCATACCGGATTCGGCGACGATTCCGGCCTCCCGCTGGTAGGCGATTTCAGCGGGTGATTTTATAAGACACATATCGGAGACGATAGCACTGCCGTCGACGAACCGTGTTCCGGGCAGACCTTGTTCAAGGGATGCGAAACGTGAGGCCGTCAAAGGCCAGGCTTCCAGTTCAATAACGCAGCTGGATGAAGATCCCAGAGTGTCCCGTATAGCGCGGACACCCGTGTTCATGGGGTTTCGGCCGTCTGACCATAGGTAATGCCCACTGTAAACACACGTGGTGTCCAGGTAATATTTTTCCACATCTCGACAGACCACAATCGGTTCCGCATCGACCGGAATGATCGCAAATTGAAAGGAGGTGTATCCCCGTGTAAAAAAACCGGTCAGATATGTCACACTCTCCGGTAAAAATGCGATCAGTGCATCGAAGCCTCGTTCCCGAAGCGTCGCCTGCACCTTTTGAACACGGCTGGTGTACTCGTCTCTTGAAAACCAGGGGGTCTTTTGGGGTGGAATAGTCATTTACACGGTACCGTTCTTGATCTCAAGTCTGATATGGTCGGTTTCATCAGGTTGCACGGTCACACAGGATGCTGCCTTGGGTGCCGCGTCCTTCAGGCGCAGCAGACCGTTTCCTACTATGAGTTCTTCCTGAAAGCCATTCGGTTCATAGTGTGTTAGAGTTCCAGAGACAACCTTCAGCGAAGTCTTTTTATTCCATGACAGAGCGCTGTGCTGTTCCACAGGAGTTCCATAGCATATCCAATGCCATGGTTCGGATGATAGACGCCGGATATAACACGCATTGGGACGATGCAATTCAACCTCCAGCGTCTCATCCCCGGTTTCACACCGAATGGCTGCCACCCCGTTCCTGTCATCTATAGACAGAATTGGGGACGTGTCTCGGATAGCTGTACCGACCAGTATCGCCCGTCCACCGGCATGGACGACGAGTTCCGTTCCCCTAACCCCTGCCAGGAGATCCCCTGGCGTCCATGATGCGCGTACGTACGCTTCATGGACGGAGGGAAAATGCCAGGACAGAACCGCCTCATCCGGTTCTTCCGGGGCATCCGGATCGAACCACACACAGGCATAGCCGCCCAATTCGAACAGCATCTGTTCACCGTTGGGCGTAATATAACGTGACTTCTGCAAATGCCCCAGCGTTTTGTCCCAGAGTGCCAGGCGCTGGTACACCGGCCTGCCATATACTTTTGCCAGGCCCAGAAGCACCGGAGCACAGTAATCAAGTTGGCCGTAGGACGGCTGCAGTGCGAACGATTCGTGACTGGCGCAATATCTGGTGGTGTGCTCAGCCGCGATACCGGCCAGCGCGGGCTCAGCGTTCATATACGACGCATGTGGGCTAAAAAGATCCTGACCCGTTACTCGCTGCAATGCATCCATGAAGAAAAGGCGATACTGCATGGTCGATGCCCAGAACGTGGCACCCTCGGTCTGCGCGCCATCGGTGGCCAGACCGAGGGGCAGCAGATGCCGCTCGAATTTTTCAACAGCCACTTGTAGCCATTTCCGGGCTTCGGGGATTTCATCGAGTAACGCCAGCGCCATCACCCCGAGAGAGGCGAATTCCACGATGGCATGATGAGTGTGGAACTCCGAACCGCTCTTGTCGGGTGTCGTGAAATACTCTTCGTAATACATGCCGCCGATACGGGCGAGCGTATCGCGTATTTCCACCTGCTGATCTATCGACAGAACGTCGAATACCATATCGTATCCTACGGCTATGCCCTTGAGCAGCCGGCTGACCGCGTATGCCTTTCCGCCGTCTACCTGGCCGTCCGCCTCCTGTTGCCAGACACGACAACTCGCGAGTAACCAATCGCGCGCTGCCTGTCCGTAGCGTTCTTTCCCTGTGAGCGCATAGGCAAACGCCAAATGCTCGGTAATAGCCAGGTCACCCATGATTGCGTAAAATCTATCGTAGAGATTCTCATGGATTGGGTCGGGGGAGATAGGTGGTATCCATGAGGAACGAGGCGTTTGTTCGAGGCACCAGTCCGCAGACGAAGTCAGGTTGTTAAGGATGTTCGTATAGTTTGCGTTCCGCCGTTTTTTTAAAGCGGTTAGCTCTTTTGGGGTGGTATAGAGACGAGGGTGGGACATAGGCGACTTATCACATTATTTCCGGCAAACATCCATAAAATTGGTCAGCAAGATCTTAGCATCTGCCGCCTCGTCCGCATCAGAGAGAATCTCATCTACATCCGCCCCATCCATCTCCAGTTCCGAACGATTCCCTTCGAACCAGGCTTCAGCGTGGTCGAGTGCGATCTCAGGATGCCCCTGAATGCCCCACGCCGGTCGGTCTTTATAACGCCAGATCTGGTTCGGACACAAGTCGCTGGAGGCCAAAATCCGCATATCCGGATGCTCGTGGCGCACCTCATCGTTGTGCCAGATGAACAGGCAGACGCTTTCACTCAGACCTTTTACCAGGGGGTCCATAGCATGGGACGGATTGATCATCAACCATTTGTAGCCGAATTCACAGTGCGATCGGCGAAACACCTGATCGCGTCCGCACAGGGCGGATGCGAGGATCTGGCTACCGAAGCAGATACCCAGCATGGGAATACCAGCGGCTTCACAGGAAACGATGAGGTCATGTTCCCGGTGGATGAATGGTACATCCTCGTAGGCACCGTATCTGCTGCCTGTGAGCACCACGCCGTCGTAGGGCGCGAGTGTATCGGGGAATTCATTCTCGTAGGCCCAGTACAGGTCCACTTTGAAGCCGGCATCGAGAAATCTCCTGTCCAGCCGGCTGGCGCCGTATCGCTGCGAACCGTTTTCAAGAAAGAGTAAGGTTGGTTTCATGTTTTCCGGTCGCTGTTTAGAGATTAACCGCCTGTCCAGTCCGTGACGATTCCTGTATAGCCAGCACAATCCGCAGGACCTCAAGGGCGTCCTGGCCGGTGATTTTTGGTGGTTTGCCGTCCTTGACGCGGGCGATGAAGTGCTCCTGGATGGTTTCCCCCGGTTCCGGCGTCACGATCGTTTCTTCTCTGTCGTTCAGCTTCTGCCGGATTGTCCCGTCCCGTTCGACAATTATAGACCCTTCGCTGCCTACGATGCCGATGGAGCTGTCGCTGAGGCCTGGCGCCCAACTGTCGTCGATGGCGCCCATGCCTTCGTCGAACGAGAACAGGGCATGTACGTGCTCATCCGCCTGAATGCCGGGGCGCACGCGGTCTACCCGGCCGAATACCCTTCGGACATCACCGCCGATCCAGCGTACCCAGTCGATGTCGTGGCTGGCGAAGTCCAGGGCTACACCGCCGCTTTTGGACTGGTCGCCGTACCACCGGGTCGAGGTGTCGTACGGCATATATCGGCGCGTCCAGCAGTTGACCAGCCTTCCGAGCTTGCCGGAAGCATATGTCTCGTGCATCACCTGAAACGGATGTGTGAACCGCAGAACATAGCCCATCATCATTATCACGCCGGCGCGTTGGGCTGCATCCACCATTTTGTAGGCATCGTTCATGTTCAGGCCGATTGGTTTTTCAGCGAAGATGTGTTTGCCGGAAACCGCGCAATCGGCCACGATATCGGTTCGCGCAAACGGCGGGGTGCAGACCATGACGCCGTCCACATGCGGCAGCATGTCGTGAAAATCAGTGTAGGCCTGCGTCTGCATTTCCTCCGCAAAGCCGTTTGCTTTTTCCTCGATTTCATCTGCCACACCAGCGAGTGTGGCCCCTTCCGCCTTATTGATGATTCGCGCATGATGCTCTCCCATGCCGCCACAACCGATAATACCGATGTTGACCATAGAATCTCCTGTTACGGGATATTAGCGTAAAGAGGTAGCGTACCCATGTATCAATATTCCAAATAGACCGGACTCGTCCACGCCATGTGGCCATCCTCCTGTGTCACCCGGATGTAGATCGGGTTGTCGCCGTCGTTCAGGTGTTCAATGGGGACGGTGCAGGTGAACGTGTGAGAAGACGGTCGATCCGGCAGGCGAGAGATGGATATTTGTTTTTTTATCCCACCGCAGTTCCAGACGGTAGGTTCCAGACCGATGTCGGCGATGTCGCATTGCAGGGTCTTCTGAATGGTATCGAATTCCAGACACCCGTCAAGACTTTCGAGCGTGAGCACCACACCCATCAGTCCACCGGTAGTGATGGATCGCCAGGACAGCCGATCCGGGCGCTCCTGCTGCAATGGTTGGTTCGCGTTCCAGAAGTTGATTGGGACAGCGCTCCGGATCGTGTTGTTCTGTAATGTCAGCCCACCGTCCCAGGATGTGGCCCTGTCACGGCCGCGGACTTCGGCGCCACTCCAGATCACTCTGATCCGATGTCCTAGGTCATCAATCCCGTATGCTCTACGTGTGTCAATGGCTTCTGATCCGTTACGGATTTCTATGCTGTCTATGGGCGCGGTCCCGGTTACGTCGATATGCAGCTTCAACGGACCGTCCACATCTGAAAGCACATCGCCCATCATGGCGGTTCGGCCATCCGGCGCCGTCAACTGGATATCCACCAGGCTGCGGTTACCGGTAGTCCCGTAACAATGACGGTTCCGGAGCGCTTCCATGATCGACGTACGCGTTAATTCTTCGGACAGGACACATGTGAGACCGCCATAGGATCCGAATTTACTAGCGCCCGGATAGGAGGCGCCGGGACGCCCCTTGTGGCCGTCCGAGTTAGCGCAAATCCCCACACGGTAGCCCATGTGGAAAGCGTCTTCCACCAGCCATTCGAATGTACCCCATGCGGAGTGGGTCTCCACGTTCCATTCCAGGTCGCCATCGTGCATCTTCAGATCGGAATACCGCCCGCCTACATGAGGAACGACGAAGGCCTGGCGCCCGGAACCATCATGATTTTCATTGCGTTTCAGGAAGTCGAACAGATCCGAGGCGTTAGCAGCGTGCGGATTCTGGATTTCTTGGACCGGTAACAAGTCGCCGCAACTGCGGCTGATCTTTCCGCCTTCAGAGGAGTAAAAGACGTTTCTGTCACCGCCCAGAGGTGTGTTGCCGCTCCATTCGTAACCCGGAAACGTGACGAACTGACCCGGCGTATAAAACGCTTTGGTTGTCTCGTTGATTTTGTCCCAGAACGCGTCGATGATCTGAAAATCGTTGCCCTGATGGCCCGCGATGTCGACCAGCGCGTAGTCTCTGGCAAACGCAAAATAGGCGTCCACGGTGTTTGTGCCGATGGTCTCTTCGGACTGACCGTGGAAATCGGCCCACCACCGTTTCGGTGTGTCACTGCTTATTGCCGACTCTTCATCAACCACTTCGATCGGATTACTCACGGCGGACAACCCCGTCGCCTTGTCTTCTGAGGTGATGGTACGGACACCCGGTTCCGCAAACCCCGGATGTGTGTACTTAACTGGAAGCGCCGTAGGATTTCCCCAGCGGTCCTCCAGCTTGATGTGGTACGAGATGGAATCGCCGGCGTATACCCTGGATGGGGCTATGCAAACCGCTTTAGCCGAATCACCCGGAATGATCCGAATCATGGGAGATTGCGAGAGTTCTTTAAACCGGTATGTGGCGATCGGGTCTACCAGGGTTTTGAATTCAAAGGACGCCTCGCAGAACGTCTGGATCTGCCATCCAATCGATCCGCCGGAGGTGTCACCGAAACAGATGGTTATCTGTTCCCCTGTATTAACGAACCCGCCCATTATCTTCAGGAAAAGTGCCCGTCCCCAGGGCCGGGTGTGTCCTTTGACGTCCCATCGGGGTTCGATTCGGCAATCGGCGTTCGTGGTGGCGGTGCAGTAGTTCGGCATGGCCGATTCGGTGAACTGCGGCATCCCGAAGTCACCCGCGTAGCGGAAGACGATTTTTAGAAAACCGGTGTCGTCAATAGGATGTCCGGCTGTGTATGTCAGCGTTACAGTGGCATAGGATCCGGCGACGAAAGGGGTTTGCGGATCGATAGTCATGGTTCCGAGATCAAAAGTTTCCATCACCTATCCCAATGTCTCCATCCTCGCCGTACCGATCGCAAAGTATTTATGCGTGAACGGCGGCATCGTCCGGGAAGCGTACCAGATGCGCCAGGAGCTGTCGGGCAGGCGCAGGACAGACTGACTGGTAGTATAGTGCGACTCCCACTCATGCGCTGGTTCGGGTTCGAACACCGGGTTTTCCGGGTGTTTCACCCATTTCCGTCCCTCCCCGCTGATCGCGAATCGCAGCGCCGTACGCTGTTTCTCCGGCCCGAAGTAGCTGCCGTACCACATCAGATAGCGACCATCACATTTTACCACCGTCGGATAAAACAGCCGTCCGGCTTCCGAGTCCTGATCAAGTTGCAAGACGGGCCCCTCGAAGGCTTCCCATATCGTTCCATCCCCGCTCTCCGCGTATCGCACGTACCACGGGTCGGACGCGACGTCGATGTACCACATCATGTAGCGCCCTTCCTCTTTAATGATGGTGGGTGCGTACACGTTATCGAGAAGCGCTTCGCCGGGCGGCACCCAGGTTTGGCCGTCTATGCTGGCAGATTCATGAAGGGTATGCAGCCCGTTTCCGTTTACCAAATCGGTCGATACAAACCACATGCGGAGTCGTCCGTTTTCTCGTAGAACTGTGCCGTCCGGAGAGCGCAAAATCGTCGGGGTCAAGATGGAGCGATTGCCGTCGCCCAGAGTGAATACCGGGTTGTTCGGATGTTTGGTGAAATTTATGCCATCGGTGCTCGTGGCCATGCCCAGGTTGAACACGCGTTTTGCTACGGTTGCACGGGAGCCGGAGTACCATAATACAAACCGTTTGTTCTCGTACGCCACGCAAGGGGCGAAAAGGTGCTTGTCGTCGAAAGCACCGGAATGGCCGAGGGATATGGCAGGGGTGTCGCTGTCCCGGCGCCAGAGTTGGGGGACGAACAGGTTGGACATGGTATTTTGCATGGATTAATATGTATAAATGCCCGGAGAATGCGTCAACCCTTTTAAGGTTCTTGAAGCAGTAAACACTTTAGGAGGCAGGAAATCACGGGAGACCGTTTCAGTTCCACGCCAGGGATTATGGTGCGGTGGTAGAGTAGCGTGTGATGCATGAGCTGCGATTTCCTGAGTTGTGCCGAGGTTCTCT
>CAYYIS010000032.1:0-61101 GCA_964470965.1 uncultured Gemmatimonadota bacterium | reverse complement strand
CGTTCGATATCGCTGACCTCCCTGTCAAGCAGTGGAATCAGCAGACCGCGCAAATTCTGATTCAGGATGTTATCCAGGTATTCCAGCGCATTGTCATAGAGGCCCCGGTCCTCCGATTGAAATCCGGCATACGCGCTCATCAGATCGTAACGGGGATACTCCAGCGCCATCAGCCTGAATATACGCTCCATACGCTGGTTCATCGACTCCTGAAGCGCCTGGGACATCGAATCCCCACCTTCCTGTGCTTTTCCGAGTACACAGACCATCTGGTACGAACGGTATTGCCCTATGATTTCGGTCAGTAGGACGGTGTCGATCATTTCAGAATCTATTTCGAAATCCGGATGTCTCTGATAGATGCCATCGATCGAAGCTATCACCTGCGTTCGTAGCGATGTATCCGCCGCAAGCAGACTTTCAACAAGTGCATTCTGTGAAGTGGGTGTGTCTATAAGCAACAGTGTGTGAGGAATTTCACGTCGGATCTCGATCGGTACATCCGGATCGGAAAGCCTACTGGTCAAGGTATCTACGATCTCATCTCCGAACGCGCCGAGGGCGGACACCACATCCTCGGTCAGTTCCTGGTCATGCATCAAATCCAACAGTTCCGGCAAAAACTCCTGTTTCTTCAAGCTGCCGACGTTACGAACGGCCTGACGGACGACTTCGGAATCTTTGTCCTGGAGCAGTGTCCGTAGCTGTTCATCGAAATGGTCCGGTAGAATGGCGATCAAACGGGCAGCTTCCAGCCTTGTCTCACGGTCTTCTTCGCCCCCCATCAGCATGGCGTCCAGAATAGTCTGCGCCGCAACGACATTTTGGAGATTACCCGGCCAGGCCAGATACGCTATCATGGCAGACTGAACCGAAAAATTCGGAAAATCTCCCAGTTCTTCTATCCGTTCCAACGGATCGATCCGTGCGTGGCGCGCCAAAAAAAGTAGGGCTTCCGTGCGGACCACGATATCCTCATCGTGTAGCAGGGCTTCGACCTGAGGCAGCACCGTCATATCACCGGAGGCATTCAGAATCGTGAGCGCTTTACGGCGAACATCTGCCGCCGGATGTGCCAGGAGATCCCGGATCGCCGGATGGAGCGCGGAGTGATGTTCCATCTCCATCAGGTCCAGCGCGTAAAGAATCTCTTTCGGGTCTCCTGCCTTGAGTCTGGCGGCCAGAACATCCGCCGTAGTGCGCTCCAGCATGGTCACACCTGTCCGGTCCGTATCGATGCGATACTGCTGTATATTCTCACTCAAGGTAGTGACGTAATGGCGGCGGGCCACAATCACCGCAAAACACCACATGCCGAGCAGGATCAGGCTGATCCAACTTAACCGATATGCACTCATTTGAATGAAAGTGGCAAAAATCAAAACAACAAACCCACCCAACCCATCTCCCAAGCGTAAAACTACCGTGTCAATAAACGGTTTTACCTGGACCTTGATGTTCGACGGGACCGGAAGATACAGCATCTCGACCGTGGATTTGTCGATAGAATAGCGCAGGAGGTTGTCCGTTCCCTTCAGTAAAATGATGCCTCCCAGCGTCCCCGCGATTAACACACCCAGCGATCCGGTCGTTAACGCTATCGGAAGGATGAGCAGCGTCAAGCCCAATCCGAGCCGTCGCAGCATTCGGGATGTCAGGAGAAGCTGCACCAAAAGCCCCAGTAGCCCGGTAACGCCGACAAAGGTCCCCATAAAAGCCGTGAGGTCATCTTTTTCCGGTATGAACTCTTTTGCGATCGCCTTGAACTGCCAACCGATAATCGAGGTGACGACCGCGGCCAGGCATATAACGCCGGCAACCGCGAGCAGATAGGTGGAATCCCATATAGTCCGGATGTTCTCTGTCATGTTTTTCGGTATTATTGAACGGGTGTCGTCCCCCGAAGCTTCCACGCTCTCACTATACGGCACATGGATTTTAGAGAGCCGCCAGACCAGGAGGCTGCATACGGTTAGCATGAAAGCCGCGATTAGGAGGAGACTCTCGGTGCCGAACAGCTCAGCCGCGCCCCGGGAGGAAAACCCTCCGGTCATGGCACCTCCTATAGCGCCGCTACCGAGAATCCCGTAGATCCGCTTGGCCTCACGAGTAGTGAATATCTCACTGGCGATTATCCATACCTGACTCGTAGCCAGTACCCCGAAGATACCGATCCATACGTAAAAAGCCGGAAACAGCCAGACATTCTGATGGTAGTGGACGAGCCACCAGAATCCTACCATCACCGCCACGTACAGCCACAGGCTTCCGATAACCAGTGTGAACAGATTAATGCCGGGGAGGCTTGCGATCCGGAAATACATCGCCATTGCAAGGATCACAAATACTGTTATGGTTAGGTCTGCATATGGAAGGAGGATCGCTGCGAAATTATCCAGAAAAAGCACATCCCGCGCAACCTTGCTCATCGTCAGACAGGTAATGATCAGGAATGAGTACAGAACGAGCGGATAGCCTCGGTTGAGGTCACCCTTCTGGAGATGGAGAATGCGTTCGAGTAACCGAATCATAGAGATAATCAGAGGGACGCACGGTGGATCGTACGTCCCTGTGAATTTAATTACATTGGAAGCAGAGGCCTACCACGAAAACAAAACGGCGTCTTCACCGTTTTTTTCGATAAGTCCCTGAATAAACGCCACCAGCTTCTGACGCCGCTTGAGAAGACCTTCTATTTCATACCCCTGGAGGAAGGGGTCAAGCGCCTTTTCGATCTCTTCGTCGTCTAACGTAAGGAGCCGATTCCAAACGCCACGCTCCACCTGCTTTAGGTATTTTTCAGGCGATTCCCGCAGATCGGAATACTCTCGAAACGCGCGGGTGTGGTCGATCATCCAGACACTGAACGTCTGATCGATGATGATGTTGCCGCTGTTACGGTCGACGTTATAAATCAAATTGTCGAACATCTCGACCATCTGCCAGTCCTGCGCCCACCGGACCAGATCAAACGGGGCGATTTTATTTTTACGACGGTCCCCTTCGGTCATAGCATGCTCGACCCAGATCTGGGCAGTTCCGGTTTTTCCTTTCACCTTTCGGATCACCACGGGCGGAATATTGTTGATGCCCAGGATGCCGCTCAGCGCATAAGCCGCGCACTCAAAGATATTATCGTCGCGGGCTTGCTGGAGACCGATATCCCCACCCTGATAAACTTTGCTCACGTCGCGGAAAATGGCATGCATCTGGATACCGTCTTTTTCGAGCAACAGCCTCTTAGGTTTGGTAACCCCTTCTCCGATGTCTTTCATGGATTTCACTTCCGCCGTCCGCATAAATTCCATCACTTCCGCATCTGTGGTGAACGGCAGCGGCTGGCCATTCGCGCCCCACCAAATGCGTGGGTTCGCCATCGTGGATGCGGTGCTGGCCTGATCAGCTCCCTGGGGTTCCTTGGCGGTAGGTTTTATAAACGTGTCCCTGGACTTCCGGTACACCGCTGCGACACCGCCGTCAACGATTTCCAGAGCGGACGGTTTCCCACGGTAATACATGGCGGACATTCCGGTGTCGACCAGGAACACGGCGTTGTCGAAACGATTATGGATTTTCTTGTTCTTCATCACCGAATGACCGACCACGAACCGAACGTTTTTACCGTACGCCTTACGCAGCGTTTCGATGTGCTTGGAGCCGGTGGCATCCTTCCATTCATCGTATCCTCGGAACCAGAGCGGACCATCCGGATGCCAGCTCATCCACTGCTGATGCCCCTGCAATGCCTTTACCGCTTCCAGACGCACTTTTTCTTCATCGGTCAGATTTGAAGTTCCGTGCAGGGCTGTGCGTTCTTCGCCGGCTGCAGCCACCATTTCGTCAAGCGTCAAAGCCCGCATGAAGACGCCGCTGTCCAACAGCTTTTTCTTGATGTCGTCAAACCGGGCGATATCACCGGCCACCTTTTGATTCAGCTCTTCGATGCTATGCTTGGACATGGCGGGTGAGATGCCCCCGTGGAGAAATATATAGTCACCCACCCGGGCGATTGCCTTGCGGGTCCGCAGCCATGCGCCGTACTTCCCGTCCGGTGCAAAAGCTTCTTCCCGCTCCACATAGCCACGGTAGTGGCCCTGCATCCATTCCTTTTCGTCTTCGGCCGTAAAAGAAGGCGCCGGTTTCCCGTACGCTTCGGCCCGCTGCGTCTTCCATTCCGTGTACGCCTGGTAGGAAGCCTGACGACGCTCATCCGCATCGACACCCGTAAATGGTGAATAGTTGGTGACGTAACGCAGGTCGCCCATCAAATTCATTATTTCATGGTTGCCCAGCAGTACAATCACCTTTCCGCCCGCAGCAGCGGCCTCTTCTTCCAGGGCCATATACAGTTCCAGTACATCAGCATCTTTCAGCCCCCGATCCAGCAAATCACCCACCTGGACCAGCGTCGCGTCGCCGCCGCACCAGTGCCGGGTTTCATCGACAATACCGGTTTCCTTCAGGATAGAAGCCAACGCATCCACATCGCCATGAACGTCCCCGACTGCGATGATCCGTGACGCCCCCTGTCCCAACGCCGGGGTGACGAACAGTACGGAAACCGCCAGTACAAACCTCATCAACGATCTTATGCCGGTAACAACGGTTCGGGTCATGATCTTCCTCCTTAGTAGAATGGAGAGAAAACGGATACCACATAAGACGGCTAATGAAACACCAGCCGCAGAAATGAACCTGGAAAACTGTTTGAGGGCAGAAGGGCCGAGTTCGGAAACCGGACGGAAGTATGGTCCCAACTGTATAAAACTCCCAACTGTTACTCTTGGACCAGCGCTGCCCTTGCTGCCGCAAGCCTGGCGATCGGAACGCGGTACGGCGAACAACTCACGTAATTCAGACCCGTCCGATGGCAAAACTCCACCGAATCCGGATCACCGCCGTGTTCACCGCAGATGCCCACCTTCAAATCGGCACGGGTGCTGCGGCCCTTTTCCACACCGATCTTCACGAGCTCACCAACACCGCTACAATCGATGCTCACAAAGGGATCGTGCGCCCAGATCTCCTTCGAGAGATAATCCGGCAGAAACTTAGCGTCGTCACGCGACAGACCGAATGTGGTCTGTGTCAGATCATTTGTACCGAACGAAAAGAACTCGGCCGACTCTGCGATTTCGTCGGCTGTCAACGCGGCACGGGGCAATTCGATCATGGTGCCTACATCGTATTCGACCGTAACACCTGTCTCACTCATGACCGCCTGGGCGGTATCGCGGACGATCTGTTCCTGAAGCCGCAATTCATTAACATGGCCCACCAACGGAATCATAATCTCCGGAATAGCCTTAAAACCGTTTTTCTCGCAATCAACGGCGGCTTCAAAGATGGCACGCGCCTGCATCTCCGTGATCTCGGGATACACGATACCCAGTCTGCATCCCCGAAGGCCGAGCATGGGATTTGCTTCTTTCAGATCTTCCACTTTCTGCCGCAGCTTATCCGCCTCAACGTTCATGACACCGGCCAGATCCACGATCGCTTCATCCTCATGGGGCAGGAATTCATGCAACGGCGGATCCAGTGTACGGATGGTCACCGGATAGCCGTCCATCACCTCGAAGATGCGGCGGAAGTCTTCCCGCTGCACAGGCAACAGTTTGGCCAGTGCAGCTCGGCGGCCGGCTTCGTCGTCGGCCAGGATCATCTCCCTGACGGATTCAATACGGTCTTCCTCGAAGAACATGTGCTCCGTGCGGCACAGGCCGATACCCTCTGCCCCGAATGACCGAGCCGTGGCGGACTGATCCGGCTGATCCGCATTGGTGCGGATTTTCAGGCGACGGTATTTGTCCGCCCATGTCATCATCCGATCGTAGCAGTGGTAAAGCTCCGACTGATCAGGCGACAACGTCTTCTGTAAGAGGACCTGAAGCACCTCGGACGGTATGGTTGGCACTGCTCCTTCAATCACCTCTCCGGTCGTACCATCTATGGAGATGTAATCGCCCTCTTTAATTGTGTTTCCGCTGACCGTCATCTGGCGTTGCACATAATCGATATGAAGCGCTCCACAGCCGGCGACACAAATCTTACCCATCTGTCGGGCTACAAGCGCCGCGTGGCTGGTCATACCACCACGGGCAGTAAGGATTCCCTCCGCCGCACTCATGCCACGGATATCTTCCGGGGAAGTTTCCACACGAACCAGAATCACCCGGTCCCCCCGACCGGCCCAGGCCTCCGCATCTTCAGCATTGAATACCACTTTGCCGGACGCGGCACCGGGACCGGCGTTCAGGCCCGTAGCCAGCACACGACCTGCTTCCTGCGCTTTCTGCTTTTCCGCCACATCGAACACCGGGCGCAGCAGCTGGTTCAGCTGATCCGGTTCAACACGCCGGATCGCTTCATCTTCGGTTATCAATCCCTCTTCCACCATGTCCACCGCGATCCGGAATGCGGCAAAGCCGGTCCTCTTTCCGGCACGGGTCTGAAGCATCCAGAGGCGGTCACCCTGAATCGTGAATTCCACATCCTGCATATCCTGGTAATGGGATTCCAATTTCTGATAGATATCCTCGAGTTGAGCATATGCCTCAGGCATTTCTTCTTTTAATTGAACGATCGACTGTGGGGTACGGATTCCTGCGACAACATCCTCTCCCTGGGCGTTCTTTAGATATTCGCCGTAAAATTCTTTCTCACCGGTCGACGGATCACGTGTAAACGCCACGCCGGTAGCACAGTCTTCACCCATATTGCCGAAAACCATGGACTGCACGTTTACCGCGGTGCCCCATTCGTAAGGGATGTTGTTAAGCTTTCGGTACACGATCGCGCGGTCATTATTCCAAGAACTGAACACGGCACCGACCGCGCCCCAGAGCTGTTCCGCTGGGCTTTCCGGAAAATCGTGGCCGGTCTTTGTCTTGATTTCTGTTTTGAACTCCGCTACCAGCTCTTTGAGATCTAGGGCGGTCAAATCTGTATCCTGCTCAACGCCGCGGGCCTGCTTTTTCCGATCCAGAAGCACTTCAAACGGATCGTGCTCATCCGCGCTCTCAGGCTTGAGACCCAGCACCACATCGCCGTACATCTGGACGAAACGACGATAGCTGTCGTAAGCAAAACGTTCGTTGCCGGACTGTGCGATCAGTCCTTGAACGGTGGTATCGTTCAAACCTAGATTCAGGATGGTATCCAACATACCAGGCATGGACGCCCGTGCACCGGACCGCACAGACAAAAGCAGCGGATTATCCGGATCCCCAAACCGGGTACCCATAACTCCTTCAACCTGCGTAAGAGCTTGCCTCACCTGATCTTCCAGACTCTCGGGATATTGATAATCATTATCGTAGTATGCGGTGCATACTTCCGTTGAGATCGTAAAACCAGCCGGTACCGGGATACCCAGATTGGTCATCTCCGCCAGGTTGGCACCTTTGCCACCCAGCAACTCCTGCATATCCGCCTTCCCCTCCGCATTACCAGAACCGAAGAAATACACGTATCTCGACATACGTTCAGCTATCTCCTTAAATAAAGGGCACCGCGTCGCGACAAATCAGGTCGCAAATTGGTGCATCAACTTAAATTTCAACAGGTTGCAGTCTGTATGTTAACGTACGAATGAAGATGTAACTGTATGTTGCCGACGCTGATATGTCAACTCTTTTGTGCAGTTCGCCGCTGGCGGAAAACCTCATACATCACGATCGCCGCGGCCACCGATGCATTCAACGTCCCGGTATGCCCGCCTATAGGTAGGCGAACGACCGAATCACAGGTCCGCCTGACCAGTGGACGTATGCCTTTTCCCTCGCTGCCCACGATGATGGCTACAGGTCCGGCATAATCCATCTGAGTAAACGATTTTTCACCGTCCGCTTCCAGGCCGATGCACCAAACTCCTTGAGATTTTAGCCCTTCCAGTGCCTGCTTTACATTCGGTATTCGGGCAACCGGCATGTAATCCACCGCTCCGGCAGATGCTTTGACGACAACCGACGTAATCCCCGCCGCATTCCGACGGGGTATAACGATACCATGCGCACCAGTAGCGTCCGCTGACCGGATGATCGATCCCAGGTTATGGGGATCCTGGATGCCGTCCAGAACCATCAGAAACGGTGGTTCGCCACGCGTTTCTGCAGCCGATAGCAGGTCGGCAACTTCTACATAAGCGCGTTCCGATCCGTACGCCGCCACTCCCTGGTGACTGCCCCGCACCAACGTATCCAACTGACGGCGATCCACAAACTGATAGACCACCCCGTTCTTCCGGGCCAGCCCCGTGATGGTATCGATTTCCTGCCCGGAAGTGCCTTTAGCAATCAGTATTTTGTTGATGCTGCGATCGGCGCGCAACGCCGCGATCACAGGGTTTCTCCCGAACAGGAGTGCTTCATCAGATCGGTGTGACATATCTGGAAACTTATTTGGGATATGAACGTGAAATATGAATGGAGTTCTTTCTATTGTCATTTTAACATATCCTATAGGGTCAAGCGCGGCAAGCCAATTCCCTGCAAACCGCTTGACACCACCCGTCAACCGCGGTACAATAGGCCGTGTCTTTCAGCTTTTTTCCCATCACGAACATGGAAATAGGTATGATACGTCTTTCCTCCCGGCGTCGAACAGCGATCGGTCTGTCACTGCTGTATCTCCTATCCACGGCCTGTGATGACACCGCCTCTTTGCTGGATTTCGAAGCATTGCACGACTACCTAGACCTTACCCCGGCGCAAACGGCGGTAATCTCCGGTCACGCCAGAGCAATCATAACTGAGGTGGAATCCTACATCCGGACGGTGCGCCAGGTGCGGCAGGATCTGGGTCGTAGTCAAGGCCACATCGATGAACGGGAAGTTCTCAACATGCCCCAAGTTGAGGAAGCACGCACAAGGGCGACCGCGAATATTCAACAGATTGCGACTTTTATTCACGCCGAATTAACGGTGGAACAACTGGCTAAATTCGAGCGCATCGTGATGCCCGACCTGAAGGGGTCTCCCCAGGAGCTGGAATTCATGATGGCGCGCTCTCGGCGTGATACGTTCACTGGACTGGGCGTGAGAACGATCGCCAATATTTCTCTTACTGAAGATGTTAAGGGCATGAGCTACAATGATCTGAAAGACCTCCGAACCCTCGTGTTCGGCCCCGGTGGCAACAGCTCCGGCACTGAACGGTTTCCATTGATGGTCACTGCCACGCTTTATGATTCCGTCCTGATAGCAGCGGAAACCGCGGCATCCGGATTCATCATGGGTGCCCCAGGCCCGGAGGCAAAGCAGACGGATAATCTGGCATCGAAGAATCCCCGCCGGATGTTTATGATCCGTTTGATACTTTCCACCTTTTTACATGAGAGTTACGTCAACCCGGACAGATGGGTGATCTTCGTGGAAGATCACGAGCGTAACCAGTTCGAACCGGACGCCATCATCGAAAGTTTCGAGATGGAAGCGCCGGAACCATCCTCACTGGTTCCCCGCGGAAATGTAGGCGCTGGCGGTATAGCCATGGCCAGGAAGTCCCGCCAGATAGATATCCGTTTCCCTTACCAAGATCCCTTCGGGCGGGCTATACTCGGACCGGAAACGAAATTGCTCCGCCTGGTGTTATTCGACAAAAACGATCCTACTTCACGCACCCACGGTGAATGGAGGCTGAAATAGGGTCTTCACGGCGAGTGTGGCAAAGATTCTAACGATCCAATTCGTATTCGCCGTGTTTTTCGTATTACATCCTATGAACAATAAAAACCCCTCAGCCCTCATCCTAATCCCCATCCTACTTATAAGCTCGGTATGTGAACGTAGTCAGGAACCTGTAGGGCCGACCCGGTTGCGGGGACGAATCGTTTACACCGAATTCGTGAATTACGTTCCCCAGCTGTTCGTCATCCAGCCAAACGACCCCCACAATTCTTATCGTCTATTCGATTCCCCGACGGACGACCTTGCACCCAGGTGGTCGCCCGATGGTACCAAAATTGCGTTCCTATCCGATCGGGAAGGAGTCCCTGGATTCTTTCGATTGTATGTGGTGAACGACGATGGTACAAACGTCCAGGGGTTGTTCGATACGGTGATCCACCCGGAAGGTGATCTGGAATTTTCGTGGGCTCCCGACGGCAAGCATATCGCGCTGATCAACACAACCAGAGGTTTTCGAAATGACAGGCGGCAGCTGTTTATTCTAGATGTCCAGACACTGGTTCGCCACCGAGCGGCCGATGCGCTGCCCAATCGGTTCGTACCCGACTGGTCACCCGACGGTGCACGAATTGCGTTCCTCTCTGGATTGCCGGACCGACCCGGTGCAGACCTGAACCTGCTGTCCTTTCCCGGTCTTCAACTGAGTACCGTCGATGTAGGTATGGATCGTATAAATTTCCCCAGGTGGTCACCCGATGGGCAGCGGATTGCTTTTATAGGCGCGCCTGATGACACCACCAATTTTCAGCTGTACGTTACCGAGGGTATTGCTCTGGTTCCCCGTCAGGTCACCTTTATCGAAGGAGGAATCGGCCAACCGGGCCCTCTGACCTGGTCACCTGACGGACAGCGGGTCATCTTCTCGGGCCCTGGGGTTAATGTTTTTAACAGAACCGCTCGCGATTTTTATGCTGTGCAGATTGACGACTCGGTAACTAAACGATTCACGTCCAAACCGAACGACGAATACGCTCCGGACTGGACGCAACATGAGTAGCCAAGACTATCCATGATCAATAGCCTGAAACGCCTGCTCAGTCATTCCGCGCTCTACGGCCTCAGCGATGTGCTCGGTCGTTCCGTCGCTTTTCTACTGGTCCCCATCTACACCAATGTTCTTACCGCCGCCGAATACGGTAACGCAACCCTGATCTATGCCTTTATAGCCTTGATGAATGTCCTGTTCGCCTATGGCATGGAGTCTGCGTTTCTCCGGTATTACCTAATCGATAAATCCCGGAAGGCACAGGTGCTCAGCACCGGTTACCTTACGATCATTGTTACATCCGCCGGATTTACGGGACTCGTTTTCTTTTTTGCGCCGCAGATCGGTCCCATCATTTCCCAATCGGGATCATTCAGCATTTACGTAAAACTTGCTGCGATAGTCCTTGGCCTGGACGCCCTCAACATAATCCCGTTTGCCCGATTGCGCGGTGAGGGCCGACCAATGCTGTTCGCCACACTGAAATTGGCCAAAGTAATGCTCGAACTGGTAGGAAACATCTGGCTGGTGGTGTACCTGGGCATGGGAGTTAAAGGCATTCTGATCAGTAACATCGCAGGTTCCGGTATTGCTTGTCTGGTTTTGAGCATACTCACCGCCCGCCATCTGGCGGCGGGCTGGTCCCGGCAGCGGATGAAAGAACTCTTAAAGTTTGCCCTGCCCTATCTTCCGGCTGCAGGCGCGGTCATCATCATAGAGATGACCGACCGGTTCATGATCGAACGCATGATGGGTGTCGATTCCGTAGGTGTTTACAGCGCTGCCCGGAAGCTTGGTGTTGGGATGCTGCTGTTCGTCAATGTCTTTCGTCTGGCATGGCAGCCGTTCTTTTTGGAGACCTCTGAGCAGGAAGATGCCAAGACCATTTTCTCCAGAGTGCTGACCTATTTTCTGTTGATCACCGGCGGCGTTTTCCTTGGGATTTCATTGTATATAGATGATCTGGTTAGACTGCAGATAGGAAGCCATACATTCTTCGGCAGCGCCTTTTGGGCAGGGACCGACCTGGTGCCTTTTTTTCTGGGTGCCTACATTCTCTACGGGGTGTACGTCAACCTTGTGGCCGGTGTTTATATCGAAAAGAAAACCATATACCTGCCGATCGTCACCGGTGCAGCCGCTCTCACATGTGTGGGAGCCAATCTGATACTGATCCCAGCTATGGACATGCAGGGAGCAGCCGTCGCCTCAATCCTGGGATATGCGGTCATGGTTATTGGCTTATATCTTCTGACGACGCGCTACTATCCCATCCCGTACGAATGGTCGCGGCTCATCAAAATTGTTCTGATTGCAGGTGGAATCTTCACGTTGAGGTTTGTGCCAGAAATTGATGCTTCGTGGATTTACAAGGGCTATCTTTTACTTTTGTATCCCGTACTGCTTGTAGCCGCACGTTTCTTTAACGCAGAAGAAGTCGACTTCGTCAAACGCAAACTGTGGGTGGATACTCAGCGCAAGAACGGTTAAAGTTATCGGGCGGGGATCGTCCCGAGGACGCTACTGTCCGAGACTCCGGTATGTCACCCCTTGTCCCTCTGTCACCGTCACCAGTTGGCCCGATTCGACGTCTGCGATCGTTCCGACGGTTCCGCTTGGCCAACGAATTTCTATGGTATCGGCCCGGGTGTTCGCCCCCAGGCCAAAGTGGACGCGCAGGTCATTGGACGCCAAATAACTGTACGCACTCTTGACCTCCCTTACCAGCTTCAGATCACCCGCCGTTACCGTTATTCGTGCGCCGATTCCGTTGCGGTTACTCTGTGTACCGACGGTTTTTATTATCAGGCTATTTCCTTCCTCTGTCCCCTCATTCCTGAGTAATTCCGGCACATCATTGACGCTCGTCACCAGCACATCTAGATCTCCGTCATTGTCAACATCACCGAATGCCGCAGACCGATGCACGCGGCTGACAGAAAACGCGGCACCTGAACGATCACTGACCTCGGTAAATCTACCCCTGTCGTTTTTGAAAAGCTGATTCGTCTCGGTATAGGTAATCCCCTGATCGAACTGTTCAATGTTGTCGATCACATGCCCGTTGGCAGCAAATAGATCCAGCCAGCCGTCGTTGTCATAATCGAAGAAAGCAGTGCCAAACGCCAGGAACATCAGCGTCTGATTCCCGACGCCGGCGGGGAAGGTCGTTTCTGTAAAGGTGTCGTTACCGTTATTCCGGAAAAGAGAATTGGGTTCGAGTGAAAAGTTGGTCACATACAGATCCATAGTACCGTTGTTGTCATAATCCCCGAAATCCGCGCCCATACCGGCCCGTGCATTCCCATCTTCTCCATAGGCGACACCGGAAAGTAACGCCACATCGGTAAAAGTACCGTCGTGATTGTTCCGGTAAAGGAAATTCGGCACCCGGTCGTTCGCAACAAACACGTCAGGCCAGCCGTCCTCGTCATAATCTCCGCAAACGACACCGAGCCCCTTACCGAGAGAGGTAGACACACCCGCTTCAATCGACACATCCATAAACGTACCGTCCCCGTTATTCCGGTAGATGAGATCGGGCACACCGTTGTAAACATCCGGATCACAGTAAGATTGGATGCCATCGCGCACACAACGTCTGTTAGTATCGAACGTGAAATCTACATATCCACACACATAGAGGTCCAGATCCCCATCCCGATCATAGTCAAAGAATGCCGCACTAGTAGAAAAATATGGCGTGTACGGAACCGACAGGCGGGCCGCCGCCGTCACATCGACAAACCTCCCCGAACCGTCGTTCCGATACAGGACGTTAGCGCCGAAATTGGTCACGAAGAGGTCGTCGTCACCGTCGTTATCGTAATCGCCAGTCGCCAGCCCCATACCATAATTGCCTTCGTTACCAACTCCAGCACCCACCGTCACATTAGTAAAACGGTAATTACCGTCGTTCCTGTATAAAGCGCTCGAGAGCGGTGATTCGGGTTCGAAGCCAGGTATTTCGGAGCCGTTCAACAGATACACATCCAGATCCCCGTCTGAGTCGTAGTCAATGAATCCGCCTCCGGAGGCCACCGTCTCAATAAAATAGTAACGGCCGGACTTCCCGTTGACGTGCCGGAAATCAAGTCCGGAGGACACGGCGATGTCTTCGAATGTCACTTCAGATAAGGCTGGAGAGGAATCGTGGGAATCCTGATGCGGTTGACCGCAGGCGAGGAGCACAGATATTATTGTGATGGAAAGAGAGGTATAGGGGGGCATCTTACGCACTGCTTTGTCGTTTTTTCAGAGAGTATCCTATAATGCCAACCACGATGATGAGGAAAGCGGCGACACCACCGATCAATGCCAGAGAAACCGGTTGCCGTACTAACGGAACTTCGAACTCCATCTGCTTTTCAATCGAGTCGAATATCATCAACGTGACGGTGACGTTGTGCATACCTGCGGTTCGGACTTTCCAGAGGATTGGCCGATCAACGACTTCAGCGTCATGATTTCTGTAAATGGTGAACGCATTGCCGTCTGGATCCTGAATCCCGAGACGTACTATCCCGTTGTAATACCCGCCCGCCTGCTGCTTTTCTGCATAAATCACAAAACGGGCATCTTCACCAAGGTCATAAGCCCGGAATTTCAACGTGTAGCCGTAGCCCACGTCGATCTCTTCTTGGACCACGGGCGTTTCTGAATACGAATATCCCACAAACGCACCTCCTATCGCCGGCAGGTCCTCAGGGGGCGACGACTGGCACGCCAGCAACAGGGAAATCACACCGAACATAGGGAACCAGCGACTCATTAATTTACCCCCTCAGGAAATTCTGGCGTGTATCGAATGACACGCGGCGGATTGAGGGTGCTGAAGTACACCCTGCCCTGCGGGTCCGTATGAACCGGGAAGCCGGGTAGCTGGATTTTAGTGGTCATCTGCCATTTGCCTTCCGCCGTGAATACATCGATCCACCTGTCTAAACTAGCAAGTTTGAGCTGGGGCAACCCCTGGTTGCTAACACCGTCCAACGTGTATTCCTGATACTGAAGCATATTCAAAACTCTTCCGTCCGGCAACACCGCAAGCGCACCGGATTGCCCCACCGGCGCCACACCATCTTCTGTAGCCAACGCAATATCAAACATAGACAGTTCAAACGGTGTGGCACGATTGAATTCCAGAGCAAGTCCTGACACACGATCGTATTTTCGTATACGGTAGGGGTGTCGTGCGGATACGAACACATATCCGTCGTCTGTTGTCACCATGCCAGCGTCGGAATAGGCGATGAGTTGTTCGACGTTACCCACGATCCGGACCGACTCCAGCGGATCGTAGAAAGACTCTAAAAAATTGCCATTAGGCTCATATTTATAGATAAGGTCATGTTGTGTGATCGCGAATACCAGAATATTTCCCTCTGCATCTACACGTATGCGGCGCGGCTGTTTGACGTGAACCTGGAATATATCGTGTAATTCGAGGTCAGGGGTGAACACGGTGATACGCTGAATCTGAAAATCCAGCACATACAGCCGTCCCTCTTTATCGATGGCCATATCGACAGGTTCCTGAAACTGCAGGGGGGCGTGGCCCTTTGATCCTACCGATTCCACAAACGTGCCACCCTCATCAAACTTCAGGATACGACTATTCACGGCATCGGCTATGTAGATCTCGCCTTGAGTGCCCGTGGTGACGCCGTATGGATTCGGGAAACTGCGGTCCGTGTCATTTGCAAGGCCTTCTATCACAAGATCCTGTGCAAATTCGACATGCATCAGGCTATCGGGATGATGCATTATCGGCCAATCGTTATGGATTCTCTGGACGCCCTCTTCCACTTCGATCCGTCCCCGCCACATCCCGTCATCACTGGTTTCTGAACATCCCATCACAATCAGAGAGGGTATGATCAAGCATGCTAGTGTTGGAGCAATCTGAAATTTCTTTGAGTGTAACATTTTCAACATTCTAGTTTTCCCTTTTTTCCTTCATTAATTCCCATCGCTGTTTCAGAAACGGATTGTCCTGGCCCAGCTGAAGCGCCCGCTGCATAGCCTGATCAGATTTTTTATATTCTTCACGGGCGTTAAACACCATGGCGAGCGTTTCATAGGTCACTACGTCTTGCGAAAGGCGCACCGCTTCATCAGCAAGTTCGAGGGCCCGGTCCAGGTCTTCGCCGTACTCTGCGAACAACCAGGCAAGATTCGTGTACGCGTCTACGAACTTTGGTTCCAGGTCGATCGCCTTGCGATAGGCGGCCCTCGCATCTTCGAATCGGCGAAGTTCCACCAGGACGACCCCAAGATTATTGTACGCTTCTGCATATCGAGGGGATAATTCAGTCGCGATTTTAAATTCGTTTACCGCCTCCGCGTATTTCCCAAATTTTGCATTGGCCGTCGCCAGTCCAAAGTGGGCTTCCGCTCGGTCCGGGTACCGGCGCACCATATCAGCCGCCTGATCGACTTCTTTCTGTATGGCGCTCAGTTTGGTAAATATACCGCTCTGCTGCGCGGCCTCATTTTTCCTGCCCATAGCGGTGTACGTATTTGCAAGCGCATAATAAGCCTCTGCATAGGCCGGATCCAGCTGGATTGCCTTCTTTAGAGAGACTTCTGCCGAGTCATACTGCTGCCTTTGCAGGTAAGCCATCCCAAGGCTATAATGTTGCTCCGGGGCATCTGGGGCCATTTTCACTGCCAGTTCATAGGTTTCGATAGACTCCTCGGTCTCACCGCTTCGTGCCAGCGCGAGGCCTAGGCCAGATAACGCTCCTGGATGGTATCGATTTACTAGAAGCGCAGCTCTATATGCGTTGATGGCTTCACCGATGTTTCCCTCGGTCAATGCGATCACGCCCAGTTGATATTGGGCGTCGGCCGAACGCGGGTCCAGCTGGAGAACCCTCTGGAATGAAGTTTTTGCCTCCTCAAATCTTTGGATCTTCAACAGCACCTCACCTTTGGCGAACTCCGCCTGAAGATACCCAGAATTTAATGCTAAAGCATTAGAATAAGAAGCTATTGCCTGATCATAAGCACCCAGAACGGCTTCTACCCCTCCACGGGTGAAATGGAATATCGGATTACCGGCTTCAAGCTCCACAGCTTTTGCAAAAGCCTTAACCGACTCTACAAAACGGCTCTGGTGGCGATACGTCAATCCGAGGTTATAGTGCGCCTTTGCCTCGGATGGTTTGAGGCGTATGCAGGCCTCAAACGCCTCTGCCGCCTGATCGTACTTCTGTTGCCGGGCATAAATAATGCCGAGGTTATACTGGGCTTCGCTATCTGTTTCCCTGTGGGATATCACTACCTCAAACGCAGCACCGGCGGTTCCCAGTTTACCTAAGTTTAACGCCGCAAGCCCGAGATTAAAATAATGATCCGGATTGGTCGGATTCTCGTCGATCAATTGCCTGAAATAAAATACATCCCGCAGAAGCCGTTCCTCATCTTCCGGATTCAGCGTCATTTCCGGATTTTCCTGGCTCAAAATCCGGGCGGACATAAATATCCCCGTATCGTCTGTAAGGGATAGCCCTATTACCAAACACAATAATATGAAATATCGCATGTATTAAACTCTTTGGGTCCTACCGTGGGGCGCTACCGTGCTAGCCATTTCTCTCCCGTATTCTTTGATTATAAAATACCGGCCAGGAAGTTCCTTAACAGATTTCCGACGCTGAGCTCCTTTGTATTTTCCGATCTGCTCAACCGTTTTTCGGGATCGATCACGGTGATATCCTCTGCCACTGCCAAATCCATTAGTTCCCATTTCTTCTGGTCTGCCAGAGGTTTAAATGCACGTCTGTATATCAGCCGTGTATGGACCTCTACTTTTCCGGAACCCGATGGTCGGTCAAAGGTATATTCAGACACATCGGTATCCTTAGCCCGAATCCGGGTATCGGAAACAATTCGAGTTGCCTGCCAGTCCATTACCTGTTCCCGCCCTTCGTCATCACCGAACACAAGCGCAAATCCCCGTCCCGGTAGGCCTGCGTAATTTCCATCTTCAACGGCTCCGACACCTCCATAAACAGGTACACGTTCGGTTCCGTTATAAATCAGTTCATCACCTTGCGCGTTGACCGCTGTCACGAGCAGCAACATGTTTCGGATGGTAATACCGGAAGGCAGGTGATGTCCGGCACTGGCGTTCTTCACATATACTTTTACCACTATCTGGGAGGTATCCGCCGTCGCGGCTATACTCAGAGTGGCAGCATTACGAACCATTTCCTCCGCACCACCTAAGAAATCATGCCGTTTGACGGTTGCTTGATCGCGTGCTTCAACCGGTGTCCAGAACTTTTCAGCATCGCCATTTACGAAGGTACCCTCTCCATGTCCCAGGTCTGGCTTCATATGGCAGGTTTGGCACTCTATTTCAGCGGCGTTATAAACACTGGCTTCCCACTCGCGGTAGGTATCCATAAATGGCATTCCATGCTCGTTCTGATGTTGATGACAGGTAGAACAGTACTCACTTTGGGTATAAATCGGATTGTAACTTGCGACCATGGGGGAGCTGATGGCCGAACGTGAGACGGGGGAAAAGTTAATCACGTCATCGTAAGGACCGTAGACGAACATCTGGGGTAAAAGCCCTTCTGCTTCGCGTTCTTCGTCTACAAGTTTTACACGATGCATCTTTATAGAGCCGTTAACGCCGGCTTTTTCGTTTACTTCGACAGACTGGATTTTGTGGCAGAAATCACAATGAATCCCATCTGCGTCTACACTGCCTGCCTGACGTTCAAGTTCTTTCTGTTCGAAAGATTTGTAGCCGATCTCTATGGGATAGGCTATAACGCCCCTGTTATATACAACTTTTAAATCCGTTTTACCCGGTGCCCTCAATGCGGCGGTGGGCGCATGACAATCGGCGCACTCGCCTTCTTCATTCGGAAAATCGATTCGGTAACCCGGGCCAACATTCTCATTTCCCATTGCGTCCGTGCCGTTGTACATGTCCTGCAGCCAGGGATTTGTCACTGCCTGCGCATGATGAGATTGACTCCATTGATCATACAGGTCCCGGTGGCACAGGTAACAGGTGGGTTCAAAATGGCAAAGATTACAACTCTCTTTGAACTTTGCGTGGGATTTTACCCTTAGGGCGCCCAAACGGTCAGGGTCGTCTCGTAGGTCAACGAGCGATTTATGGGGCGTAATGAAGTCGTAATCGGGATCATCGCCTTCTGGTATCTTTTGAAGCACGATAGTGGTGAAAGACGTTTTACCGGTAACCTTGACACCGCCGTTTATCCATCCCACTTTACCCGCGGTTATCACCACGTCGCCAAGTGCCTCTACCCGCGATGATAAGTGAAACCTACCTTCATTATCCGTGACTGTGAATTCATTTTGTCCATGAACACGTACCCGTGCACCTGGTACGGGGTGTTTACCATCTGTAACGATACCGTCCACTTCGAGGGCGAAAACATTCTCCGCGCAAACCAAAACAGTGGCCAGTATATAAATCTTCCATTTAAGTGCTGCAGTTTTTGTCATCTAAGGTTCCTACGTGACGTACCAAGATAGGCCTAAACATTTATCTATAAGTAAGTAGTTTTCCCTATAAACAGAGAGAGAATCCCCCCGGTTTTGCCGGAGAGATTCTCTCTCGTTACACTATTAACGATTGTTGCTGCATTTCATTCGCCTGTCTGAATCGATCTCTATTTAGAAGCCGATACCGACTGAGACGCGATGAATGTTATCAAGCAGGGTAAACTGAGTGAATGCATAATCTACTGCAATCCCTAAGTTACCTTGATCGAATTTAAAGCCAGCACCAGCGGAGATACCCTCATCTTCTGCTCCACTGTAACCGGCTTTCCAGCCAACACGGCCAGCAACATATTCGTTAACCCAATATTCGACACCGAAGTTCAACACACTGTCGAACTCCCGCAGTTTCCAGATTTCTGCACTGACCATTACGCTTCCCATCGGCAGCGTGGCGGGTTCGCCAGCGAAGCCAATACGGAAAGTCGTAGGCAGTGTCTGTTTGATATTCGAGTCCGTTATGAACTGCATATCGGGACCGAAATTTTGGAAACTTGCGCCGATACGGAATTTATGCCAGTCCGTGGTATAAATGGTACCGGCATCAAAAGCGATCGTTGTGATCGTTTCGTCAATGCCGGTGGCACCACTTGTACCTTCGGACACGTACTTGACGGATCCCCCAACTGAGAAGGCATCCGTCAACCGACGTGCATAGCTCGGACCGATGGCCAGACCAGTAACACTGTAGTTACCGAGACCGGCTGCCGTCCGAAGTACTGACGTCGGCGCTGTCGAGGTGGTGAAAGGAATATCACCGGATAAAAGCGAATGGTATCCGAAACCTACCGCACCGTTGTCTCCTAGATTCCAGACAACAGCACCGCTGACAAGTGTCATTTCAGCGAAATACTTCGAATAGCTAAAACCTACAGCGCCTTTACCGGGGATAAACACCATCGCCGCCTGATTGATCAATGCGGAGAAGGCGCCTAAATCGGTGAATGATGATGCGGACGATGCAAGGCCCGCCATCCGAGCACTGGAATCCAGTGTCAGAAACTTCGCTGCAGCGGTTCCGCGTTTCTCGACGGCGTGTGCCGGGGCAACCAGGGTTACCATTAATGCGGCAATCACGCTCCATCGGGTAAACAATTTCATTACAACCTCCTGAAACGATGTTGCTGTCGTGCGCCCTTAATCAGGACGCACGACAGACAAACCGGATTTACCGCCGGACGTATAGTTTCAACGTCTTCGAGAACGTGTTGCCGCTCCCTGCGGGTAGTTCTGCTTCAACGACGCAGATGTAAAGACCACCGGATACCGGAACATTACTGCTGTTTTTCAGATTCCAGTTGGTCGTGCCACCCGTAGTCTGGGTTTCACTTGCATCCGGGACGTTGAACTGACGGACCATCAAACCAGCTGAGTCGAATATAGTTACGCGACTCGGGACCGGCATATTGAAGAACTTAACGGACTGCTGACCCGGTACAGCGAGATCCCATAGCGCCTGGAAGACGAAGGGGTTCGGTGCGACCGTGATCATATCCAGGAAATTATTAGCGCTAGGCGGCACGTTGTTGCGTACGACCGTCGTCGGAACAACTTCCTGGCCCGGTACTTCGGGTCCGACAGTCTTGCCACGGAACGGGAACGTACCATGCCAGCGACCATCAGTTCCATTGCTGTTCATCGTGTAGAAACTTTCCAGCCCAGCGATCGTACGCGAATTCTGTGTACGTGTTGAACCGGTCGGATCCTGAAGGATACTGTCGAAATCGAGCTGTTGGGCACTTTCGTTATCAACCGCTGCTACATAGTACCAGTAGTTGAAACCAATCAGCACGGAAGTATCTTCCCACATATACCCTTGGTCACCGACTAATCGAGAATCGGTAGCGATATTGTCGATGTTCGAGTAAACCGTAGCGTCATATCGGCTAGGGAAAGTAACCGCCTTGGCGGTGGTTGCCAAATTGGTCGTATTAGTCGCCACGATCTGCGAGGAACTCGGTACCGTCGTGATCGTATCATCTGTGAATCCAGCGAAGCGATCTGCCGCGACAATTGGATTCGGAACAATCACTTCTGCCGGCGGAGAGAAGACATTCGTCTGATCGCCACCGCCACCACCGAATTCAGCGACTTGCACGTATGGTCCAGCAAATCCCGGTGCGGCGAATTTGTTCACGTCACTTGTAACAAAGTCGAAAACGCGGCCGATGTTGAAATCCGCACCGATCACGTTTCCTTCCTGTATGAAGCGAGCGTGCGGATGGGACTGCTCTACGGCAGCAGCTGTCGGATCCGTTACGTCTGTAATCGCCGTGGCAGCATCACTCAAACCCATATTGGGGGGAATGATGGTGCTATTAAATCCGGTCGGGTGTGCAACCGTCGCGGTTGGGAACTGATCGATGAAACCGGAGGAACGGTAGACACGGTACTTGCTGAAATCCACCGCGCCGGTACCCGGGTCGATCGCTTCTTCCGCATTATTCGCCCACGCCAGCATCACCGTTCCTGTAGTCGTCGGGAAGACGGACAGGGTCGGCGGCGGCGGCGGATGGAACAATGCGCCGCTTGTGCTGGTACGGCCAAGGTTGACGGTCGTGGTACCAACGATGTTTCCATCGCCATCGAAATCCGGAATTATACGGTCATTGGAACCATCCCAATAGTACGTGTCGTTTGCGGCGTTGTACTTACGCTGCATCCAGACATCCATAGCACGAAGATACGTGTCATAGGCACCATCATTGCCGGCGCCGACGAGATCAACCTGCCAGATGGTCATACTCTGACCGACTGCCAAATCATATGCACCCCAGGAAAGTGAATTACGATCACATCCCGTTGTCGAGGTGATTTCCTTCCGATCGGACCCGTTGTAAGGATTCGGAGCGAAAGCTTTAGTGGGGCCTTCCAGATCGAACAGGCTCAGGTTGTCGTACTGTCCCGGAACCTTACCGAGTGCTGAAACGGCTTCACTCACGGTCTGACCGCTGGGATTCACGTTTCTGGTTTCCAAGTTTCTTGGATCTTCCCAGTACGGGGTTGTAGTAGCGACTTCAGCCTTGGGTGTCCAGGTACTGATATCGGTCGTCGGACCGAGGTCCGCACCACCGGTGAAGAAGTCACTATTCGGAGCGTAATCGATCGGCTGAGCGGCACCTGTGCCAACAGCCGGATCTCCGGGATATGACTGTAAATAAGCCGAACCGGACATGGCATAGGTGTGAAACACGGTACGCAAATCCTCATGCCACCAGCTATGTGAGTGGAACAACCCGACGGACGGTCCACCCCAAATCGTGCGGGTAGCAGCAGCTGTCATATCACCGGCGCCGGTTCCATTTCCATCAAGGACCATCAAAGAAGCTTCACCCAAATGCAGAGGGTTGAAGTTCAATCGGATCCCTGACCAGATATAATCGTCAACACCGCTTTGTCCCGGGTTGTCTTCATCGAACATCATGGAGATGCCGCTGTAGACATTGGGGCCGTACGGATCAGCCAGGCGGCCTGAAGCTCTCAGGTCGGACGGCACCGCGCGCGGCATTATATCAGTGAAAAACCCGGTAGGCGTCTTATCATCGCCACCGCGGTTTTCGTTGATATTGTTGGAGTTTGGATCCAGACCGGTCGGAATATCAAAGTCGTAATTGAACAATAAGAAGAAATTCCGAGTGGGGGCACCTGTTTCTTCCAGGGTACCGTCGATGTTGGCATCCACATCGCCCGTGGTCGTCAGCACATGACGCATCAGGACGAAATCATTCGTGTGTCCGTAGCCATAACTGAAGCTATAGGACTGGCGTTTAATATTTACGCCCACGTTGTTGTAATACACATTTTCCGTAATGAATGGTTCACGGTAACCGCCGGGACCGGTGGTTCCTCCGGCCAGGCCGGGGCTTCCGATACCGCCCTGATCCGACCAGAAACCGGTCGGAGTCTCGATTTCGAGCTGAGGCGGGTTACGGTAGATGTTGTTGGTTCCGACGAAGGAACCTTCCCCGTTATTACCACCAACAATCGAAGACCCCGGCAGGTAAGCCGTGATACCGCAGGCAGACGCCCACAGAGGGGAGTCATATCCGCCGGCGGGCACCGAAAAGGATGGCATTGCCATACCGGGACTCATGGAACGCCCGGCACCGCGCCAACCTCTCGATGTGTAGGTATCGGTCAATTCCGAGTTCATGATAGCCATGTAGTACTGGCCACCCAGGAACGAGGATTGCCGTTGGCCAACTGCAAGTTCAGTCGGAACATTTGAGGCACCCGAATTACGCTTGGTTGCCGTGTTCCAATTCTGCGACCGTAGATAGGCTTCCTTATCCGCATCGCGGGACTGGGCCTTGAGGTAAGCTGTAAACCCAAGGGTACCCACAAGTGCGGTTACAAGTGCGCCCACTACTACTGATCGACGCCAATTCTTCAAAATGATCCTCCTTATTACTGTAGAGGTTAAGGTCTTCGTTGACCTCTACATCCAACAAACGTTGGATCACACTGTGGCGTGTACACCATGTACCCGCCACAGTATTGAGTACTAAACTACCAGGACAAGTTGAAACCGACCCAGATGTCTCTGGGGTTATTTCCCTGTGTACCGATACCACCTAATGGACCACCGGTAAAACCTACCGGATCGCCACGACGTATCCAACGTTCAGCAGCAGGTGAGCTACCGATTCGGTAGATATTCGTCCGATCGAACAGGTTGTTTATCTGCGTGAACACGCCGAGACGTGTGCCACCCAGATTCACGACTTTCTGGGCATATACGTCGGTCGTCCATGTCCAAGGAGACAGACGGCTTGTACCCAGCAGACCCAGTGGGTCAGCAGTCGTTTCGTTCTTCGACCGGTACTGATTACCGGACTGCGCTTTGGTCAGGAAATTAGCCGTAATACCAACGGGCAGTTCGACCAGCAGGTTCGTCACGATACGGTGACGACGGTCATAATCTGTGATCCGACGTTTGTACGTCGATGGTTTCGGAGTACCTTGACGCATCTGTGCTTCGTTTACCAGCGTCTCACGCACACCGAGTGGTACCGCTAAATCGGTAACGAACGAAATCGTGTAGTTAGCGCGAATCGAGAACCGATTCATCATTGCACGACGGAATGACAGTTCAAAGCCACGGCTATCCTGTGCATTTGTCGGCAACAGTATAGACAGCTCACGCTGTGATCCACCGATGAAGTTAGCTTCTGGCGATGTAACCCAACGATCAGGCAGTTGATCCACGTCGCGGAAGTAACCCGTAACATCTAAATGGTAACCCGGATAGATCTCGGCCTGCACGCCCATTTCGTAGTTCGTGGCCTGCTGGAACGGCAGATCTGGGTTACCATGATTCCGTTCGAACGGGAAGCTCTGCACGAGTCCATCGTAAAGTTGCGCCAGCGTCGGACGCTGGTTGAACACACCATACGAATAGTGAAGAGCAGCCTGGTCGGTGATAGGATGCGAAATACCCAATCTTGGTGCAAGAGCCGTCTTAATGGACGGGTGGTCGATTAGGAATTTAGGATCATCATCACCATTTGACGGACCAGGACGCGGACGGAACGGATTGACCATGTTGGTTTGCGGTTCAAAAATATCCATACGCAAACCGGCGTTAACAATCAATCCACCATATTCGACGCGGTCCTGTGCATACAGGAAGTATTCCGAAGGGAACACATGATATTCCCATCCTGAAACCGCTGCGAAATTGGTAGTGGCCGCGAACGTGCTGTTGATGTCTTGGTTGAACATTGCAGGTGCGTTAGCCATCGCTATTGAACGACGTTGTTCGTGGTAATCGTAAAGCGAGACACCGACACCAGCCTTGATCTGATGGTTGTTTGTGATCTGGCTGGTAATAGCCCAGGACAGATCGGTCTTAAAGGGGCGGATATTGGTGAAATAACCGTTAGAACCGGAACCGGTCAGGTAAACGTCATCACCGTAGACCCGGTAACCCGGAGCACCGCCACCGATACCCGACTGTTCCAGCGGGTTGTAACCTATGGAGGTCACGTTAGCTGAAATGGCGTGGTTCGGAAGACCGTTCTTGCCGTAGCGAGGATTATACCGTTCACCGTACTCACGCAGGTGGCTGATACGTAATTCGTGGAACGTCCTCGCGCTGAGTGTATGCGTTAACGCGGTGTTGATATGGATCCGGCCATTGTAGTTCTGGCCAATGCCTTCCGCGATATACTTCCACGCATAACTACTGGAACGCTGTCCTTTACCTGAAAAGAATCCCCCATCCTCAATCAAAGCCGAACCCGAAATCTTTATCGAGTTGGTAGGACGGTAGGTCAATTTCGCAAAGGCATTCATGGTACGATTGTAAGCATTCGGTGCCCGGCCCCAGCTTTCGGAAAAACGGCCGGAGGCGAACCAGTTCAGCTTGTTGCCCAGCGGACCACCCATACCCCAATCTAACTGGGTCGGGCGCTTCTCTGTGCGGTTGTTGCGACCAAATTTATTGTACTTGTCAAGATTAAATGTACGATCCACACCCTGGCTGTTTGTCTGGGCAATCGGAAGTCCCTGTGTTAGATACGCAAAACCAGGGGCTTCACTTTCCGGGATGATACGATCATAATCCCAATAGTAATGGTCTCTATTGAATTTCGCTGTCCACCCATTCGGGTCGGACGAAGAGGTATCCAATTGGGAGAATGGTGACTGCAGGCGCAGGCCATCATCAGCCCGAGCTGCGTCGTTGTTGAAAGCGTCGGTCAGGGTCAGCGCAGTACTAATCAGATTACGCAGATCCGTGGCGTTCGATTCTCCGGTACGCAGTTTGTCCACCAGATCCAATCCCGGCGGCTTGGTCCAATTCAGACCTTTCTGTCCGAGCGTCCGGAATTCCATGTTACCACTGAAGCTGGACCCACCATCCTTAGTCACAACCGAGGTCAGACCGGACAGGGCGTTGGTGTACTCTGCATTAAAGGTACCTGTTTTTACTTCAAGCTCTTGAATCATGAACGGGTTTACCGTGAAGGCCTGACCAGTGTTACCGCGCTGGCTGGTCACCGTAGCGCCGTCCAGCGTAGTCTGCTGGTCCTGTGCACGGCCGCCGCGCAGATTACCGGCGAAGCTACCCGCGGTCGTAAGAACGACGTCCGCGATGCTCACGATCGGCATGGCTATAATTTCTTCAGCGTTCACGATGGTACGGCTTGACGTCAGAGATTTTTCGACCAGGGGACGCTCTGCAACGACCGTCACCGCTTCCGTCACTTCAAGAACCGTTGATTCCAGTTCGAAGTTCTGGTATGTCGTAAAATCCTGTTGCACTACCACATTCTCAACTCGCAGCGGTTGATATCCGATCACGTTCACGATCAGGACATGCGTACCGGGCGATACGTTGAGAATAAAGTAATTGCCCGTTTCATCGGCCATCGAACCCATCACCGTTCCTTCAATTCTGATACTGGCTGCCGGCAAAGGCTCGTTCGTCCCTGCATCAATGACCTGACCTGTAATTTTACCGGCCGTGCCTTGCGCAAAAGACGAATTGGTGAAACAGAGCACAAGAGCGATTGAGCAAACAATCGCCAAAGCTCTTGAGATGTTAGACATTCGTTTAACTCCTCTTTGATTCAGACATAATGCTTAAATGCCTGTCAGCTTGCCCCTTATGCTGACGTATCCTCTGGTGGATTAATGGTTACTTAAACCCTTTGTAAAATCACGGTGATGTTTGCTTTTTCACCTCCTTCCCGGTTGCGAACAGGGGCTAAGTGAAATATTTTTTAGAGCGAAACTATCGAAATAATTAAGCTCACAAATAAACAGACTAACGTTTAAGACCAGTTATTACCTCAAAACGCTTTTATTACAGTAAAGCGAGACGTTTTGGATACTAAAACTGATCCTATGGTACAATCCTCAACTCTAAGATGTAGAGCTCATCAGTTCTGAGGATGGCCCGTATTTCCAGATTTTCGAAAACACGCATGCGGTGGGCCATACTGATGATGTAGGAAAATTAATAGTGTTACAATTGATTACAAACAAGCAAACCCTGTGCCAAACATTCACGTGCCATCCATTCCTCCGAATGACATTTGAATTTTTCCTAGGGCATAACACGTTGTATTCCAAAGAATTGTTAATGTAAATCAATTTTGACAAACCAATCGTTATATCCAATCGGCACCGGCATTACTATGACATTGAACACATTTCAAGTGTGAAAATATTTTCATGCCTGGGCCGAAACGTTTTTCATAATTTAGTGATCTACATCACATCAGGAATCTTTGTGCGCACGCCGTAACACGCTTCAAATTTGCTTGACAATAAACCCGGTAACGCATAACGTAAGACGCGTCTGCAGGTAAAGCCAGAAAGATAATGATATGCGTTGATCGAGGTTGTAGTATATATTCCCGGTTCGGATTAGTCAATAAAATTCTTCATCACTTTCTTGTTTCCTTCCTAAGCCGTCCTATTAAAAAGGCTTTTCAGATGCGATTTTTATGGTCGAGCATTCCCAAAAACCAGTAAGTGAATCTTCCGTTGAGCGCGTGGAGATGGTGCTTCCGAACGACGCAAATCCGCTCGGCAATATCCTGGGCGGCCGGGTCATGCACCTGATCGATATTACCGCGGCCATCGCGGCCCAGCGCCATAGCCGGTCTCAGGTGGTCACCGCGTCTATCGATGAGGTTGACTTTCACCATCCGATCAAAGTCGGCCAGCTTATAAAACTCAAAGCCGCTGTAAATTACGCCGGCCGAACTTCCATGGAAGTGGGCGTCAAGGTATTTTCGGAAGACACCATGACCGGGGAACAGCGGCACACCAGCAGCGCCTATCTCACATTCGTAGCACTGGATGAGAAAGGCCACCCCTATCCGGTTCCCGGCCTCATGCCCGAATCAGAGGAACAGAGCCGACGCTACCAAGAAGCTCAAGCAAGGCGAGATCGCCGATTGAAGCGGGTTCACCAAAAGTGAGACAGCTGTATAATGAAATATAAGGCTTGGTTCCAATGTATTTCCGGTTGTGAAGTACATTATTCACTCAATGAGGTTATCTACCGGTGCCGGCAGTGTAACGGCCTTCTGGAGGTCGTGCACAAGATGGAACCGTTGAAAGTGCGTAGCGGCGCCGCCTGGATGCGGCTGTTTGACGACCGTTACAAACGAACGCAGTATCCGTTCGGCAGTTCTGTATGGGGCAAAAAGGAACTGGTGTGTCCGGGCGTTGATGATGAAAATGTGGTGTCCATGTTTGAGGGCGGTAGCAACTTGTTCTGGGCCGAACGTCTGGGGCAGGACCTGGGCCTGCAAGATCTCTGGGTCAAACAATGCGGCAACAACCCAACCGGGTCCTTCAAGGATCTGGGCATGACCGTCCTGGTGTCCATGGTCAAACAGATGATCACCGAAGGCAAGGATATCCGCGGGATCGCCTGTGCGTCTACCGGAGACACTTCAGCCTCCCTCGCTGCGTACTGCGCATACACCGGAATTCCCGCCATCGTTTTTCTGCCAAGGGATAAAGTTTCCATCGCACAGCTCATTCAGCCCATCTCTAACGGTGCGCTGACCATTTCCCTCGATACCGACTTCGACGGCTGTATGGAGATCGTGCAGCAGGTCGCCCAGCAGGATCATATTTATCTGGCAAACTCCATGAACTCGCTTCGTATCGAGGGCCAGAAGACCATCAGCATGGAAATCGTACAGCAGTTTGACTGGGAAGTGCCAGACGTAGTCGTTATCCCGGGTGGAAACCTAGGCAATGTAAGCGCATTGGGCAAAGGATTCCTGATGATGGAAGAACTCGGCATCATCAACAAACGCCCCCGCATTGTCTGTGCCCAGGCAGAAAAAGCAAATCCTCTTTACAGAAGCTACCTTAATGGATTTCAGGAGTTCGAACCGGTTCAGGCGAGGAAAACGGTGGCCAGCGCCATTCAGATCGGTAACCCGGTGAGTATAAACCGGGCGATCAGAGTTTTGAAGGCTTTCAACGGTACCGTAGAACAGGCGACGGAAGATGAGATTGCCAACGCCGCTGCCAAAGCGGATCTGACGGGCCTGTACAATTGTCCCCATACCGGCGTCGCACTCGCCGTGTTGTTCAAGCTGGTCGAGCGCGGTGAGATCAAAAGAGACGATAGGGTCATTGTAATATCCACGGCAAACGGCCTGAAATTCACCGATTTTAAATTGGGATACCATGAAGAATGGCTTGAGGAAGTGAGTTACCCCCATGCCCAGAAGCCGGTAGAATTGCCGGCGGATTACGATGCGGTAGCACGGGTACTCGAAGATCGGCTCCAGTAACCCATCCAGTGTCATGACTCCGATTAGTTTTACCAAAATGCACGGTGCGGGTAACGATTTTATCATCGTCGATTCCCGCCGCCGGATCCTGGCGGAAGACAACGCCGTCCGCTTCGCGCAGCGGCAGTGTTCCCGGCGCACCGGTGTTGGGGCGGATGGTCTGATTTTGTTAGATGACGACACATCGGCTGATTTTCGAATGAGACATTATAATCCGGACGGCAGTCGCGCCCCGTTTTGCGGAAACGGCGCACGGTGCCTGGCACGCTTCGCACACCGCCACGGCATCGCCGAACGGGAGATGCAATTTGAAGCGGACGATGGGCGGCACCATGCCGTCATCGATGGACAAAACGTACGACTGCACATGAGAGCACCGGATCAAATCACACTTCATCGTTCCATATCGGATTATCCCCGCACCGGTACCCTGCATACCATCGAATCAGGGACGAAACATGCCGTTATACGTTCTGAAGATGTGAAGAAGGAACTGGTCGAAGAGGACGGGCGGACGTTGCGGTACCATTCAATGTTTCAACCAGACGGCACTAACGTCAACTTCGTTCAGAAAACAGGGCTGTCTCAATTGGCCATACGCACCTATGAGCGCGGCGTCGAAGCGGAAACGCTGGCTTGCGGCACGGGGACAGTTGCTGCCGCAGTGGTGTTCGCTTTGACTGACGGAGTCTCATCCCCCGTGTCCGTACACACCCATGGCGGTGAGACTCTTACGGTCGACTTCAGGCAAAACGGCACTAAGATAACGGACGTTATCCTCACGGGTAGCGCCCACATGGTTTTTGAAGGTACACTTGGCGGGGAATTGTGATGGGGCGACGTTTCATCAACATCGTCACCGTACTTTGTAGCGTATGTCTGCTGTCGTCATGTGCCTCGACCACCCGCTTTACAGGGCGTCCCGGCATTTCACCGGAGAACCTGCGGGAAGACCTTGCGACGGTTCTGCAGGCTGCCGACCTCGATCAGGCGTCTGTCGGTATCAAAGTGGTTTCACTCCGATCCGGGATTACCCTGTTTGAAAATGAAGCAGACCGGCTCTTCGTCCCCGCTTCAAATACAAAATTACTTACCGCCGTCGGCGCCCTGAAAGCCTTGGGTTCAGAGTACCGTTTTGTCACGAGCCTTTTCCTGAATAAGGGATTTGCCGTAAGCGGCGATACGCTTCTCTCCAACATTTATCTGAAGGGTAGTGGTGATCCTGAATTCCGCACGGAAGACCTGGAATCACTGGCCGCAGAGCTGGATCGATTCAATATTCGTTATATCAAGGGTGATGTCGTGGCGGATGAATCGAATTTCGATGAGGTCCGCCTCGGATCCGGCTGGATGTGGGATGATGTACAATACGATTACTCCGCACAGATCAGCGCTCTGACCCTTAACAGGAACTGCGTGACGGTGACGGTGGTGCCTGGTGAAACGGCGGACGCGGCGGTGCGAGTGTCCCTGGAACCGCCTACTTCTTATATGACTGTGGATGTACAGGCGGTGACCGTGCCGGACAACCTCCCCGATTCGCTGAGAATTCCGTTACGTGTCCTGCGGCGATGGCGCAAGCACAGCAATGTGATAGAAGTGACTGGTCAATATTCCATAGCAGCCGATACACTGCATGCGATTAGGACAGTAGAAGATCCGGCATTATATACCGCCACAGTGCTCCATGATCTCCTAAATAAAGCCGGAATTCAAGTCACCGGTTCTGTTCGGAAAGATGCTACGCCGTCAACAGGTATCGAAATCGCGGCCCACCAGTCAGACCCTTTACCTTCGGCCATTGCCTTTGTGCTGAAGGACAGCGATAATCTGGGCGCAGAGCTTCTGGTAAAGGCCATTGGCGCACATACCACCGGTACACCCGGTACCGCACGCTCAGGGCTTCAGGCCATGCGCAAAATCATGAGCGCCACGTCGCTGGATACGCTCCAATACCGACAGGTAGACGGTTCTGGCCTATCGACCTACAACCTGATATCGCCCACACAGATCACAGATCTGCTCCGGTTTGCCTATCAGGACTCCTCCCTGCACTCCCCGTTCCTTGACGGTCTTCCGATCGCAGGCATTGACGGTTCACTCCACAACAGGATGCCTTATCTGACCGCGGCGCGTAGCCTCGTGGCCAAAACGGGTACCATGTCAGGAGTCAGTTGTTTGAGCGGTTTTGTGAGTCCCGAATCGTATGAACCGCTTGCCTTTTCAATTATGATGAATAATTATATCGGATCCTCCCGCGCGGCGCGGCGGGCGCAGGACGAAATCTGCCGGATCCTCGCGGCATACAGCAGACAGGCAAACTTTGTCGGAAGGTGAACAGAACCCTTTATAGGAATTAGGAGTGATTTGAATGGCTGACCCACACGAACAGGGACGTGTATCCCGTGATCACTACTACCGCAAAACGGAAGTCAGAGGTCGGATCTTCGCCATCCTGGACTGGGCCGTCGACGACCGGGGACTGAACCTGATGCCGCACATTTCCAGGGCCGTCCGCCGGGGTGATATCCTCGAGTTGATCACCACCGACGAAGAAGGAAAGAGGACAGGCGCAATCGTGGACCAGATCGCCACCATTGGGTTTATGGAGGTGACGGAGGCAGGGTTGCTTTTGAACGGGGACATGCTATCTATCGACAAAGAGGACATAGGCGAAGTCATCGGTTTCGATGAAACCCATATGCCCAATCACCTAAACGTCGTGATTCATGTTACGCACCGACGGACCGGCAAGGAATCAGAGATCAAGCTGGATGCAACGGTGAAGTTTTCGGCTATTGTTGAGGAAGAAACGGATAAACAGATGGGGTTCTGAAGACTAAGCTCGTGGCTCGCAATTGGTAAATACTAATTCTCCAGTTTTCTCTTCTCTGCCAGTTCACCCCGGAGATGTACATAGCTCTCATACCGTATCCTGCTGATGTCACCGTCTTCTACCGCCTCTTTGACGGCGCAGCGGGGCTCGTGTACGTGGGCGCAGTCCTGGTACTTGCAGCCATCCGGGTACGGATCCATTTCAGGAAACCAATCCGGCAGGTCGCCCGGCTCTATTTCCCACAGGCTGAATTCCCGGATCCCCGGCGTATCGATAACCATTCCGCCGCCGTCGAGCTTATGGGCTGCCAGGTAGGTGGTGGTATGGCGGCCCTTGCCGGTAGACAGGTTAACCTCTTTGACTTTGAGACCGAGACCGGGGCGGATACGGTTGAGCAGGGAGGTCTTGCCCACACCAGAGGGTCCAGCGATCGCGGTCAACCGATCACGCAACGTTTCCGCCAAATCATCGACGCCTTCACCGGTCGCGGCGCTGGTGTTGATAACCCGGTATCCGATACCGGCATACAGGCCGTCTATGTCCGGCATGTCGTCCGTGCGCAGATCGATCTTGTTAAGACAAATCACAGGCGTCAATCCACCCATTTCCGCTGCGACAAGCATACGGTCCAGCAGGCGGAGGCGCGGTGTTGGATTTTTGACTGAGAAAACGGTCACAAGCTGGTCGGCATTCGCGATGATCACCTGTTCTACCACACGGCGCCCGGGTGCGACACGGGAGAGCTTTGTACGACGTGGCAACACCTCTTCGATCGCTCCCGTTTCGTCTTCAGAACGGACAATCCGTACCCGGTCCCCAATGGCAACCGGACTGACGACGCCGATACGTTCCACCGCTTCCACAGAACGATAGCGGTTGTCGCTTTCAGGGTAGATCAATGTTTTGCGCAACTTGCTTCGCAGGGCGCAGAGAACGGTACCGGTTTCGGTTTCCACCTCAAAGGAGCCTCTGTGCTCTCGGACTACAATACCTTCATCGTCAGGCAACCAAAAACCTCCATAGAGGGCTCTGCTCAATATCCATAATTTCCCTTGAAACAAGAGAACCTGAGAACCGCACCGTATCCTTCTATTCCGCGACGCACAGGCCGTACAACATTCGCTGCATGATCAGGTGGGGTGGATGCACACTCGTTTTCAGGGAGACATCCGCCTGCAAGAGGACCTCGAATCCATTCATTAAATCCGCGCGCGACAGGAGTTTCGCCTGCGCCAAATATTTTGGGTAATTGCGATTGACCCACCACCCCAGCTTGAGCGCCTTTTTGACATCATCGTCAGAGCGCATTTCATGCTTCATCAACCGAATTTTCCAGAGGATGGTCAGATGTCGGACAAGTATCGCGATCAGGGCCTGAGGTGCTTCACCGGCATCCATGGCCCGGTTCATGGAACGATGCGCTTCCGCCAGGTCTTTCTCTCCAATGGCCTGGGCCAGATCGAACACGGTTCCTGATTGCGCGGCGCCCATCACCGAATCCACATCAGGCATCTCGATCGTCTGCCGGTCCCCAACATATACTGCGAGTTTTTCCAGTTCCCGGGCCAGGTTACCCAGATCACCGCCCACGGTCTCCACCAGGGTCTGCGCCGCTTCCTTTGAGAAGCGCTTCCGAGCACGCTCGGCACGGCGGCGCAGCCAGGATAAAATCCGGGCGAGATCCCGTTCCGGATCCATCGGGTAGAAAACCACCGATTCCGCCGCCTTATTAAGACGGGTATACAGCTTTGTTTTCAGGTCTACCCTGGGGGTGGTCAATACCAGACAGGTCGTCGTCGCAGGCCGTTCCGCATAGTCGACGATCGCCTCACGTTCTTTCTGTGGCAGCCGTTGGAATGATCGGACCACCACCACGCGCTTTTCCGTGAGCATCGGAACGGTGGCGGCAAGTGTGAGGACGGTGGTTGCGTCGGTGTCATCCCCATTCAGAAAATCCAGGCTAAATGCTTCATCTCCCGGTTCAACCGCAGCGGAGATCAACTGCTGTACGGCTTCTTCCTTCGAAAACTCGTCGTCACCCGAAAGGAAGTAGACCGGCGCTATGCGCCGTTTCTTGATCTGCACAAATAGTTCATCAGGTTTCACACGTCCGGCTTCAGTCTGAGATGGTGGTCTGGTTTTTACCGTTCTGTTTCGATTTGTAGAGCGCCCGATCTGCCCGTTCCAGGGTATCGTGGGCAGCCTCATCGCTCGTCAGACAGCTAACCCCGATGCTTACGGTAACATTTTCCGATGGGATCTTATGCTGCCCTTCGAATTCCGTTTCTTCCACAGCCACCCGTATTCGATCTCCGAGCAGACGGGAATTATCAGCGTCTGTTTCCGGCAGGATCATAACGAACTCTTCACCGCCGTAGCGGGCCGTGATGTCGGTTTCCCGGGAGAAACGCATCAGGACCTGCGCGATCTCCTGCAACACCTTGTCACCCTTGAGGTGACCGTTGTTGTCGTTGTAATGCTTAAAGAAGTCTATATCGAGCATCATGATCGACATTGGACGGTTATACCGGCGGGCACGGCGGGTCTCTTCTTCAAGGCGTTCTTCGAAATATCGTCTGTTGTAAAGACTGGTCAGTCCGTCCGTAATGGCGAGTCGCTGTGTCCGGCGTTCTTCCAGCGCCTTTCGAATCCGTATATCCAGAACGTCCTCATCCACCGGTTTCATGATGAAGTCCGCCGCGCCCCTTTTCATTGCCTCGATAGCCACATCCGTCGATCCGTAGCCGGTCATAACCAGGATCACAGGGGGATAGTACATCTGATGTATTTCTTCCAGCAATGTAAAGCCACTGATCGGTCCGAGCATGAGGTCCAGCAACACCACTTCGAACTGATCACTCTTTAACAGGTCCAGCGCTTCTTCTCCATTGCTGGCTATTTCCACATCATAGCCTTGGGCGTCCAGCATCTGTTTAAAGAGTTCACGCACCGGCGCTTCATCGTCGACTACCAGCGCCTTTATCATCGGCTGTCCTTTTCATCTGGCGGCAGAGGGAACCAAGGGCTATGTTAATCGAAAGCAACTGTACACTTCAAAATTTTCCTACTCGAATCCTAGTAAAAACTGCTTCCTATGTCAAGTAGGAACATATGGAATCGATGCCTGTTTCATTTTACAATACAGGATTATTGATCTTCAAAATGAAATTTTCGTCAGTTCAGAACCAACTCGACCAGCTCTATTGTACGTTTGACCAGTCGATGATGTTCCCAGATCCTCTCGAAGTGGTCAGACGCTATAACGAGCCTGAGGACCTGGAAGTTGCCGGTCTTATTGCCGCGTGCCTGGCCTATGGCCGGGTCGAAAACATCATCAAAGCTGTGGAACACATTTTTGCCCTTATGGGTCATCGGCCTTACGCGTTTACGATGCGGTTCAAACCGGATCGCGACGCCCCGCGTTTCAATCGATTTGTTTACCGGTTCTCCCGGGGCCGGGACATCGTTTGTCTGATTCTGCTGATCCAGAAAGCACTCAAAACACATGGCAGCCTGGGTGACCTGTTCTCTTCAGGATTCACGGTGGGAGATGATCACATCGGACCGGCGCTGATACGATTCGTCAACCAGCTCATTGGCTTTGGATGCCCATTCCTCTATCCGGGTGGCACCATCCCTCCCAAGGCGGGTGTCCGGTATTTCTTACCATCGCCCCAGGGAGGCAGCGCGTGCAAGCGTCTCAACCTCTTTATTCGCTGGATGGTTCGCGACGGTCTGGACGGGATCGACCTCGGGCTCTGGCAGGATATCCCGCCATCCCGACTCATCATCCCTGTGGACACCCACGTAGCCCGCATCGCCAGTACGCTTCGGCTGGCGGTCCGCAGGCAGGCCGACTGGAAGATGGCCGAAGAGATAACCGAAACACTCCGGACGTTTGATCCAGAAGATCCGGTCAAATACGACTTCGCCATTTGCCATTGGGGTATGAGGCAGATCCGCAGATGGGATTGATTATCGTCACCTCGGAACATCCGAGAATACCGATGACATCTCAAAGACCTGCATTTTGTGGCCGTCAAATGCTGTCCCGTACCGCCACCGAAGTCTGACACGCTCCGAATATCTGTAGGCCAGACTGACTCCGATTTCCGTGCCAAGCAAGCGTCGGGGAGTTCGTTCACCGACCCGGGCGGCGTGAAATTGGCCAGTGAGGCGTTTCATGGTTCCTTCAACCGTTACTCTCAACAGACGCAGGTTCGTCATGGCGGGCCGGTAAAAGAGAGTTGATTTGTCCAACGTGTTGCGATATCCCAACTGCTGGTAATCTTCGTTAACACCCGGTGTTCCGATTTTATCACCGGATCCTCCCCAGTATTCCACCCCCAATGATGCTGCATAAGGCAAACGGTACCTAAGACGACCGTGAATCGCCCAGGCTCGAACGTCTTTATGCCCGATTATCGGCGTGGAACTGTTGCCGTGCTGGTACACGCCTGACGCGCCCAGCGTCAGATGTCGGATACGGGTAATCTCCGAAGAGAGACCAAAGATCCTGATATTGTTGCCGATTCCATCACTGCCGCCCGCTTTGGAATGGATGAGTGCATAAAACCGCCCATTGACTCCGGGGGTATGAAACCGGGCTTGCGGTCCCCACAGGTCGATATCATCGGAGGATTTTCCCCCTACATCCACATTACGGCCTTCGAACACCTGCCACTGCCCCCAATCGACCGTCAGCCAGGATGCCGCGTCAACAATCAGGCGGCCACCCACATAATCGTAGAGGGTGAAGAGCGGATAATCCACCTGCTGTCTGCCGGCGGCGAGCGCCAGGCGGGAAGACCAGAGATGGTCCAGGCGGATGCCGGCTTCCTTCAGACGAGTGTTAAGATTCACCTCGTTACCCCACGTCACAAAATCCCTGTCAGAATCGCGGCTTCTGGCTGTAAGCGTCAGGCGTACGGTGACACGTTCCTTGAAAACCGCCTGGCCTCCCAGCTCCAGATGGTACTGCCAGAAACCCACATCGCCGGGACGCCACCATTCATAGTCCCGCTCGGTGGCAGTAGTCTGAACCGGAATATTTCCGTATTGTCCTCTGACATCGAAACGTCCGTGGCCCGTGAGGAATCCGTCCTCCGGTACCTGGCTTTGGAGTGGCATGGCATACAGTAGGAGAAGCATCCCCACCATCGGACGGATGCGTTCAGGTTTGCACAGGCCGGTTATGTACATTGGGATAATAGGTAACGCCTGTTCGGGTATGTGGCAGGAGTTGCAGGATACATCCTGGACGAGTAATGGGGCGGTTTTCGATGCCGCAGAGTGGCCACGATCTTTGTCGTGAAGTTGCTTCTGGCAACCTCCGGCGGCCCGCATTTTATCACAGACCGGCATTTTGCATGCCCGGGGACTGTTTTTCCCTCCTGTGTCAGGCAGTCGCGGTTACACGCCAAGCTATGGCGCCGTCTGCTTTTCCATAAGCGTGGTGCTTACGCTGTCAGCTTTCCAACTTGAGAACGTAATGTTTGTTGCAGGACCTTTTGTCTTTCAGGGAAATACGGGTCATTTCGAACAGGCGTGTGAATGAGACTAAATGGTAAACACCGTGCTGTACACAATGTGGATCTGATTATAGTAAGTTTAGTAATTCTGTCAAGCGTAATGTCTCGGATGTCAAGATTGGACCAACCGTGGTCAACACCTTGTCATCAGATGCGTAATTTGTTGAATTAATCGATATATATCCGTATCTTACCTGAAGTGGTGCGGAAAGTTTGATTTCAAACGATTATTGAAACCTCTACTTGCGTAGTGTATCGTATACTACATACAACAGAGGAGGCAAGTATGAGTGAGATGTCAGAACAGATTACGGAAGAGACCACCGGCGCTGATGAAAAGCCGCCTGTCATGGGGTTTCCCGAGAGACTGATAGGGATTATCTTTTATCCCGGTAAAGTATTTGAATCGCTTAGTGTAAACCCGGTGATCCTGGGACCGATTCTGGCGTTGATACTCATAGGTATTATCCAGGTCCCGATAATGGCGCCGTATAACAGCCAGCTGATCGAAAATCAGATACGAAGCATCAATCCTGAAGCTACTCAGGAACAGATCGATCAGGCCGCCGGCAGCACAGTCAGCCAGGTCTTCGGAGGCATTGCGGTCGTCGTCGTCGTACCTCTATTTATGGCTATCTTTTCAGGTATGTACTGGATGATTTTCACTTTTATCATGGGGAAGGACGCCTCGTTCAGATCCGTATTCTCCGTCGTCGGCCACTCCCAGTTGATCTCCATTATCGGTGCGGTCGTGCTCGTTTCTCTGACGATGGCTCAAGAGCAGACGGTCATGTCGCTTCATCTCGGGAATCTCGTACCGTTTCTTGAAGGCGACGATCTGATATACCGTGTTCTCAAAAGAATCGACGTATTTACCGGCTGGTGGCTGTGTCTACTCAGTATAGGGTTCGGTATCCTATTTAGGATGAAGACCATTTCTGCCGCTGTCGTTCCATTTTCACTTTGGGCCCTATGGATCATTATTGAGGTTGCAGCCGCTGATTTCCTTGGGAGATTAATTCCCGGGTTTTAAACACGAATCTGAAGTTTGTTAAGGAGATCCCTTTATTTTATGCCGACTCGAACAAAATTGATCATTGGAACGGTCGTTATTGTCCTCATTGCAACGCTGGCTTGGGCGAATATCAACTATCAGAGGAAAGAAACCGTTTCAGTGCAAACAGAGAAGGTAGAACGACGGGATCTTGTTTCCCGCGTATCGTCTTCCGGCAGTATTGAAACCACACGCAAGGTCGACATCAGTGCAAGCATCAGCGGTAAGGTGGTGGAACTTGCCGTCGGCGAAGGGGATTACGTCACCGAGGGACAACTGCTGCTACGTATCGACCCCACGCCCACCCAGACTGCGGTGACACAACTGGAAGCTGGTATCCGTTCCGCCCTTGCGACACTCGCACTTAGCGACGCGAACCTGAATCAGGCGATAGTCGAATACGAACGCCAGCAGAAATTGTTTGAACGGGGTGTGGTTGCAGAAGAAGTGGTCCAGCGGGCGAAATCCTCATATGACGTGGAAAAAGCACGCCGAAGCGGAGCACTGGAAGAGATCGCCCGATTGGAGGCCTCGCTTCGAAATGCGAGACACGACCTGACCAAAGTAAACGTACACACGGACATTTCCGGCGTGGTAACGCTGCTGAACATACAGGAGGGTGAAAATGCCTTCGTGGGCACGTTCAACAATCCGGGCACGGTCCTGATGACGGTATCCGACCTCTCCCACATGGAGGCTTGGGTTGAGGTGGATGAGACGGATGTGGTAGACCTGCGGATCGGCCAGGCGGCGGATATCTTGGTCGACGCCTATCCGGACACCGTGTTTCATGGGGTCATCGATCGGATTGGCCACAGCCCCATCGCCCAGTCAGGCGGCGATCGCCAATCCATTAACTTTGAAGTAGTCATCGTGCTTACGGATTCGATTCCCAACGTACGCCCCGGCCTTTCCTGTGTGGCCGATATCATCACCGGAACACGTGCCAACGCCCTGGCCATTCCGATTCAGGCGCTTACGGTTCACCTCCCAGAAGATGTCAGGGAGGATGATAAGAGAGAGGTCTCCTCCAGCCTCTCCCGGCGTCGAGACCGTTCCCATGAGGGAGTGTTCGTTGTTGAAGATGAGCGGGCGATCTTCCGGAACGTGGCGACCGGCCTCACCGGCGAACGACGGTTCGAAGTACTGTCCGGCCTTGAAGAATATATGATCGTGGTTACCGGGCCGTTCGAAACGCTTCGTACCATGAAAGACAGTGTGTTTGTGAAAATAGAAAACGACGAAGAGGAAGACGGTCGGTCTTCTGTCACCTTTTCCTTTTAAGTTATCAGTAACGGTGTGACGAATTATCCCGTCGTTCAATCCCAATTAACGATTTTACCGTCAGCCGTCAATTCGTCAGTATGCACAAAACCTTCGAAGCAGTCCTTATCGCCCTCAGTGCCCTGTGGGCCAATAAACTCAGATCATTCCTGACGCTCCTCTGTGTGATCGTGTCGATCATGGCGATCATTGCGGTCGTCTCCATTGTCGACGGGATGAATACATACGTGGAAGAGGAAGTCATCACGCAAGGCACGGACGTGTACACGCTGGAACGGGTCAACGGTCTTTCAGTATTAACCAACTTCGATCTCTTCCTGAAATCGCTCCGGTATCCGGATATCACGCTTGACGATGCAGATGCGATCGCCACAGAAATCCCTCAGGCCCGGTACGTAGACGCTGCTGCCGGAACCAGCCGGCGTGTTTCGTACCGGGAGCGGTATGTTGATCAGGTCAGCATACGGGGACGACTGAGTGACTATCCGATTATGGGAGACTGGCCGATAGACCAGGGGCGTCATCTGGTGCCGATAGATGTAACACAACGGCGGGCGGTCGCAGTGATCGGCTGGGATGTAGCGGAAACCCTGTTCCCCAATGAAGATCCTATAGGACAGCGAATCCGCTTCGGTGGTCGGCACTATGAAGTGGTAGGGGTGGCAGAGGAAAAATCCACCATCCTGGGGAATAATCAGAATGTGTACGCTTTTATCCCTGTGACTTCTTTCATGAAACACTTCGGTAGTCGCCGATCACTGACCATATCCGTTAAAACTGATGACATCGATACCGTTCCTAAAGCGATGGAAGAAACCCGGGCACTCATGCGGCTTCGGCGTAAACTAAGGCCAGGCGATGATGACAATTTCCACCTGGCTACCTCTGCTGCGCTCATGAATCTCTGGGAAAACATCAGTCAGAGTATCTTCACGGCGCTGATCGGCCTGGTAAGCATCACGTTGGTTATCGGCGGCATCATCATCATGAACATCATGCTGGTAGCGGTAACCGAACGCACCAGGGAGATCGGTGTCCGCAAAACACTCGGCGCACAACGGCGTGATATCCTGCTTCAGTTCCTCGTGGAATCGACCACACTCACCACTATCGGTGGCCTGTTGGGAATCGCCGTCGGTTTTTTCGCTGCCTACCTGATTGCTTCGTTTACACCGTTGCCGTATGCCGTGAAAGGATGGTCTATCGCGGCTGCGCTCATCATCGTGCTGATCGTGGGCCTTTTTTTCGGAATTTATCCCGCCAGCCAGGCATCTAAACTCGATCCGGTCGAAGCGTTGAGGCATGAGTGAACCAGACTAGAACACAATTTATTGAAGGTGTTAAGCTCGCCCTCGACGTCATCTGGTGCCATCGCCTGCGCTCGGTATTGGTGATCCTGGGTGTTGCCGTGGCCGTGACTACGCTGATGGGTATGGTAACCATTCTGTCAGGGTTGAGCAATAAGATCGAACAGGATGTCATAGGTGGTAATTTGGTGGTACTTCAGATCACCAAATTCAATTTCCTCGGTGGCGACAGAGGGGGTGAAGAGGTCCGGCGGCGGAAGGATTTTACCGAGAACGATGCGACGGCTCTGACCCGGGTGCCCCATACCGGCGGCGTTAATATCCATTATCAGCAGAACCGTCCGCTTCGTCACAAGGGCCGGAAAGCACGTATCATCACCATTCTAGGAACCACCACGTTTTTCCCGCAAATCAACAACATATTTGTTGGAAACGGCCGGTTTTTCACGGAGTTCGAAATGGAGCGCCGCCGGAAAGTTGTAGTCATGGGACACCGCCCAGCGGAAGAACTTTTACCGGGGCAGGATCCCATTGGGAAATTCATCCGGGTAGGCAATGAAGAATACCGTATCATCGGTGTTTTTGAAAAGGATGAGAGCGTCTTCGCAAAAGTGTTCGGAAGCCTCCGGGAGAATTTCATCGTCATTCCCTACACCTCCTACGAACGAGACTTCAAGGCCCGCCGGGAGGGCATGTTTATTCAGCTCATCGTCGAAGGCAAAGAATACCTCGACAAGGTTCAGGAAGAAGTCCGCTCGCTCCTGCGGGCGCGACGGAAGGTACCGCCCGGTAAGGCCGACGATTTTTTCCTGAGTACCTCCGATGCGGCACTTGAATTCATCCAGAGAATTACCGGGCCGATCGGCCTGGTGCTCGTGGTGATCTCCTCAATCGGCCTGATGGTGGGCGGGATCGGAGTGATGGTCATTATGCTGGTGTCAGTGACCGAACGCACCCGTGAGGTCGGCATTCGTAAAGCGCTGGGCGCCACCCGGCGTGAAATCGTGTGGCAGTTCCTTATCGAAGCCGCCGTTCTGACCAGCATCGGCGGCATCATCGGGATACTGGGCGGCCTCGGGCTCGCTTTGGCGATCTCTGGCCTGGGAGGATTTCCATTTTCCCTGCCGCTCCACTGGGTGCTGGTCGCGGTTGTCGTGTCTGCCGGCACCGGGATCCTATTTGGCATATACCCGGCCAATCGCGCAGCAAAACTGGATCCGGTCGAGGCGCTCCGGTACGAGGTATAAAAACACTGCCAAAGGAGAGCTTCTGGTGCCAGACGTTTGTGTGCATTTGGGAGGCGCTCCAACACTTTGCTGCCTAGTAGAGATCACTGCGTATTTGGCCCCGGTCACAAATGGCTTTCTCATCCTGCACCGACAAAACTCTTTTTGTTAGCGGATACCTTGCTTTTTTGCAACCAGAAAGAACTTGTTTTCCTTCCTGTGATAATTTACACTGAAACCATGGTTAAGCGCTGATCACTAATCAATTCGTACATCCATCCAATGATAGAGACACAATGAAGGTTGTAATTGTCGGAGCAAGCGGTGTCGGTAAACATCATGCGAAGTGGTTTCACCTGGAAGGGTGTCATGTTGCGGCATTTTCCGGAACCTCGGACGCAAGGTGCCAGAAGACCGGACAAACCCTGAAAGACCTGTTCGGATTCCAGGGGAATGCCTATACTGATTATCGCCGGATGCTGGATCTTGAAAAACCGGATATCGTTTGCATCTGTTCCCCAAACGAAGCTCATCTGGAACAGACACTGTACGCACTGGAAGCTGGCAGCCACGTATACTGTGAAAAGCCCATTGCCTGGCCAGACCTTGCATCCTACACGCTTTCTTCCCATCCTCCATCCGGATCGCCGGAAGTCACGCACCCGATTCTGCGGAAAACCCTGGATGAAACTCGGTCGGTCGTTGCCCTGGCGGATCAGTACAAGCGGGTATTCGGTGTGAATGCCCAGTATGTGGCAGCCCGGGAAGTTTATCAGGCGATTTATGAAAAGCATAACGGCCCAATGGACCATATCGAGTCCTTCTATTTTCTGCTTGAGTCCAAAGGTATATCCGGAAATAACAGCAGTTTTGAAGGGATATGGATCGACATGGCGCCACACGTCCTGAGCCAAATCATCGCCCTGATGCCCCCTGGTAATCTGGATATGTCGCACATAGACTGCCGGGTAGCGGAGGACAATACGGTAGCTCGATTCAAATACGGGGCAGGATCCATAGAAGCGATACTGAGTAAAAACGCTGAATCGGACATGAAACGAAAATTCGGTGTGAACGGTTTCCTGGTGGATTACTTCGGTCAACCGGATGACCAGGGCGTCTATCGTGCGGTTTTAAGGCACGGTGACGATATCGTAAAAACCGTTGATTTTATGCAGTTATCGGTCCGCCGGTTTATCAAAGCCGTCCGAACAGGCGACACCACACCGTTGGTCGACGGCCGTGCTGCCTTGAAGAATCTGGAAATGTCCATGATTATTCTGGAACATGCCCACACTGACAATAGGTGAAATTAGAAGGAGTAATTCATGTTGGATCTGCGATTTGTGCGTGCGAAACCCGATGTCGTTCGTGAGGCCATCGCAAACAAAAATGAACGAGTGGAATTTGACGCCTACACCACGCTCGACGAGCGTCGACGTGCGCTGCTCAAGGAAGCCGAAACACTCAAGAATCAGCGCAATGTCGTATCCGGTGAAATTGCACAGCTAAAACGTGACAAGCAGGATGCAACGGAGAAAATCGGGGCGATGCGAGCGGTATCCTCACGGATTAAAGAACTGGACGGCGACCTGTCGGCTGTTGAAGCCGACATCCAAAACATTCTGAGGCGAATTCCGAACATACCGCATGAATCCGTTCCTATCGGAGACGAATCCGACAACGAAGTGATTAGGCAATGGGGAGAAACCCCCGAAGCGGATTTCGAACGTAAACCTCATTGGGAAATCGGCGAGGCGCTCGGAATTCTCGATTTTCAGCGTCCGGGCAAAATAACCGGCAGCAATTACACGCTTTTCAAAGGTTCTGGAGCCAGGTTGGAGCGCGCCCTGATACAATTCATGCTTGATCTCCATACCGATAAACACGGATATACTGAAATTTCACCACCCTTTGTGGTTAACCGGGACAGCATGTTTGGCACCGGCCAGCTTCCCAAGATGGAAGACGATATGTATCGCATTAACGAAGACGACCTGTTTCTGATCCCTACCGCGGAAGTGCCAGTCACAAACATCCATCGGGATGAAATCATCCCGGAAGAGGAACTTCCGATCCGCTACACGGCATACAGTCCCTGTTTCCGCCGCGAAGCTGGCTCCTATGGACGCGACACCAGAGGACTGACCCGTCTACACCAGTTCGACAAGGTGGAGATGGTGAAGTTCGTACATCCCGACGTATCCTACGACGAGCTGGAAACGCTGGTACAGGACGCAGAGGAAGTGCTTCAGCTTCTCAACCTGCCGTACCGTGTCCTAAATCTTGCCAGCGGCGACCTGAGTTTTTCTGCTGCCAAATGCTATGACCTGGAGGCCTGGGCACCCGGCATCGAACGTTGGCAGGAGGTCTCCTCATGCAGCAATTTTGACGATTTCCAGGCTCGCCGTGCCGACATTCGTTTCCGGGCAAAATCCGGAAAGTCACAACTGGTACACACCCTGAACGGCTCTGGACTCGGCCTCCCCCGTACGCTCATCTGCATTATCGAGCGGTACCAGACTGCGGACGGGAAGGTACGAATTCCCGATGTATTGTTGCCATACATGGGCGGAATCACGATTATTGACTGATCGGAAAATTGCCGGATTTAAGGAATATCCCGTAGTGTGAGCGTATTTAAGAGTGGGGAGGGGTAGCCCAACACACCGGTGATCTTACCATTAACTATGAAACTCCTCAATCTTGAATTGATCCGGCGACGTATTCGCGCACTCAGCAGCCCCGGTGCCCTGAAAGGTTTTTTTTTCGTGTCCGGGGCGGTTCTGACACTGGCGTTTTTGTTCGATGCACAGACTACCGTCCGGGAGCTCGAAGAGAATCAGCGGGAGATCATCAGATCATACGGCGTCTATCTTATCACCAGCGTTGCATCGGAAGAGGTCCAGGAAGGTGAAGAACTAAACCTGGTGCTCAGTCGCATCCAGGAAATGGACGTTCCGATTATCGTGACGGATTTGAATGGGAACCCGACGTCGTGGAAAGGCGTAGATATACCACAGGACCCGGACGATCCGGAAGTCATTGCCCGTGTCCGGGATCTGGTTGCCGTGATGGACGGGGATGCGGAGCCGGTGACCTTCAATTACGGTCCAGAGCTACAGATGCTGCTGCATTACCAGAATTCGCCAGCAGTCCGGCGGATGCGGTGGCTTCCATTCGTAGAAATAGGCATCGCCGGCCTATTCGTCTTTCTGAGCCTGTTCGTGTACCGGAATATCAACCAACTGGAACAGCGGTACATTTGGATCGGTATGGCCAGAGAGACCGCCCATCAGTTCGGCACTCCGCTCTCTGCACTGATGGGATGGCTGGAACTGATCCGGACGGAATTGATACCGAAGGGAGCGGAGCGGCGTGGCTCCAGCCGGAAAATCGATAAGATCATCAAGGAGATGAACGGGGACATTACGAGACTGAACAAAATCGCCTCCCGGTTCAACCAGATCGGCTCGGTGCCGGAACTGCAAAGCCAGGACATACGCGGCGTGATCGCGGAAAGCGTGGATTATTTCCGCAAACGCGTACCTCAGCAGCGCAGGTCTGTAGATATTCAGGAAACCTACGAATTGAGCGGGCCGAGACCCATGGCCGTCAACAGCGAGCTGCTGACCTGGGTTTTCGAAAACCTGTTGAAGAACGCGCTGGACGCCATGGAGATGGATACCGGTCTGATCCAGGTCCTCGTGCGACCGAGTGTGGACGGCAAGGAGATTTCCATAACGGTTGAAGACAACGGCAAAGGCATACCGGCCCATGCACATAGAAAAATCTTCGATCCGGGTTACACTACCAAGAAACGGGGATGGGGCCTCGGATTGAGCCTGGCCAGACGCATTATCGAGGAAAACCACCGTGGGAGACTCCTGCTACGGGAAAGCCGCCCAAATGAGCGCACGGTTTTTGAAATTTTATTGCCGGTTAACAGCAGTGACGGATGACAGGGGGCATTGTACTGTCTAGCCGCTGGTCCTGAAAGGAGCGTCAAATGACACAACGCGGTTCCGACGATCCCAAACGAATCATGTGGGTCGATGACGAAATAGAATTGTTGCGACCTCACATCATGTTCCTGAACGAACGGCATTACGACGTAACGCCTGTCTCTAACGGAGATGACGCAATCGCGCTGTGCGACCAGGAACATTTTGACCTGGTCCTGCTGGATGAGATGATGCCCGGACGTGATGGTCTGTCTACCCTGACGGCCATCTCCGATATCAACCCGAATCTTCCGGTGGTTATGATCACAAAAAATGAGGAAGAACGGCTGATGGACGAAGCCATCGGCCATCAGATCGCTGATTACCTCACAAAGCCGGTTAACCCCACTCAGATCCTGTCAGCCTGCAAGAGAATCCTAGATGCGAAAAAAATACGGGAAGGATGGGCGGTTCGTGACTATATCACGGAGTTCAACAAGATCCGCGATCGCCTGTGTGGACCTATGTCCTGTAACGATTGGATCGACATTCACCGGACGTTGTCGGAGTGGGATGTGGAACTGGACGGGTTTCAGGATGCGGGGTTGAAACAGACCCAACGAGATCAGCACAGGGAGTGTAACGCGGAGTTCGGATCGTACGTAGAACGACACTATGCCGATTGGTTGGAGGGCGTGGGGGGGCCTAAACTCTCCACTGAGGTGGTCCAGGATTACGTCGTTCCGCACCTGTCCAACGACCACAGGGTCTATTTCATTGTTATCGACTGCATGCGCCTCGATCAGTGGCTGACAATAGAACCGATGGTGGCGGAGTATTTCTCAATCGATCGGCAATACTACTACTCGATCCTGCCGACTGCAACGCCCTATTCCAGAAACGCTATTTTCAGCGGTCTGTTTCCGACGGAAATTGAGTCCCAGCAAACGGATCTGTGGGAACGAAGTATAAAAGATGAGGCCAGCCGAAACCGGTACGAAAGACAATTGATGGACCGTCAACTCGAACGGCTCGGGATTGCGCTCGATCCCGAACCCAAATACGTTAAAGTGCTGGATGTGGAAGAAGCCCGGTCCGTGGCCCGCAAGATCACGACTTACTACGATGTGCCGCTCGTCTCCATGGTTTACAACTTCGTCGACAACCTGGCGCACGGCCGTTCCGAATCCGAGATCCTCCAGGAAATCGCGCCGGACGAATCCGGTTTCAGGACACTGACCAAATCTTGGTTCAGCCACTCGGCGCTGTTCGATGTGTTACGCAAGCTATCTCGCCAGAATTGTACGGTGGTGCTGACCACTGACCACGGGGCGGTGCTGGGTATGCGGGGCACCAAGGCAATCGGAGACCGGGATACGTCCACCAACCTGCGATACAAGTATGGCGATCATTTAAAGTGCGACCCGAAACACGCCATGATGATCAACGATCCCCTGCCGTATCGCCTTCCTGCCTACTCACAGGGCACCAACTACATCATCGCCAAAGAAGATTACTATTTCGTGTATCCCACAAAATTCCACGAGTACCAGCGCCATTACCAGGACAGCTTCCAGCACGGGGGTATCTCCATGGAAGAGATGATCCTGCCGATATGCACTATGCAGCCCAGAAACGCCTCATAGAGATTGAAAATTGAAAACTGAAAATATAAACAGGTTTAAAAGCGAAACCGTTACTTCCTGCTCGGAGGAAACACAGGCGCTTGGAAGACAGCTGGCAGCCGGCCTCGAACCCGGTGATGTAATTGCCATGATCGGGGAACTCGGCAGTGGTAAAACCTGTATAATCCAAGGGATCTGTCAGGGACTGGATGTGGTGGACGATGTGACAAGTCCCACCTTTACCCTGATCAACGAGTACCAGGGTCGTCTACCGGTCTATCATTTTGACTTGTATCGCCTCGATGATTCGGAATCGGTGCTGGACATCGGTTTCGACGAATACGTCGACGGTGACGGTGTCTGCCTTATCGAATGGGCGGACAAGTTTCCGGAGATTCTACCCGAAGACCGGACCGAGATAAGGCTTAATGTACTGGATGCCGACCGGCGTGAGCTGAAGATTAATTAACTACCCCAGTTCAATTCTCTACATGACCGGAGATTGAGGATCCGGTTGCGGCATGGACTTACGGCGCCTGGGAGCAGGCATACCTGTGTCCGATACGGTAACGCCCAACGCCAAATCGAGCACCTCATCCATGGTTTCGACCAGATGCAGATCCAACCCTTTACGGATTTCATCAGGGAGTTCGGCCACGTTCTTCTTGTTGCGTTTCGGGATAATGACATGTTTAATTCCGGCACGCTGTGCGGCCATCAGCTTTTCGTTCAACCCGCCGATGGGCAGAATACTGCCCCGCAACGTGGCCTCGCCAGTCATCGCCACATCCCGGCGTACGGGCCGTCCGGTAAGGGCGGAGCAGAGGGCCGTTGCCAATCCGATGCCAGCCGAGGGACCGTCTTTGGGAACGGCGCCCTCCGGCACGTGAACGTGGATCTCCACATCCGTGTAGAAGTCGGGATCCAGGTCGAGTGCTTCCGCACGGCCCCGGATATAGCTTAGTGCGGCCCGAGCAGATTCCTGCATCACATCACCGAGTTGACCTGTGATCGTAAACCGGCCTGGACCGCTCCGGTGCAGAATACTCACCTCGATGGTCAGCAACTCGCCTCCTACGTCGGTCCACGCCAACCCGGTCGCGACACCGACCGTGTCCTGGGACAGCAACTCCGAATCATCAAAGGGGGGGGCGCCCAGGTAATCCGGAAGACGGGGCGGTGTGATCTGAACCCTTGAGTTCACATCGTTCTGCACCACCTGCCGCGTTACCTTCCGGCACACCGTGCCGATCTGCCGTTCAAGACTGCGCACGCCGGCTTCCTTGGTATAAGCCTTTATAATATGGGTTAGGGCCTGCTTCCGGAAGCTAATCAAATCTTTGTCCAGTCCGTTGGCTTCCAACTGTTTCGGCACCAGAAAATCTTGTGCGATGGCCAGCTTTTCATATTCGAGGTAGCCGGAAAGGTGGATGATTTCCATACGATCACGCAATGGCGCCGGGATGGAGAAAGTGGTGTTGGCGGTCGTGATGAACAGCACTCTGGACAAATCGTAATCCACTTCTAGATAGTGATCATTGAACGTATTGTTCTGCTCCGGATCAAGCACTTCGAGCAACGCGGAGGCAGGGTCGCCCCGGTAATCGGCGCCCAGTTTGTCTATCTCATCAAGCAAAATTACAGGGTTTACGGTGCCTGCCCTACGCATGGCCTGTATGATACGCCCGGGCATGGAGCCGATGTAGGTACGACGATGGCCACGTATCTCCGCCTCATCACGGACACCACCCAGAGACATACGGATGAACTTGCGTTTCATGGCACGGGCGATGGATTTTCCTAAGGAGGTTTTGCCGACCCCCGGGGGGCCGACCAAACACAAGATCGGTCCTCGGATTTTACGGGTTCGCTGGAGAACCGCCAGGTATTCGATAATTCGTTCTTTGGGCTTGGTAAGACCAAAATGGTCCGCATCCAAAGTACTCCCCACCGCGTTTAGGTCACGCGTGTCCCGCGTTTTTTTCGTCCAGGGAACGGCGATGAGCCAATCCAGATAATTGCGGACCACCGTAGCTTCGGGCGATGTAGGATGCATTAGCTGGAGCTTGTTCAATTCGGCGACCGCCTTTTCCTCGACCGCCTTGGGCATCCGGATTTGAGAGATACTCTGTGCTAATTCATCGATCTCATCCGTCGGTTCGTCGAACTCACCCAGTTCCTGCTTGATGACCTTAATCTGTTCCTGCAGGAAGAACTCCCGTTGGGCTTTGTGAATCCGATCTCGGACCTCTCCGTCGATCTGAGTTTTGATCTCGAGAATGTCCAGTTCTACAGCTAGAATTGATGACAACGTCTCCAATTGCTGAGGCAAACTTGTGGCTTCTATCAGTTCTTGCTTGACCTGGGGTGTCTGGATGAGATAGGCAGCCATGGTATCCGCCAGACGGCTGGGGTCATCCCCGTTATCGAGGGTCAACAGCGCCTCATCCGGTATCTGCTGGTTCAGTTTTACATAATCGGTGAACTGTCCCAGGGAGGCTCTCAAGCGTGCCTGCACCTCGACATCCGTGTCGTTGTTGGGGACTTCTATTACTTCTATACGGACCTCCATATACGAAGAGTTCGGCAGGAACCGTGTGACCCGCGCTCGCACAAGGCCTTCCACCAGCACACGCATCACACCGTTCGGCAATTTCGATACCTGGAGAATCCGGGCGACGACACCTGTACGGTATACGTCTTCACGGGTCGGTTCCTCAATTTCGGAATTGCGCTGAGCGGTCAGGAACAGAAGGCGATCCTGACTCATACTTCTTTCAAGCGCCTTGATGGATTTTTCCCTGGCAATAGGCAAGGGAATCACCATGTATGGGAATACCACTATCTCTCTCAGGGGAATCACCGGAAGCCGGTCGCCTATAGCGATCATTTCTTCATCACGTTTGATAGTCATTGTATTTCGACAGCCTTAAAATATAAATGCCAACCCGCCGATATCGGGTTGGCGTTAATCGTAATCGGTTACCTACAGAACAGATGCGTTATCACGCGGGTTTCTTCTCTTCTCCGGTGATGCACAGCGGCGGCTCTCTCTTCAGAATCACTTCCTTGGTTATGATACATTCCTGCACACCTGACTGTGACGGGATCTGGAACATTATATCCAGCATTACATCTTCCAGAATCGCCCGAAGAGAACGGGCTCCTGTCTTCTTGGTCATTGCCATCTCGACTACCTCGTCGAGTGCATCCTGCTGGAACGACAGCTTGACGTCTTCCATATCGAACAGTCTCTGGTATTGCTTCACCAGAGCATTCTTTGGTTCCGTCAGGATCTGCATCAGAGCGCCGGCATTGAGTTCGTTGAGCGTGGCCAGCACCGGCAGACGACCGATGATTTCCGGGATTAATCCGTATTGCAGCAGGTCATCGGGTTCCACATGGGACAGGATTTCGCCTACGCTGCGGTCTTCTTTCTTCTTGGACACGCCCCCGAAGCCCATGGTTCCTTCCGCTATGCGTTTCTCGATAACCCGATCCAGGTCGTCGAAAGCGCCACCGCAGATAAACAGGATATTCTTGGTATTGATCTGGACGAAGTTCTGCTCCGGATGCTTGCGTCCGCCCTTGGGTGGCACATTGGCGATGGTACCTTCGAGCATCTTCAGAAGGGACTGCTGGACGCCTTCTCCGGATACATCGCGTGTAATAGACGGATTGGCAGACTTCCGGGCGATTTTATCGATCTCATCCACATAGATGATACCGGATTCCGCTTTGGCGACATCATAATCGGCGGACTGAAGCAACCGTACCAGAACACTCTCAACATCCTCACCCACATATCCGGCTTCGGTCAATACGGTTGCATCGGCGATGCAGAATGGCACATGGAGCATCTTCGCCAGTGTATGGGCCAGGAGCGTCTTTCCCGTACCGGTAGGTCCAACCATCAGAATGTTACTCTTTTCCAGCTCCACCTCGTCCTGCGGTGTGCCGAACTGAATACGCTTGTAATGGTTGTAGACCGCCACAGACAATATTTTCTTGGCTCGTTCCTGGGCGACCACGTATTCGTCCAGAGTGTTCTTGATTTCGGTGGGGGTCGGTAGGCGCTCGACCGATGTCAAAGCGGTTTTAGTCGTCTCCTCGGCAAGAATATCGTTACACATCACCACACATTCATTACAGATGTGCACGTCCGGGCCGGTGATGAGCCGTTCGACTTCTTCCGCACTGCGATTACAGAAAGAGCAGCGCAATTCTCGTTGTGACGACGGGCGCTTTTTCATGTTTACCATTCTCTCAGCATATGGCCGTTCGTCCCGATTAATACCGGAGGCCTGTTATTCAGTTGTATCGGATTCCGCTTCCGGAGCGTTCAGTGATTCCTGAATCGAAACCGCCGTTTTCGTATCGACCACATGATCTACCAGTCCGTACTCCACAGCCTGCTGGGCCGACATCCAGTAATCCCGGTCGGTATCCTGCTCAATCCGTTCGATCGACTGACCTGTGTGGAACGCCATGACCTCGTTCATGGTACGCTTCATCCGGAGCATTTCTTCGGCCTGTATCTCGATATCTTTGGCGGTTCCTGCCATATGGCCGATCGATGGCTGGTGGATCAGAACCCGTGCATAGGGTAATGCATGACGCTTGTCTTTGGATCCTGCCGTCAGTAGAAAAGCGCCCATACTAGCCGCCATGCCGAGGCAATAGGTCGCCACCGGCGGTTTGATGTACTGCATGGTGTCGTAGATAGCAAGTCCCGCAGTAATGCTCCCACCAGGACTGTTGATATACACCGTGATATCTTTCTCTGCGTCTTCATATTGCAGGTATAATAACTGTGCGATGACAAGGTTTGCGATTGTATCGTCTATCGGCGTACCGATAAATATGATACGATTTTTTAGTAGCAGCGAATATATATCGTACGCTCGTTCGCCCCGCCCCGTCTGTTCTATGACCATCGGAATCAACATGCAGTACTCCTTCTACTCCACTTTAATATCGGCATTCTGTACTAGGAACTCTATCACTTTTTCTTCACGAATTTCCGATTCTATCTGTTCTACGCGTCCGTTTTCACGAAACATTCGTCGGACCTGATCCACCGGTATTTTAGCCCCTGACGCGATACGCTCCAGCCGCTCATCGATCTCGTCTTCCGGCACCTCCAGATCTTCCCGCTTCGCTATTTCTTCAAGGATGAGGAACCGTTTTATCTGATTGACGGCCATGGGTTCATAAAGCTGCTTCATCTCTTCTTCGTTGAAGGAATCGCCGGCGCTGCGCCTGGCGTCCGCCATCATCCGGTCCACCTGGCTCTTGATCATGGATTCCGGCAGGTCAAACGTATTGTTTTCCACCAGATGCTGGATAAGCTGAGAATTTACCTCGCGATCTGGCTCCTGTTCCAGATCCTCTTTTATGGAAGACATCAACGCCTCTATATCCTCCGAACCGACGTCCCGGGCAAACGCATCATCCAACTCGGGCAGTTTCTTGTCCAGAACATCCCGCACGGACACTTCAAAATGCGCCGGCTGACCTGCCAGCGCCTCATCACTGTGGTCGTCTGGGTAGGTAGAGGAAATCCTGCGATCCTCCCCCGCTTTTATACCGATCAGCTGTTCGTCAAATTCTTGGCCCATTCGGCCGGCTCCGATTTCTAAAAACTGGTTTTCCTGCTTCTCACCAATGATCGGCATCCCGCTGGAATCCAGAGTCTGGAGATCGGCCATCAGGTAATGGCCTTTTTCTGCGGCGCCATCGATGCGCACCACATCCGCATGTCGATCGCGCATCGAATTCAGGACCCGTTCGATGTCCACTTCTCCCACGTCCGCCGGTTTCTTGGTCACGCTGATGCCTTTGTACTCCGCCAGATCAATCGTGGGTTTTATTTCAACAACCGCTTTGAAGTGGAGATCACCGCCCTCCTCGAATTCCAGATCTTCTATTGCCGGCTGACTGACCGGTTCGAAGTCCGCTTCTTCACAGGCTTCTTCATAGAGTTTCGGAATCATCTCCTCAAAAATTTCGGCCTTGATATGATCTCCGAAATTTGCCTTTAGAACGTCGAGCGGCACTTTCCCTTTCCGGAAACCAGGCAGTCTGACCTGCTTCCTGTATTTTCGATAGGCGGAGTCGAATTCTCCCTGTACCTGTGCTGACGGCACCTCTATCTCTAAAACGCGTTTCCAAGACGTAGGTTCGGTAATGTTTAATTTCAAACTTGTTTTCTCCTCACCATTTCGATTCTGTTCGCAGGGCTATCCAAACCCTAACACCAGCACTTAAAATATCTTAACCATTCAGGCCACCATAATTAAGGAGCAGAGGACTGGAGAGTATTGGCCGAGCGGAAAATGTGCAGAACCATACGGGCACCGATCCCGTCAATCTATGGCGGGACCGGTTGATTGTCAAGCATAAATCATGTGGCCTTCGGAAGCCTGCATCGCCTGCTAAACCAGCCGAATCGCGCTGGGAATTTGGCCCTATGGTACTCGACAGTGTGCAACAAGCCGTCCATGAATCGGTCGGACCGGTCAATTATTTTAATGACTGCAAGGTTTTCGCTTGCAAAGGACGTCCTAGCTTTGGCGACAACGCGCATCTTTCCCTGGTACGCCAAACATACCAATCACCAGAACAGTGGCATAACAAAATGTTCTCATGCTCAGGTACTCCAAATTAAAAAGGCCTACAGCCGGACAACCGACGGTAAGCCTAATTTTGATATGTTTTTTCGAGTGCGAGAGGGGGGAGTCGAACCCCCATGGGTTGCCCCACTGGATCCTAAATCCAGCGCGTCTACCAGTTCCGCCACCCTCGCCCAGGCTCACCTTCTATCGACGCATCAGGCCGAAACCTACTGGATGGGCGATAGACTCTGGTTCATCCCTAAAGTCTGTGCACTGAGCTGTTGACGGTATGATTCCTGATCCTGCAGAATTTCCACAGCCGCCAGTACATCCGGATCGTGCTGTACCGCGTAGGAATACCGGCCTTCGCCGCCCCAGAGCTTTGCACCGACCTCTGTACCGATCTGGGCCTGAATCTGGTCAATACCGGCTGTAAAGTCCACATCATGCTGAGCCTGAATCTGGCTACGCAGCGTTTCGATGGATGTAAAGATATTCTGCTTGAACTGGCGCCTGCGTGCGATCTCTTCCAACTTGTCCAGCTCCAGTTCCGAATCGGAAGTATACGTGAATTCCTTGCTTTTCAGGAATTCCCTGAACTCCTGTATCATAGCATCGGTTACCTCAAAATTATCCTGATCCATCTCCGGTGCGTTGGACGTATAGTGGGTAGCAAATTTTACGAACATTCCCTGCTCATAAAGCTTACCCACCAGACGGGGAAATACAGGCAGGCTCGTTGAGAAATCAGGAGAAATCCCGCCACCGCCGTAAACGACCCGACCGGCGTTGGTGTAGTATTTTTCCTTTTCACCCTGTTCTTCTATTTTCTCTTTCCGATTCTTATGGTCTATCTTTTGAATCAGACGTCCGCTTGGGGTGTAATAACGTGCGGTGGTAATCTTTAGTGCCGTGCCGTTGGTCATTGGGAAGATCTGCTGCACCAGTGCTTTACCGAACGTCGTGGTGCCGACGATTACGCCGCGATCCCAGTCCTGTATCGCTCCAGCAACGATTTCAGATGCGCTTGCGCTGTACTCATCCACCAGCACGACAAGCGGAAGGTCCCGCACTACGAAATCGCTCTCCGCCGAATATTTTTTGTTTTGACGCCCTTCCCTTCCCTGGGTGTATACAATAAGGGAGCCTTCATCCAAAAATTTACTGGCAACCGATACCGCCTCCTCGAGCAAACCCCCCGGATTCCGTCGCAGATCCAAAACAACGCCTTTGACGCCAAGGGCATTCAACTGTTTCAGGGCCCGTTCCACATCGATGCCGGCGTCTTTGGTAAAGTGATTGAGCTTGATGTAACCGACGTTGTCTTGGATTACACCCGCATACGGCACCACCGGAATCGTGATGATTGCACGGGTGATGATATACCGGATTTCCTCTACAGCGTCTTCGCGGTCGACCGATATGGTCACCGATGTTCCGGGCTCACCCCGCAGTAGATCCGCGGCGTCTCCTACATCAAGTTCCGCCGTCGACTCTTGCTCAATCTTCACAATTCTGTCGCCGGTCTGTATACCCACGTTGTAGGCCGGAGTATCGTCGAACAGGCTAACGACCACCAGGGCGTCATCCTGCTTTTGTATCTTGATACCAAGGCCGCCGTACTTGCCTTGGATCTGCATCATCTTCATTTCATCGTTCTGTTTCTTTTCCAGAAATTCCGTGTAGGGATCCAGCGCGTCGAGCATGCCTCGAATCGCGGCATCTACCGCTTCTTTGGAGTCGATCTCATCCACATATCTTTCCTGAATCTGAGATGTGATCTGCTGAAGCAGACGTATGTGCTCCGGGTAGTCGCCACCTACCGCCTGAACGCGATCGGACCCTACGATCCACCCGATCGCCATCAGTCCGAATACGGAAACAACGATGACTGCGATACTACGATTTCGTATAAACATTGCCGATCTCCCGGTATCAGCCCATCAACTTGCTCCGGCTGCGTCTTCCGCCGTATCTTTTTTCATTAACGGAGATCCGGATCCGTATTCTTCGATGAAGTCTTCCGTCCTCTGCCTTGCTTCGACATCTATGTACTGGATAGGCGGCGATTTCATAAAATAGGACGACGGGCCGGTCAACGTCCCGCTTATCCCGTTATCCATCGCCAGTTTGCAGCATCGCAATGCATCAATCACCACGCCGGCTGAATTCGGTGAATCGACCACTTCGAGTTTCAGCTCAGCATTAAGAGGCACATCTCCGAACGTGACGCCTTCCAGGCGGATGTATGCCCATTTGCGATCATTCAACCATTCCACATAGTCGCTGGGCCCAATATGCACATTTTCCGATCCGATGTCGTAATCGAGCATGGAGGTAACAGCATTGGTCTTGGAGATTTTTTTCGATTCCAAGCGGGAGCGTTCCAGCATGTTATAGAAATCCATATTGCCGCCTACGTTGAGCTGGTAGGTCCGCATGAGTTTCACGCCGCGTTCCCGAAACAGAGTGGTCATCATGCGGTGGATGATGGTTGCGCCGACCTGGGACTTAATATCGTCTCCGACGATTGGCAGACCGCGTTTTTCAAACTGGCGCTGCCAATATTCTTCACGTGCGATAAAAACTGGAATACAGTTCACCAGAGCACAGCCGGCTTCAAGGATCTGCTCCACGTACCATTTGGTCGCCTCTTCGCTTCCTACCGGCAGGTAGTTGATCACTACATCCGTGCCCGTATCCTTTAGAATGTCCACGACATCATCGGTCGACCCGGGTGCTTTGGTGATGACTTCGGAGAGATATTTACCCAAACCGTCGTGTGTCATTCCACGGTATACTTTCGCACCGTTGGAAGGCAGGTCTTCGGCGAACCGAACGGTATTATTGGGTTCCATGAAGATGGCTTCATTAAGGCTTTTTCCGACCTTTCGGGAATCGATATCGAAAGCGGCGGTAAACTCCACATCACCTATATGATAACCGCCCAGATTAGTGTGCATCAAACCGGGGATGAATTCCTCTTCATCCGCATTTCTGTAGTAATGTACTCCCTGCACAAGGGATGAGGCGCAATTCCCAGCGCCGATCAACGCGACACGTACCGGGTTACCCATTCGTTTTTTACTCCTTATTCCTTTGCAATCAGGCGCCGTCCGCCTGCTTCCAGATGTGGTATAAACGTGAGATAGCGGTCAGGTTGGACACAACCGCTATCAAAACCAGTACGACAGGCAGAAACAGCTCTCCGAACAGCGCGCCTACTCCCAGGCAAATAACCCGTTCTGGACGCTGCATCAGCCCGACTTTGCAATCCTGTCCCAATCCCTCAGCACGTGCTCTAACATAACTGACCATCAAAGAGCCGGTTAATCCTGTGATGGCCATAATGATCCAGATCTCATTGAGAGGATTGGCAGGTGCACTGTATAGATAGTACGTGATAATTCCTATAAATACTACAATTTCAGCATACCGATCCAAAGTAGAGTCCAGAAGAGCACCAAAGATACTCTTCTGATCCGTAATCCTGGCCAGATGCCCATCCAGCACATCGCAACTTCCGCCAACAAACAGAACGATGCCAGCCCATCGGAACGACCCGATGGCAAATAACAGGCCGGACAGAGCGGTAATTCCGAACCCTAACAATGTCAGTACATTCGGGTGTATACCGAATGAAAGGGTCGTTCGTGTTATCGGCTCCAACAAGTTGACATACCAAGCTTTTACTTTTGATCCGAGCATGGATCGCTCCGTAGGCACAGACAGCTTATCTACCCGATGTTGCCATATCTCTGTGATGTGGAATCGCCAACACACTAACCAGGACCATCGTCTGTTATCACTTGCAAAACCGACCGGCGATAAGAGCGGTATATCGTAGTTAGGAATGATACGCCGAATATAGCCCTCCTAATTTGAATAGTCAAGCCAAAAGTAAATCGTTTATTTATGTTGATACGGACAATAAACCCCTTGAGTAGAAGACTGATTACCCTTCTCGCTATACCTGAAATACAGGGATATCCATATGGTTTTTCGCTTGACAGAGACATATAACTCTATTATTTTATAAGGATATTTTTGATGTTGAAATTTATAGTGATTCGGGTTGATAAATAAGGTGAATTTGTGATTGGATTTCGGGGGCGGGAACACGTGGAATCAGCGCTCCAAACAGAGCGAAACAGACACATTTTACGTTGTCTGGTCGACAACCATGTTTCGACGGCATCGCCGGTCGGTTCGAAATCGATCGCCGGCCACACCGCCATGAGGGTCAGTCCGGCGACCATACGGAACACCATGGTCGAGCTGGAAGAAGCCGGCTACATCTCACGGCCTCATTCTTCTGCCGGTGGTGTGCCTACCGATAAAGGCTATCGGTTTTATGTGGACCGGCTTATAGAATCGAAACCGCCCGCTCCGGCTGATAGAAAATATATCGATCAGAAAATGCAGTGCGAATGGAAAAGTATCCAGGAAATTCTCGCTCATACATCGCATGTGCTAGGCATGGTTTGTAAAGAATTGGGGGTCGCACTGACGCCCCGTCTTTACGAAGGTGATTTTCAGAGGCTGGAGCTGGTGCCAGTGGCACCCCGGAAAGTGCTGCTGGTTCTGATGCTCACCTCCGGCCTGGTCCGAAATATTGTAGCGGAGCTGGATTCCGATATCCCTTCCAACGTTCTAGAAGAGACATGTCGTATTTTGAACGAACGCCTGACCGGATGTTCCCTGCTTGACATCAAGAAGCAAGCGGATGAGCGGCTAAAAGATATGCCCCGGGCAGACCGAAACGTGGTTCAGCTCTTTATTCAGTACAGCGATTACCTTTGTGATTTTCAGGAAAGTGAGCAGGTCCATATGGGCGGTGCCACACATATCGTGTCACAACCCGAATTTACGGACCACTTGAAATTGTCTCGCCTGCTTGATTTCGTAGAACACCGGCAGACAGTGGCCGAATGGCTGCACAAGCGGGATCATCAGAACAACGTGGCGGTCACCATCGGCCATGAGCATTTCCACAATGAAATGCATGTATGCAGTGTGGTGACATCCACCTACACCCTCGGTGATATAACCGGAGTCATCGGAGTGATCGGTCCAACACGGATGCCATATTCCCGACTTATGGGTATCGTAGGCTATACCGCGCACCGCATCAGTACGCTGTTGTCATGAAATTTATGCGCTGTTCCGTGTCTGACAATCGATATGTGCGCAAGACGAAGCGGACGCGGCAGAACACGCCCGCTTTATTCGTTCCGGGCAGAGCGCACACCGGTCTGATGCGTTTTGCCCAATGCGTATATGTGCTTGTTAAACGAGCGCCTATACCCCGTCCCGTAATCGAATATTCACGGGGATCCGGTTGGGCGCTTTGTTGTGAAATCAATCGGAAAAACCGGCTGACTACGCGCCGGTATCGTACGACTGGAGGTTGGGAACCGTATGGATAAAGATCAGGCGGCGGACATCGATCCAGCCGCAGATCATGAGAATGAAACCGAAGAGACTGAATCTTCGGTTGTGGGCGGGCAGGAAACGTCCGATGAAGCTGATTCCCAGACTGAGTTTCAGGCTGAAGTTGAAGACCAGGCTGAAGTTGAAGACCAGGCCGAAGAAGAGCCGGAAAAGGACGAATTGGAAGAGGCCAGAGAAGAACTGCAATCCTATCAGGATCGCCTGATGCGGCTGGCCGCCGAATTCGACAACTATAAAAAACGGACCAGCCGGGAAATAAGCGTTCTGGTCAAGAACGCCAGCGAGTCATTGGTCTCTAACCTTTTACCTACGCTGGATAATATCGAGCGTGCGTTACAGGCGCCGCAGACGACGGATGAGACTAAATCCTTTGCCGAAGGCATCGGGATAATCCATCAGCAGCTACGGGACACGCTGAAAAAAGAAGGGCTTGAGGTTGTAGATGCCGTAGATCAGCCATTTGACCCGACCATACACGAAGCAGTTATGGCGATTGAAAGAGACGACAAGCCTGCGGAAACGATCTTGGAGGAAGTAGAAAAAGGATATATGCTAAACGAGAGGATTTTGCGGCCGGCAAAAGTCATTGTCTCACGTCCACCGGCCTGACCAATCAACAGTACATATGGCGATGTACTTCGAATGAAAAACCTGGAGGAAGAAAAAGACCATGGGTAAGATCATCGGTATAGATTTAGGCACGACTAATTCGTGTGTGG
>CAYYIS010000031.1:0-62994 GCA_964470965.1 uncultured Gemmatimonadota bacterium | reverse complement strand
CCTCCGCGACACCACCGCACTGCACCTCCGACTGTTACCCCGGCAGCCGAACCCGTCGCCTAAGGGTTCCGCATGTCCACGTGACAGACAGCTCTGAAACATTGACAGACGTCAGTTTTGGTAGTTATTATATCCAATAAAACTACCGAATAGAATATCTATATGAGAGTGGCTATGAGATCCCGGTATCGCATATTTTCGACTGTGGTGGTGTTGACAGGCATAGGGTTGGCCAGGGGAGTGGCGGTGCAGACCTTCGAAAAGACGGACCTCGGATACGACAGAAACGTAAAATTGTCCGGGGAATCAGCGGACTACGATGGTAACGAAGACCTAGACTCTTTTCTCTATTTATCTCGGCATGGGGATACCGCTCTTTACCGAAACAATGGTAACTGGACCTTCACCTCCAGGCGATATCTCGCCATACGGAGGCCGGCATCTCATCGAAGTGAAAGGGTAATACAAGAGCAAATACGAGTTTGTCCAGGTGATTCAGGTCGGTTTCACTTAAAAATTACCTTGCTTTTTTTCTCCTTTCTCCTTTAACTTGAGCTTCTCATTCAGGCAACCCGGCACTGTCGTGACATCCGAACCATCGATTGGAGCATGCGTTACAATGCTCTGTAGTGGCGCCATTTTCGTTCATGTTCCCAAGACGGCAGGTCAGAGCATCAATAAGGCCCTCCGTGAGCTATCGGGACTTGACTGGGAAGAAAAACAGAGTCTAGAAAGACGTCGAGAGTTGCTACTCAAAGAGAATAAAAACCTGGATCCCGGGCCTCCGAAACTTACCCATCTCAAAGCTTCAGAATATGTGACCTGTGGATTTGTTTCATCGGAGCAATTTGATTCTTGTTTTAAATTCTCATTTGTCCGGAACCCTTGGGACAGGCTCGTATCGGAATACAGATTCAGGAATCACTATTGGAGATTTGATTTCAAATCGTTTCTCTTCGACCATTTTCCGAATGAACCCGGAACAGACGCCTATGTTCATATTCTCCCCCAGTACGACTTCCTCTTCGACACAACCGGTCAGTGCCTGGTAGATTTTATCGGTAGGTTCGAAAACCTCCAGGCTGATTTCAACAGCGTCTGTCAAAAACTTTCTATAGAACGGATCACCCTTCCCCATAAAAACAACTCGGCAAAAAAAAGGCCGCGGATACGCGACGTCCGTAAGTTCGTTCGCTGGTGTAGGGGATTGAAAAGCCAGCGTGACAACACATTCGGTCATTATACCCAGTACTATGACGACGAATCCAAAGAATTTGTAAGGTACAAGTACAGGCAGGATATTGAAATGTTTAGGTATGGGTTTGGAGATCCATAATCTTCCCGAACGAGGAAACACATCGGTGAGGACACAACCAGCTCAAATGTGTTCTGTTATTGTTCCCACCTACAACCGCTCGGAACAACTGGGCGCCTGCCTCAGCTCACAATACTGGAGCCGGAAAAGCCCACGCGACCTGCTGGCGTTTGCCGACGATGACTGACTGCCTGGCCGCGACTGGTTGGGTAAGCTCGTTGATACCGCCGAGAGAAATGAGGGCTGCCTCATAGGTGGCCGCACGGTAAACCGGCTAGAGGACAATCCATACGCTAGCGCACATCAACTTTTCATGGGTTTTCTGTGTGTGCACTATAATACCAATCCGGCCAGATCTATCTTTTTCACATCGAACAACATGGCCTGTCCCGCACATGGTTTCGGTGAGCTTAAGGGTATGGGACGATGGAGCGGATCGTCGCTCCTTATGCGCGGGCCTGGCAGGTGGAGATCATTCATTCTCAAGTCATCTCCAAAGTTTGGACAAGGAAGACGGTCTTATCGCCGAAATAGACTTTCGAAAACATCATTTGCGTCGATATTGGAATGGCCGACGGATGATTTCAGAATCAAAACGAATCGTTATTAAGATTGCTTAGGGAATGAGAAAGATGCATTTCGTGAAATTCTGTCCTTTTACGATGTATCCTGGCTCGGGTGGCGGGCAGGGATCTATCTCGCCGGTAAATTTGCTTTAGGGCAAATACTTTTCTGGAAGGGACATATACGCGACCCCAGATCCGGTCAATGGAGGGGACATTTCACACCAAAGCCAACAGATTATTTCAATCAAAAATATCGAATGCTGATAACACGATCGGATTAATATTAGATCCATCTTGAAAAATCATGCGGCTCCATATTGACAAACAGACGATAGATACCACGATCACACCGGCATGCTTATGCTTTCAAATGCAATAAATACAGTCAACGGCCAGATAAAAAACGTCGTTTACAGGATTCGGGGGCAAGGTAGAAGGACCGTCCATCATTATCGGATTCGTTCCCTGAAGAAGGAAACCGTAAAATCTCATAGGGAGCGATATCCCGTCGACGTGGTATACGCCTGGACAGATGGCAATGATAGCGCGCGTCAAAAAGCGTTTCAATATCACCTGAACCGTGAAAACCCGGGACAACCGAGAAACCTGGATGCGACCACCGGAAATCGGTCGATAGACCGAGAAGAACTGAAATATTCAATCAGATCTCTCGCTTGCTTCGCACCGTGGGTCAGGCGTATATACATTATAACGGGATTTGATCAGCGTCCGGGTTGGCTCAAAGACCATCGCGATGTTGTGATCGTTCCTGAAAGCTCGATCTTTCCTGACAAAACCCATCTTCCAACGTTCAATTCTCAGGCCATAGAATGCCATATGGATCGAATCGAAGGTCTGTCTGAATATTTCATTTACATGAATGATGATATGTTCCTCGGCAACGGCATCTCTCTTCTTGATTTGGTGTGGACCGACGGGGTGATACTGGGAGGCCTCAGCGCCCCATCCTGGTTATCGGCAAGGGGTATTCCCGACAAAAATGAATTTGGGTTCTATTCGGCCTGGAAGAACAATAACATGCTTCTAGACAGTGTCTATGGTGAAAAAGAAAGAACATTACCAAATCATCAGCTCACCATGCTCAGTAAACAAATCTTCCAGGATGCGCGCCTTATGTTCCCTTCGGCTTTCAAACGGACATCCACGTGCCGATTTCGGTCTGTCAACAATATTAACCCGGCCGGCGTCGCCTTCTACGTGGGATTGCACACGGGGCGTTTAAAAACAACCAATCACCTCAAATCCCGGTTTCTCCAACTTTGTGACGACCGTCAGGCAAACGAGAAGATGTTTCAGATGCTGATGAATCGGCGCCCCCATTTATTCTGTCTCAACGATGATACCACAGCAGAAGGACCGACACCAGAAATAGACCAGTCTGTGAGACTGTTCCTGGAGTCTTATTTTCCGGAAAAATCTCCCTATGAGGTTTAGATGCATCTTCTTTCGTTGACTGTGCATATCGGCGCCCTGATTTTACTGGGTATATTTGGCGTGAGAAAGCTCTTTCTGATCCGCACGTTTTTGAAGAACAGAGATCGAACGAGCCCTACAGCACCCATCCCTGAAACGTGGCCGGAAGTCGCCGTGCAGCTCCCCATATTTAATGAACCTCACGTCGTAACCCGCCTTCTACGATCGGCAGCGAAGATTGACTATCCGAAAGAGAAATTACATATCCAGATTCTGGATGATTCAACGGATTCAACCGGGAAGCTTTGCAGGCGAATGGCTTTGGTGCTGAAACAGAAGGGATTCCATGTGACACACCTGCAAAGAGAAAACCGTAAGGGGTTTAAAGCCGGCGCATTGAAAAATGGACTGGCAAACACCACGGCGCAATATATAGCTGTGTTTGACGCCGATTCTGAAATCCCTGCGGACTTCTTGAAACGGACCGTTCCGTTTTTGCTGCAGCCGGGCAGAGGTTGGGTGCAGACACGCTGGGGACATAGAAATCGCAATGTGTCGCTTTTGACACGCCTTCAGGCCATGATTCTAGACGGTTATTTCAGCATCGAACACCTTTCCCGGCTCAGACCCGGCAAATTTTTCTTCTTCAACGGCACCGCGGGCATCTGGAACCGTCGGGCCATAACAGATGCCGGAGGGTGGGAGCACGATACACTGACGGAAGACATAGATCTCAGCTGCCGTGCTCAATTAAAAGGATGGCGCGCCGTCTATCTCCACGATCTGGTCGTACCGGCGGAACTACCTACTGACATGTGCGCGTATAAGGCGCAACAGCACCGCTGGATAAAAGGGTCCATCCAAGTGGCTTTTAAACTGGCACCACGGATATGGCATTCTCACCTTAAGCTCAAAACCCGTGTGAAGATAATCCTGCAGTTACTCAACAACTTCGTTTTTGCGATGACAGTGCTACCTTTTATCATGTTGTTCCCGTTGTTCACGATGGACGTCATTACTGAAATTCCGAAAGAGCTTGAAGTCGTTTACGCCGCCGTGCTTCTTCTGGCAGCCTCCGGGATTGCATCCTATTACGCCGTCACTCTCAAGGTTCACACTGGAAAGCTTTTGCCAGGTGTACTTGAAATTCCTCTTCTGGTGGCACTGGGACTTGGCTTGAGTATAACTCAGACCCGGGCGGCACTGGAGGCCTGCGTAGGGTACCATAGCGGTTTTGTAAGGACCCCTAAATACAACACGGGAAAGAAGTTTCTGTTCCACACATTGGAAACAAATGATAGGTTAGGCAGGATATATCAATCCGTGCCCGAGATTACAATATGTTTTTATTATCTCCTCTGTATGAATTGGTTTATGCCACAGGACCGACATCACCTCGTCCCCCTGCTGCTACTTGTCGTGTTTGGATTTGCCTTCTGTGGGTTTTGGCCTCTTTTCAAAGACAGGCGGATTACGGAATGAATTCACATCGAATGAAGGATCGCCTTCGGGACACCATATTTTGGTCCCTGCCGTACGAAATGCGGCAATCCCTGTTTAGGGCCAGGTATCCAGAAGCGGATCAAGTACTGCAGGCGAAACGCACTGTACCAGACGCAAACAGACAGTTTTTAAAACCCTTTGATGACCGCGAATGCCTTTTTGTACACATCCCTAAATGTGCGGGTATTTCAGTGAGTCAGAGCCTATTCGGTTGCAGGACAGGCAGTCATTTGACCATTAGAGATTTACAGCTGGTGTACAGCAAGGGTGAATTTGACCGGTATTTCAAATTCACATTCGTCCGAAATCCATGGGATCGCCTTGTCTCAGCCTTCTTCTTTTTAAAGAAAGGTGGTTTCGGCACACGAGATAGAATTTGGTCGAATGAGGTGCTCTCCGTTTATTCGGACTTTGATACCTTTGTAAAAGATTGGTTAACCCCGGAGAATATTTATTCGTATTTACATTTTGTACCCCAGCATAAATTCCTCCGGTCGCAGGGAAACCATCCGGTTGTGGATTTCATAGGCCGGTACGAAAGCCTTGAAGAGGATTTCCTTTATATCCAAAAAAAACTCGGTATTAATGCTGAATTAAAACACCTGAACATTACCGAGGGACACAACGATGATTACAGGACGTACTTTAGCGATGAGACTGCAAACATCGTGGCGGATGTGTATAGGGAGGATCTACTGATATTCCGATACTCGTTCGATGACAAAAACACGTGCCCGGCACAGACAGGCAGGGAATAACAGGATATGCCAAACATGAAGCGTCGCCATAATGCTTCCGGGGTAAAAAAACGGATATTATTTGTCCAAATTTCCTTAAGTTCGAATGGAGGCGGCAAAGCAGTTGCGGCCTGGATGGTAGAGGCCTTGAAAAAGGAATATGAACTCACGCTTTTAACGTGTCACGCGGTGGATTTTGAAGCGATTAACCGCCACTATGGCACGTCGCTAAAACCCTCAGATTTAAAAGTTTCTCTAGTGCCGAGGCCAATACAACAGGCGATTGACATCATCCCAATAATCAACAGGAAAAGTCTTTTAATCTGGTGGTGTAAAATCAAAAGACTTCAGTTTGACATTCTGATGGCCGCCACCGAATTCGATCTCGGCAGCAGGGGTGTTCAATACGTACACTACCCCCGTCTCGGAGAGCGTCGGATGCAGGCGCCACTTCACCATCGAGGCCTGCGGCACCTACTCTCTCTGAAGAGAAATCAATTCTACCTCTGGCGAATTTTTTCCGGTTTTTCATTTGACCGGATGCTTGCAAATAAAACATTGATCAACTCGGAATGGACGAAGCGTTTATTTTACGAAGTCTACGGCGTCGAAGCCACGACGGTGTATCCGCCGGTCCCCGGAAACTTCACCGATATTCCCTGGGAGAAAAAAGAAGTCGGTTTTGTTTGCATCGGCCGTTTTGACGAGCAGAAAAGGCTGCCAGATATAATCGAAATCCTTGCTGCGGTGCGGTCTCATGATCCGAACATCCATTTGCACATAATAGGGTCATCGCAGGGATGTGATCAAGAACACTACGAGCTGGTGCGGAAAAAGGCGGAAGAGAACGGCGACTGGGTACACCTGAACGAAAATGTGTCGCGTGAGGAGCTTACCGATCTGGTTTGCCGGCATCGTTATGGCATTCATGGTAAGGTGGACGAACACTTCGGTATCGCAGTGGCCGAAATGGTGCGCGGCGGGTGTATCGTTTTTGTACCCGACAGCGGAGGGCAGATGGAGATCGTCGGAAATGAAACACGTCTTCTCTATCACACGGACGAAGAAGCAGTGGACAAGATTCTTGGGGTAATGACCCGGCCGGAAGAACAGGTCGAACTGCGAAACTTTCTCAACGCAAGAAAAGACTTGTTCACAGCCGAACAGTTCGTCAGGCGCATTCAGGAAGTGGTCAGGGATGATTTCGCCGATGCAGGTTAAGCGAATCGGGATAGGCTCGATTTAGGGGCCAATCCCGCCAATCGGTTGGGGGTGAAATGGCAGATAAAGCGAGACAGAAGGCATTTCAATTCATCTGGCCGGTGGTCCGGTCGCGCAAAAAACTTCTGGCATTGACATTGGGGTTCAGTCTGGCCGGCGGCCTGTTTGAAGGGGGCACAATCGGCATCTTGTTCATCGCACTTAAAGCACTGACGGGCGACTACAACATTGCACAACTTCCACTCGGCCCACTCGGTCGTTTTTTCGATCTGTCTGAGTATGACTGGCCACCGTCACGACAGTTTCTCTTTTTGATAATCCTGGCTGTTTCCGTCCAATTGATTCGTAGTGGTTTGGAAATAGGCACTCATCTTTCCGCCATACGCCTTCGGGTCCGGATCCAGACGGATATTTACCTCCGCGTCGTAAATCAGATCATGGCCATGAGCTATGCCAGCGTGACCCGTTACCGCACGGGAGAATTGACAACCTATATCTCCCACGCTGGGACTATCGCCACCTTCTTACAATCGGTCAGCGAGGTATTCAAATCGTTGATTTACATCGGAATCTATGTCGTACTGCTGTTGTGGTTTTCATTCCATCTGACCTTGATGACCTCCGTCCTGATTCTTCTGGTACTGGCTTCTACGTGGCGTATCGTAGTGCGGGTGCGATCTCTTTCGAAAAAACATGCCGCCAATCTGAAACAGCTGAATGCCCAGGTAATCGAATATATTCAGTGCGTGCGGCTAATACATCTGTTAAGTGCGCAAAAGCAGGTCATCGAGCGTGTAACGGCCAACCTCTTCGAAACCCTGCAAACCCGTTTAAAATCCAGCCGTCTTCAGGGGGTGTCGGGGCCGCTCATGGAGTCTGTCGCCATAGCGAGCCTTGCGGTTCTACTGGGCGGAATTTTCTGGACGACAACCGATCAGGTCGAGGTTTTGATTCCCAATATACTGACGTTTATGTTTATCCTTTGGCGCCTGATTGTCCAGAATATAAAATTACGGGGAATACAAATTAGACTGAATAACATTATACCGTTTATCAACGAGATCCAAACCTTTTTACATGCCCGGATTGACGCCAGGAATTTTGTCGATGGCAAACGGCCTTTGGACCGGTTGCGACGGGGCATCGAGTTTCGTGACGTAACCTTCCAGTATGACGAAAAGGAACAACCCGCTTTAGAAAAACTGTCGTTTGAGATTCCCAGAGGCGCCATGGTCGCCATGGTCGGTGCGTCCGGCGCAGGAAAAACCACTGTTGCCAATCTGTTGCTCCGCCTCTATGATCCGACGCGGGGTAAAATTCTGATAGACGGAGTCGACTTGCGGGAAATAAAAGTCAGCCAGTGGCGCAATAGAATCGGCGTCGTCAATCAGGACGAGATCTTTTTGAACCTCAGTGTCCGCGAAAATATTACTTTCGGCCTTGCCGACTTTGACGAGGGGGAATTGGTGGAAGCCGCCCGAGTCGCTCAGGCCCATCAGTTTATAGAGCGCCTTCCCCTAGGTTATGACACGATCATCGGTGAGCGGGGATTCAGACTTTCCGCTGGACAGCGTCAACGTCTTGCTCTGGCTCGCAGTGTGATCCGGGTACCAGACCTGTTCATTCTTGATGAGGCGACGAGCAATCTGGATTCGCGTTCCGAAAGTCTTGTCCAAGAGGCCTTTTCCCATATACGCAAGGACCACACTATCCTGGTCATTGCCCATAGGCTGTCTACGGTCAAACAGGCGGATACCATCCTTGTCCTCGATAACGGACTTCTGGTGGAATCCGGCACGCATGAGGAACTGCTGAACAGGAGCAGCATGTACGCCCACCTCTGGTATTTACAGTCCGGAAAAACAACTCAGACCGATTAAGGCCACGCATACCACTCCGAGACCCATTAGTCGATGATCTCACGGCAGTACATGCAGTCACAAATTGTGCCGATACGGAGAACGCAGGTAGGTGACGGATCATTATTGCCCGAGCGGGGGACCAAACTGATATCCGGAATGTTTGATGATGTCGACACATCGCTCGGCAACTATGCTTCTGGTTTCATCCGTGTAGTATTCCCAATACGGAATGTCTCTTGGCCTGATGTTCCCTTTCAGATGAGGCAGCTGCACCGGGGGAAGATCCAATGTTTTACATACCGCCTGAAAATCGGCCTCGATGGACTCAAATCTTATGAAAAAATCTGCCAATGGCCGACCATCGTCGTCAAAGTAAAAACAGCGATTTCCACCTGAACGATTTGCTAGTCCGGTGAACCAGCGCACAAATCTGGGATCATCATGATCCGGTCTGTCAGGAAGGGACCTGGCGACATGGCGTCGCCAGACATTCCATGGCAATCTAGCATTGAGACGGATTGGTTTTTTCGACCCTCTGTGACGGAGGAACCAATGGTAACGGGAAACGACTTCATCCCACGGGTTTCTAACGATCGTTATCTTTGAATAGGTGTCCCATATTTCTTGAGGGAGTCTCTTCCTGATTTGATGCGGCCTCATGTGCGTTCTGAATCCTGTGTTGTTTTTCTGATAACAAGGGAGGCCTTCCAGATCGTCCGGCGACGTTACAATATCCTCTGGACCGCAATGCTGACCAAGCGCCTGCAACACGCTGCTGCCGCCAACCTTAAACGGTTTCAGGAAAATGAATTTGTACTTGTGCGAAACGATCATATTTCAGTCCCCCAGACGGCCTGATGTGAATAATGGCTCTCCACAAACAATCAACGCCCTAAAACCACAGGGTCGAACGGCCTTATACCAGTTAAAAACGCAGACACCACAGGAACGCTTCCCCCTGTCCAGATAAACGGTCAGGGAGGGCGCCCGGTATTCCGGAAAACAACCTGCATCCGAGAAAGAGAAAGACCGCTCTACCCATATAAACTTCAGGTTAAAATCCGGTAGCGACCTAACCCTTAGGCGTCCTTCGGCAGTCTCTCCGTTTATACTCCGATTTCAATCAGCCATTTAACAAAAATGCAGGCCGCCGTTCGTGAGAAAGGCGACCTGCATTCCTGCAAGGGTGGGCAACGGGAATCGAACCCGCGACCTCCAGAGCCACAGTCTAGCGCTCTAACCAACTGAGCTATGCCCACCATATTTTCCGTTAATCGAGAACACAATATCGTCAGAATACGGTGCTATTGTCAAGCAGTTTCTTAATCATTCGGCGACCATATGCGACAGAGGCAGATGGCGAACGGATCCGGGCAGTTTCATCCGGAGATCGGAACCGGTCAGACCACTGTTCAGAGACTGCATATCGTACTTAAGATTAAGCGTCTCATCCTGCGTGTCACTCTCTATTCGGATCTCGGATGGTCGCCAGATGCCTTCCCTGAGTGTGTATTGATCGAACGTTCGGACGATGGTCTTGCCTCCGGGTATCTGCTCTTCTTCGCGTAGGACCACGGTCCGCCCTGGATCAATCAGGATAGTGCGCTTTCTCCCGCTTGTCATTACGGATAGGCGGTAGTGCCCGCCTTCCTGGCGATAGTCTGTTATATTCTCCGGCACGTAGGGTGCCAAATCGATGAGACCGGTGGAAGCGGTTCTGATGTCGGACAACGGCACCCGCAGACCGGGCATCAGTGTGTCCGTGTCATCGATCGGGCCTTCGAATACCACATTTTCTCCGGGAATATAAAGTTGGACGGCGCGTTGTTTGATGGAGATTACGGCGATTACCCGGAGGCCGCCCTGAACGAAGATCTTCAGGTGATCCGGGCGACGATAGCGGATACGGGTGGATACCCGGCTCCGGCGTCCGTTGAGACGGACGGTAACAAGAGCGCTGCCTTTGAAATCCTGGAGACGGGAATGGGCGCTTTTCAAGCGTGCCAGTAGGATTTCCGGTGGAAGTTCGGAGTTTGCGTCACCCGTTTTGTCCGGCCTGCACCCCATAAGGAGAAGAGGGAGAAAAATCAGGCCAATGAACGAAAACGTCTTTCCCATCATGGTGTATGTTACCGGACCTCTTCAAGTTTCTTCCTGATATCTTCATTGCCCTGATCGAATTCCAGCGCACGTTCCCAGTTTTTCACTGCATCGTCCCGATCACCCATGTCTCTGAAAATATCACCGAGATGGTCGTACATTGTAGCGTTTTCAGATTCGTACTCCAGTGCCTTTTCGATATAGTACCGAGCTTTCTTTAGGTCCCCCTGCTTGTAGTAAATCCACCCCATACTATCGAGAAACGCCCCATTGTCCGGCACCTTTGCGATCGCCTTCTCGAGCATTTCACGAGCTTCTTCGAGGCGCATCCCTTTGTCAGCCAGAATATAACCGAGGTAGTTCAGAGTGTACGGGTCGGCCGGATCCAGTTCGAGCGTCTCCTCGAAGGTCGACACTGCCTTTTCGAATTGACCGGCTTGATCGTAAGTCTGGCCCAACAGGAAGTGCAGCCGGTGACTCATCGGGAATCTGTCTATGGCCGATCTAGCGGTCTTGATGGCTTCGTCATATTTCTTCTGTTCCGTGTAGGCATAGCCTAGATAAAACCACAGCTCCGGGTTGCCCGGCACCGCTTCGACAGCCTCCTGGAAGATACGGGCGCCTTCATCGTACTGTTCCTGCCGCATCTGAACGAGCCCCAGGTTCAACCAGGCCCGGCCGTCCCTGCTATTGAGGTCAATGACCTGCTGGAAATGATCCGATGCCCTGTCATATGACTCCTGGGACATGTAGTTGACGCCGAGATACAGGCGCAGGTCGTGGTTATTTGGCAAGATACCGATTGCCTGTGTCAGGATCTGCTCCGCCTGGGTGTATTTATCCTGCTGCATATACGCCAGACTTAGGTTGATCCAGCCCCTGGTGTCGTTCTGATCCAGGCTGACCACCTTCTGAAACTGCTCTATGGCCATGGCAAATTCCCGGTCGTCCATGTAGATGTCCGCCAGGTTGAGACGAAGTTCCACATCGTTCGGAATGAGATCGATAGCTTCTTCTAACGCCTTGACGCCTTCTTTCTTTTTACCCTGATCAATGTAGGCATAGGCCAGTGAAATCCAACTCTTGGGGTAGCCTTCATCAATATCCAAGGCTTTCTTGAATTCGGAAATCGCCCGTTTGTATTCCTTCTGGGAGAGAAACATCGAGCCGAGATATAGACGCAGCTCAGGGTCACCGGGGATGGTTTCGATACCCTGGCGCAACACATTCACCGCTTCGGCTAAGCGTTCCTGGCGCCGGTAGGTAAGACTTGCGTTGATCCAACTTCCGGAGTCGGACGGGTCCAGATTGACGGCCTCCTGGAATTCCAGTGCCGCCTGATCGAGCTTGTTCTGTTCCAGGTACACAATACCGAGTCCGGCATGGAGGCTGGCGTCTTCAGGAAGCGTCTGCATACCGTCGAACAACGTACGCTCGGCCATATCCATCTGGCCGCTGCGGCGGTAGGCATTACTCAGATCGATCCAGTTACGCGGATTGCTCTTGTCTGCCTCGAGAACCACCTTGAATTCTTTAACCGCCTGTTCGGCCTGTCCATCGAAAATCAGAAGTTCACCCAGACGCTGGCGTATGCGCAGGACATTATTCGGATTCAAGGCCGCGACCTTTCGGTATTCTCCGATAGCGAGACGCCACTTACGCTGCTGCTCGTAAATCTGAATCAGTTCGAACCGGGCCCGCAACGAGGTGGGAAAATCATCGGTTATTTTCTGGTATTCTATGGCTGCTTTATCGAGGCGTCCCTGCTTCTTATAGGCGTCCGCGAGACGAAAATGTACGTCAGCGGAGCGGGGAACCAGACGCCCGAGCTCCTCAAGCTCTTTAAGGACCAAAACGTCGTCGTTCTGCTGTTTCGCGATCTGCATAATCGAGAAGTGGGCTTCAACATGGTTAGGGTCCAGTTCCACCACCCGTTCAAAGGAGGTCTTGGCCTGGGCGAACCGACTAAGATCCTGATAACACTTGCCTAGTACCAGGTGCCCCTCTAACGCTTCGCCGTCCAGCATCACCGCCTTCTCAGCATACCGAATTGCATTTTCCCGCTGCCCTAACTGATAATAGTCCCGCGCCAGCGCCATAAAAATATCAGACGAAGTCGAATCGTAGTATGAGGCGGCGAGATATTCCTTTATGGCGTTAAGCAGATCGTTCTGCGCATCGTACAGTCCGCCCTTGGCAAAGTGTTCGAAGGCCCTTGCCCCGGCGTCTTCTTCCTGTCCCTGTACGTGGTTAATAAACAAACCGGTCAGCATCACCGCGCATACACACAGGCTTGTCGATCGCCGAAGAATTCCAAAGAGTCGCATCTAATTCCCTTCTCCGGCGTCTACCGCAAAACCCGAGAGATGTCATTCACGATAACAAATACCATGATAAAGGCTAGAATCGCCATCCCGATCTGCTGCCATATAAGACGTTGCCGCAGTGACAACGGTCGGCGGATGATACCTTCTACACCAAGGATAAGAAGCTGGCCGCCATCGAGGGCCGGAATCGGAAGAAGATTTAGAATGGCCAGGTTCAAACTGAGAAATGCTATGAAGTTGAATAAACTTTCCGCTCCCTGGCGCGCCGTTTCTCCGGCCAGTTGTGCAATGAAAATCGGTCCGCCGACCATGTTGGTCGAGACATCATTTGAAACCAGTTGTCGGACGAATACAAGAATCCGACCAGCGATATCGACCACCTGTACTCCGGCCATCTGAAACGATTCAAAGAAGCCGGCCGGCTTGGACCGGAAATACTCCTTGGTGACGCCAATCCGTCCCACATCCTCCATCTCACCGGTTTCCGGGTTCAAGGTGCTGTAAACACCCGGTGTAACCGTAGCCCGATGAACCGCACCGTTACGGGTCCAGACCAACGCGACTTCCATCCCCGGTTTGGCCTTAATCAGTTCCACCATTTCGGTCCATTGAGAAACCGATTGGCCGTCTATCTCTGTGACCACATCACCGGGCTGTATACCGATCTGGGAGGCCGGACTGCTCGGGACCACGGTACTGATCGATGGATCCACGAAAAACGACACGCCCTTGAACCGATCCTGCGGAGCGTCGAGGCCACTGAAGTCGATATCGGTCGTTCGGGAGGCGCGGTCCCGAAGGTATTTGATCTCGAACCGATTGGCGTTGTCAGCTGACAATTGGTCCAGCACATCTCCCCAGGAAGCCACCGGGATCTGGTTGACACCCGTGATCTCATCGCCGACCTGCAGGCCTGCCGCCGCGTAGGGGGAATCCGGTGCCACCTGGCCTATCTTTGTAGTTTCCACGGACGCCACACCCAGGAGAAAGAACAGAAACCAGAATACGACAAACGTGAGGAGAATGTTCATTGCCGGCCCTGCCGCTATCACAAACGCCCTGGCACTGAGGGATTTCGACTGGAATTCCCAGGGTTCTCCTTTCACTTCGTCCGCATCCGGATGCTCACCGGCCATCTGTACGTAACCGCCCAGCGGGATCCAGGACAGACAGTATTCCGTGTCTCCGATCTTTTTACCAATCATTTTCGGAGGAAACCCAAGTGAAAACGTTTTGACTCTTATACCCATTCGTTTGGCCGCAAGAAAATGTCCCAGTTCATGGACGAAAACAAGAAGCCCCAGTACAAATACCGCTGCCAGTATGGTGGTGATCATTCAATAACTCCCGGTGGTAACCTATCTATAGAGCGCAAGAAAAGCCCTGATCAAAGTAATCATAAGTGTGTCGTGAAGCAACCTTCATATCCACTATATACTCGTTTTTAGAGAAAATGGTTTCAAGTGGTGTTACAAACTCAACATAATGCTGTCTGTTTAACGGGTGTAGCGGCTACAGTATTCCCGGGTCCAAAGATCTGCCCTCACGATCGACTCGAGTGTATATGGGTCGCTTCCGGTCTGAAATTCCTGGGTTACATGCGCCTTCACGGCGCCGGAAATCATAGCGGGAATATCCGAAAAGTCTATCCGGGAGTCTAGGAACGCATCCACCGCCAGCTCGTCCGCGGTGCTGAGGACCGCCGGCGTGGTCAATCCGATTCTCCCCGCTTCATAGGCCAGTCTCAGACAGGGAAACCTTTCGTGGTCGGGCGGCTGAAAATTCAGATCCCATGCACGGGTCAGGTCGAAACGGGGCCAGGAGGCGGGCATTCGTTCGGGATACGTCAAGGCATACTGGATAGGCAACCGCATATCCGGCACCCCGAGCTGTGCGATGATGGAACCGTCCACCATCTCCACCATGGAATGAATGATCGACTGTGGATGTATCACCACATCGATTTGCGAGACCGGCAACCCGAAAAGCCAGTGAGCCTCTATCACTTCGAAACCCTTATTCATAAGTGTAGCTGAATCGATCGTCACTTTTCGCCCCATGTTCCAGGTGGGGTGCGCCAGGGCATCTTCCGGTCTGACGGTACTGAAATCCCGATCTGATGAGAGAAACGGCCCCCCGGAAGCGGTGAGGATAATCCGCTGCACCCGCGCGATATCCTGTCCGGCAAGGCATTGGTGGACTGCGCAGTGTTCGCTGTCAAGGGGCAGGATATCCACACCCGACCGCTTTGCCGCCCCCATTACCAGTTCTCCGGCCATAACCAGTATTTCCTTGTTTGCCAGGGCGACCGTTTTACCTGCCTCAAGCGCACGCAGCGTGGGCAGCAATCCTGCACTGCCGGGCAGTGCGCTGATGACCAGATCCACATCAGGATGGGTGACCACGGCGGTGAGCCCCTCCACGCCGGTGTATATCTCCGGCGTCTGACCGTTCAGGGACAACCGGGACACATTGTGTTCCTCCGCCACAGCGACCGTTTTCGGTTGAAACCGTGTGATCTGTTCCCCAAGCATTTCGATTTGCGTGTGGGCGGTCATACCGTGCACCGAAAACCGGTCCGGAAACTGTGCGATGACGTCCAGGCTCTGAACGCCGATGGAGCCGGTGGAGCCGAGTATGGCAATCTGTTTCATGGGACACCTGTCAACTAATCTATATTTATCAACAAATTTTACCTTACAGCACCATCGAATAATAAATCACAACACCACGAGAATCAAATAGTAATACGTGAAAGGTGCCGAGAATAAAACGCTGTCGAAGCGGTCCAGCACGCCCCCGTGTCCCGGAATAATTTGAGACGCGTCCTTGACTCCGGCATCTCGCTTTATCAGAGATTCCACCAGATCGCCAGTCTGCGAAAGAATCGCGCCGAATAAACCCAGGCAGACACAATCGGTCACCGAAAGAAACGGAAAAAGCGTGGTCCGAAGCGCCAGCAGCACAAGCGGCGTGCAAACCAGCCCTCCGAAGGCGCCCTCCACAGTCTTTCCAGCGCTTACCCTGGGAATAAGCTTGTGTTTTCCGAACGCACGGCCGGAAAAGTAGGCGGCCGTGTCGCATACCCATGGGATCAGTAATGCCATCAGCATCGCCCCCACACCGTCCAATTCCGTCAAATCGCCGTATCGGGCTGGCAACTGGCGCAGCAGAATGAGATGGGTGATGAGCCAGCCCACGTACAGCATCCCGAAGACGGTCACCGAGGAATTAAGGAACGTTGAGCCGATGTTTTTACGAAAAATTTCTACGGATGCTGTAACGATTAACACAACCGTGATGATCCCGGGAATGAACTGGTCCTGCTGTCCCCAGGCAGCGAGACTGATACCGATTCCGCCGAGCATCCCAAGTACCTGGTTCGGCTCAATTTCCTTGGTCAAGGCGATACGGTAAAACTCGCGAAGGCCCAGTATAATTACCAGATCAACGAACAGGAGAAGGTACAGTCCTCCCGCCCACGCCAGAAGCAGGATGACGGGAATCAGTGTCATACCAACGATGATACGTACCCAGACGTTAGGGAGGCTCACCTCTGATCACTCCTGTTCAATCTGTGCGCCGGTCCGTCCGAACCGCCGTTCACGGCGCTGGTACTCCAGAATGGCTTCGTAGAAATGCTTGCGGCTGAACTCTGGCCAGAAAACCGGGCTTACGGTGATTTCCGTGTAGGCTAGTTGATACAGGAGGAAGTTGCTGATCCGCATCTCTCCACTCGTACGGATCAGAAGGTCGGGGTCGGGCAAACCGGCAGTATACAGGTAGGATTCGTACAGCGTTTCATCGATCTCATCCACCGTGTGCTTTCCGTCAATGACATCCTGTGCCAGACGACGCGTGGCATCGAGAATATCGCGCCTGCCTCCGTAGTTCAACGCCAGGTTAAGCTTCAGGCCCGTGTTGTCGGCGGTCTGGATCTGGGCGTCGGACACCGCTTCACGAGTGGCGTCCGGCAGCTCATCCCATCGTCCGCTTACAACGATTCGTACGTTGTTCCGGTCGATTTCGGCGGTTTCGCTGCGGGCGGTCTGGATCAACAGGCGCATCAGCGCAGACACCTCTGTCTTGGGTCGGCTCCAGTTTTCGGTGGAAAATGTAAACAGGGTGAGAACATCAAGCCCAATTTCAGCGGAAGCGCGTACGATATCACGTACTACGTTCACCCCGGCCCGATGGCCTACCGCCCGTGGCAAACCGCGCGCCCTGGCCCATCTGCCGTTTCCGTCCATCACAATGGCAATATGGCGGGGCATCTTGTCTTTTTCGATCGCGGCCAATGATTCTTCTTCGGTGGCGTCCTTATTCACTGATTACAAATCCTTGAAGGCACAAAGTATAAAAAAAACCATCAAGATGTATCAGCGATGCACAGGCTGTATGGATCTTGATGGTATCTGTATCGGTGTCACTGTGTTATATTTTCATGACTTCTTCTTCTTTGGCGCTTATGGTAACATTAATCTGTTCCACATTCTGGTCCGTAGATTCCTGAATGGTCTTTTGCAGCCGTTTGCTCTCATCTTCCGATATGTTGTGCTCCTTTTCCTCTTGCTTCACCCGGTCATTGCTTTCCCGCCGGACATTACGGATGCTAATTTTACTGTCTTCACCCATCTTTTTGATCAGTTTCACATATTCGAGCCGACGCTCTTCCGTCAGTGGCGGTATCGGAAGATGAAGGATCGTACCGTCGTTATTCGGTGTCAACCCCAGGTCCGACTTCAGAATGGCCCGTTCAATTTCGGCGACCATCTCTTTTTCCCATGGCTGGATGGTGATGGTCCTCGGATCAGGTGTCCCTATGGTGGCTGCTTGATTCAACGGCACCATCGTGCCATAGTATTCCACTCGGATCCCATCGAGTAAAGTCGGACTGGCTTTGCCGGTACGAACCCCGGCGAGTTCCGTACGGAGCACTTCGATAGAATGCTCCATCTTATGCTCCATTTCGCTGAGTATTTGTTCTGGCTCCACGCTAAATCCTCCTGACTGATGATACTTCTCAACAGTTCGATCGGCACGTTAGCCGGCTTATTCCGCGCCCAATTCAAACCGAACGAAACGGCGCACTAGGATATTTTCACCCAGGTTTCCTACGGCATCCGTAATGAGATCCTGAACGGTCTTGTCGGTATCACGGATGAAGGGTTGTTCAAGCAGGCAATATTCCTGGTAGTACTTCTCGATACGACCATCGACGATGCGGTCAACGATATGTTCCGGCTTGCCCTCGTTTTTTGCCTGATTGCTATAGATTTCCTTCTCTTTTTCGATCAATTCCGGGGAGACCTGGTCCCGGTCCACCGCGATAGGTTTGGCCGCGGCAACCTGCATGGCAATATCACGCGCCAAGCCCTGGAATGCATCATTACGGGCCACAAAATCCGTCTCACAATTGAGCTCCACCATCGCGCCGATTCGGCTTCCCTGGTGAAGATAGGTGTGGATCAGCCCTTCTTTGGCTTCCCGGCTGCTCTTCTTGGAAGCTGCCAGCATCCCCTGTTCCCGGAGATAGCTTATGGCCTTATCGATATCTCCGCCGGATTCCTCGAGCGCTCGTTTACAATCCATCATTCCGGCGCCGGTCTTATCACGCAACTGTTTCACATCTGCTGCCGAGACTGCCATGAATTTCCATTGCTTTAAGCTCCTGTTGCCCCGTGGAGCTAAGGTCGCCTTTCATCGACCCTGGCATTACATTTGAATATCTACTCTTTCTCTGATTCGCCTGCTGCTTCTTTTCCTGATTCCGCTGCCTCTTCTTCGGGTGTTGCCGTCTGTTCTTCTTCCGGTTCTGCTTTCCTGGACTTAGCCATCGGTCCGCGGTTGGATTGCTTGAGGCCGTCTTCGGCGGCATCGGCGATAGCTTTCGTAAGCACGGTTATGGAGCGGAGGGCATCATCATTTCCCGGCACCGGATAATCGATAATGTCCGGGTCACAATTCGTGTCCAGGATACTGACTACCGGAATATCCAGGGCTCTTGCTTCGGCTACGGCAATGCGCTCTTTACGAGGATCTACGACAAACATGACACCGGGAAGACGTTTCATATCCCTGATACCACCCAGAACACGCTGCATCTTTTCCCGATCTTTCTCTAAGCCGGCTGCTTCTTTCTTGGTCAGCGCGTCCATGACGCCCTGCTCTTTCATTTTTTCCACTTCTTCCAGTCGTTTGATGCTCGATTGAATGGTCTGGAAATTAGTCAGCATACCGCCTAACCACCGCTCGACGACATAGAACATACCACAACGTTCGGCTTCTTCTACGATGACCGGCCTCGCCTGTTTTTTAGTACCTACGAAAAGAACGGAATCCCCGTTTACCACCGCGGTACGCACCGCGTTATATGCCTCTTCGATATGTTTGAGAGTCTTCTGCAGATCGATAATATAGATGCCATTTCGTTCCGCGAAGATAAACTTCTTCATCTTCGGATTCCATCGGCGTGTCTGATGGCCGAAATGGACGCCTGCTTTGAGCAAGTCCTGTAATGTCGGGATAGCCATTTACGGTGTACGTCTCCTTTCACGAATTGTGTCGTGTCACCCCATGGGTTCTCCCTCGTATGGACAGGATTTTCACACATGGGACGAATTCGCGGCAACCGTTAAGCCGGCAAATTCGTAGGATAGAGGACCTTCTTTAACGTTTCGAGAACTGGAACCGCTTCCGTGCGCCGGCGAGACCGTATTTCTTACGTTCCTTGATCCGACCGTCACGCGTCAGCATGCCTGCGTGGCGCAGGGTGGAGTGCAACTCTTCATTCATCAGATTCAGAGCGCGGGCGATACCCAGTCTGAGCGCATCGGCCTGTCCGGATTTCCCACCCCCGAAGGTACGTGCCATCACCGTCACCTGGTCGTTCATTTCCGTCAGATGCAGAGGTTCTTCAACCGCGATGACGAGCTTTTCACGGTTGAAATATTCGAGTAACCCCATGCCGTTCACCGTATGGGATTCACCTTTACCTTTCGGGCTCAACCAGACTTTTGCGACCGCGCGTTTTCGTTTGCCTACCGTGTGAATGGTTTCTTGTGCCATGTATTCACCTCCTCTCGTCAGATTGACAGATCAGACTTAACCGATTTCCAGGGCCACCGGCTTCTGGGCCTCATGAGGATGGTCTGATCCGTTGTATACCTTGAGTTTTCTGTACATCATGCGCCCCAGCGTATTATGAGGCAACATTCCCTTTACGGCCATGCGGACCACACGTTCCGGACTTTTAGCGAACATGCGTTCGTAGGGGACCTCCTTCAATCCGCCCGGATACTGGCTGTGGCGGTAATAAATCTTCTGTTGGGCTTTTCTACCGGTTACAACGATTTTGCTGGCGTTTATTATCACCACGTGATCACCTGTGTCCACATGGGGGGAATAGGTGGGTTTATGCTTTCCACGCAGGATCTGAGCCACTTCACTGGCCAGACGCCCAAGCACCTTACCGTCTGCATCGATCACAAGCCAATCCCGTTGCACATCCGCGGCACTCACAGTCGGCGTTTTCATAGTGGTTACGATCTCCTTATTCAGAGCGCGACAGCGCTGCTATGGTTTCCTTGTAAGGTGCCCTTGCAATCCCCCATTCGGTGATGAGAGCCGTCACCAGCGAGGCTGGAGTCACATCGAACGCGGGGTTGTAAACCCTTATTCCTTCAGGAGCGGTACGTTTTCCCAGCCCCTGCGTTACTTCAACCGGATTTCTTTCCTCGATCGGTATACCGTCTCCGTGCTCGATCGCCAGATCGATTGTGGAAAACGGTGCCGCCACATAGAACGGGATGTTGTGGGCCTGGGCCAGCACTGCCACACCATACGTCCCTATTTTGTTGGCCACATCCCCGTTGGCGGCTATACGGTCCGCACCGACGATAATGCAGTCTACCCTGCCTTCTTTCATGACCTGGGCGGCCATGTTGTCACAAATCAGTGTCACATCCACTCCCGACTGGAGCAGTTCCCATGCCGTCAGACGGGCACCCTGCAGAATCGGCCGGGTTTCGTCTGCGATTACCCGGATGCCTTTGCCGTCCTGATGTGCTTGATAAATAACCGACAGAGCGGTCCCCGCACCGGCTGTGGCCAGGGCCCCAGCGTTACAGTGTGTTAACACCGTTTGGCCTTCGCCTATGAGTGTGGCGCCGTGTATACCGATTCGGCGGCACATGTCCTGATCTTCTGCCAGGATGTCCAGCGCCTCTTTGTGAAGGATATTTTTTATATCTTCCACGGGCGTTTTCTTATGCGATTCCGCTGTTCGCCGCATACGCTCCAACGCCCAAAACAGATTCACAGCCGTGGGGCGGGTAGCGGCCAGTACATCAGTTATTGTATCCAATTCCGACTTGAACGACGTATAGTCCTCCGCCTGAAAATCCTGTATTCCTACGACGACGCCCAGAGCGGCTGACACACCGATGGCGGGGGCGCCGCGTACCTTCAGATCTTTGATCGCGGCAGCTACATCCCGATAATCATCATAGTTATCGTAGATCACGTCATTCGGCAGACGGGTCTGATCGAGCATGCGAACCGTCCGGCTGTCTTCGTCCCATTCCACCGTCGTAAATGTCATATTAAAACCGTAACATCTCCACAAACGATTCGAGTCTATGTTCAATCTCGTGGTTCTCAAGGTTCTCCAGGCGTCTTACGCTGAAGTCCTCCACGTTGAACGAAGCCATCACCGATCCATGAATCATAGCTCGCTTCAAACCACTATCGCTCGTATCACCCTCACGGGCCAGATACCCGACGAAACCGCCGGCAAACGAATCTCCCGCGCCGGTGGGATCGGTCACCGAAAGGACCGGATACGCAGGCACTGCGAAATAGGTGTCTTCCGTAACGAGTGTCGCACCGTGCTCTCCTCGTTTTATAACGGCTGCGCGCGGCCCCAGATCAAGGATAAAACGCCCTGCTTTAGCCAGGTTGTACTCGTCAGACAGCTGACGGGCCTCGCTGTCATTGATGATCAGTATATCCACCTGATGGAGTGTATCCTCCAACGCTTCACGCTTGCCTGATATCCAGAAATCCATGGTGTCGCAGACCGTAAGATGAGGCTCCGTTACCTGGCTGAGAACTTCTGATTGAAGCTCAGGATCAATGTTGGCGAGAAAAATGAAGGGCTTCTCTTTGTGGGTTTCGTTCAGCACCGGTTTGAAATCGAGCAACACGTTCAGCTGGGTGTCGAGCGTCTCCCGGTCGTTCATGTTGGGTTCATACTCACCCGCCCATCGGAATGTCAATCCGTCCCCTATCTCCAACCCGGAGAAATCCACATTACGCTTTTTCAGAAAGTGCAGGTGGTCATGCGCAAAATCATGCCCCACCACCGCCACGATATCTATCGGTGCGAAGAAGCTGGCAGCAGCAGAAAAATAGGTAGCTGAACCACCCAGCGCTTCGTTCACCTCACCGTGCGGCGTCCTGACCGAATCATACGCCACAGTTCCTACCACAAGAATACTCACTTAAAAACTCCTGTCTACATCTTATCCGGTGCAGACGCACCGATTACACTCAGGCCGTTACGCAGTACGATGCGTGTTGCATTAATCAGTGCCAGGCGACTTTGCGTCAGCGCAAGGGGCTGATCGTCGCGGACCACTTTATGGTTGAAATAAAATGTGTGCAACGCCGAGGCAACTTCTCTGAGATACCCGGTCATCCGATGCGGCTCGTATGCGAGGGCAGCGCCCTGGATCATCTCGGGCAACGCTCCGATCGTTTTTATCAGAACGGCCTCTTCCGGCGTATCGAGCAGCGACAGGTCCGCCTCCAGTGCCGGTATCCGATCGTACCCCTGTTCCTGCGCACGCTTGAGGAGGTTGGCAGTGCGCGCATGTGCATATTGGACGTAGTACACGGGATTCTTATCCGATTCTTCCTTGGCCAGATCCAGATCGAAATTCAGGTGACTGTTGTGGCTGCGCGTCAGAATAAAAAACCGTGTGACATCGGCACCCGCCTCGTCAAGCAGTTCCTCTAAAGTCACGAAATTCGCGGCCCGTTTGGACATACGTACTACGTTGCCGTCTCTCATGAGGGTCACAAACTGGTGGATCACAGTGGTCAGCTTACTCATATCGCATCCGAGTGCTTCGATACCGGCACGGACGTCCTGATAGGTTTGATGATGATCGGCACCGAATATATCGAGGATATGGTCGAAGCCACGTTCAAATTTATGCTGGTGATACGCGATGTCCGGTAGTCGATACGTGGGCATACCCGTTTTGCTTTTGCTTCTGACGATCACCCGATCCTGGTCTATACCGAACGATGTGGCCTTAAACCAGGTGGCGCCGTCTTTTTCATACGCATAACCGCGTTCCCGGAGCGTGTCGATTACCTCCTGAATCCGTCCTGACTCATAGAGAGAGGACTCGTTGTAGTACACGTCGAAAGAGATTCCCAAGCGGTCAAGCGTGCGTCTGATCATACCAAACATCAGTGCTTCGGCGGCGTTCTTGAAAAAGTCCAGGTCCCCTCGCTCGTGACTGCCGGCTCTGGTGTCACCGTGTTCATCCAGGATCTTCTGAGCGAGTTCGCCTATATAGTCACCTTGATATCCGTTCTCGGGGAAGGGATATTCTTGACCCAGCAATTCCATATACCGGGCATAAACGGACTCGCCCAGCGCCTCCATCTGTGTGCCGGCATTGTTGAAATAGTACTCGCGTGTGACCTTATGGCCGGTCCATTCCAGGAGGCGGCTGATGGTATCGCCGATTACCGCCTGACGGCCGTGCCCAACGGACAGTGGACCAGTGGGGTTGGCACTTACAAATTCCACCTGGATATGCTTTCCCTTTCCGAAATCAGAAGCGCCGAAGCGTTGGTCGGCCGCTTCGATCTCCAGGAGGATATCCGTCAACCAGCGTGGCCCGAGACGAAAATTGATGAACCCGGGTCCGGCGATATCTACGCCGCTGATCCAATCCGGTTCGGTGTCCAGAGCGCCAACGATTGCTTCGGCAATTCCGCGGGGTGCCTGTTTAATCTCCTTCGCCAGCTTCATAGCAATGTTTGTGGCGAAATCACCGTGATCCGGATTGCCCGGTGTTTCCAGGTGCACCTGTTCGAGCGGGATGTCGATGGCATAGCACGATGTGATCGCCGCCTGCAGGCCCTGTTGGAGGTAACTCCGCGGGGAGGCTGTCGCCACGGCCTCATCGGTATTACTCATGAACCACTTCCTCCTCAGGCGGACAGTCAGTGATATGCCGGATTTGACCCGACTCCGGATCAATACTCACTTGAGTGATGGGTGCATCTCCCCAGAGACGTTCCAGGCCGTAAAACGTTCTCGTCTCTTCCCGGAATACATGGACGACCACATCCACATAGTCGACCAAAACCCAGCGCCAGCCCCGCGTGCCTTCTACGTGCCAGGGCCTGGTGTGCCTGGCTTTCAAATCACCGGTCACCTGATCCACGATGGCTTTCATTTGAGGCTCGGAGTCCGCGGAACAAATGACGAAATAATCTACGATAGCCGTCAGGTTCCGCAGATCTATGATACGGATATCCTGCGCTTTCTTCTCCAGCATGGCCTCGGCCGCGTGCTCGGCCAGTTCCGTATGATTCAGGGACACTCTATTCCTCGTATGATCGTAACTGTCTGTAGTCTTGGCCGACCACTACGGTGACGTCGACCAGTCTTTCTTCGTTTTTCTGCTGTATTACATGGGGTGTTCCAAGCACCGTGGCGACGGAGCGAGATTCATCCGAGATTGCTGCCTCTCCCCGGCGATCCAGCACAACCGTCTCAGGAAAATCGAAATTCTCTGCATTGTCGATATACACTACATCAAATCCCTGGCTTCTCAAATACTTTCGCACCTGTTGACTGATCCCCTGAACCCCGCATCCATTCAGCACCTCTACCTGCACCAGCTGACGAATGCCCTGCGACTCCGCAGGCCTGAAGTCCTGCGACGACACGGTCTCTGAAGGAGACAGGGCGGAGTACAACAAATATGCATTCAGGCCGACCAGCAGGACAATCACGCCCTCGAGAAACCATACTTTCAAAGGCTTCCGTTCCGTACGTTTCGACGCCCCGATAGGCGTCAAATGACTTCTTCGCCTTGCCATACGCAAACTCCGAATGGCCGGAAATCTGGTAGACTTTCAGGAGTTCTTTAAGGAAAGGAGGTTCGTCAATCTAAAGGCAGGATGCGGAACAGGGGAATAAAACGGCACCAAGTATCCTCCATACCACGATCCTTTCTGACCTCCAACCCTGTGAACGACCATCTATCCTGTGCAAACCATGTACCAACGCAGGACAGCACTTTCGACCGGGGACGGAAGGAACGGGAGGTCGTGGTTGTTCCCTCGAACCAAGCCGAATCAATCGTCAAATGACGGTTGTTCTAATTCGAGTTACTGCGGCATTCCGTAATTCGCCTGATAGATCATATCTTTTGCTACGCTGAAATTCTATCTCCAAACAATCGCAGAAATATATGGGGGCAGGTAGTAAAAGTCAACTTATTTTTTCGTTGAAACACAACGACATACACGATTTGCGATGCCCCCGAGAAAAACCGATCTACCTAACCCAACCTGGACTGCATAATCCTATCCGCCTGATCCAGATCGTCCATCGTGTTGATTCCAGTCGTGTCGTTGGCATTTTGCGCGATGGAACCGGCCACCCATCCACCGGCGCTCCGAAGGATGGCGATCGTATCCGTAAGGTACAACTCGCCCTGTTTGTTATCCGGCGTGATTCTCATCAACGCGTCGAACAGGAGCCGTGTGTCAAAACAGTAGATGCTGGAGTTAACCTCTCTAATGACTCGTTCTTCTTCTGCGGCATCTTTCTCTTCTACGATACGGATCACCTGGTCGTTCTCATCCCTAACGATCCGCCCCAGACCGAAGGGGTCCTCCATGATCGCAGTAAGAACGGTGACCGCCGCCCGGTGTCTGGCATGAGCATCACACAGGTTCCTGAGGGATGCCACCTGGATCAGTGGCGTGTCACCAGCCAGGACCAGGAGCGTTCCGGTGAAACCCTCCAGCAACGGGCGAGCCTGCAGAACAGCGTGGCCGGTCCCAAGCTGTTCGCGCTGTTCCGCGAACTCGACCTCGTAGTCCTTCAACGTGTCTTTAACCGCCTCCGCCTGGTGACCGACGATGACGATAACACGATTCGATCCAAGTGCTTGAGCCGTTTCAACGGAATACTGGATCATCGGCCGGCCGCAGATCGGGTGGAGGACCTTGGCCTTGTCGGACTTCATCCGGGTTCCTTTTCCGGCAGCCATGATAAGGGTAACAGGACCACCTTGGCTTGCATCTGTCATGGGTTTTCTCTGAGATAGGGTGATATGGATTGATCGATATTACCTAACTTTAACAGCAAGTCATCGATTGTGAGGAGGGTAACGGGGTGAATCGCTTCGGGAAGAATATCCGCCAGGGGTACGAGTACAAACGCCCGGTTAGTCATGCGTGGATGGGGTACGACCAAATCTACCTCATCGAGGACCAGGTCGCCATACAGAAGAAGATCCAAATCAACCGGTCGCGGGCCGTCCGGTATGTTTCTGATCCGACCGAACCGGTGTTCGATACGATGCAGAACCGATAGAAGATTCCGCGGTGTCAGGGCCGACATGGCTGACAGCGCGCCGTTCAGAAAGAAGGGCTGATCATCGAACCCTTCCGGCGCCGTCTCATACCAAGGCGACTGCCTGACTATTTTTATTCCGGGCGTTTCCGCGAGCGCTGTAACCGCTCTATTCAGTGTGTCTTCACGGTTTCCAATGTTGCCACCGATACCGATGGCAGTCAATGTTTCGGACATGATCACATCACGGCCTTGAGATCTCGATCTCTACCGTGTCCACTGGTCCGGGCATCTTGACGTAAGGCTTACGCAGGTGAATCACGACACGCGAAACGGAAAACCGTGCCAATAGTTCCATAGCGATCCGATCGGCTACCGCTTCCAATAATTGCATGGCAGGCCCGGTCACGACCTGTTCGACGGCCCGGTAAACCGCCTGATAGTCGATCGTCTGATCGATGGCATCAGCCTGCCCAGCCTGCTTCAGATCGGTCTGAAGCGATACATCTACCTCGAATGTCTGTCCCCGGTGGTTTTCTTCCTCGTAAACGCCGTGGTAACCAAACAGTCTTATTCCCTTAATACGAATCCAGTCCTCTGTCATGATCTCTCCTGTCAGGCCCGGCAACTCCGTGAGGCGTTCAAAGGCGCAGGCGGTGGGACAGGCTGTGTTCTACGCCGCCGGCCACCGCCTTCATTCGGTCTTCAGGTGTATTCAGCGCGAAAGGGGCCTGCATCCATACCGGTTTTCGGTGCGCGGAGCTTCCGCCGGATGCTTGCGGCAGACAGGAAGCTTCGTAGTCGTCGATGGTCATGTGTGTGGAGTGTCATGGCACACAATGAGGTCGTGCTGACTGGCAAAATCGACTATCTTTCTGAACATCAGAATGTCCGTCACGGTACCGGCCGGGTTGTTGAAATAACGGTCGAACATCCGTTTGGTCCCACAGGCGACAGTCGCACCACCCGACGCGGGTTTGGCAGGAAATCGCCCCTACCCACCAGCGGCCGTGAAAGTCACGGTACGATACGCGGGATATGGGGATCGGAAATCAGTACCGTCTCGCCGGGATTGACCCGGGCCCGTGGCATGCAGGCGAAACTGATCTTGGCGCCGCCAACCGGCAAAGTCTGGGTTTCAGGATTACTGAATGCCTGTTGGAACCCGGGAACGACCGAAGCTACCGCGGCTCGCCTGCCGCGCCAAACAATATATCCTGACCGTGCTGCTGCAGCAAGAAAAAACACCCCCGTCCTGCGGACGGGGGTGTCGGTAATTCAGAGCATGATGACTGCGATGATTAGTACATTCCACCGCCGTGGCTGTGGGGCGCTGCCGGAGGTGCCTCTTCATCATCGGCTGCGTCTGAGATCAATGCTTCAGTCGTCAGAAGCATACCCGCGATACTGCCGGCGTTCTGCAGGGCGACGCGGGATACTTTGGCTGGATCTATCACGCCGGAAGCGAGCAGGTCCTCATAGGTCTCTGTATCGAAGTTATACCCTTGGGAACCTTCCGTTTCTCTGATCTTCTGAATGATGATCGAACCTTCCAGACCAGCGTTGTTGGCCAGCTGACGCACCGGCGCTTCAAGCGCCTGGCGGATGATGTTCACACCGATAGTTTCGTCGCCATCGGAATCCACAGAATCCAGCGAGGAAATGGCGCGAATCAGCGCCACGCCGCCGCCGGGAACCACGCCTTCTTCCACTGCGGCCTTCGCATTATTCAGGGCATCTTCCACTCGGGCTTTCTTTTCCTTCATCTCGGCCTCGGTCGCTGCTCCGACAGTAATGACGGCCACACCGCCGGCCAGTTTGGCCAGACGTTCCTGAAGTTTTTCCCGATCGTAATCGGACGTGGTCTCGTCTATCTGTGCTCTGATCTGACCGATACGTCCCTGGATACCGTCCGTTCCACCGGCGCCTTCGACAATCGTGGTATTGTCTTTGTCAATGGTAATGCGCTTGGCCGTGCCCAGATCTCCCAGCGTTGTGTTTTCAAGTTTGAAACCGGCATCTTCGGAAATGACCGTTGCGCCCGTCAGAATCGCGATGTCTTCCAGCATCGCTTTCCGCCGATCACCGAAACCGGGCGCCTTTACTGCGGCAATCTTGAGCATGCCTCGCAGCTTGTTGACTACCAGAGTCGCGAGGGCTTCGCCTTCCACATCCTCAGCGATAAGTAGGAGAGAGGCGCCGCCCTGGGACACTTTCTCCAGAATCGGTACGATGTCCTTCAGCGCGCTGATTTTCTTGTCGTAAATTAGAATTTTCGGATCCTCGAGCACCACTTCCATGCTGTCGGAATCGGTGACGAAGTAAGGAGAGAGGTACCCGCGGTCAAATTGCATACCTTCGACCACGTCCAACGACGTCTCCATGCTCTTGGCCTCTTCGACGGTAATAACGCCATCTTTACCGACTTTCTCCATGGCGTCCGCGATAAGATCGCCGATCTTGGTATCGCCGTGGGCTGACACGGTAGCCGTTTCGGCAATTTCTTTACGGCCCGAAACCGGTGCCGACATACTTCTTATCTCATTTACCACAGCGCTGGTTGCCCTGTCGATGCCGCGCTTGAGATCCATCGGGTTGGCACCCGAGGTGACGTTCTTGAGACCTTCCGTGAAAATCGCCTGAGCGAGAACCGTAGCGGTCGTGGTGCCGTCACCGGCCACGTCACTAGTCTTGGAAGCGGCTTCTTTGACCATCTGGGCACCCATGTTTTCATAGGAGTCTTCCAGTTCGATTTCTTTGGCTACCGTAACGCCGTCCAAAGTAAACGTCGGCGAACCGAATTTCTTGTCAAGCACCACACAGCGGCCCTTGGGACCCATGGTCACGCGAACGGCGTCCGCCAGCGTGTCCACACCACGTTTAAGCGCCTGTCGGGCTTCCGCATCGAACGATAGTTGTTTAGCTGCCATAAAGTATTTCCTCCTTGTTTGTTTGCAGCGTGCACATCCAGACCGAAATCACAATCCGGCCTTTTACTATAGATAAATGGTAATCGTTTAAATGATTAAAATACCGTTATTAAACATACCAAATTAGCACTTAATTTTCGCGAGTGCCAATATAATACGGGGCATACCAAAATGCAAGTATTTTTTGGGAAAATCAAAGGGTGGGGTTCAGTTGCAGGGAACTTGCCCGATCAGGTGAAGAGATCCGGAGTACATTGCGACGTGGCCGTCCTTGTCGGTATCAATTATCAGACTGCCGTCGCTATCCACATCGAGGACACGGCCCTTTACCGTAGAGATGCCGTTTACTAGCTCAACCAGGCGGCCGCGCCAGGCCAGGCGGGACTTGACCGCCCCGAGGATCGAAGCGATTCCGTGGTTTAAAAATTCCCGATACACCGGTTCGAAGTGCTCCAAGACTCTCTGCAGAAGAAGCATTCGATTTACAGCCTGACCGGTGACACTGCGGATCGAGGTGGCCGATTGCGTCAGGTCGGCGGGAAACTGATCTGAGGTCTGATTTACATTTATTCCCATGCCCAGGATCACAAAGGGGCATTCATCGGCCGTGCCAGGTACGGTTTCTGTCTCGATCATTATTCCTGCGATTTTTCGATCCTGCAGCAGCACATCGTTGGGCCACTTAATATCTGGTGACACACCTGCCACCTGTTCAATCGCTGTCGAGACCGCATACGCGGCGCACATGGACAGGGGGGGCATCTGAGAGATGGGCACATTCCGGGGCCTGAGAAGGGCAGACGCCCAGATGCCGCAGCCCGGCGGAGAATACCAGGTTGCTCCCTGCCGCCCCCGACCGGCCGTCTGTTCTTCCGCGACTACCAGCGTGCCTTCCGGTGCACCTCGCCGCGCCATATCCAGAACGCTGTCGCTGGTGGAGGTTACCCGAGAAAAATACTCGGTCGGGTGTCCCAGCCATGTGGTTTGCAAGTTACGGCGAAATTCGGAAAAATCTAACGTTGCCGTAGAATTTTCAGACATGAAATACAGGCTCGTGAATCATGTGATCTCCAGACTGACATCCAGTGCGGGCGCCGAATGCGTAAGGGCACCGATGGAGATCAAGTCCACGCCCGTTTCCGCTATGCCTCGGACATGCTCGAGCGTAATGGCGCCGGATGCCTCGAGTTCGATGTGCCCGTGTCCTGTTGATGCCTCACGAACCTGTGCAACCGCGGTCCGCATGGTATCGGGCGACATGTTGTCCAGCATGATCCGGTCCACCTTTAGCCCTGCAGCTTCACGGACCTGATCCAGTGTCTCCGCTTCGACCTCTATTTTAAGAACCTTCTGCTGTTCGGTCATATGACTACGGCACCTGTATACTGCCGCGGTGATGCTTCCCGCTGCCGCGATGTGATTGTCTTTTATAAGAACCATATCAAAGAGGCCGAACCGGTGATTGTCCCCACCACCGGCCCGCACTGCCTCTTTTTCCAGCATCCTGAACCCCGGTGTGGTTTTGCGGGTATCCACAATACGCACCCCGGTTCCGGCCACAGCCCCGACATACTGATCCGTAAGTGAGGCGATACCGGACAGGTGACGGAGGAAATTGAGCGCGGTTCGCTCGCCCGTCAGAACGCTTCGGGTCGCGCCGTCTATTTCCGCGAACACCCTGCCGGCTTCAATGCGATCCCCATCCCGGACTTCTGCCTGAAAACGCATCGTCATGTCGAGCCGTTCGAACGTGAGACGCGCCGCTTCCAGGCCGGCGATCCTGCCGGCTGTCCTGGATGTAAACCGACCGGATGTCGCCGCATCGTTCGGTATTGTCCACAGCGTGGTCACGTCACCACCACCGATATCTTCAGCGAGCGCGCAGTCTATCAGCCGGTTTAATTCCTCTTTAATTACCGTTTCGTGCATCGCACCTCCGGTTTCTGGAACCGATTGCAAAGTATAAGGCAAGAATCTTTAGATGCAAGATAAAAGGGGCAGGACTCTAATCCAATCTGCCGGGATCGTTCCAGTAAAAACGGGTCGCCCCTTCGGGTGTGCCGAACCAGATGTGGTCTCCTTCGGTCAGAATAGCCTGGACCGTCTCGTCAAGCAAGCCGTCATCCGAGGTAAAGAATGCCCAGCTCTCTTTTTCACGATCGAATTTTGCTGCTCCGTAGCGCGTCCCGAGCCAGACAACTCGATCGACGATCTTCATTCTGAACGCGGCGGCGCCCACCATGATCGGGAGCAGCCACTCCTGCCACTCTCCATTAGTGCGTGTAAACTTCAGAATCGAAGTATCGTTACCAAACCAGATGGCGTCGCCCTCCATTTCGACTGCGAAGACCGTGCGGTTCAGGTTTCCGGAATCAGGATCTTCGATCTTTGTCCAGTCACCGCCAGGACGGCGCCGGTAAACGCCGTTATCGGTAGCAATCCATAGGTCATGGTAACCATCCACAGTCATGTCGTAAATCCTGCGATCCCGGATGACCGGTTGGACAACGGGTTGGATTGTTTTCGTTCTAAGATTTATGGTATTGACGCCGGCCTCGGTACCGACCCAAAGTAGCGTATCATCCATAGCCATACAGGTCACCTGAACTGAGGTGAAGTCACTGATCGGCAACGTGGCCCAGATGCCGTCCTTCTTATCGTGGCGAACCACGCCGTTGTCGGTGCCGAACCACACAGTGGCGGTGTCCACGGCGATTGCCGTAACCGTACCGCCCTGGAGACCGTCGGTATCCCCGGACCGGTAGTGTTTCCATTTCCCAGTGGTCCTGTTGAAACGCGTGATTCCACCGCGGTCCTGATAATGTTCTACACCGCTAATAAAACGGGTCGCCCGGCCGGCTGACTGGGTATCTTCCCCACCGCCGAACCAAAGGTAGTCGCCGTCGAACGACATGGCGGTTACATTACGTGTTACCAGGCCGGTGGGTTGTATGTCCAGTTCAAGTGATCGTAGGGAGGCTTTACCCACGTTTAGGCCCCACGTGCCGATCCAGACATTGGAAAAGATATCTTCCATGACGCCGGTCAGCCGAAAAGACCGGAAGTAATGATCCAGGATCTGGTCCGGCGGATCGAAGAAATATCCGAAATCGGTTACGAACATTGGATAGTCATACGTAACTTGCTGACGTGCGCCGTGCCATCGTGTGAACACCGAATAATCCGAGATGGTGTTCGAAGGACCGGTGCGCCAGAACTGCCGGTGCACGTCAAACTCGGCTACGCCTTCCGGCGTCTCGAACAGCAGGCGGCCATCGACCGCAACGCCTATGGAATGTACCGCGTCGAGGAATATCCCGCTACCGGATGTATACGTAGTCCAGCTCTCCGTACGAGGATTGTACCGGCTGACACCGCCGCGTGTGGCGCACCAGAGTTCGTTGAAGACGGGTTCCACTGCGACCACATTAACTCTGTTATCGACGAGGCCATTGCTTGTGGTCAGAGGCGTTGCCCAGACGTCAGCAAAGAGATTGTACCGGATGACACCGCCGGTAGTGGCAAAATATACGTGGTGTTGGTCCGTGGTGATTGAATTTATGTAGCGAAATAGACTGTAGCTCACCCAGTCGCCCGGACGGAATCCAGTCGCGGAGTAGGATGAGGCTGGAATCATATACGTCAATAATAAAATTGCTAACAGCCGCTTGAACATCCGCTTTCCATCTGAACGATGGCCTTAGGCAAGCAAGTGAGGAGGTCGCCTGCCATCATGCTGTGTGTCCCGACTGCAGCAGCAGCAATGTCTCCGGACAGGCCATGCAGATATACGCCGAGTATCGTCGCTTCAAATGCCTTCATTCCCTGCGCCATCAATCCTGCCGTGATACCGGCCAGCACATCGCCTGCGCCCGCGGTGGCCATACCAGGATTGCCGGTCGGGTTGATCGATGCCCGGCCATCGGGCGACGCGACGACCGTTCCCGCGCCTTTCAGGGCAACCACGAGGTCGAACTGCCCTGCGGCACGCCGGGCAGCAGCAATTCGGTCCGACAGGATTTCGTCCTCCTTGGTCCCGGTCAGCCGCGATAGTTCCGCCACATGCGGCGTGATCACCGCTTCTGAATTGCGCTGTGCGAGAATATCCCCCTGATTGGTGTACGCATTGAGACCATCCGCATCGATTACCAGCGGACAGGGCGACTGCGCCACCACGCGCCGCACCAGTTCACTTGTCTCTGGCTGTTGTGACAGTCCGGGGCCAATAGCCAGCACATCGCCCCATTCGAGCAGGGACTGAACAGCCGGTTCGGCGTTCAGGCTCAGGCTTTGCTCGGAAGTTTCGGTCAACGGTCGGACCATTACTTCTGTCAGCTTTACAGACAGCACATCGACCAGACTTTCAGGCGCCCCCAGAATTGCCATGCCAGCACCGGATCTCATGGCCGCACTCGAGGTCAATGTAGCCGCACCGGTCATTCCGACAGAACCGGCTACGACAACCACACGGCCGCAGTCACCCTTATGGGCCCCATGTTTACGTCGGGGCATCATAGCCTGGATCTCTTCGCAGGAGGGCGAAAAAAGCATGAGACCTTCAGCCTCGATCGCCTCAGGCGGAAAACCGATATCCGCCACGACCAAGTGACCGGACCACTTCTTTCCGGGCAAGGTGGGCAGTCCGACCTTCATCAGGCCGATTGTTACGGTCTGATCCGCCAGAACACAGGGCCAAGCCTCCCGATCAATCTCATCGGGCGGACCGATCTCTGGATTGAACCCGGAGGGGACATCCACCGACAGCACCGGACAATCGTGCTTATTGATGCATGTGATCGCTTGGGCCGCCAGACTACGCACGGGTCCTTGTAGACCGGTGCCCAGTATGGCATCTACGATAAGGTCGGCACCAGGCACCAGGTCGATTTGGGAACCATCTGTGATTTCTATAATCCTGGCGCCGACTTGTTCTGCCTGGTCCATATGTCTCTTCGCCGCACCCTCCAATGTGGTGGGTGCACACAGCACCAAACAACGCACATCGGCGCCCTGCTCGGTTAGCAGACGGCCGACCACGAAGCCGTCACCGCCGTTGTTGCCTTTTCCGCACAGAATCTCCACTCGTTTGCCGGCTATGCCGCCCAGCATCTGAACCGCGGTCTGCGTCACGCCGACTCCAGCTCGTTCCATCAACGAATAACCGGATATGTGGAATTCTTCGATGGTCCGTCGATCGATGGAGCGCATTTGTTCTGGTGTACACAGTAACATAGTTATGTATCCGACGTATGCGGTTTGTATCTTTGTAGACAGATGATACAGAATGTCAATATGACGGTGCTCACAACGGTGAGAGGAACCGGGAGGGTCTCCAGGCCGCTTATCCACCTGTATTCTTCCCACCGGGCGGCATTGGCAATAAGGAGCGACAGTCCGTTGTTTACACCGTGCGCGATGATACCGGGATACACGCTGCCCGAAACAAAGGCGGTGATACCCAGAATCACGCCGGCAAATAGGATGGAAACAAACCACCAGGGATTGAAATGCACGATCCCGAATACCAGACTGGAGGCGATGACCGCGGACCAGGGCCCTCTTATTCGCTCCAGCGCGGTTTGCAGAAAACCACGAAAAAAAAGCTCTTCACAGACAGCTGCACCGAATACAAGACCCGAGAGAATCAGGATTACATCGGACATACTGTCCATGATCAACAGCTGCTCCAGCGAGCTTCGCAGGTCGTCGGGCATGGGCAGCAACGATTCCGACAAGGTGTCGACCCCGCTGGCAACAAACGAAAGCGTCAGACCCAACAGAATGCTGAGGCCTACCACAGGCCATCCGACAGGATGCAGCCGTAAAGAAGCTCGCACGGGAAATCCGGTTGTGTGAAGATACACCAGAGCAGGCACTATAATAGTCAACTCTGCGATTATCATGCTGGCGTTTCCAAACGTATCACTTACGGATAAAACGACGGCCAAAAAACAAACGATCGTTAAAACAGTGATTCCCCAAATATGGGAGAATTTCGGTTCCAACAATACCGTTGCCATTTCGGCGTCATCCGGTGACCCCGAGGAGTTTTTATCCATTGATTATTTTCCTGGTATTTTTTTACCTGTTTTTTTACCGTTGAGTGTCACCGATGTCAGCCAGCTCTCCACGGCTGCAAGGGCCGCTTCTCGGGTCCGGATACCGCCGGTAACCTGCTCCATTTGCAGACGCTCCAGCAGAACGCCGAGTCGTGGACCGGGCGGGAGGTCGAATAGTGTCATCAAGTCATTGCCGGTAACGAGGCGAGGCCCGATCTGGAGGGCCCGACAACGTTTATCGAATTCAATTAACCGGTTTAACGGCGGCAAATATGTTGAATCATCTATGCCATCCGTTTGGCAAAGGGCAAGCGTAAGCAGAATCACACCGCCTGTATCCTCTGCGGAATGGAGGGAAATGCCGTAAAGGGCGTCGTCGGTCACATTGGACTCTACAATCAATGTCTTTAAACGCACCGGCATTTGTATAAAGGACAAGAGCACGCGCTGCTCCCGGTTACTCAACCGCAGCCAAACTGTCGCGATCGTTGTAATCCATTCTTCCGATCGATGATGCGGCGATCGGTGTTCGATCAACAACGCAGCCAGACGCAGGAGCCAGGTCCAGTCGCGGTTACTCAATCGCCGGGGCGACACAAGCCTTTCATGGCCTGAGATCTGTGTGCTGGCCGGTGCCTCTAGTATGCGTTCCACTTATTTCAGTGGCAGGAAGGAATGCTGCTGGCTCAAATCAGGCAATACTGCTGATAGCACCCCGGATCTAGACATCTCTCGTAACCATGGTACCGACCGGCTCTGAGTCAGCAGAACCGCAAGTTCGTCCTGGACGCGCTCCTTCGACACTTCGGGGAGCCGTTGGGTCCAGCGGGTGATCCAGACATGGGTATCCCGATCAATCAGAAAATCCAGCTGGGCGGCAAAACGATAGGCACGCAACATTCGTAACGGATCGTCCGGGAAGGCCTGTTCCGAGACCGCGGTGATTCTTTTATTCTCGAGATCCGCAACACCACCCTGCGGGTCGATCAAAGATGATGATTGTTCCAGTACATCTGAAAACCGGCAAGCCATTGCGTTTATGGTAAAATCGCGCCTTGCCAGGTCTTCATCCAGTGTCTGCCCTTTGAATGAAGCGAAATCGAAAGTCATCCGCCGAAGAAATACCACCCGACCCACGTCTTCATCCACATCGAGCGGAACGAACGCACCCTTCACGGCCTCGGCAAGCATCCGGGCGCAGCCCATAGCATCGCTCCCCACAACCAGATCTATATCGGTAACCGGGCGGTTGAGCAAGCTGTCGCGTATGCATCCGCCCACGCAGTAGATCTCACCGCCATGCCTGGTTTCAATACGACGCAGGGCAGGAACAAGCCGGGGATCCGAATGAAGCGCTTCGTAGAGCGGTAAAAGTGAGAAGGACATAGAGTCAGGGAACGGGTTCACCTCGACGGGAGGCTTGGGATCAGTCGGAGTTTGATATCCCTCAAAACTATCCCGAGTCCAGGAGAGTGTCAAGCTATTTCGGAGTTGACGGAGGCGGTAGCGAGAGGTCCAATTGGTAATTATAAGTCTACTAATTGCAAAGAGTTCAGTTAAATTCAGGGAGGACGAACATTCTGGGATCTATTGGTTTGTCCGGTGATTAACATATAGAACGGCAGGTGTGTGCGGTTGTTGCAGGGACCCTAGGATCAGGAAAAGAGTTTTTGTGGCAATCCGGCGGCGGTGGCACAGAGACGGAAAGCAAGGGGCGGTGTGTCGGCTTAGAATGATTTAGAAGGGGTCTTGGGCAAAGCGCTGTACGGGATATTGTGCCTCTCGAGAAGGCGGTCAGATTGGCCAAGTAAAAACGCGGTCGTGCATTGAATTCAAAAACCGGACAGCCTGGACCGCGGACAGGTACCAATCGATAAATGACCAAATCTCTATAGATGTACTGGCCCGGATCGGTGCGATTCGAACAGCCGGTTGATCTCCTGTACTTCGGGGCGGCGAAGGCGGCGAGCCGCATCCCACGGTGTTCGTCCCCGATGGTCTTTATGATCCATGCTGGCGCCCGCTTCCAGGAGAAGCCGACATACCGTTACGATATCCGCACGTTTACCCGCTTTGAACGCATAGAACAAGGGCGTCTCACCTTCATTATTCACGGCATCGATTTCTGCACTGTTCTTCAGCAACACATTCAGCGTTCCGGTGTGACCAGATTTCGCTGCGTAGTGCAGCGGACTGGCGCCCCGCAGCCTGGCGTCGATTTTCGCACCGCAATTCAGGAGGGCCTGGACGTATTCGGGATCGTCCTTCTGGCTGTTGTTGCCGGTGCAGGAGTTCCAAACCCATTTTCCCGCAGGACAGTTGACATCGGCACCGTGGGACAGGAGCATCTTGGCGATATCGGTGCGCTTCACCCATTTGCCCGGGCCTATAAGCGTGGCGTCGGCGCCGTGGGCCAGCAGAAGCTGTACCAGTTCTGAGACTCCGTTGTCGGCGGCGGAACGAACCAGACGGGCGGCGGCAGGCCCCGGTTTGGCTCCCTGGTGCAACAGGTATTGGGCAAGGTGCACTTGACTGGAAGATACCGCATGGTACAGCGGTGTTACATCCAGAAAATCACAAGCGGGGTCACGTGCGTCGACTAGTTCCGGAGCTGCCCCCACGAATGACTGAACACTGTCCAGATCTCCAAGGAAACAGGCGCTGAAAATGTCGTATGCTGCGCCCCTAGCCAATAGATATTCGGCAAGATCATGGTGTTTCTTCCACCGGGCCACGCAAAGCGGTGTCATCCACAGGACGGCATCCGATGCAGTAGCTCTGTCGATGTCGACTCCCTGGTCGAGGAGAAAAGTGATCGTCTCCCTGTGATCACGGAGGACCGCTTCACGCAGCATATCAGAGGCGAGTAACGGATCTTTCAACAGGCCGGGATCCGCTTTGATAACCTGCTTAAGGACTTTCAACCGCCCCTTTGCCGCGAGTTCTTTCGGCTTGCGCCAGCGGTTCACTCTGTGACAGCGCAGGTGTTTGGTGTTTTCGGCGGCTTGGCCTTCATTAATGAGACCAAGCGCCAGGGGTCTGAGCGTGTTCAGAATCTCCGTTGTGAGGCTCGCATCGTCGAGCACCTCATTAAGAGATGCCGTCATATGCGCCAGCCAGCGTTCGGCAGCGGTATCCGTGATGTGAATGTGGCTGTGTCGCGCCATCATACCACTGTAAGCATGATGCTGCGTGTACAGCGGCTTTCCCCCCAACCATTCCTCGAAAAAGGCTTTCTGCTTCTCCCGTTCTCCCCGGAGCGTAGCCGTAAACATAGGCCGAATATCACAATCTTCTTCGATACGATCGTATAGCCCGTCTACCACACGAAAAACGACCGCTCTCCCACCAATTCGTTCAAATAATGTCTGATCCGGGTAAAGATCGGTTTGAAATCCGCCGCGGTGGCACAGCGCGGCATGTGAATCGCTCGACAACGGCATACAAAGCTCCTGTTCATTGGCAAGATGGTACAATAATGAAGAAAAATGTCCCGCCGTGTCAAGACTTGACGTGTAGAATAAAGATCTTCATGGCCCTAACTGATTCGTCTATACCTGTGTGGAAATTTAGCAGGGAAAGATGAAACAATATTTAAAATACTGCCCCGTTTAGGTGTCATTAGACTAATTGGTGTTGACCGTCAGATCCCCGGTAATAGATACCCTTAAGCATTCAAACGAAGTGTCACTGAATGGGTATACCTTCTATCGCGGTCAGAAAGGGCGCGTGGCAGGCCGGGTCACAATCTCACCGTAACGAAATATCGAGTAGCGGTGAACCATGGGGTCTAGCGTATGAAGACAGCATTTTTCGACGGGAATTCTGATGATGGCTTCTGCACTTCAGTTTCATATCAACTGCCGTGAACCGGTAGCGAATTTAACGGCAGCGTTGTGTATCCGTCACAGAGGAAATTTTTTGGGTGGTAGTCAGAACCGATTCCACAGACTGAGTCGCCAGCTAACGGGCTCATTGATCAGGTTATTTCACACCGGATGTCCAAAGACGACGGTGTGTATTTTTGAGACGGATTTCTCCCCTGTCGTCCATGGCGGTACGTTCTATTTGAAGGTTGACGCCACCAACCGGGAGGATTATATAATCGCAAGCAAGAATTCACTCGGACTTTTCGTCGAGGGCTGCCATTACCTAGTACGAAGTACTCCTGACTATCCTTTAAGAATTGGTACTGTTGTCCGTCTCGAAGATGAACACGGTTGACGCCGCGAGAACGAAAACGATTTAGCACCCCGCCCATGAAAGGGTTTTTCCATGTCCGACACGGCCGACTCCATACAGCAACAGTTCGAGGCCGCACTAGATGCTTTTGTGGCAAAAGCCAGGGAGGACCGACATATCCTGGCAGCGGTACTGTTCGGGAGCCTGTCCTACGACCGGGTGTGGGAGAAGTCAGACATCGATCTGATCGTGGTGACGCGGGACGATAAGAACCTATACCGGAAGGGCAGCCGGGAAAACGACGAAGTGGTAGAGGGGGCTACACTCAACGAACATGATGTGAACATCCATGTGTTCATGCAGCCCCGGGCCGCGTTCAAGAAGATGATCGACGGCGCGCTTCAGAGTTCGTTCATGCACACCGCGTTCGCTAAAAGCCGCCTGCTGTTCACCCACGACGATACCATCCGCGCGCTGTATGAAGAGACCAAGACGCTCAGGACAAGGGACCGTCAGATTCAGCTTCTCCAGGCCGGTTCTTCCGTAATCCCCTCTCTATACAAGGCAGAAAAGTGGTTACAAGTGCGCCACGATCCCCACTATAGCTTCGTGTACATTATGTACTGTGTCAGCGGCCTGGCTCAGATAGAAGTTTATCTGAATCACCAACTCGCGGGCCGGGAGGTGATCCAACAGGCGCTCGAACTCAATCCGGATTTCTTCAACGCGGTGTATTCGGACCTGATGGATCAGCCCAAGAACGACGAGACCATCGCCGCGGCCCTTTCGCGTATCAACGAATATCTGGAAGACAAACTATCCCTCTTATTCCAGCCGATTCTGGACTATCTGGCCGGTGAAGGCTCGGTGCGTTCAGTGACTGAAATAGAGACGCATTTCGAAAACCACATGAACCTGCGCGGTGTGACCACCGTGTGCGAATGGCTATCGGATAAAGATATCATTACGAAAGTTTCCACTCCGCTGCGGCTGACGCTGAAGAGCAACGTGGAATATGACGAGCTTGCGTTTTATTACAGTGATGAGACGGGTTTTCTGGAGTAACAAGTGGTGCGTGACAAGCAACGAGTATTCGATACTGCATGGAGCATTTAGATGTCTGAATCTTCCTTTTCGAACGATCCTCTCAAGGTGACGATTATTCCTTCTAAATTCGGTGACGATGGAATACGTCCGGAGCTTCGGACTTCGATCGCCGTGCAGGGAGCGCGGGAACACAACCTAAAGGACATCACGGTGAATATCCCGCGGGATCGGCTGGTGGTGGTGACCGGCCTTTCCGGCTCCGGTAAATCTTCCCTGGCGTTCGATACGATCTATGCGGAGGGACAGCGGCGGTACATGGAGTCGCTATCTTCCTTTGCCCGACGTTTCATCCAGCAAGTACAGAAGCCGAACGTGGATTTCATGTTCGGCCTGTCACCGGTAATCTCTATCGAACAGAAGACGGTGGCCCGCAACCCGAGATCGACCGTGGGCACCATGACGGACATCAGCAGCTACCTGAACCTGTTGTTCGCCACCATCAGCATCGCCCGGTGTCCGCATTGCGAGCGGGCACTGCCGATCAAGACGACGGCTCAGATCCTGGACGAACTGCTCGGACTGCCTGGAGGCTCGGTGGTGGAACTGCGGGCGCCGGTGTCACGGATCTACGGGGAAGATCACAACTTCCTGTTCTCCGAGATACGGAAGAAAGGTTACCGCCGTATGGTGATCGGCGGTGAGGACCTGGACATCAGCGATGAGGTGCAGATGTCCGAGGCGGACAACAGGGACATGGAGGTTGTCGTCGACAGGTTTATCATTGGGCCGGGCGTCGACAAACAACTGGCCACCGGCATACAGAACGCACTCCTGATCGGGGATCAGTTCATCAAGATCCACATCATCGAATGCAGGCAGAAAAAGGCGGCAGAGCGGTTCTATGATTCATTCGGTTGCCCGGAACACCACCTGGCGGTAGGCGACCTGGCGCCGGACTTCTTCCAGTTCAACAACCCGTCCAGCGCCTGCCGCACCTGTCTCGGCCTGGGTACCTACATGGGGGTGCACCGGGACCTGCTGGTACCTGACAAACATCTTAGCATCCGCGAGGGCTGTTTTGTGCGGGACGCATTCAATTACCAGCCCGACAACTGGTCCGGCCGCATCCTTTACAGCCTTTCCCAGCACCTGGAATTCAGTGTGGATACGCCGTACAACAGACTGCCTCCTGAAATCCATGATGTGCTGTTCGACGGAACCACGGAGCAGTTCCCGCTGAAGTCACCTCCGGATGCCAAGGACCAGGATCATAAGCACCTGGGCAAACCATGGGGATTCGGTGGTATCGGCAAGGGAATCGAGCGGCACTACAAGCGTTACCGGCAGAAGCAGGTGGCCAACTCCGGCATGGAGGCCTGGCTGGAGAAAGTCATGGTAGAGCATACGTGCCCGGACTGCAAAGGCACCCGGCTTAAAAATACGCGCCACCTATTCCGGATCAACGACCAAACGATCCATGCGTTCGGGGAATTCAACTTCGATGAACTGCGTTCGTTCCTGGACACCATCGTGCCGGACGGCCGGCAGAAGCTGGCAGGGGGGCAGATCATACGAGAGGTCACCAACCGGCTGGATCTACTCCTGGGTATCGGCCTGGACTATCTGAATTTCAACCGCCGCGCAGGCACACTCTCGGGCGGTGAGGCGCAACGGATCCGTCTTTCCACTCAAATCGGCTCCGGCCTCATGGGCATGCTGTACGTGCTGGACGAGCCGAGCATCGGCCTGCATCCTAAAGACAATGTAAAAATGATCAAGACGCTGCGGCGACTGAGAGATCTGGGCAACACGGTCATCGTGGTAGAGCACGACGAAGATACCATCCGGGCTGCCGACCATGTGGTGGAAATGGGCCCTGGACCGGGTATACACGGCGGTGAGGTGGTTGTACAGGGCACGGTTGAAGAGATCCTCGACTGTGTGAATTCGCCCACCGGCCAGTACCTGTCCGGCGCCCGCACCATTGGCACACCGAAGACCCGGCGCGAGACCACAGGCAAGGTGATCAGCATCAGGGGGGCGAGAGAGAACAATCTCAAAGATATGGACATCGACATCCCCTTGGGGCAATTCGTATGCATCACCGGTGCCTCCGGATCGGGCAAGAGTACGTTGGTAAACGAAATACTGTACAAAAAGCTGCACAGCATACTGTATGACAACCGAGTGCTGTCCGGCGATCACGACGCACTGTACGGGGTGGAGCACATCAAACATGCAATCAACATCGACCAGTCGCCCATAGGCCGCAACGCCAGATCAAATCCCGCGACCTACATCGGGTTCTACGACAACATCCGCACACTGTTCTCGAAAACGCCGGAATCGCAGTCACGTGGTTACAAGCCTGGCCGGTTCAGCTTCAACGTGGCGGACGGCCGCTGTCCCGAATGCAGCGGCGAGGGCACCATCACCACCCAGCTGTACTTCATGCCGGACGTGGAAGTCCCCTGCGAGAGCTGCAAGGGCGCCCGGTACAACCCGGAGACGCTGGAGGTGACCTACAACGGAAAGACCATCGCGGACGTGCTCAATCTGTCGATCGAGGAAGGGGTCATGTTTTTCGAGGAGAACCCTACCATTGCCAAAAAGATCAGGGTACTGAATGACCTGGGCCTGGGCTACCTAACGCTGGGCCAGTCCTCCACTACTCTGTCCGGCGGCGAAGCACAGCGCATCAAGCTGGCCGCCGAACTGAGCAAGCTGCGCCGGGGCAGTCACATACTGTACATACTCGACGAACCCACCACAGGCCTGCACCTGGCCGATATCGTCCGCCTGCTGGAATGCCTCAACCGCCTGGTGGACACCGGGCACAGCGTGCTGGTAATCGAGCATCACCTGGACGTCATCAAGACCGCAGACCACATAATCGATCTGGGTCCTGACGGCGGGCACGGCGGCGGCGAGATCATCGTCACGGGACCACCCGAGGTGGTGGCGGACTGCGAGGCCTCCTACACCGGGCAGTATCTGAAGAGGCATTTGGGAAACTGAATTTTCTACGGGGAGTGCCGGTGAGCCTGTTGCATGATTACCATAATACATCCAACAACATGCCCCGCACCCACGCGGAATACCTTGACGTCGAACCCGGTCGCCTTCTGTTTTCGTACGATCCCCTCGGTAAACAGGGGTTGGAGCAGAACACTCCGATACCGGTATGTTTTGACTTCTCTCGCACACCAGCCTAACCTGATGAAGCCCGATCATGGTCCATTCACGCGTTTCCTCCCGGTAAAAAAACCATGACTGCAGTGATCCTCGAGGGCCCTGCCTGGCAAACGGCTTTCTGGCAATAGTCTCCCGATTTTATCACAGACCGGCGGAACATTAAATTCGAGGATACCAAAACGCAGATCGAGCAGACTGAGCAGAATACCACACGCACTATCCTCATCCTGGCGTGGCCCGCGGTTCTGGAAAATCTTCTGAACACGGCGGTTTATATCATAGACAGTATCTTCGTAGGCCGCTTAGGTACACAGGCGTTTGCAGCGGTAGGGCAAGCGTCCATGATACTGTTTACCGTCACCTGGGCACTATCGGGCGTGGGTGTCGCTACCGGTGCTATCGTTGCACGATACCTGGGGCGCAAAGACCATAAGACCGCGAGCGAGGCAGCTGGACAGGGACTCATTCTGGGTGGGGCGGTTGGCCTCCTTCTTACCGTAGGGGGCATCCTGTATGCGGAAACGGTTCTGAACTGGATCGACACGCCGCCAGATGTAATCGGCCACGGCACCCGTTACATGCAGATCGTTTTTGCGGGCAGTATCTTCCGCATGCTCTCCTTCGTAGGAAGCGGCGTCCTGCGAGCTGCCGGGGACACACGAACACCCATGTGGTCCACCGCACTCATGAACCTGTTCAATGTTGCCGGCAACTGGGTTCTGATATTCGGGATTGGACCTTTCCCCCGCCTGGAGACGGACGGTGCGGCATTGGCCACCGGACTGTCCTTTCTTATCGGCTCCGCGGTCATCTTCATCAAACTGTTCCACTCTGATTCACTCATTCACATCTCGGCACTTCAAATCCGACGTCTCATCCCTTCCATTCAGAAAACCATCATCCGAATAGCGCTCCCCAATATGGGCGAACAACTTCTGTTCCAGGGCGCCTACTGGATCTTCCTGTGGATCGTTACCAGTCTTGGCACGGTCGCCCTGGCCGCTCATTTCATGGCGGTACGTATTGAATCCTTCTCCTATATGCCGGTATACGGACTGGCCATCGCGGTATCGACACTTGTGGGGCAGAACCTGGGCGCCGGCAAGATTCATCTGGCGGAACTGGCGGTCCGGCGCGCCCTGCAGATCGGTATCGGATTCTCGGCTGTAATCGGCATCCTGTTCGTCGCCGCTCCCGGTATGTTCGTGGCGATGTTCAGCCCGCAGGCGGAAGTCTTTCCGCTGGCGTGCCTCTGCGTTCAGATCGCGGCGCTGGATCTGCCGGGAGACACAATTCTTATGATGTGCACCTCCGCCATGCGCGGAGCCGGCGACACGATTACACCGATGCTGATTAGTGTTTTCGGAGCGGTGTTCCTCCGGGTCGGCGTCATTTACCTGTTCGCCATCGTATGGGATATGGGCCTGCCGGGCGTGTGGTACGGCACGGTAGTAGACTGGACACTCAGGGGTGTGGCCGGATATGTGTTGTACAAGCGGGGACGGTGGAAGAGAGTCCAGTTGCAGATATCGTCTGATTGACAATGGATTCACTAAGTCAGCGGGAAAATTCCTTGTTGCTATTTGTACAGAAAACAATAATAATCCTATATTCATAAAAATCGTTTCCTACGATTAGTCCTTAGGGGGAAAGATATGCCGACGGTACTTGTTACCGGTGCGAATCGAGGGATCGGACTGGAGCTGGTGCGGCAGTATTCTGCGGATGGGTGGCAGGTACACGCGTGCTGCAGGGCGGACTCGGACACACTTAAGGAGATACAGGGCAACATCACCACCCACACGCTGGATGTTGCGGACCATGACGCCATAGACCAGCTTGCGGATAAGCTTAAGGGCACCGCTATCGATGTTCTGGTCAACAACGCCGGTCGATACGGCAAGAAGGCACTGTCCGAAGGGGGAGTTACGGATCAGGCGTTTGGACACAGCGACTATGAGGATTGGGACTACACAATACGTGTCAACGTATTCGGTCCTATGAAGATGTCTGAGGCATTCATAGATCATGTCACTGCCGGCACACAGAAAAAGATCGTATTTATCACCAGCTTCCTGGGGTCGAGCACGCTGAACACGAGAAAGGCCAGCGGTGATTTTGCCGGCGGTATGTACGCGTACCGGACCAGTAAATCAGCTGTAAACATAATGGCCAGGTCCATGGGGGCCGACCTGGAAAACCACGGTCTCACCGTGTTGGCCATTCATCCGGGCTGGGTGAAAACAGATATGGGCGGACCGGACGCCCAGGTGGATGCAAAGGACAGTGTTACCGGCATCCGGGCGATGATCTCCTCAGCGACCATCGCGGATACCGGCACACTGAAGATATTTGACGGCGAAATACTGCCTCCGTAGGTAGACTCGATGACCATATCCGGACAGAAAAAAAAAGCGGAAGCCCTGTTGGCTCTCCACCATGCGCCTGAACTCCTGGTCCTTCCCAATATCTGGGATCCCCTCGGGGCCCTTATGCTACAGGAGATTGGCTATCCCGCAGTCGCCACCGCCAGCGCCTCAATCGCGTTTTCGCTTGGTTATGATGACGGGCAGAATATCAGCCTTGATACGATGCTGGAGGCCGTCGGACGTATCGCCGGGAGCGTCGATGTACCGGTGACCGCTGATATGGAGCGCGGATTTGGAGAACGGCCCGATGAAGTGGCCGAGAACATGCGCCGGGTGCTGCAGGCCGGCGCGGTGGGTGTAAACCTGGAGGACAGCACCACCCAAGGCGGTCCCCTTCATGACATCGAATTCCAGTGTGCCCGGATCAATGCGGTGCGGAGCATGGCCGATAAGGAAGGCATTCCACTGGTTATTAACGCCAGGACGGATGTTTTCATCAGCAAGTTTGCAGCGGATCATGAGACTCAGGTGGCCGAGGCCATTCGGCGTGGAAGAGCCTACTTCGATTCAGGCGCCGATTGCTTCTACCCGATTATGGTCGGTGACACCTCCACACTGAATCAGATCAATGGCGCCGTTCAGGCACCGGTTAATGTCCTGGCGTTAGCCAATACGGCGCCCATGCGCGAGCTGGAAGCGATCGGTATCAGCCGCCTCAGTTTGGGACCCGGGATGATGAAGGGCGCCATAACTGTAATGAAGACAATTGCCGGGGAACTGAAGGAATATGGATCGTACAGCCGGTTCACAACGGACGCCATTGACACCAGCGTCTTACGCATGTACCTGAAGGATAGATAGTTATTACCCAAGGAGCCGAAACCATGGAATTCTTTAAAGAGCTTTTCTCGAAACATGCCAGCGTGAAACTGAGCCGACGGGCGTTCATAGGCACTTCGCTCCTCACCGGACTGATCAGCGCCTGCTCTCGCAACGGAGGAGCACCGGCCCGAACCGTCAGCGCCGATCCGGAAGAGATCATGTCGAATCTGAACGACAACATCTACACCCAGCTACTCGGCGTGCAGCCACATCTGCCCACACACGACCATATCACCCGGTACGGTGGGTCCCGTATGCCGACAGAAGTGATTGATGCGATGATCGAGGCGAACGAGTACTTCGTCGATATGGACGAACTGACGATCGCCGCCGGTAAGCGGCTGGCCGATGTGGTGCATGCGGAAGCGGCATTGGTGACCTGCGGTGCGTTCAGCGGGTTGGTGCTGGGCGCCGCAGCCTGTTTAACCGGGAGCGATGAGGAAAAAATGCGGGCCCTGCCGCATCCAACCTGGGAAAAGAGGCAGTGCCTGACGCAGAAGGCGCATACATTCTTCTACGACCGGGCCTATCGCGCCGCCGGCGCGGATCTGGTGGTGGTCGAAACGAGGGAAGAGTTCGCTAACGCACTCTCGGATAAGACCGCCATGCTCGCCTGCCTGGCCAGCGTGGAGCATGAAAAGCGTGACGACCCGACCGTGATGATGCCTGATGAGTTTGTGGACCTGGGACGCAAAGCCGGTGTACCGGTGCTCATCGACTCCGCGTCGGAGCTGCCGCCCGCCGAGAATCTGACCCGGTACACCGAGATGGGCGGTGACCTGGTCGTCATCAGCGGCGGCAAAGGGCTGCGCGGCCCGCAGTCTACCGGAATCCTTGCGGGTCGGGAGGACCTGATCGAAGCGGCCCGGCTGCAGGCCGCACCCAACGGGCACCTTGGCAGGGGCATGAAGATTGGTAAGGAAGAAATTATCGGTTTTATCGCCGCACTTAACCGGTACATGGAACTGGATCATGAAGCCATCGCGCAGGGCTGGATGGAGAAAGCCGAATACATCGCGGACCAGTTGAAGGATGTCCCCGGTCTCGACGCGAAGGCTGGGGCGAACCCCCGCGGCGTGGCGCATGTGGCGCTCAACTGGGACGAAAATGTTATACCGATGACCAAAGAAGAAATGCGGGAAGAGATACGAACCGGTTCGCCCAGAATGGCCATGTCCACGCTGTGGGGCGGCAACAAACTTGGAATCCGCTGTATGCGTGACGGCGAAGAAGCATTGGTCGCACGGCGGCTCAGAGAGTTCTTCCAGTCTAAATCAGCAAAAAATGTGTAGGGCAATTTGGACACCGAAGGGATTTAATCCATGGCGTCACGTCCAGCGCAAGACAGACCTAACATCATCCTGATCAACTGTGACGACCTCGGCTACGGAGATCTCGGTTGTTACGGATCCTCGTTGCATGACACGCCGACCCTGGACCGAATGGCAACTGAGGGCATGCGGTTTACCGACTTCTATGTTTCGGCACCCGTTTGTACGCCATCCCGCGCGGCGCTGATGACCGGATGCTACCCTCGGCGCGTGGGACTGGGCACGGGAGACGGCCGTTGGGTCCTGTTTCCGGGCGACGGTGTCGGTTTGAATCCGGAAGAGGAGACTATCGCCTCTGTACTCAAGACACGCGGCTACGCGACCAAGATGGTCGGCAAATGGCACCTTGGCGACCAACCGGAGTTCCTTCCTACAAAGCACGGATTTGATTCTTACTACGGTCTGCCCTACAGCAACGACATGGGGAGACAGATTACGCGAGAACACCTGCCGCCGTTGCCGTTGATCCGGGACGAGGAGGTGATCCAGCAACAACCGGACCAGGCGTCTTTAACCGAACGTTACGTGGAAGAGTGCGTACGGTTCATCAGGGACAAACGGGATCAGCCGTTTTTTCTGTATTTCGCACATATGTACGTGCATCTCCCCCTTTACGCGCCACCCCAATTCCTCAGAGCGTCGAAGAACGGTCCCTATGGTGCAGCGGTGGCCTGCATCGATTGGAGTACAGGCGTGTTGATGCATGAATTGAAACACCTGGGACTGGACGATAACACGCTGATAATCTTCACTTCTGACAACGGCAGTCGCTGCCGGGAAGGCGGGAGCAACGCACCACTTCGGGGCACCAAGGGCACCACCTGGGAAGGCGGCCAGCGGATGCCTTGCATCATGCGGTGGCCCGGCCAGATCGCCCCCGGTGTCACTTGCGGGGAACTCACCACCGCCATGGACATACTGCCCACCCTCGCCGGATTCTCAGGGGCTGCCGTACCCCACAACCGTGTGGTCGACGGCAAAGACATCCGGCCGATCATGCAGGGAAACCCCGGTGCCCGATCCGAATACGATGCGTTTTTCTACTACTTGAGAGACGAGCTTCAGGCGGTACGTTCCGGGCAGTGGAAACTGCATTGCACCACCGGTGCCCTCTATGACCTGAGCAATGACGTCGGAGAAACAGAGGACGTGGCACATGCACGTCCCAATGTGGTAAAAAATCTGGAGATGAAAGCTACCTTGTGTCGTGAGGATCTTGGTGACAGTCTCCACGACATGGACGGCGCCAATTGTCGTCCTCCAGGCCGTGTAGACAATCCGAAACCGCTCAGTGAATACGACCCCGATCATCCATACATTATTGCTACCTATGATTTAAAGGATGCGGGGTGAAAGATCAGTGGCTGGAGACAAGCGATGAGTGACGAGTCAGTACGGCTTGATGAACTGGAAACGCGGATTATACGCAGCCGGAAACGCCGCAAGACCGTTCAGGCCCGGGAAGTAGACGGTGTCATCGAGATCCTTGCTCCGGCGGTAATGTCCGATGAAGACCTCCTACCATACATTAAAAACCTGAAGGAACGGCTCGGCCGGCGAAACCAGAAGGATATTCTGGACGACAATAAACTCGAAAGGCGGGCCAGCGTTCTGAACCGCAAGTATTTCGGCGGTTTGCTGCGCTGGGGGTCCATCCGGTGGACTACTAATCAGAACCGGCGCTGGGGCAGTTGTGCACCGGTAAATGGCTCGATCCGTATATCACATCGATTGGCGACCATGCCCGATTTTGTCCTGGATTATGTCCTGATTCACGAATTGGCGCATCTGCTCGAAGCGAACCATGGTAGACAGTTCTGGGATCTGGTTTACCGTTACCCGAAAACGGAACGCGCCCGGGGATTTCTGATAGGCGCCGGTTATGTAAAGTCGGAATAATGGATCAGTGATCCAACAGGAGTCACTATGTCTGCCGCACGTAGACAGTTCCTCCAGATTGCAGTCGGCACCGGCGCTGCTCTGGGATGGTACGCAATACCCCGATCCGTCCGAGCTCTAGTGGTCCCGCGGGCCACGACACCTCTCCGCATCCTGATTCTCGGTGGAACCGGATTTATCGGACCCCATCAGGTAGAACACGCTCTGGCGCGCGGACATACCGTGACGCTGTTCAATCGTGGGAAAACAAACCCGCATCTTTTTCCGGATGTGGAAAAACTGATCGGCAACCGTGACAATGACCTGGAGGCCCTCAAAGGGCGAGATTGGGATGTAGTTCTGGATAATTCCGCGACCATTCCCCGCTGGGTACGGCAATCCGCTCAATTGCTGAGGGATGCGGCACAGAAGTATCTGTTCGTCTCCACCATCTCCGTGTATTCGGATTACAGCATCGTGGGACTGAACGAATCAAGCCCTACCGGGGTCATGGACGATTCGGATGACGAAACCTTAAGCGGCAGAAACTACGGTCCCATGAAAGCACTGTGTGAGAAGGAAGCGGAACTGGCATTTCCGGGAAGGGCCACCATCGTCCGCCCCGGACTGATCGTCGGTCCCGGAGATAGAACGGATCGTTTTACCTACTGGCCGGTCCGCATCGATCGTGGCGGAGAGGTCCTGGCGCCTGGCAATCCGACCGACCCAACCCAGATAGTCGATGTGCGCGACTTGACCGGCTGGATGATCCGGATGTTGGAAGAGGGACACACTGGCACATACAACGCCACCGGTCCGCGGGCACCGCTATCAATAGGAGAAATGCTTTACGGGATCCGGGCGATCACTGCGTCCGATGTCTCTTTCACCTGGGCCGATTCCGATTTTCTCGCGCAACAGGAAGTGCAACCCTGGCGCCAAATGCCGGTGTGGGTCCCTTCGGAGCGGGAAAGCATGCGGGGGTTTTCCAGAATAGAGTGCTCCCGCGCCTACGATAAGGGCCTCACCTTCCGCCCCCTGGCGGATACGGCCCGGGATACACTCGACTGGTTCAAAACGCTGTCCGATGACCGTCAGTCGAAACTGAAGTCGGGCCTGCCGCCGGAGCGAGAGGCGGAGGTACTGGCGGCGTGGCACGCACGGCAGCAGTGACCCTAACCCTCATACTGCAACCTGTGTAATCGGGCATAAATCCCATCCTGGTCCAGCAACTCTTCATGACGGCCTTCTTCCCGGATTTTACCGTGATGCATGACCAGAATTTTGTCCGCCGTGCGGATGGTGGAAAGGCGATGCGCAATGACGATGGATGTACGGTCTTTCATGATCTTTTCCACCGCCTCCTGTATCCACATTTCGGTTTCCGTATCGACACTGGCGGTGGCTTCGTCCAGGAAAAGGATGTCCGGCTCTGCAGCCAATGCACGGGCGAAGGACAACAGTTGACGCTGCCCCACGGAAAAATCGCTGCCTCGTTCCTGTACTTGATGCGAATATCCGTCCGTCAATTTTCGGATGAACCGGTCCGCGTTGACGTACCGAGCAGCCTGCTCTACCTGTTCTCTCGCAATGGCCCGCTCTCCGAGACTGATATTGTTTTCGATATCGCCTGAGAACAGAAACACATCCTGCTGTACCACGCCTACCCGCCGACGCAGCGCCTCCACGTCCCATTCCCTGATATCTTTTCCATCTACCAGTATGGCACCTTTCTGGATTTCGTAGAGACGGCATACCAGATTGATGATGGTAGTCTTGCCGGCACCGGTCGCCCCCACGATGGCGATGCTCTGGCCGGGAGCGGCATGGAAGGATACGTCGCGCAGGACCCAGTCCTCGTCGTTGTAGGCGAACCAGACGTTTTGGAATTCGATAGCGCCAGCGATACGCTCTTCCCGGATGTCACCTCCCAATGGTTCTGCAGGGCTGTCAAGCAGGTCGTAGATGCGCTCAGAAGACGCCATGGCCACCTGTATGTCCGCGTACCGTTCGGCGATGTCACGGATCGGCATGAAGAAGCGGGGCACGTACTGCAACATCGCTACCAGGACCCCCCATTCGATCTGTCCCTGGAGCACTTCTCCCGCGCCGTACCAGAGCACGACTGCCAGTAGCAGCAAGCCGCTCGCTTCCATGATCGGAAAATAAATTGAGTGATAGAACACACTGGTCATACGTGCTCTGAGATAACCGTCGTTTTCATCGGAAAAACGCCGTACGTTCCGTCCCTCGCAGTTGAAGAGCTGCAGCACTTCAACACCGGATAGCGTTTCCTGGAGACAAGCGCTGAAGTTGGCGAAATGAACACGGGCAATCCGGAACGCCTGGTAACTGCGACGATGAAGCCAGAAGATCAATACTGCCACTAGAGGCACCATGGCACTGGTGATCAGCCCCAGGCCCACATCCATATAAAAGATAAACGCCAGAATGGTCAGGATAGTTATGCACTCGCTGATCATCGACACAAGGCCGTCCGTAAACAGCTCGTTGAGCGCGTCCACGTCGCTGGTGTTACGTGCCATAAGGTTCCCAATGGGCGTGCGGTCAAAGAAGCTCAGGGGCAGACGCTGTAAGTGTGAGAATATCTGCATCCGCACATCCCTCATGGCCCATTGTCCCAACATTTCGGTGGTCCAGTACTGACCGTAGCTGATCAAGAACTGCAGCACCATAAGCCCCACATAGATCGCGATGATGTCTGCCAGTCCTTCAGAGTCCCCTGGAATGATGTAGTCGTCCACCGCGATCTTGCTCAGGTACGGCCCCGCCTGCCGGGCGATGGACGCCGTGAAAATCAGCAGGAACGTCAGCAACACCCAGCGCCAGTAGGGACGCAGGTATCCGAGCAAACGCCGAAGCGACTTGAACTCGAGTTGTTTCATTCCCGTTTGGTTCTGGACCATGCGCTATTCCATTTCATCCAATTCTTCCGCCAGGTGCTGCCGGTAATACATGTCTGCATAGATGCCGTTCTGCGCCACCAGTTCATCATGCGTACCCTGTTCCGCGATACGGCCGTTTTCGAGCACCGCGATGTTATCCGCACTCTTGACGGTAGAGATGCGGTGGGCGATCAGTATGGTGGTCCGGTCTGCCATGACGTGGCGCAGGCGTTTGAGAATTTCCTCTTCGGTTCGCGTATCCACGCTGGCCATGGCGTCGTCCAGGATCAGAATACACGGTTTCCGGATGACAGCCCGGGCCAGCGCGGTTCGCTGCTTTTGGCCGCCGGAAAGCGTGACGCCGCGTTCCCCTACAATAGTCTGCATCCGGTCCGGAAGCACCTCCAGGTCGGATGTCAACTGGGCGGTGTCGACCGCGTGAACGACATCTTCCAGCTCCGTGCCTGCAAGTCCCAGAACCACGTTTTCCTCGATGGTGTCGGAGAACAGAAACGTCTCCTGTGGCACATACCCTATGGCATTCCGGATCACGGCGAAGGGGATATCTTCGATGGGCGTGCCATCGATCAGAAGTTCCCCGGGACCAGCGTGTATCAGTCTCGGCAGCAGGCGGGCCAGCGTGGTCTTACCGGATCCGACCCGGCCGACCAATGCCAGCGTGCCGCCCGCCGGCACCCGAATGTTGATATCCTGAAGCACGGGCTGCCCGTTGTATGCAAAATTCAGTTTTCGGAACTCTATCTCCCCGCGTAAAACGGTTCCCTCCGAGTCGGACTCGCCAGCATCATGTCGTCGCTGCGGTTTTTCCCGCAAGATGGCATTGATGCGTGTCATGGAGGCGACCGCCCGCTGGTATTCGTCGACGATTCTGCCCACAAGCATGATGGGACGGCTCATGCGGATCAGGAACGCGTTGAACGCCACGAATCCACCCAGCGTAATCGTGCCGTCGATGACGCGCAGACCTCCTAGCCAGAGAATGATTGTCAACGAAATGCCGTTCACCATGAACGTAAACGGATGGAACAGGCTGCTGATGTGCACCAGGTGCCGGTTTCTATCGATATATTCTTCATTGAGCTGGTCGAACTGCTCGATTTCAGCAGATCTTCGAGCGAACGTCTTGACCACTCGTATGCCGGACATGTTCTCCTGTATGCGGGCCACCATGGTGGCGAACTGTTCCTGGATCCGGCGGTAGCCATTGCGCATGCGGTCGGACACGAACCGCGTGACCAGTGCCATCACCGGCATCGGCGCCAGAGACAGGAGCGCCAGCTGCCAGTCTATGGTACACATCAGAATCAGGCTCAGGAAAAACATCATACCGGCAGTGAGCGTCATGCGGTAGGCGTGGCTGAGGAACCGCTGAATGGTCTCCAGGTCGCTGGTGGCCCGCGCCATCAAGTCACCCACTCGCTGCCTCTGGAAGAACGCCAGCGGTAGCGTCATCAGGTGCTGGACGTAGGCGAACCGGATATCGCGTTCTACATACCGGGACACGGCCATCAGGTGCCACCGCATGCCTGCGGACATGGCCCAGTGGACGATGGCCAGTCCGGCTAGTACCAGCGCGTAAAATACCAGACTATCCGAAATACCATCGAAAACAGTATCCATAGACTCACCACTCTCCTGAGCCGAATCTAAACCGGTCTTGGCCGCGTCGATCCCCCACTTCAGGAGAAGTGGTATAATGGTGAATATGATCTGAGTGCCGAAGAGAAACAGCAGGCCGAAGACGATACGCCTTCGATAGGGTAGGAGATAGATTGAGAAGGGTTTGAACGGGTTAAAGGTGATGAATGGGCTCCCGGGGTATTGACGAAAAGACTTTTTGGCGCTATTTACTGCAACAACGATCCGGCCTGTTTGGAGGATATATATATCTACCCGTGGAATCACGAAGATATTCAAAATTTATCAAGGAATACCACACCATAGAAAACGGTTGTGGCCGCCTGCTTTGAAAAATCCCGGCAATGGCGTGAAAGCCTATCTCTTGAAAGCCTGTCTATAAATCCTCATGGTATCCCGATCCGTGGTTTCGGAATCAATAATTCATCGGGTTTCCGGGCAGTTTCTTACAAAACACATCACTCACATTACCCCCGCCTTTCACACGCATGCACCCGGACCACTACCACAGTGATAACCGACGCCTCACCCGCATCCTACTTCTGAACCAATGAACAGATTTAAAACCACTCCGTCTCATGGGGTGCCCCCGGGAACCAGATCATATCCACCGCGAACGAAAGGGCGATGCCGAGGATGTAGCCTACCAGCATGCCGATGAAGAAGGGCTGCGCTCTCCGGTAGAGCCGCACGCCGCCGATGCGGATTAGGATGGACTGAAACAGCCAGGCGAGAAATATTGGGAGCATGGCGTTGCGCACCACGCCGCCCACGTCGCCCACAGCCATGCCGATAGGATGCAGGGGCCACCAGTGGACTAGGTAACGGCCGGCGATGACAAGGCCGTTCAGGAGCATACCCGATATCAGAAAGAGGATTTCCAGACTTGTGATCTCGCTGGCACTGTTAGCCCACCTGGGGATAGAGCCGTAGAAGAATGTGCCGAAGTTGCCCGGCGTAGAAAACAGGTTGTTGGCGCCCAGCATATAGCCTGAATGCACCATGGAAATCACCGACACGGTCACGCTCACGCCCATGGCCAGGCAGAGCCATCCGAACAAGCCGCCCTGAGTACCCCGTATCTGGTTTTTTAACCAGGCGGTGTGGGAAAAAGCAATCATAGAAAACGTCCGCCAGTTCCGCGCAAAACCGTTGGCCATACCCAGGGTAGCCAGGTCCGGCATCGACAGGTTGGCCGAGCCAAATATACCGACAGTGAAGGCATTCGGCTTGATCGTCAGCTCTGACATGACCAGTCCCGATTCCGCGGTCACCCTCGCCAGCGAGAGAAAGAAGGTGAAAAAAACCAGCACAAAAACGATACCTACAACCAGGGAAAGCCCCACCTGGTTCAGCCAGAAGATAGTATAGAGCGAACCACACAGAATACCTGCGACCGCCTTTCGGTATGAGATCAGCTCATCCTGCTCTTCAAGGCCTCTTTCTGTGTCCCGTCGGCCCATGGCGGCGTGCCACACACGCCCCAGGTGATCCCGGCTGATCCATATCATCCAGATCACATAGATCAGTATCCCGCCCATATACTGAATTCCACTCAATCCGCCCTGGATCACGCCGCTGGACGTCGAAACGATCCCGAACTTGTTCAGCAGTCCTTGCTCCGTAACGCTGAAAAGCTGGAATATCCACAGGCTAAAAAGGATCTCCGCATGGGCGAAAAATGCGAAGCAGAGGACGTAAATATTGAAGAAAATGGTGATGCCCGGAAAATCCGGATGGAAAACTATCACGGTGGTGTCGCTCTGGGTGATGGGAATGCGCGGTACGTAGCCGAAGTACGAAAAACAGTTCCAGGCCATAGCAGCAAACGTCAGCACCAAACCGGTCTGGAATATCCGATTTTTCCATATGGCCGCCGGCCCGTCAACAGTGTTTACCCCGGTGTCACCGATCATTTGCAATGCCACTTCACCGAGCGGAAAACGCAGGCGTTCATGCTCCACCCATTGCTTGCGGAACACCACGATCAGGCAGGCGCCCACCAGCAGCAGGGCGGCGCAGAGCGAGAGCCACCAGAACAACGGGATCACCCAGGCGCCCCAGGGGATGGCCTGATCCGGCTGTAACCCTTCATAGAAACTCCGGGCGGCATCGCCCCTGTCGGTTAGGTACATCCAGGAGGGTATGTGGGCGAGGACGTACTCATCCCAACGGTTTTCTGGACTGGCGAAATAGGCCGGCGCGGCGATGGCCGACACCATGTAGCGGGTGATGCCCCAGTCGGGCATCATGGAAGCGACCAGCCCCATCGCAAAAATTGTGACCAACTCGGACCGGGACACCGCCCAGCGCGGGAACCACCGTTCGAAAATCAGATTGGGGAAAAGAATCAGCAGGAGAAATGGTGCCATGAAGCCGGACGGCAAGTGGGCATAGGTGGTAAAAATATAGCCGTGGCGGTCCGCTGCATACTGGGTGCCCAGACCGATGATAACGGCAAGGGCCAGCCCGATGCAGGCCGCGCGGCCGGTTACCGGGTGGTATTTGCGTTCCTCGTTCAAAATATGGGGGCGTTCAGACTACGTTCCATAGATCTCCGAACAGAGCCTGCGTGCCAGCTATTTACACAGCCGGCCTCTGTTTCTGCAGATTATTTTTCGATTTCCAAAAGCGATACTGGAATCCGCTTTTTCCGTGCCCGCATGCATCACACACGGTGATTCATGACGAAAAAAATCTCCTCGACGGGTTTCTGAAAGAACTTCGCGATCTTTAAAGCCAGTAATGTCGAAGGTAGAAATTTACCCTTTTCGATGGCATATATGGTTTGACGGGATACACCGACTGCTTCCGCGAGTTTTTGCTGAGGAGTATCATCATGGTCAAGCCTGCAGCGCTTCAGGGTGTTGCCGAGCTTCATGGACATGGTTCCTCTGCGTCATGATTTATGTAAAGCGTAATTTACAATTGTGATGTTTACTTTACATCTGTCAAGGTTTATCTGTGAAACCCGTAAATACATACCTTATTTATCCCTTGAGTTTAACTAAGGTTTGGATAATATAAATAATGTCATGCCGATAATTGGTGGATTGTTGTCCCGGGTATCAAACTCAAACGGTCAATGCAAGGCGGCTGTTCCGTGAAACGGACCGGAGACTTCAAAATCACCTTCCATGGCCTGGTGCAGGCACGGCAGAGAGTGGATCGACGCATTTCAGCCGGGTGGAGTCTGCTGTGACGTCTTCCTGGTGTTCACTGGCCTCACCAAACAAGACGGTCTTGCCGGACGGCCAAAGGCCTGGAGATGCATCGTCCCAATTCTATCGCGCTGCTTAAAAACTGAAAGTCGTGTAACGAAAGGAACGCAATGCCGGAACGAAGAGTAAACCAGGAAGGTCTGCAGTCATTTACCAAAACCATATTTGAACGGGCCGGCATGCCGCCGGACGATGCAGCTATTGAGGCTGAAGTACTGGTATGGGCCAACCTGCGTGGCGTGGACTCGCACGGCGTCCAGCGTGTGGACGGGTATGTGCATGCCATAGATAATGGCTACATGAATCCGCGGCCCGACATCCGGATCGAAAAAGAAACGTCTGCCATCCTGCTCATCGAAGCCGATCATGCATTCGGCCCTGTGGTAACCACCCTCGCCATGCACAAGGTGATGGAAAAGGCTCGTGACGCCGGCATCGGCTGGGCGCTTATACGGAATACCACACACCAGGGAGCCATGGCCTATTATACACATATGGCCGCAGCGCAGAAGATGGCGGGCATCGCAGTGGTATGCAATCCACCCAACACCGCGCCGCCGGGTGCCCGTGCCGCCGGTGTGCATAACAGCCCTCTGGCGATCGCCGTACCCGGTAAAAATAACCCCCCAATCAGCCTGGATATGGCTACGTCCGTCGCCGCCCACGGCAAGCTGGCGGTAGCCGCAGACAAAGGCGAGTCTATTCCAAACACCTGGGCGATAGACAAAGAGGGGCAGCCGACCACGGATCCGCACCAGGCGATTTTCCTTCAACCGGCGGGCGGTTACAAGGGCTATGGTATGGCATTGATGTTCGAATGCCTGTCGAGCATTATGGTCGGTAATCCACTGTTGATGACCAGCATCAGACAGCAAAATCAGCCGACGCCGGGTACCCAGAATAGTTTCGTGGCCGCCATAGACATCGATATGTTCACGGACACAGACGTCTACGGAGAGCACATCGACGGAACCATCGAAGCCCTAAAAAGCCTGCCCAAAAAAGAGGACGTGGACGAGATCCTGGTACCGGGAGAGCCTGAAAACAGGGCCTACACAGAGCGTTCCGCCTATGGCATTCCGTTACCGGAGGCAACCGCCGGGAGGTTACGGGAAGTAGGTCGCCGTTTCGAAATCGAACCACCCTCTGATCTGACATAACCCGGGCAAGGAAGGTGCTATGAGCAAAAAAACCGAAAAAACAACATTGCGCCCGTTCCTTCGATCATCAACACGCTAAGGGTCTTACCTTTTTTGTTTCGAACTGTTTTATATGTTACGGCTTGGTGACGCCGAGGCCAATCTTATTGACACCGATGAAGCCATATGCTCTGATGGCAAATGGACATATATCTCCGCCATGGTTATCGACGTATGCACGTGAAATTCCTGCATCGTACGGATGTCCTCTCCTGCCATTACAAGGTGGTTCGCAAAGATACGCGGGGACGCGTGGCGTTTTAATGGGTGCCCACCGGAACTTTTCCTCGTCTCACCCCCTCCATAATCAATCTTAGACTCTCCCCTCTCCGTGGCGACACCCGAAAACCCAGAGACACTCGAACTGGCGGGAATGGTTTCTCAGAATTCGCCGCCATTTTATCGATGGGGATCGAACGGGTACTGCCCTTCTAAGTGTTCCAGTACTCTTTTGGTCGTGCGCTAATCGCCCCTTTGTCAATGTTCAGCCACTCCAAGTGCAACAACTCATTTCTATACATGCGTCTCTTGGCTGCGAGAAAAATCTGTATTCCCATATATCCTGGAAAGGCGATGATTACCATACGCAGGCGTTCGGCCTCTCCCACAAAGCTACTTATGTGGAGCTATCAGTCGATTTGGATCAATATTGACGGTGGAGGTTTTTCTCTAAATAGGTATGATGTTGACAATTTCAATGACAACATCTCACCATAGTGGAGCCACCTGAAACACGGGATATAACCACCATCATTCCGGTCCTCAACGTAGTGACCAGGTGCAGCGGTGTTTTTCAAACAATTTATTGAGAAAGTGAGGGGGGCGTTTAGCGCCTCAGCTAAGGGCAAACGTGTCTACCGGCGGATTGATTCATTAGGAGTGTTTCCTTACAATATTATCTTTACCATTGTGCCAATCTCTCATGGAGCATTTTCCTGATATTCTATCGCATATACGTGATAACCAGCTTTCTCATACTCGCAATGAAACCGAAATCTTCGCCACGTCTGAGTCTGGCAAACAGGGTCAAATTTGAAAATTGTTCGTAAGTATCCGGCATGATGGTAGAATACATATTCAGGTTTATACGTGTTAATATAGGTGTATATTTGTGCTTCACGATCTTCTTGGTCCAACGTTAAATAATCATGACCTTTACAGGAATATACCTGACTTTTTTGATATAGCTGATGTATGTCTCCTGCCAGATCTTGGGTTCCTCCGTTAAGTTGTGTGAGATCGGCAAGGTCGGCTAAAGCGATAATATGGGTCACAAACGCGGCGTTATCCAGAACCACTTTATCAGTGTTTTTTATAGTTTGTTTTGTCCATTCAGCCAATTGTTTTATATCCTCAGGCACTTTGTAGCGATATCGCATTTCATGATATCCTGTTTGCCACAAAGGTATCTGATGCATCGCGTTTTGCATGATGTAGCGAGCAGCGGAATAAACACCAACAATACTGACAAAATGGAATACTAGAATACAAGCGGCTACAATGACACGCCTTGATGACTTAATATAATTTAAAAAACTAACCATACCCAATACGCCGAATGGAATAAAAAATATACTATGGTGTAAATTGTATCGCATAAACAATGGAACCCGACCGTGTAATGATAGATAAAGCAGGAAGCCCAGGAAAACAACAGGTACAACGATATAATACAGATGTCTTTTTTGATATACGGCGATACCGATTCCCAAGGTGATAAATGTAGATAAAACAGGACCTAATTGCCAGAAAGACGACCACAGGCGCCAGAGAGCTTTCGGAACCAGTAAAGTGGTTAATTCCCAGGATTCGAAAAACCAGGAATTGACTTGTATAAATGCATCATAGGTCCAATTTCTGAAATAAAACACATCACCCAGAATAATGTAACTACTCATAAGCCATATGCTAATACATATCACTGGTATGATACTGAAAAATATGCCATCGTATAAACTCGATAAAATAGGTCTTTTATTGCTAATACCGTTAATGACCAAGACGGCCCCTAATGCACCGATAATGAGCCATGCTTCTGGACGAGTCATACAGCCTAGGGCAAGAAATATGGAGGCATATATAAGCGCCCGACGGTTTGATGTGTCGTTGAGATATGAGAAGAGGAAATAGAGGGTCGATACCATGAGAAGGATCAGTAGAGATTCTGCAAAACTGCTCAGGCTTAAGAATATATGATTGATATAAAAGGCCATGAAAAAAACTGAAAAGACGGCAACTATGGTATCGAATTCCCTTTTTACAAGGTGATAAAATGGGAAGACAATAAATGAGCCGTATAACAAGCTTAAAAAACGCGGTACCATATTTGGATCGTTGTAGATAGTTAAAGCTCCCGCGATGAGATAAAACGGCAAGGGTTGCCAGACGCCGGCGAATAGCCACATATGATGGTTAGATATATTGCTTGCCATGACCACACGGGCAATCGCGTCGCCACCTGCTTCATCCGAAATCAAGAACAGGCCAAAGCGAATCGTAAAGACCAAAAGGAATAGATATATGGGTAGATGTTCCGTCTGCTCAATGCGGCGACAAAACAGCCGCCATGAATTATCCGTCTTATTATCTGTCATTACACTCTCTGTAATATGTTACCGGGTGGATTGGCATTAAATCCATAAATAGCTTGCGGAAATGAATGTATGGTGTTTGAAACTTAATAGTATATATTGGAGTTCGGGAATTCAAGATTTTTCATCACTTGTAAATACGCTTTTCCATTCATATGGAATATCATTAACATATGTCTAAATCCGGATCCTCACCCAGTCTGACCATTTTCTTCCCCTGCTACAACGACGCCGGTACAATCGGCAGTCTGGTGGCGGCCGCGGATACCGTAGCACGGGAATTTTCCGATAATTATGAGATCATTGTCATAGACGACGGAAGCACCGACCACAGCCGTCAGCTGCTAACGGAGCTAAAGACGAAATTCCCGAACTTGCACCTGATATTTCATGAGCAGAACCGTGGATACGGAGGCGCACTGAAGTCTGGTTTTTACAACGCGACCAAGGACCTGGTGTTCTATACCGACGGCGACGGACAGTATGATGTATTCGAACTCCGAAGGTTTTTCCCGGTCATGCAGGAAGGTGTCGACATCGTCAACGGGTACAAGATATACCGGTCCGACCCGTTGCACAGGAAGATCATTGGAACAACCTACCTTCGCCTCATGCGCCTACTGTTCAACTTCCATGTGCGGGATGTGGATTGTGATTTCCAACTAATGCGCAGGGATATCTTCACCAATGTCGAGCTGAATCATACCAGCGGCGTCATCTGTCTGGAGCTGGTTAAAAAGTTGGAACTGGCAGGGTACCGGTTCGCAGATTTTCCGGTCCACCACTACCACCGGACCTACGGTGAATCACAGTTCTTCAATTTCCCCCGGTTGTTGAAAACCGGTATCAACATCTTCAAACT
>CAYYIS010000030.1:0-64199 GCA_964470965.1 uncultured Gemmatimonadota bacterium | reverse complement strand
CATGGCCCAGGCCGGAAAGCTTTCAGAACAGAGGAAAGACTGGGGACGCTCCATCGGCTGGGTGATCCTGCTGGCTTCTGCGGCCGGCTTGTTCACCTCCGTGTTCTGGACGATATACATGGCTTATGACTACGGGGCTAAACAACTGGCGGACTGGTGGTTTATGCAGACTAACATAGGCGCAAAAATCCCATTCGATCAAACGCTGACGAAAATGAAGGATCCCTTTCCTCCCGACACCTTTCGATTGTTTTTCTTCGGAGTGGGAAGTGCATTCATGTTTCTGTTCATGACCCTGCGGGCACGCTTCGCCTGGTGGCCGGTCCACCCGTTGGGATTTGCATTCGCCTACGCACATCCCCTACGGGTACTAATGGTGTCGGTGTTTTTTTCGTGGCTGATAAAACGTACCCTGCTCTGGATCGGTGGAACGGAGCTCTACCGCAAAGCCCAGCCATTTTTCCTGGGACTTCTTTTTGGATATTTCTGTGGTGCAGCACTATCACTCATAGTGGATTTAATCTGGTTTCCGCAGGCCGGACACAGAATATACGGAATCGATTGATGAGAGAATATTGTCGTGTCGATTAAACCAATTCCAGTCGTTCTGGTCACAGCTGTGTTTTTACTTGTGGCAGGAATATCTATCTACGGCATAGAGGGATTATCCAATCGATTTCTCGCCCGGTATGTACCAGGATATGTGGACCCCGAAGCTCCGCCGCAGAAACCGGTTGATCCTGTATTCGAGGCTTCACGCTTAGCCGCAATAAATGAAATCAACCAGCGAATTGCCGCTGGCGTATCTAGAGATAATACGGAAGATACGATCCAAAAACTGGGTTCCTTGACTTCGCGCGTGGTCGGCTATCCTGGAAACAGGGAGGCGTTCGAATATGTGAAATCATCATTTCAGACCATAGGTCTCCAAAACATAAAAATTGATACTTTTCAAGTGACAATACCCGTCGACAAGGGAGGACACTTGACGGTAGATGGATCTGCCCGGCAGATACCAGTCCATGCCCTTTGGCCCAACAGGGCCCGGACGTCCTCTTTGCCACCCGAAGGCATTAACGGACCGCTGGTATATGCCGGTAAGGGATCATGGCCCGAGTTCAACGGCGGTACGATGGATGGCGCCATCGTGCTGATGGACTTCGATTCGGGGGATCGTTACCTGAACGCCCGAATGTTAGGGGCTCAGGCGGTCGTTTTTTTCGACAATGGTGTTGTTACGAGGGGTGAGGCGGAGCAGAAAAGTGAAGAAGTGCCCTTGAGTATCCCCCGGTTCTGGATCGCTAAGGAAGAGGCGCGGTTTTTAATCGACAATATTACCGATGTGACCGGTGTGCACCTTGTCAGCAAGACCACCTGGGAAACCGTTGAGACCTGGAATGTTTACGGATATGTATACGGTTCTGACGATCCATGGCCCGTAAAAGAGGGGGAAGCGCCTCTTTCCTGGCGTGACAAAACCATCGTAGTCCAAGCGCACTATGACGCGATGTCGGTGGTGCCCGCCCTGGCACCCGGTGCCGAAAGTGCCGGAGGGATCGCCGGGTTATTACAGGCAGCGAGTGTGATAAAGCAGTACAGGCCCGGATATACTTACCTCTTCCTGGCGACCTCCGCACATTTTGAGGCTTTGGCGGGTGTATCAGACTTTGTATACCGTCATGCACGCACCGGAGATCGATTCCTCAACACAATTCCTGAAACGCAACGCATCCCCATTGATCTGTTTATCGGACTGGATTTTTCAAGCGGGAGCGATCAGCTCACCGGCTTCGCCCTCGGAGTGTTCGATTTTCTAGACGAGCAATACAGTAACGCCATTCAGAAACACATGATACCATATTCAACCAGGCTTGAAGGGTATGCGCGGTCGCTGTTCGGCGAAGAGTACAGGCGCAGATATACCGACGGTGTGCTACCTAACGACCGGACTCCCGAGGACCTGGTGCCGTCGTTTATTGCTCTTGATCACGAGATTGTTAATCGTGTCGGTCTTAAGGCAATGTCCCTGGTTTCTACAAATGACATACGGGATGCGGTCGATACCCCGGCGGATTACCCGTCAAAAGTCAGGGTCGACAATCTCACGGCGCAAATAAAAACCGCAACCGGCATGTTGCTTGCGCTTTCCCGGGACGAACAGGCTTTCGAAGACCTGAATGTTCGACGACTGGACCTGGGACATGATCTCTGGGGACGCGTGGTGGAGTGGGACAGGTCCGTAGATTTTTTCAGACCACGCAAGGTGTTGCCAGGCGCGTTGGTGACGATTCCGACTTCGTGGGGCAGTTACACAGGCGTAAGAACACTCCTGGTTACGATAGCCGATAAGGACGGTGAATTCCGATTCAATAACATCCCATCCATGACGAAACTAATGGTCCGTTCCTATATGTTCGATGAGGGAGGCGAGATTGTTTATGCGAATGATCGTGGGGAGGAAGGCGCCGGCATGTTTCCGATCGACGTTGCTAATACGGCGGCCGTCACGGGGTGTGTGCAGGTGTTGTTTAAGTGTGAGAAGCTGGACCTGCTGGAAACCATTGACCCGGCAGCCATGGATGAGCTGTCCGAACTCAAGGTGTTGAGTTCAGACAACAATGTACCCCGTAGATTCGGGCATGATTTTTATGACGATTTCGGTGGCAGCGCCGGTGTTGTATACATCGAACCGGGACTCAGAGTGAAAGTCCTGGCGACCTCCGGACCGGCCAGTATTCGCTACCTTATGACTAATGCTCCCGAAGAGATGCTCTTAAATCCGATTAGACCGGGAGACATCGCAGAAATTCATCGGAATCAGTCCCACGGGTTCGGATATGAGGCCGGTGAGGGCTTTGTCAAGTATCCCATGTACGAAACCGCGAGAAACATGTGGGTGCTGGACGATATCCGGCTGAACGGCATGATTCGACACGGCGTGAAAAATGACCGGGCGGATCAACTTCATCGTCAGGCTTATTCTTCACTCATGAATGCAAGGACCGCTTTGGCGGAGCTGGATTATAGCTCATTCGTTGCCGAATCCAGAAAAGCCTGGGGCCTTGAGGTCCGGGCATATCCAGACATTAAAGCGACCGCGGACGATACCGTGAAGGCGGTTATCTTTTATTTTATTCTGGTGTTACCCTTTGCCTATTTTATCGAGCGGATCTTTTTCGCATACGTAGACATACGAAAACAGATGGCCACATTCGGCGGGATCTTTCTTTTCGTCTTCCTTGTACTACAGCGGGTGCATCCCGCGTTCAAACTGAGTTTGACGCCATATGTGGTATTCCTGTCGTTCATCATTATGACGCTGGGCGTTATCGTTATATTCGTCCTCTTATCCAAATTCGATAAGGAAATGAAAAAGATAAAACACAAGGCGGCCGGGGTTCATGAGGCGGATATCGGCAGGTTGAGCGCTATGGGCGTCGCAGTGAATCTCGGTATTTCCAATCTGAGAAAACGCAAAATGCGGTCTTGTCTGACAGCGGTGACGTTGATACTTCTCACGTTTACTGTTCTATCTTTCACATCGTACTCCACGAAGTTACAATTTTTCAAACTCGTAAATGACAACGAACCGGGCTATCAGGGCGCGCTGGTGCGCGATCCATCGTGGTTACGGCTCGACAATACGCTTATTGATTATCTTGAATCAGCTTTTGAAGATGAAGCAATTCTTGTTCCCAGAGGCACATGGATGGCCAGGTTTATGGCCTCCCGGGTAGATTACAAAAACAGCCGTACCGGTGAAGACAGCTTCGTTACCTCGCTTATGTGCATGAGCCCCGAAGAGACGCTTGTGACCGGTATTGACAAATTGCTTTTGGGGAACAGCAGGTGGTTTGTGGAGGGGGACCGCGAGGTATGCATTCTACCCCTACGAGTCGCCGAACGCGTCGGGATCAATCAGGACCAAATTGGACAGGCAACCATCGAAATGATGGGTAAATCCTTCCTCGTAATCGGAATGATAGAAGACGAGACTCTCGATGCCTTGAACGATCTTGACGATGAAAGGGTGACGCCTATATCATTTGTGATCGAAGGATCGGTTGAGGAAGGGGAGTTCGATGATTTCATTAACATTGCCAGCGGCAACCACCTCGGTGCCCACAATACGCTTATCATACCATATGACTACGGAATTGAGATTGATGGAAGTCCCCGGTCCGTCGCGATGATTCCCGTAGGTGCGGATCCCGAGCAGGCACAGAAGTTCTTTGGGCGTCTGGACTCTATTATTAAACGGGATCAACATAACGAATTCTATGATGCAATAGAGGATTTTCTCTCCAGGGTATCTCTCGCCATATTCGTCGGACGGAACGACAACGTTACGGTGTACAGTACAATTGGGATAACGGATGTCGCAGGGCTGGAGCAGCTCATAATACCGATCCTGATCGCCGCACTTCTGGTACTCAACACTATGATGGGGGCTGTTCATGAGCGATTTAAAGAAATTGGCGTCTACAGCGCGGTGGGTCTGGCGCCGTCCCATGTGGCAGTTCTTTTTCTCGCTGAAGCTTGCGTGTTTGCGACTATCGGAGTCGTGGTGGGATATTTGCTTGGCCAGGTCACGACCATGCTCCTGACGTCCATGAATCTCCTTGAAGGGTTGTCACTGAACTACTCTTCTATGTCAGCGGTCCTATCAGCCGTGATTGTCCTTATAGTAGTTATCCTTTCTGCCGCCTATCCCGCTAAAAAAGCTGCTGACATGAGCGTGCAGGATGTTTCAAGAAAATGGGAATTACCGGAGCCCGTGGACTCCCGCTGGTCGTTTGAATTTCCCTTCACCGTAAGTCGAGTAGAGGCTCTGGCACTTTGCGCGTATCTCACCCGGGTGTTTCAATCCCATGAGCATGGCGTCGCCGAGGGGTTTGTAGCCGAGGAAACGGAACTTTCCGCATTTTATACAGACGGCATGCCGGCTTACCGGCTCGATTCCATCACCTGGATAGCGCCGTTCGACCTGGGCGTGAGCCAGGGGACATCAATGGAAATGACGCCCCTATCCGTTGATGCTGCGATGTATCAAATAAATGTGACACTGCAGCACAAGTCCGGAGATTACAGCTCATGGGTAAACCTCAATCGCGCCTTCTTGAAATTACTTCGTAAACGCTTTCTGGTCTGGCGAACGATGGGGCAGCCACTGAAAGATGAGTACCATGCAGAAGGCAAGCAGTTGACCGGTTCGTCACTGCAGACAGCAGCAGGATTATGTTGAGGTAACAAAACCAATGTCGACCACAGAACGCTCAGATCAAGACGGACTGCAGGACCCAACGTCAGACTATACCATTTTGCCCCAAGGGACGCCCTATGCGAATGGGTTTAATATAAAAACCCTCTGGGCGGCGCTCTTCGTAGGTTTCGTCATGACACCCGGGTCCATTTATCTCGATCTCGTAACCGGTCAGAGTATATCCGGTGCAGGGCAGTGGGTCACGATTATCATGTTTATCGAGGTCAGCAAGCGGTTGTTCGTGAAACTGACCCCGCAGGAGACCATCATCCTCTACTGGCTCGCCGGCGGACTTTCGGCGGCCGATAGTGCCTTTAACCAATTCATCTGGAAACAATACCTGATTCAATCCCCGCACACCGACGGCATCTCCGACTTCATCCCCAGCTGGGTCGTCCCACCCCGGGGATCGGATGCCTATGCGATTCGGACGTTTTTTCACGTCGACTGGTTTCGACCGATTATGCTGGCGGTTGTCACCACCGTTCTCGGTATGGCTAACTCCCTGTCGTTGGGGTACATGTGCTTCCGGATCACCAATGATGTCGAGCGGCTTCCCTTTCCTCTGGCGCCGGTGCAGGCAGGGGGTGCCACGGCCCTTGCCGAAAGCTCATCCGGTGCCGAAACCTGGCGCTGGCGGGTGTTCAGCATCGGTTCTGTCATCGGCATGGCATGGGGACTCGTCTATGCGGGGGTACCAACGCTGACAGGAATCCTTCTGGTTTCTAAAGTAGAATTCATTCCGATTCCGTTCGCAGATTTTACGGTACAGCTTCAATCAATTCTGCCGGCTACACCGGTGGGATTGGGAACAGACCTTGGGGCGGTTCTTACGGGTTTTGTGCTTCCATTCTGGGTGGTGGTGGGTATGTTCATGGGATCTATCGTGGGATCAATAATCCTGAATCCCGTACTGTATGATATCGGTATACTTTCCAGCTGGACTGAAGGGATGGGGTCTATCCCAACCTCGTTCAACAATTCCATTGATTTCGGTCTAAGTTTCGGGATCGGAACCGCATTAGTCGTAGGATTCGTCGGGGCGGGGACGTCAATATCGGCCTTGTACAGGAGTCGAAAGGCCAGGTCCGGAGAAAAACAGAATATCCCACCGCCGGATCCGAAGCGTGGCGATATCCGGCTCATCACGCCCGCGATAGTCTGGGCTGCGTCTACGGCTGGTTACGTCGGGTTGGTTTATATCCTTATACCTGATTTTCCCTGGTGGATAGTCGCTGTATTCGGTTTTCTCTGGACCCCCTTTTTTTCATATATAGGAGCAAGAATGATCGGTTTGACGGGACAACCCTTCGGTACCTCCTTTCCATTTGTGAGGGAGGGCTCCTTCTACCTGTCCGGCTATAAAGGGGCCGCCATATGGTTCGCGCCCATCCCGATGTTCGAACATGGAGGTGTATCGTCCACCTTTAAACAACTTGAACTGACGCGGACGAATTTCGGCAGTCTGATGAAATTGACTATCCTCAGCACGGCGGTGACTTTCCTGTTCGGTTTTCTATTCTGGTCCCTAATCTGGAAGCTGGCGGCGATACCCTCTTCGGCCTATCCATTTATTGAGAAGATGTGGCCGTTACAGGCTATGAATCAAACATTATGGGTGAGGTCTACCATGCCGGGGCAGTCGGGCTTTCTGGAACAGATTGTGAAGTGGGAATACATCCTTGCCGGTTTTTCTGTCGGGTCGGCCATGTACGGTGCCATCGCACTCTTTAAAATCCCTATGGTTTTTTTCTATGGGTTTGTTGGTGGGTTCGGCACATGGATACATTATACCCTTCCCACTTTTGTAGGTGCAATTCTGGGGAGATATTATTTTACGAAGCGGTTGGGGCCGAAGAAATGGACCGCCTACACCCCCGTACTTTTAGCGGGATATGGGTGCGGCCTGGGTTTGATCGGGATGACCGCTGTGGCGTTCGCACTGGTTGCCAAAGCCACGGAGCAGATTGTATTCTAAGGTTGCTGTCTTACCTTGACTTTTGCCGTATGTTACCTAATAATTTTGGCTGGCGCTCAAGAAATGTTCCAAATTGTCCAGGCTGGAATTGGAATTTGAAACCAAATAGCATCCACATTTAACCTTGAATCTATCCCCGAAAGATCCACAGGCACACCCTTTTCAAGGGCATCCGCACCGCACCGTTTTATTCCTGTCAATACCCGTGTTGTTCTCTCTGATAGCCGAGCCGCTCACCGGTCTTGTCGACACGGCGTTTATCGCCAGCTTGGGATCAGGACACCTGGCGGCGCTGGGTGTTGGCACCACGGTCCTGTCGAGCATTTTCTGGATATTTAACTTTCTCGGCATCGGGGTGCAGACAGAGGTGGCTCAGGCTGCCGGGCGTCAGGATACCGAACATGCGGCCCGCATAAACACTCTGGCCATTCTTCTCAGTGCAGCATCCGGTATACTCATAACGATTATCGGACATCTGTTGACAGAGCCAATTACTGTTTTGCTGGGCGCTAACGATGCCTTGAGATCCTATGCTATCAGGTACATAGACATCAGGTGGTATGGGGCCCCCGCCGTATTGATTACGCTCACTGCCTTCGGGACCCTGCGGGGTCTGCAGGACATGCGGAATCCGCTATGGATCGCATTGGTCGTGAATGCGGTAAACATCATACTCGATCCAATACTCATTTTCGGATATGGCCCGTTTCCCGCTTTTGGCATAGCCGGTGCCGCTATAGCCAGCGTGATCAGTCAGTGGATAGGCGCGGCCTGGGCTGTAGCCGCTGTTTCAAGGCAAGTGGGGTTCGACAGGAATATAAGGCTTCAAGACACCACCAATCTCATGAAAATCGGCGGCGACCTTTTTATCAGAACGGGATTGCTGAATCTATTTTTCATACTCACCACAAGAGCCGCAACGCGGATAGGAGCGGAAAGCGGCGCGGCACACCAGGCTATTCGGCAGGTTTGGATGTTCAGCACCCTTGTGCTCGATGCGTTCGCACTGACAGGACAGAGCCTGGTTGGGTTTTATTTTACCCCCGAGAATCTCCATATCGCCCGCCGCGTTGCATCCACGGTGTGTCTCTGGTGCATAGTGTCGAGTGTAATTCTCAGCGGTGTGATGTGGCTTGGAACCGACCTCGTGCGCACCGTCCTTGTGCCGCCAGGGGCGGTGAGTGTTTTTTTCTTTCCCTGGTTTGTTGTGATAATGCTGCAGCCCGTTAATGCAATCGCGTTCGCTACCGACGGGGTTCATTGGGGCACGGGCGATTTTAGGTATCTCAGGAACGCCGTCATGATCGCAACGGGGCTTGGGACCATGGGTATCGCCATGATCGATGAATCGCAACCTGATGCCCTTGCCCTCGTGTGGGTAGTAGCCGCAGCCTGGATCAGTATAAGAGCCCTTTTCGGAATTCTCCGTATCTGGCCCGGGATTGGGAAGAGTCCGTTATCCCTGTCTCACGATGATTAAGCTGATGTCGCGGTATGTTAGAAACACCAGGAAATCGTGTTTAACACGGGACCGCCCGGGTCCGCTGCTCCGGTGGATCTATTCCCACGGATGCACAAAGGACGGTTGATTTGCGTATCTGGACATCTTTACGCGCATCCGGCACCCTGCACCGGGATCAAGATTGACTGAAAAGAATTTAGCGTCCACTTGAGTCTCTTCACCGTCTATTGTCACGGTCTCGCAGCGATGCTCGCCATAAGCACCACCTTGAACGATTACCTCACGCGATTCTATCTGGTCGATATTGACAAGGGTCACCACCGCATCTTCGGCCCCTAGCTCCTCAACGAGAACCGCGACATCTTCCGGAACACCGGGGCGCCGATTTTCAGGATCGAAATACCAGAAGCGGCTGTTTACCGCCTGTGACCTGTAAGGCGCCGGTCCACCGCACATGAGCTGGAATAGGGACCCTACGACAGCGGGGTTGTACGGATTCGGATTATCTGACAACCGGGTGTCCGGTGTCGTGGGATCGTTGTGTACCAGCTCGATTTTTTGACGTACCGTACCGAAGTCCCGGGCCATGGCTGTCATCGGATAATCGTTGTTGTGCCCGTCCAGGAATGTGATCCATGGATGATCCGCCACCCGGGCTTTGTCCTCGTGATGATCCATGGTCCAATAATATACATCCAGCGCCCCAGTCTCGTAGGGATGGGGGCTGTAGTGGTACCAACCGTCATCACCAAACATGCGGGGATACATGGTCTGCCCGTCGATTGTCTTGCTGTTTGCGTTGACCGCCTCAATCATATTTCGCCAGGTAGCCGGATATTTACTGTCGCCTGTCAGAAGATATGCGTTGTTGAATCCGGCGATACCCAGTTGAACGGTATTTCGGTGCGCCAGTTCACCATTCTGGGGTACGACGGTGGTGAATCCCCAGCCATAACAGCCTCCGTACCACTTACCGTCGCATGACCCGCCAATCGTTCCGTCGAGACCGATATTTGAAGGCAAAATCCCGTTGTTTTCTTCCGCCCGTTCCACCCAGGCATCGGTATATTCGAGCACCCAGTCGCGGTATTTTTCCTTTCCGGTGGCCGCATAGGCATCGAATCCCAGGCTGGTAGCCACCAAGTTGGACGGGTGGTCCCCCACCACATCCGTATAATCCTTGAAATGGTCAAGCATCTCCTGATAATTCCGCTCTCCGTGCAGGAGGTGGAACCTGTTTTCCTCTATAGGATCGCCGGCCCAGTCCAGTGCCGTGGCTTTACGGAGCATAGGCCCGCGGCTGCCGTTAAAGAGGCTGCGGATGATTTTGTGTTCGGGGTCATAGTTTGGTGCTTCCGGATCTTCGGCCATGTAGAGTGCCGCCCAGCGCTTCAGTCGTCGCAGATAATCGCGGTCCCTGTGATCACACAGTCCCAACGCTCCGAATACGGACATACTCTCCCCGTTATGTAACCAGTCACACATGGTCGGAAACTCTTTATAGTACATACCATCAAGCGCAAACGGCACTTCTACGGTCTTGGCTTCCGTATACTGCAGGATATGGCCGTCCTGAGCATGTTTGCACATATCCAGAAGGATATCGGGACCACCCAACGCATAGAGAATTGGCCATCCTGTCAGGTTCTCGATAGCGTCGTCGGGACCATCATCTCCCCCCCATCTGGGTACGCACAGCATAAATCCACGGTCATCGAAGTATTTATCATAGAATTCAATACATGCAGCGGAGACGGTTCGTAGCAGTTCTCGTTCCATGACCGCCCATGGCGGTGGCGCCATCGGAGAGGTGACCCGAATGGTTTCTGACACACTGTACTCCTTGAATGGTTGTTAAGAGGAGGGATATTTAGTTTGAAACTGTCGGCAGGAGCAATGAAAGGCAAGGAATTCTTTCAGGTATCTGTATTGATCCCGTGTTCAGGCAGAGCGATTGTATGTTGACAGTCTCTGCAGGAATCGTAAGTTATCGGTTACAAGAGCTATGCTGACGATTAAACCGGGAATTTGAATGTTCATTCAGGATCAGCTGCCCGCCGAACGGGTTACAGATGAAACGCTCCAGTTTTATAAAGCTATCGGAGTAGACTATCTCACCATTTATCCTCCGCCCACTTTTAGGTCTAAACAGCAGTACACGGATTACTTCAAGGATATGAAACGCATGGCGGAGGCACACGGCCTCACTCTGTATAATATAGCGGCAAAAGGCCCTGATGAAATTACCCTTGCTCTTCCCGGCAGGAACCGGAAAATAGAAGAATGGAAGAAGATGCTCCGCGCGATGGGAGAGGTCGGCGTACCTACCCTCGGTTATAATTTCAAACCCATCGGAAATTTCCGTACGCCGGCAACGAACGGCCGGGGCGGTGCGGAATACAGCACGTGGCATTATGATGAGCACATCCAGGAGTCACATGATTTTCCTGATAAGCGGATAGACGAAGAGGCGATGTGGGCAAACTTTCAGTATTTTCTGGAGCGAATCATTCCTGTCGCTGAGGAAAATAATGTCAGAATGGCCCTGCATCCCGATGACCCGCCCATCCCGGAACCACTGGGTGGGGCAGCTCGTATCGTCTCGACCATTGATCAGTACAAACGTATATTTGATCTGGTTCCGAGTGATTCGAATGCCATGCTGTTCTGCCAGGGATGTGTTACAGAGATGGGGGTGAATGTCTTCGATACGATTCGGGATATCGGTGGATTGGGTAAAATCGTTTATGTCCACTTCAGGAACATACATGGTAACAAGGAAGCACGGCCAGGAGGCGGTCTGACGTTTTTCCAAGAGGTGTTCCTTGATGAGGGTGACATCGACATGGTCAAGGCGATGGAAACCTACAAAGAAGCGGGGTTCAATGGTCCCTTTATGATGGATCATACCCCTGGCATACCGGGGGATCGTGAAGGCCGTGAGGGCCATGCTTTCGCGACAGGATACATCCGGGCACTGATACAAACTGTCTACAGATGAGGTGAATACCATACCTTCTAAATATTTGACATGCCAAGTAATCTTTATCGCCGCCATCGGCTGTATCATTTCGTGTGGGAGCAGCGAAACGGGTGACATCGGTACATTCATAGCTCCCGATGCAGGCGTGGCAAGACCTCTGCCTGCTGATGCCGCACCGCCGGAGTACCAGGTATTTCGTTACCTGGGATATGAACCATCTCATATGGATGTGTCGATCGATATTTATCATTCGGGACTGAGTGAATTCCTGTTTGAACGCCTGTGTATGCTAAGCCATAACAACGAGTTGATACCGGGCGCTGCAAGGGATTGGGAAGTGTCGGATGATGGGAAAACCTGGACCTTCTATTTACAGCCTGACGGCAGATGGAGCGACAACAGGCCGGTAACGGCACATGATTTTGAATATATGTTCAAGCGAATGCTCGATCCGGAGGAAGCGGCCGTCTACGCTTTTTTCTACTATGACATCAAAGGGGCACGGGCGTTTAACCAGGGAGATGTAGATCATGCTGACGGGGTTGGTGTGCGGGCCATAGATGATCTCACCCTTCAGATAGAAACGGAAGAGCCCTGTGCGATTCTTCCCTATATCGTGTCATATCCTACCACTGCGCCTGTACCGAGATGGCAGGTGGAGAAGTACGGAAGCGATTGGACGATGGCGGGCAATTGCATCAGCAACTCGGCCTTTCAATTGGAAACGTGGACCCGGGGTCATTCTATGACGTTTGGTCTGAATCCCTATTATGCCGGGCCTAATCCCGCCTACCTTCGTAAAATAATCCGGGTCTTTGATCAGACACTGGAAGCCGGGGGGGCGTCGGGTAAGACCGGAGTGTTGCCTTATGAAAGTAACGAGTCCGATATAGTCATGGTGCCGCCAGTGGAACTTGAACGAATCCAGAAGGATCCTGTGCTAAAAGATGAGTTGTGGTCCTGGGATCGACTCGCTACTGTATATCTTTACTTTCGGACCCATCAACCACCCTTCGATGATGCGCTTGTGAGACGGGCCGTTGCACAGGCTATTGACCAGGAAGCCATTGCGAATGTGGTACTCAGGGGTATGATGGTGCCTGCATATACCATGCTTCCCCTGCATTATCCAGGATATGTGGGAGATAAATACAAACAGTTTCAGGCTTTCGATCCGGACAATGCCCGGAGGTTGCTGTCTTCTGCAGGATACCCCGGGGGGCGTGGTTTTCCTGCCACGGAACTGTGGTTGAAGAGTCAGCCGCCCACCTCGCCTGAAGGCGTGGCAGCTCAGGCGATTCAGCAGATGTTGAAGGACAACCTGAATATCGACCTTGACATCAGAAACATGGATCGAACTACCTACGAGGTACAGATGAAGGATTGGGCGATCCCTTTGAGTACTATCATGTTCACCTACGATTTCCCGGATCCGCATAACATGTTGAGCCTGGTATGGCATTCCCAGCCTAAGGGATACAGCCGTCACGATTGGAAAAATGAGCGGTTCGACGAACTGGTGGATCGGGCCGTCCAGGAGCTGGACCAGGATAAGCGCATGGTACTTTACGATGAGGCGGAGCGAATCCTTGCGAAGGACGCGGGCGGCGTGTTTCTGTGGCATGTGTTGGACTATCAACTGCGGAAACCCTGGGTGAAGGGGCTACCTGTGGACCGCTGGGGAAATTATCCGCTGTACAACAATAATACCTCCTATTGTGATATTTATATCGGTAAGGAAGCTATAGGCGTGGATCGCAGTTTCTGAAAGGTTTGCTCGAACCCTGAGCAATGGTTATCGCCGGTGTACGATATCAACATCGGATGGATGTATTGCTGAAACGGTGAGGACCGGATACCGTATCATTTGAACGCTGAACCGCACATCGATGCTTTGCGGAAGCACGTAACCTTGCCGTCCCGACGGGTTACCTTGCGGGACGGAGCCTGCGGCAGTTGTCTGACAATCCCACGATTTTTATCGGCAGTGTGCCTTAATCATTCCGGTGGACACCCCTCTCCTGGACACTCTCGTAAACTTTTTGGAAGTTTTCCGAACCATCATCCTCCCAAATTTCAGAGGTGAATCCACGTATATCCCCTTCTTCCCGGCCTGTCACGGTTGTGGGTGAGATATAGCCGGGGCCAAAATACCTTGCTCCGTAGGGGAGTGTGAGGCTCCCCACGTGCTTGGGCGGTTCGACCAGTTTTTGTGACGCAAGACGGTGCAGTGCGTCTTCATCCACCTCATATCCGAGGCCGGGGCCCTCCGGCACGGGCGAGGAACCTTCAACGACCGGTATGGTTTTGGTGGTAATGTCTTCCTCGTACTGGTCATCCAGGTTTATCGAATGGGCGGTATGGGACGGAAGCACGGAGGCCATATGCATTGCCATCGCCTTCCCGAGCGTTCCGCCTTCGAATTGCAGGATCACCTGGATGTTGGCTTTCCCATAGGCAAAACCGGTGGCCATTGTATCCCCCATGCTGCCGCCGATCATGTAGATGTCTGCCTGGCTGAATATGATTTCCTGGATACCACCGAATGGCGTACCATGCATGATTGTCGGTAAACCGGTAGCTTCCCGCACCCGACGCCATCCATCGAGATCGTGTCGCATCAGCGGGTCTTCGATATATCCTACGACCGGATGATTCTCTTCCAATTCTTTTATGATGGGGATCGCAACGCCGATGGACCGGTTGGAGTTGAAATCATAGTGGATCTTGAATCCCTGCGGGGCGACCTCCTCTGCCATTCTGGTCTGCTCGAATACATCGAAATAGGAACTCGTGTGCATTTTGAAGACGCGATATCCCTCACTGGCGGCCCGTTGGATCTCCTGTTGGAAATGAAGCGGTGATGCCGGTCTTGTCCAGGCGGCCACGGGCACCCAGTCCCGGAGTTTTTCGCCCATCAGCTTATGCGCGGGCACATCGAGATGTTTACCCATCACATCGTAAAGCGCACAGTTTAAACCGGAGTCGAACGGTTGGAGGTTGTTGATATAGTCAAAGGGATTGCTGCCCGCCAGGTGCTTGTATTTACCGGGATCAGGCTGGCTAAAGGGACGCACTCGCTGATCGCCGTATCCCGTAATTCCATTATCGGTTGTAACTTTAAAAACTGTCCGGGCATCGATTCCATAGAGGTCAGTTTTTCGAGTTTCATAACGCCTTGCCAGTCTCGGGTAAATCGGGATTATTTCCACATCTGTAATTTTCATAGAGATCTCCTCAAGGAATTTCGGAAGTGGGGCCTTTGTCAGAGCTTGTCCTAATGTACAGGTCTTTTTACGATTGCGTACAAAAATCTTGTCCTAAACCAGATCATCAACTACAATAACAGCCGCTGCACCTCTTTCATCACAAAACATTCCCAAACTCCGGACATTCCGGTCGGTTCGACACCGTGAAAGGATACCGATGCGTAAGAGCAGGGTTCTTGCAAAACTAAAAAGTGGCCAGTTTGCCCGGATGGCAGGCATGGGCCATTTCTTGCCTTTCTTCGTGAGATACGCTTCCTATTATAACTATGATGGTATTTGGTTTGACCTGGAGCACAGGGCTATGGACGCACGTGAAGTGCAAGCGATCATTGCTCTGTGCCACAAATATGACATAGACTGCATGATTCGGACACCAACCCTCGAGCGAACTGGATTATACAGGTACCTGGAAGATGGTGCGGCAGGTTTTATGGTTCCGTTCATGTCCGACGGGGAGGTGGCGAAACACGTGGTCGATTGCACAAAATTTCCGCCGTTGGGAAACCGCGGCATTGACGGGGCCGGAATGGACGCTGACTTTGGAGTGGATCACTTTCACACCACTCCGTCCTCATATCTTTCAGATGCTCTGGATGAGACATTTATCGTGGGGCAGATTGAAACACTAGAGGCCCTTCACAATCTGGATGACATCGCTTCAACGCCCGGCATCGATTTAATCTTTATCGGTCCTGCCGACCTCGGTCACCGGCTTGAGGTGGGGGAAACGGACTTGACGCTCGATGACGCCATCCGGAAAGTGATCGACGCTGCAAGGCGACACAGCATCGGATGGGGAATCACAGCTGGGTCGCCGGAACAGATAGCTCACTATCGAAGTCTCGGAGCACAGATGGTTCCGTGGGGGGGCGATTTCAACCTTATGAAAGTACTCGAGCAGTGCAGCAAAGAACTGGATGAAGTTCTGGGTGATGATCTTCCCGCTCAAGGGATTACTGAAGGATAATCATACCACCAGAGGAGTCTGAAGGACCGTCACTCCCATATCCAGATATTTTTCCCGATCGCCGGAGTGTTGAATTCCGATTCCTACGGCCACATCGGTTCCCGACATCTCGCTGACCACATGTTCTATACATTGATCCACCGTTTTAAACGGCGGATCGGTATAACTTTCTATGTCGTATAACAGATCATTAGGCCCGAATGTGAAGGCATCGACGCCGTTTTTACCCAGTTTCCGGCAGTTGACGACTGCATCGATGGATTCCAGCTGAATCTGTAAGATACCGGTGTCGTTCCACCACTCAGCGTATGCCAGCCGGTCCGGGCGCGCATTGATTCCCCATCGTGCACTGCCGCCACTGCTTCTCTTGCCGAACTGGGGATAGTAAAATGTCCGAATCGCTTCGTCTACAGATGCCTCCTCACGAACCTCCGGTACCAGTACGCCGGTCGGTCCCAGGTCGAGATAATTACCGATGAGGTAGGTATGCCTGGTATGTTTGATGCGGAAAATAACCGGAATCTGCAGGGATTGGGCTGATTTACAGAATGATTCAAGCCTGTCCTCGTTAAATGCGGAGTGCTGACTGTCTATGGAGAGGAAATCGCACGGATTTTTGTCGAGTATTCTTTCAAGATCCTGCTGGGTTAGTTTCATGTCGACCCCGATGCCTGTCACAAGATTTTTGTTTCGCATGCGTTGCTTTAGTGTGGATTCGGACATATTTTAACCTCCTCAGGTCGGGTGTAATATAGTTTAAATAATTCGGTTTCACGATTTGAGCAATAAAAATAAAACTATTCAAGGACTGATGGATCAGAATTAAAGTTAGAGATAAAGGGATCACATGGTTCCGCGATTGATTTATTACAACGATGCCCACCATTTTCATGCCAAACGGATAGACCCCCCGGTGAGCATACACAAGTTACAGCGGCCCGTCGATGAGGTTCTTGGGACGGGGGTAGACTGCCTTGTGTTCGGTCTCGGTTATGGTGACGTATATTTTCACAGGAGCAAAGCAGGCCGTGTGGTTGGCCAGTCAAAAGACGTCTGGGATAGCTATATCGACTGGCGGATAATGCGGATGGTCGAATCTGCCGAAGAGCTGGGTACCGATCAGCTCGCGGAGGTGATTAAGCGGGGCAGAAACACGGGGCTGTGTGTGTTCCCGAGCCTCAAACTTCAAGACAGTGCGCCCCCGGGAGGGGAACGATGTGGTTTGTTGAAGTGGCAGCATGGGGAATTGGTGTGCATTGGTGACCAGGGCAGAGCCAAGTGGTGCTATGATTATGCCTGTGATCTGGTACGGCAGGACAAGCTCGCGATCGTGCGGGAGGTACTCGAAGACTATCGGGCTGACGGTATCGAATTAGACTTCATGTTCGACAAGTATTACTTCAGGCAATCCGAGATCGAGCGGAATATTCCGATAATGAATGCCTTCGTAGTCCAGGTCCGACAACTTGCTGCCGAGGTCGGGCGGTCCCAAGCACGAGAAATCCCGCTAATGGCCCGGGTTTCGGCCGACGAAACCGTAAACCTGGCCATGGGTCTCGATGTAAGGGCGTGGTTGGCTGCAGGCGCCCTGGATTATGTTGTGGCACAGGATGAGAGGGCCCTTCTGGATACTGGAATCCAGGCATCCTGGTTGGCGCAAGCCGCAGAAAAACACCATGTCGCGGCATTCTACCGGCCGCCGCGGCGCATATATGACCATAGAGTGGGTGTGCCGGATATCGAGATGTATCGTGCGCTGGCCAGAACGTTGGACTTCCAGGGATATGCCGGGATTTACATTGGCTATCTTCCCTGGCCGTTCGACCACAGAGAATACCAGGTTTTACGGGAGATGGGCTATCCGGAGGTACACAGCCGTTCTGATAAACGGTACATCCTGGCACCCAAAGAAGGAAAACCGTCCGAAGCTACCACGACCCCGGAGAGACAGATTCCCGCCGAGCTAAAAGAAGGTGGTACGGTATCCCTGGCTATATTCGTAGCCGATGATATCGAGTCATCCAGGGACGAGGGCGATCTGCGGGACCCTTACCTTACGATACGGTTTTCATTTTTCTGCATAGAAGATAAGGTTGATTTCAGATTCAATGGTCATGAGCTTTCGATCTGTGATGCCGAAATAACCGATGAACGGGCCCTCACCATTAAACTGCCTCCCGGCATCCCCGTCCAGGCGCCATTGGGGATGTCTGCCCACTGGTTTCGATTTCGAATCCCCGCAAGTACTATCGTTCAGGGTACAAATAATCTGGAGATAAGGTGCACATCCATGTCGCCAGCGGCAGGGTTCACCCGAAGTGTGAACGGGATTGAGTTGCAGATCAGATACAACGATATGAAAAGGCCCGAGGGGCTCACCATGGACCGGGTGGTACCTGGAAGTTAAATAATAAATTGACGTTCCTTATTCTTTCCTTGATGGGGGTGTTTGATATTGAGCACGCAATCCACGGATATATCGCCAAGTTATTCCTCTGATCCCGACGCATACAGTACCCCTGATAGCCTGGTTCAGGAATTCGCATGCAGAGGACTCGTCCTCCTTTCCCCCGATAGCCTTGGGATTTCCGCCGACACTCACAAACGGGTATATGAACAGGAGAAAGAGGCCTACCTTGCGGGGAAACCGGTTACGCCGGGAGGGGTGCCTGCGATTCTGGAGGTGCTGAACGCGCCCGGACTTGTCGCCGCGTGTAACCAGTTGGTCGGAGAGAACTGGGCCATCGTTCCGTTTACCCATAACGCATCGTTTACCAGTGGTGGGCGGGATCAGCACTGGCACAAGGATGATAATGGACCTTACAACGGTCGGAAGCAACGTCATCACCAGGCCATTCAGGTCGAAATGCTCTACTACCCCCAAACCGTAAAAGAAGATATGGGCCCCACCGCTACCATTCCGTATTCACACTACTGGACCCTTGACCACGAAGAGAATAACGATAATTTCGCCGGTGCGGACCATCTCGATTTTGAGTTTATGCTGAGCAGCATGGAGAGTGAGGATGCGAGTGGCCCTGAATCTAAATACGACATAGAAGATATCATCACCCAAAGAACCGCCCATGATGTCAGAATGAGGGACGCGGTTACCAACACAGGCTGGCCCCTCGTAAGACAGTTTGAGGCGGCCCCCCTCAGAGCCGGTACGGTGTTACTGTATTCTCACAACACCTTCCATCGGGGCAACCACAGGCGGGACGACTGGCGTACGTGGAAAGAGAACCCTCGATTCATGTGGCGATTCTGGTTGTATAGGACTACGGATCCAATCCTCAAAAGAGATGCGACTGTTGTCGACATGAATTGGAAGAACCTCGACACCGATCCTTTAACCGGTACAGATCTCAGAGATGTTACGGATGATGTGGCGGAGGTCTGGAGGTATCACAACCACTGGCTCCAGGCAGGCCAGTCACCAACGGCTCGTTTGCTTGGGGATGCGGAGAGGGAGGCGGAAGCCGAACAACTTTTTTCACGTTTATTTGAGAAAAACGTCGAAGGGGAACCGGCCCGCATAGGCGCTGCCTATAAACTCGCTTCGATCGGTGACGCATCGATGGCCCTGAGGTATTTGACGAAGGCGCTGTACGATGAGCGCGAGAACGTGAGACGGGCGGCCACGTATGGATTAATAGCCGTAGGTCCGGAAGCCACGGACACATTCCTTGGTGCGACAGATTACCCTGTAAAATGGGTCCGGAAAGCTGGTGTTTACGGTCTCGGTGATGTAAGCCACCTCACGGAAACGGTCCTGGATGCTGTAATTCTCCGGCTGAAAAATGACCCGTCGGCTTACGTCAGGTCGGTAGCCGCAGGATCACTGGGGTGTATCGGACGACGGGCAATCGCCAACCGTGTAGGAATCGAACTCATTCCCCGCTGCATCTCCGCCCTGATTGAAAGTCTGACGTATGAAAAAAACCGCTTGTGCATGAGCCGGGCACAGGGCCGATCCATTAAATTCGTCAGGCCTACCGATGACTGCGATATCTGTGAAGGAGTTGGGATAGATTTTGGTTTGGCACGGTTCGAACCTGTTCGGTCAGCTGTCAGAGAGAATGCGTTGTGGTCCGTTGTGATTTTATGTTCACACGGAACAGACATACTGGGGACATCATTGAATTCCACGGTTAATGCTTTAAAAACGATCATCAAAAACGATCCTAACGTATTTGATGTCGGTTACGCAATGGATGCCCTGGTCCGACTTGCCGGTTTAAATCCCGGGGGAAAGGTATCATCAAGCCAGGCACGGAAATTGGGTGAAGAACTGCCCGAAATCCTCAGCGACTCTCCCGCCCACTGCTGGGAGGCGCTGGTTCGGGGCGGTTTAAAACCGGGGGATCTGATCGGTTAGCATGATTCCCAAACCTGGGCATCTACCTTGTTAGCGTTGATATAATCCCAATTCATCTCCACACCCAGTCCCGGTCCCTGCGGAACGGGAACGTGACCGTCGGGGCCTATATTTTCCAGTTCGTCAACGAACTGCGGTGGATAAATCGGCGGCTTGGTGTTCTTTATTCTGGGATTTAACAGTCCCAATTCATAATAATTGGTGTTTCTTATCGCTGCGATACAATGCCGATGGGCCAAGCCTCCACCGTGTAGTTCCACATCGAGTCCGAATCCTTCTGCCGCGTGGGCCACTTTCATGACGCCTGAAATGCCACCATCCTCATAAACCCCGCTCCTGACTAAATCCGTCCCTCCGTTCACGATGAAGTCCACGTGCTGTTCCAATCCGAATATATGTTCGGTCTGTAAAATAGGAGTTGTGATCTTTTCTCTTAATTTTTTATGACCGAACATGGAGACGCCACCGTCCATATAGGGATCCTCCAGCCAGAAGTATCTCTGCTCGTCGCAGGCCCGTCCCACCCTCAGGGCATCGGCCCAGGTTTCGTATTCGCAGGCGGGATCGATCATTAGATCCATTCGGTCCCCAACGCGCCTGCCGACTTCATGGACATTGGCGACTTCTCTCTCGATAGGCGCATTGCCCCATCCGTGGATTTTAAAAGCCCGGTAGCCCAGGTCAAAACACTGCTCCGCAAAGTCGGCGAACGACTCCGGAGAATGCAGTCCGCCGTTTTCGTCTCCATGATAGGTGCTTGCGTACGCCGGTATGGACTTTCGCCAACCACCGAGCAACTGGTAAATCGGTGCATCGTACACTTTGCCTGCAAAATCCCAGAGGGCCACGTCCACCCCGCTGATGGCGGTCCGGTCGGTATGCCGCAAGCCTCGTTTAAGGTCGTTGTATATTTTCTCTCTTTCAAAGGGATTTTTGCCGAGGAGATACTTAATGACGTGTCGGCCGAATCCACCGCCTACATATTCACCCGTCACCCCCAGACTGGTGTGAATCCTGACCACCGATGGTTGCGATTTGAACAGGCTTCCCGGTTCATATACCTGATTGAAGCCGTTGTAGTCGGTCCCCAGGTCCTTGATGTCATGCGTGAACGTGATACACTCTATTTTAGTAATTCTCGGAATTGGCATGGCACCCCCAGCTTAAACTAGTTTATTGTAGTACTATGGAAACCGACAAGGCCGTCTTCTACGAAATAACCTGCTCCGCCGGAAAGGAGCTTTTCTGTTTTTGAGCGCATCATTTCTTCCCCGTCGCACGCTGCCGTTATTGCCTCACCGACACATGATATCGATAATATGTGATCCTCGTCCGGCTCCCAGGCAACAGGATGTGTGTCGATTACACGATCTCCGTAATATCTTTCAATGAGTCTTATCTCATTTCCGGTTTTCACCAGGGCGATGTACCGCTGCAATCCCTGGTATCTCGCAACGATTCCTGCCTGACGTGCGAGATGGACGTTGATTTGAGTTTCGAAGGTGTAATCAACCCAGTCCTTGTTTCCTGTGACAAGCAGGGCCGGTCCTTCGTTCTGACAGATCCGCATCATTTCCTGCTTGTCTGCCGGGAAAGGACGCACCATCGTCTGCTCCACATTTGATATCCACCCGACAGGTACATCACCTGGTCCCATTAATGGGCGGTCCGGAAACTTGAAACGGGGTAAACCCTCGATCCAGAGGCCATCCAGATAAAAAGCGCCGGAAGCGTTTTCTCCCTGTATTTCCAGACCAATATCTTGAATGGGCCAGGCCCCGCCGGGGATGGTGAAGCGCAATGCAACCCGCGCCGAGGGTTCCATCTTTTCTGTATCAGAATAAAAACAGGTTTCTCCGGCGTATTGGCGCAAATATACCCTGACAGATGCAACACCGGTTAAATTTTCCGAAACAGTTCCGCGAATAATCACTTCATTCCCTGGATACAATCGCGGTGTTGCCTGCATCTGTTGCGCTGATCCATACAGGGCGCCCGGACCCGATGGGAGAATTGGGGTACTCGTTCGACTCACCCGGTCCGTATTGAGACCATCGAAGCTTATGCAGAGGGATCGCCTGCCTGCAACGGAATGTCCCTCTATATTTTTTAATATGGTAGTGTTTCGAGAGCCGGAATCCAATTCATCGACCAGGAATCCGTGCTGGGCACCGGGCATTTCAAAATGATGAAATGCCCCCTTTTTAGGGGAGGTGCGCTTCGGCAGTCCCATTAATCGTCGTCCAATGGCAGAAACTGAAAGCGATTCGTTCAGAACGTCGCTCACGGACCGGGTGCCTTCAGCCGTGGGGATTATCAGGCGGTCGCCGAAGGGTTGCTGGAACGCGTAATCTTCGTTGATCCGTTCCAGCCCCACCTTGACCCCCATGACAGATCCAACATTCGCGGCATTACAGTCCGTATCCCAACCGGCTGAGTTTATTATGCACTGGGATTTATAAAAGCTGTCAGGCGCGTAAGACCAGGCCATGACCATCAGGGCGTGATTCGGAATGACATGACAGGTCCCGCCGTAGTGCTGATAGCCATACTTTTCATAAATCCTGCCGTACGTCTTTTCCCAATCTTTATCGTTTTCGCTCCAAGATCGGACATCACGATGAACCTGTGCTGTTTCAGAACTTGCGGGTATCATCTGGACACCTGCGTCGAGCAATCGAAACATATCTTTTTCAACGAATGCCATGCTGACCATGGCGGCAACCACGCAGGCGGCATGAACCGCTTCGCCATCATGGGACACGCGTGCTGATTTACGAGCCAGTTTAACCGCCAAATCAGGATCACCGGGGGCTACCATACCAAATGCGTCGATAAAAATTTGTGCTCCGATCTGTTCGGCTACAGGTTTCCCATTGATTTCTATGGATCCACTCCGGGGGGATTTAATGCCGTTTTTAAGATTAATATATGCCGTATGTTCCGTGGACATCCCGTAACCGCCCCACCACAGAATAGTCCGGCGTTCCATAATGTAATTCAGCCAGGCTTGTCCGAACGCCTCATCGGGTGTATCTGCGAAAAGGTCTGTATCTTCCAGGGCGCGAATGAAGGTCAGCGTTCCACTTATATCGTCATCAGACACGACGAGTGGAACTCCTTGGTCTTCATGGACATACCGATCAACCATTCCCCATTTTTCGGCTATTTGAGGACGGTGCCACTGCTCAAACGGCCGTCCCATGTAAACACCGATGGTTTTGCCGAGCAGTCCGGCGTACACCTGCTCCTCGTAGGTATTCATATCGGTCATCCGTCCCTCACTTCTCTATCACGGGGGCGTTATCCCCTCTGACCGCGCCATAGGGTATTCCCGTTATCGATTTCATCTCCAGGGCGCGTTGCGTGGCATCTTCAATTTCGTGTCGGAGGGACGAAGGATAATAGAGTTCGCCACCACGCATCGTTACGGCCGGTTCGATCAACAAAGGGCCTTGTTCCTGATGCCCATGCGAATCCGTGAACGTGTAGTCACCCTCATTGATGTCGAATACCGATATATCTGCGGTCGATCCCGGTCGCAGCGTGCCCAGGTCTTTTTCACGTCCTATGGCAGACGCCGGATTTACCGTAGTCTGTGCAACGATCTCCTCAAAAGAGAGACCGAGGTTGAGTAACTTCGAGGCGGTTTCCGGCAGGCTGTGCACTGGATCGAAGAGACTGTAAACGTGGAGGTCCGTACTGATGACATCTGACAGAAAACCTTGTTGAACCGCCTGTTTTGCCACGTCGTAATGGAAGCTGCCCGCTCCATGGCCGAGATCAAATATAATCCCATTCGTTCTGGCCTCATGAACTTCGTCGATCACCCGTCCGTCTTCCCCGAGAATATGGTCCCCCTTGCCCTGGTAACAATGGGTCACAATATCTCCACGTCTCAGGATAGAGAGGATCTGGGGAAGGGCAACACCGCTATCTATATGCACCATAACGCGGGTGTTAGCTTTCTCCGCGGCTTCCACTGCCAATCTTAGCGGCTCTGCATCGTTCTCCCCCACCTGATTGACTCCCTGGCGCACCTTGACGCCCAGGCAGACATCGGGCCACATTTCGATCACTTTGGCCGTCATTTCAGGATCAGCGTTCTTTATATCCTCCATCTCGCCCCGCATTGAGTTGAGAAGGCCGATACAGCTGATATGGACAAATGTCAGCACTTGTGTCCGGGACGGTTCCACAATGAACTCGAGAAATCCCCTGAGGTTGGTCCATCCCGGACTCCCGGCATCGATGATCGTGGTTACACCTGTCGCGAGGCACAGGCCGTCCGCTTTGATACCGAAAGTAGTAGCCCCGGCATATACGTGGGCATGGAGGTCGATCCAGCCGGGTGTAAGATACTTTCCGGCCAGACCGATGATTTCCGCATCTCCATCTTCTATACGATCTGCAATGGCGGAAATTTTGTCACCATCAACAGCGACATCACATATTTTGTTGATAGACTGTGAAGGATCTACAACCGTTGCGCCTCTGAAAATAATATTGTGGGACATGCGGGCCTCCTGCGAATATATATCTTATCCTATTGCTCAGACTTGACAGGGAATAAAGATAGACGTAAAGTATCTCATCATCAACCCCTGATTACTTAAATAGAATGGTATCCGGTTATGAGCAATCCAGAAACCATAAAAGTGGCTGCCGCCCAGATAGGCACGGATTCGGATGTGGTTTCAAATGCCGATAAGATAATCTGTATGATCGAGAAAGCGCACGAGAAAAAATGCCGAATCGTTTTGTTTCATGAGGGTTGCCTCACCGGTTATCCGAATGAAGAACAGGTAGACTCCCTGGATTTCGACGTAGTTGGCGCTTATGAAGAAGAAATAACTGCGATGGCAGGAAAATTAAAAATAGCCCTGTTGATCGGTAGCACAACAAAGATTGAAAATGAAATTTACAATGATGTGATGATCGTCCGCGAAGACGGACGGATGCTTGGGCGATATGCAAAAACCTGGCGTGCCGGAGAGCCCTGGTATTCGGCTGGAACAGGTCCAGTGATATTCAGGCTTGGAGGCGTGGAGTCAACCGTTATGATCTGTCACGACCTGCGGTATCCGGAGCTGGTCAGGTTGCCGGTTGCGGCGGGCGCTCAGATCATTTTCATCGCAAACAATGAAGGCGGATTGCAGGCGGAAAATAAATTGTTGGGATATCGATCCATGCAGATATCGAGAGCCACCGAAAGCCATGTCTTTGGCGTGATGGCTAACGCACCGGCTGATGTGGAGAATATGAACAGCAGCAACAGTTCGCATGGGAATTCAAAAATTGTCGATCCCATGGGAAACGTACTGGATGAAGCCGGCTCCTTTGAGGAACGCCTGGTTACGGCAGACCTGGATCTCTCACACGCGACACGGCAGCCTGCGCTAAGGACAATAGGTCGTGATTCAACCACTGCTGAGTTATACGGGACGGATATTGAGCACCCGGAATACACAGCCTGGTTAACGGAGGGGACAAAATTGGTAAAGAGACTGGATGGAGATGGTCCGTGAGCGGATTAACCGATCGACAGATGGCGGATTATTTTGACCGTGGTTTTCTCGTAGTCGAAAGTCTGTTTGACCCTGCGAGACTGGACGGACTGATTGGGGAATTAAATAGCGTTGTGGATGACTGGGCCAATAGATATCACGCGATGGGGCGCCTTGCCGATATGTATTCCGGCGAACCCTTCGAAAGGCGTCTCAATTGCATTAGAGAAGCGATGGACGACCCGTCGGAAGCAACCGAAGAAGTACTCGGAAAAAGAAAAACACCCGCCACGTTTCAGGTTCTGACACTCCCCGAGATTTTGGACACGGTGGAGTCTGTAATCGGGCCTGAAATACTGGTGCACCCACAGTTCAATTCCAGGGCAAAATTCCCCGATAGCCGGTCGGTCGTCGACTGGCATCAGGATATTGGCTTTCTGGACGAGGAGGTGGAGGATACCTTTATGGTTAACTTCTGGGTACCCCTGGTGGATTCGGACGAAAAAAATGGTTGCCTTGAAGTGATCCCCGGAAGTCACAAGGTTGGCCGTATACCATTTAGCGAGTCACCCGAAGATCTTCTGCCCGAGGCCATGCCGATGGGAGAACCGGTCAGTTGTCCTGTGCCCAAGGGGGGCGCTCTGCTCCTACAGCACAAGACCGTTCATCGATCAACAGAAAACCGTTCGGACGGAATACGTTGGAGTCTCGATATCAGGTATAGTGACTCTAGACTTCCCACGGGCCGCCCCAACGTTCCTGGTTTTATAGCAAGAAGCCGGGAAAATCCCGCAGCCGTCTGTCCGAATCTGGAAGGCTGGTTACAATTGTTCGAGGGTATCGAAGCGTAGCTGAATCCCGGAGCTTATCAATGATGACACAGGAGCAGAGATATCTGTTCGATTTACACGGATACTTACATTTAAAGAATGTAATGAGTAAGCAGGAACTTACTTCCTGTCAGAACGCAGTAGAACGTTACATGGCGACGTCAGATGATGAGATGCCCGAAGGGTTCGGCACCAAGGACAAAAGGTTATATGAAAATGGATTTGCCTGGGATAAATCACTTGAAGCGCTGGTATGCCACCCTGCTTTCTGGCCCATCATCAAAGAATTCACTATGGGAAAACCGAGGTTCCTACGCGGCACCATGCTTGTCAACAATCCAGGGGACACGGAAACTCACGCGGGTAGTCTGCACTGTGCACGAGAAGATTACGGGTGGTACAGCACGCGGTACGATTGCCGTGAGGGGACGATTTACTGTGATGATTTCGTGATCTTCCCATATTTCTATGATGTGAAACCCGGAGATGGTGGTCTCGTGGTTATTCCCGGCTCACACAAGTGCAATTTCCCGCGCCCTGAATCGTTATTTAACGGAGGCCTTCTCGGTAGTGAATTGCCCGAGCACACTGTCAATATCACGCCGGAAGCAGGCGATGCAGTGATCTTTTCGGAGCTCCTCACCCACGGTGCCATGCCATGGAAAGCGCAGGACAGAAAGCGCGTGGTACTCGCCCTCAGGTATGCCCCGCAATATCGCGGCGGTGATTTTATCCCTGAATCGGTAAAAGACCGACTTTCTCCCGAAACCCTTGAATTGATGGCGCCTGGGCCCTACTGGGAAGAAAAAGAAATTGTCAGAAGAGATGTAGTGTCACTAAGCTGATCAAGGGGTCTCCGAATCCTCTCCCGCCACCACGATCTCACCTTGAAACGGTGGAAATGGACTGTCAGAAGTCGATCTGCAGTGCGATGCCGCGTAATGGTATTGCAGTGCGCGACGGCGTCTGCCAGACGTATTATTCGGGGTAAAATGACTGATTTCTCCATGGAAAATCAGGGCGCCTCCGGCTTTCATTGGGCAGGCAACCGCATCTGAAATCGCGGGAGGCTCTACAATTCCGTAATCATCCTGTACACCGCCATGTTCCGCTAGACCCTGTTGGTGTGATCCGGGGATCACGTGCATGCAGCCGTTTTCCACATCAGCATCATCACAAGCAATCCAGAAACCGAATATATCCTTAGGCGCGAGCCGAAAATAGGCATTGTCCTGGTGCCATACCTTGGTTTCACCGAAATGGGGTGGTTTCATGAGTAACATGGTCTGAAAAAGAGTCACGTTCGGTCCGACCAGCTCTTCCGCGATGGCAACCATCTTCACATGGAATCCGATCTGACGAAAGAGGTCGTTGTGCTTTGCCATCCGGAACAACTTTCGAATCCCCAGTTCCGCAGTCTCCGGCGTAACTTCACCGCGTTCTACCGAGCGTTCAATTTGCACAAGTTCACCGGGTACATCCGGGTATCGACCGATGATGGAGGTGATCTCTCTGCGGACAGCTTCCACTTCATCCATGGAAAAAAAGTCATCGATTACAAAAAATCCGTCTTCTTCGAATTGCCTTCTTTGTTCATTCGACAAAATCCGGGACGTCGTTTCTTGCGCCATATTAACTCTCCTAATCGTTCCAGTCGAAAACGACCCCCATCATGTTTTTTTCTCTGCGGTATATCATCTCGTACGCTTCGTTGATTGCTTCGTAGTTCATTCGATGGGTAATCAGTCGCTTGGGTTCCAGCCGCCCATCCTTCATCAGAGACAACGTGTGCCTGCACGCCTGATCCCAACCAAACCTGTCTTCTGAAGGCGCCGGATACAAATACCCCATTCCGCCATTCACGGCGATGAGGGAAATACCTTTCATATAAAACCACTGCATGGCAAGCGGGTTGAAATCCAGGGGCTCTTCCCCCCTGCCGGGTAGGGCAACGATGGCCACGCGACCGTTCTCCCTGACGATGTCTACAGCCGTTCGGTAGGCGGGCCATGGGTTCGCGGTCAGGATAACAAGGTCGATGCCGGCCCCATCCGTGGCGTCGTGCAATTTTTCTTTTAGATCAGGGTCATCTGACAAAAACGTCGCATGGGCACCCATTTTCTCGGCCATTTCCATACGGACAGGGCTGTTGGCAATCCCAATGGTATTGGCCCCGAAACAAGGGCCTAGACCGACAGCGCCCAGTCCCAGGACGCCAAGGCCGACGACCGCGACGTTTTCTCCCGGACTGAAGAACGCCTTTCTGTAGCACAGAGCGCTCAAGGTGTAAAGGTGGGCATAAACTGCATCCTCAGGGTGTATACCTTCCGGTACCTCGACGATCATTTCATCGTCATTTGCGATATACTCGGATTGGTGCGGATAACGTGTTACTACCCTGTCTCCGATAGAGAATTTTGTCACGGCTCTGCCAACGCCTTTTACAACACCGAGATTACTGTCGCCGACCCATCGGGGGAAATCAGGGGCACCGGGAACCTGTTCCGCCCCTTCGTAATTTCCGCGATCGGTACCGATTTTAAGCGCTGACACTATAGTTTCAACCCAGACCTGGTGATCACCCAGGTCGGACGGATCAAGATCATGTTCTTCTATGCGAAGATCACGAGGTCCATGTAACACGGCTATTTTCATTTGGTCTCCGTTCTATTTTGAAAATTCGGCCAGGCATCTGTCATATACCTCAAAGTGCTCACCTTCTATCTCATCCGGATCCACTTTCTTCAACCAGAGGCAACTACCTGGCTTTGCATTTGAAAACTCCCTGTGGCTGTTAATGATCGAAGGGTCCTCTCCGTGCCATACTACCTCTCCATCCTGCATATATATGAAATCTCCGCCGAACTTGTCCACCAGCTTTGGTTTTTTGTCCTGATATAAGATTCCCTGCTGACAGGCTGTTTTGCGTAGGGTATGTATTATTTCCGGGGCATCATCCTGCTCTGTATTAAATTCCGCCAGGGGAGCGGTAACTTCCGATTCGAAATCGATCTCATCCAGGTTCACGGTCCCAAACCCCCGGTTGGCAGCCACAAGCAGGTGGTTCCGGTCCCGCCTGAACGGAGGATTTGGCCAATCCGATGACGGATCGTGTCCCATGAGCGTGGCGCCGCAAGCATCGGTCGCTGTCACCTGGTCTCCGGCTATCAACGCGTTGCAGACTCGCCCCTCGCCGCCCCATTCACGGCCGTACTGGCCCGTGAGGGCGTCGATGATATTCAGGCATGGATCGGTGATCATCGCAAGATCCGGGAGGATATACGATAATCGGATGGCGTGATGAAAATAGGTTCTTACCCGTCCGTTCGGCGGTACTATAGGCGGGAGACCGAAGAGATTCTTCATGCAGAGCGTAACACCCATGAAGGAATGGTTCTTCATTTTGGCGACCGATACAACTTCATCCGCGTCTTTGAACACGCCGCTGAGAGTATACCTATCGAACATGTTCCCACCACCGGGTACCTCGTATGTTGCCCATGGCGCCGCATTAGAATCATCGTACGCCACGCCGAATTCGTCAAGATGGTGCTTGTAGTTGAAGTCCGGGGGCGTCATTTTGTCATCGGCGTAGGGATTCGTGTCGGTAGCTATTATCTCTGCTGAAGTCCGCTCCCGCAGCAGGCGGAGTACCGCACGACAGACGGAATCATCCACCAGTTCACGGCGTCTACCCGCAAATCGGTGAACCCCGTTCGGATTCTTCATCATATTGAATTTTATTACGATCCTGTTAGCTTTCTCAAGCTTGTTCCAGGTTCTGCTGAGGGGGGCCGTGATGCGTTGTAAGGTTTCATAGATTTCTTCGTCCGTCGCCCTATGATCGCAGTGGGCGGCCCGGACGCGGTACGCCTGCTCAGACATGTTGCCGCTCCTCGGGGTGGGAGGTGTTTACAAGGATGGACAAATCGAGTTTTCATCCGGGACAATATACAAAGCTAATTACCTAGCTCAAGATTAAATAACGAAGCGTCAACGCGTTCGTCGGAGTACTTTAGGCGTATCTTGTAATGGTCTTTAGGTAATCAGGTACCAATATGCCATCGGAAAGGAGTGGATCATCTTCCGGCGTCCCTGCCTGTATAGTCAGAGGAACCACTCCCGCCCAAACGGGCAACGCGTAGTCTTCATCGTCATCGCCGGGCGGACCGGTTCTAATTTTCGCGGAGGCCTCCGAGATTTCCATGGACATCACCGATGTGGCTTTCAATTCCTGCGCGTTCGGCCCCCTTGCCTCCGCAGACCGGCCCGGAACGGTATGTTCAACAATTGCGTCCAGTACGTCACGTTTCTCATCGGGATCATCGACTTTAGTCAATGTTCCCAGTATTACGACCGACCGGTAATTCATTGAATGATGAAACGTGGATCTCGCAAGGACAAGGCCATCCAGAAGCGTCACCGTTACGCAGGCAGAAATTCCGGTACTCAACGTGCGGAGCATCCGGCTGGCAGCGGATCCATGGATGTAAAGCTTATCGTCAATCCTGGCCTGGATTGTCGGTATGACAAACGGTTGTCCGTCCTGGGCGAAACCGACGTGGCATATCAATGCCTCATCCAGAATACTGTATATTTCCTGCTTGTCATAAACCGCCCGCTTGGGTAAACGTTTCATCCTGGTTCTCGACGTCACCTTGTATTCCGACATGAAATCTCAATCCTTTCATAAAAGTCCGATCACTAAAGCGCAATCAAGATATAGAAAAAAAACATAAAATCCAGATCCTATTTTTCTGTTCCATGTTCTGTGCCGGGAAAATACACTTATTTGTTCATCCAAAAATGAATGACCGTCTTTATATTCAATTCCACTGATGATATCTTAAGTGACGGCGATTGATAGCCCAAGGCTTTTTTCCTTGTCTTGCATGGGTGGTTCACACATATTTCAAGATTCCAAACATAACCTATAGAAGGTTCCGGCGAATCCCGTAACGTATCGGTTACCCCATTACTTGGAGTTTATATGAGATTTTTCGAGTCGATCGTCACTTTGATCGATGGGTTAAATGAGAGAATAGGAAACGGAGTTGCCTGGTTGACGACGATACTCGTTCTAGTCGTTTGTTTCGATGTTTTCACAAGGTATCTTCTGAAAAGCAGCAGCGTGGCTGTCCAGGAACTGGAATGGCATATCTTCTCCGTTATTTTCCTGGCGGCTTCCGCTTACTCGTTGCGGCATAACAAACATGTTCGGGTTGACGTCCTTTACATGAATTTTACGCCCAAAACAAAGTCCCTCGTGAACTTGTTTGGGAGCATAGTTTTTTTAATGCCATTCTGTATTGTCGCCTTTTGGAGTTCCCAGAATTTCGTCATGAATGCTTTTAATATAGGAGAGGTTTCGCCGGACCCGGGAGGATTACCATTCCGATTCTTGTTAAAAGCGGCGATACCGATTGGATTTCTTCTGGTGCTCCTTCAAGGTATCGCGATGGCCTGCAGGTCTTGGCTGGAATTCCGGAACGATGGGGAATGGGAGGTAACCGGCCAATGACAGAGGCGATGCCCATTGTCTTATTTGCTGTACTGTTTATTTGTCTTCTGGTCGGTTTTCCGGTCGCATTTACCCTTGGCGGCGTATCGATTATCCTCGGATATCTGACCTTCGGAATGACATTTTTTAACCTGCTCCCGTTACGAATTTGGGGGGTAATGACCAATTACGTGCTGATAGCAGTGCCCTTATTCGTTTACATGGGAGTTATGCTCGAAAAATCCGGTCTTGCCGAGGACATGCTGGAAACCATGGCGCTGCTTTTCGGCCGTATCCGCGGCGGGCTTGCTATCTCTGTAGTACTCGTGGGTGCCATGTTGGGAGCGTCTACGGGTATCGTCGGTGCAACTGTGGTCACCATGGGGTTGTTGAGCCTTCCCACCATGCTAAAACGCGGATACAGTCCACAGCTCAGTTCCGGCACGATCGCTGCTTCCGGCACGCTTGGCCAGATCATTCCCCCCAGTATCGTCCTTGTCCTACTCGGTAGTATCTTGAATGTGTCGGTCGGGGACATGTTTATAGGGGCCATTCTTCCGGGCGCTATTCTGGTAGGTCTGTACGTGGTCTGGATTGTCATCATCTCCATCATCCGTCCTGAGTCGGCTCCGGCCATGCCCACAGAAGAATTGGCGCAATTCCACAAGTCGGGAATGTTAAGGCGCATCCTGAGGGCATTTGTTCTACCCATGATGCTTGTGCTCGTTGTTCTCGGATCGATATTCGCAGGAATCACTTCCCCCACAGAAGCCGCCGCTGTCGGTGCACTCGGTGCTACGTTCCTGACGATATTTCAGGGTAAATTCAACTACGCTACATTGAAGTCGGTGATGGTGGAGACAACCCATATCTCATGCATGGTGTTCTTCATTCTGGTAGGTGCGGAGGCGTTCGGGCTGGTGTTCAGGGGGATGAAGGGCGACGCATACATGACACAATTGATAACGGGAGCCAACCTGGATCAGACATCATTTCTGATATTGATCATGATTATGATCTTCATCGCAGGCTTCTTTATCGATTTTATTCAGATCACCTACATTATCGTACCTGTCGTCACCCCGATCTTCATCCAGTTCGATATCAACCTGCTCTGGCTCGGAATCCTGATCGCCATGAATCTGCAGACGTCATTCTTAACACCTCCCTTCGGGTTTTCATTGTTTTATCTCAAAGGGGTGTGTCCGCCCGAAGTCCGCACGGGACATCTGTATCGTGGGATATTACCCTACATCGTCATACAGATAATAGGGCTCGGATTGATCGTATCCTATCCGGAGTTAGCCACATGGCTGCCGGAGTATCTGTCCAAATAATCGGCGTGTGGGGATATGTAAGGGATATTATTAAACGGAATTTGCGTACTCAGTATCCGATTGCGCAACCATCTTTTCTCGGCTCTGATGCTCCGTGAAGGATCTCTGTGTCGGGATCGATCATGATTGCCTGATATCCGCCGAATCCGTGGACCGTTTTAACCACATGATGCCCCCGGCTGGCCAGCTCCTGGACCGCATGATCAGGCACGCCGGGTTCAATTGCCACCTGGCCGCCGTTGGGATCCATCGGTAACCCGGTTGGGGTTGCGGAACCGGAATGGTTAAATCGGTCCGCATCCCCTGCCTCCTGAATATCCATCCCGAAATCTATCAGATTGCACATTATTTGTGTGTGCCCCTGCGGTTGCATGTCTCCACCCATCAATCCGAAGGACAGCAACGGTTTACCGTTTTTCATAACCATTGCAGGTATGATGGTGTGGAACGGTCGTTTGTGAGGAACAAGGGCATTGGCATGCTTCTCATCGAGGGCGAACAGTTGACCTCGATTCTGCATCGGGAATCCGGTGCCGGGAGGGACAACACCGGAGCCGAAACCCATAAACAAACTCTGGATAAATGAAACCGCGTTGCGGTCTTTATCGACGACCGTCATGTAAGCGGTGTCGTTGCGTTCGAATAGAGGATTACCAGGTGGCACGTCGTCCGATGCCTTTCGGGGGTTAATCCGATCTCTCTGGGAGTCGGCATAGGGCTTCGAAATAAGTTCCTGAACCGGTATTTCGGAAAATTCAGGATCGGCAAAATACTTAGCCCGGTCCGCATAAGACAGTTTCTTGGCCTCTATCATATAATGCAGTGCATCTGCGGAGTTATGCCCCAGGGATGCCATATCGTAGCCTTCCAGAATGTTTACCATTTGCAGCGCTGCGATACCCTGTCCGCTGGGGGGTAACTCATAAAGGTCATATCCCCGGTAACTCGTGCTCACTGGCGCGTCCCAGGTTGACACATGGTCTTTCAGGTCGCTGGCTGTGAGCAGACCTCCCGTTTCTTTGGAGCAAGCGACAATCTTTTCAGCGGTATCGCCTAGGTAGAAGGCATCTCTGCCCTGGTCAGCTATCTCCAGGTAGGTGTTCCCCAGGTCAGGATTCTTGAACACGCCGCCGGGGCGTGGGGCATGTCCGTTCGGTAGATATACGTCTCTGGATCCGGTCCAGCTGGAAAGCAGGGACTCCGCCGAGGCCCAATCCCGTGCTATGATATCGGACACTGGAAATCCGTGCATCGCATAACCGACTGCCGGGGAGAGAATCTGATCTAAGGACAGGTGGCCGAAGCGTTTTCGCAGGGATTCCCAACCATCCACACAGCCTGGTACCGACCAGGCCAGGGGACCACGGTCAGGGATAAAATCCATAGCCTGTTTTTTGAAATACTCTATTGTTGCGGCATGGGGAGCACGCCCACTGGCATTCAACCCGTGCAACTCGCCCGTCGACGCCTCGTAGACGATGGCAAACAGGTCTCCGCCTATCCCACAGGACATCGGCTCAACGACACCGAGGACGGCATCTACGGCGATAGCCGCATCGATGGCATTTCCCCCTGCCTTGAGGATGTCGATCCCGGCCTGTGCGGCGAGTGGCTGGCTGGTCGCCACCATGCCACTGGGCGCCATGACAACCGAACGGCGGGACCTTCTATATCCGTCTGGATCATACTTCATGCTTCGGCCTTCCTCGGACTACTATGGCCAGGATTCCGGTTGGATGTCTTCTCCCAGTCTTGAATGGAGCTGAAAACCGGGTCACGCGGTAGCTTCGGATTCATCGCTACTTGTAACTGGGAATCGTCTTGCAGTCGTACGCTCACCTGTTTTCTTTTTTAGGTTGCATTCAACCAACGCGTCGCGTGCGTTTTCCGACTTTAATTCTTCAACAGAGCGCAGGTCATACAGTGCGGACCAGCATTACCCCTTAATAGCTGTTCCGCCGGAACCGAAAGGGCTCTGCCACCCCTTTTTTCGAGTTCCCGGCTGATTCTTGCTGCCAGGTCATATCCTACTACGTTCAATGGTGATACGACCACGTAGTTTACACACGCATGGTCCCGCTCTTCACGACTTATTTCAATCAATTCGAACCCATGAGCGTCAAGGTATTCCGGCAACCAGACATATTGAGGCCCTCTTCCTCTCCTGTAAACGGTTGACGGATACATCTCCAGGTGAGGTTTGTACCCCACCGCAAGGTCGGGTGAGAGAAACATCATCAGGCCATCGATGTGAACGGTTCCTTCCGGTACGGAAACCATAATAATTTCGTCGAGGTGGCCGCCATCCAGCAGCAGGTCACACATTTGGTAGATGGCTGGTTCCGTAGTGCGGTCGCAAAGGGAGACGATCATCTGCCGCTCGGAGAGAAACATGATACCGCCGCCCTCCACAAAACCGGGCGGCCTGATTTCACCTAATATGGGGATTCCCATTTTTTCCATGGCCAGCCTGATCACCCACGGATCGCCTTTTCTTCCTTTTTGGAACATACTCATGAGCAGGCAACCCGCGTTCATGACGACCGCCAGATCCCTCGTGTAAGTTATGTTGGGTCGCTTGCGGATGTAGTCAAGCGCTACCGGCTCATCTTTGAGAACATCCGTGAGCAGTAACACTTCCGCCCCAAGTGTTTCGAGTGATTCCACGAGAAGATCGAAGTCACGTAGGAATTCGTCATACACAACCGGTTCATGGAAACCGAAATAAGGCGCAGTTTCTTCCGTTACGAGTTTTAATTCTTCACCCGGGCGGTGCATCAGCACGCGCCGTAAAATACCGTGTTCATTCTGTGCACCGTAGGATTGCGTCATGGATTTTACCTAACCGCACCAATCGCTGATCAATTGCGCCAGCACATTGGTCAGCGTGTTCACCTCTGATATGGGTACATATTCTTCAACAGTATGTGCCAGCCTTACGTCCCCTGCACCGTACAAAACACAGGGCGTGTCGGCGTGGTTGGTAAACAATCTAAGATCCGATCCGTAAGGCACGCCAGTTACCTTTGGCCTGTTGCCGGACACCATTTCATGTGCTCGGACAAGGTGAGTGACTATTTTCGATGCCTGATCCGTCTCGCCGGCTTCAAACTGGCCTTCAAACCATTCAATTGTCGGCGGATGGTTCGTCAACCAGGGATCCCGCGCCGCTGCCTCGTTTACGGCATCCTCGAACATATCTCTGGCATCTTCAGGGGACTCACCCGGGAAGACACCGTATCTACCCTCTGCGATCAACTCCTCAGGCACTGTGGAAACCCAGTCTCCGGCCTGGACAATTCCGATACTTAAGGGTGCGGCCAAGAATGTGTTCGGGAATAACGGGTGATGGAAGAGGCCTTGGCGGTTGGTTTCCAGGGTTTTTAATGCATTGTGCAGAGGAATGAAGGCGTCAATTGCCGAGTAGCCTTCTTCCCTGAGCCCTCCGTGCGCCGCTTTACCGGCGATTTTCAGTCGGAAAGACAGTGCACCTGAACCAGCGGGAGCAAGCGATAGTCCGGTCGGCTCCATGATAACCGCTGCATCCGCAGAATATCCACGCATGATAGTCGCGAGAGTACCAACGCCGCCAGTCTCTTCACCTATCACGCTCTCTATAAACACGTCTCCCTTCGGTGTAAATCCCATTTTTCTCAAGGCGGTGACTGCGGATAATGCGGCTACAATACCCGCTTTCATATCACAGGATCCCCGGCCATGGAGATGGTCGCCCTCTATCTCAGCATGCCAGGGTGGATATTTCCAAAGGGTCTCATCACCTACTGGTACAACGTCCACATGGCCGTTTAGAATAAGGGATTTTCCGCCACCTGTCCCTTGCCACTTACCCACGACTACCGGCCTGTCACCCAAAGGAAGACCGTCATCGCAATATGCCGGATGTTCTTCTACATCACATGCTTCGGGACACCAGGAGTCAACTGATAAGCCGCATCGGCTCATAATGAGGGCGACACGGTCCTGGACCTGTTTCTCATGCCCTGTCACACTCGGGATCCGGACCAGATCCTGCAATAATTCGATCTGTTCGTTCCATCCGGCTTGGACTGCTGATTTAATGGAGTCTGACATCGGGGCCACATTGGTTTATGTGATCAGCTGGCACTGTGCATACGTATAAATCTGTGCAACGAATTCTGCATCATGACGCCATATCACCAAGGAAATTCAGCGCAATTCCGGGTGTGATAAATCTGTTTCGTCCCAGATATCCATCCAGATTTCATCAACTGTTACGGAAATGCTCTCAAACTGCGCCACGACCAGGGACGCAGCCACCGCAACAACAGAAGCCAAAAGATACCATCGCAATCGCACCATTTTGTGACGGCACTCCGACCATATCATCCGTCGCCAAACATGCGGTGTGAATGTTCTCCAGTAACGGGTTTTGCAGTTAGAGCACCGAAAAGGGCGCTGCCGATAATAGAGAATCCAGTTCAGCCATTTTTCCGAAAGGGTGCGTTTGGATTTATGAATACGGGAGCTACCGCACTTTGGACATTCGAAAACATTGGTTCTCGGACTTTGAAGTTTGATTTCACTCATGCGTTACCCTTTGTCACCCGGGTAAATCGTGCTCTGCCCAGTCGTTATGGTGAATAAAATGACTCCGCGTTATGCACCGGCTCATAACCGACTTCCCGTTTTGGTGTTTCCATATCAAATATATTGTAGGTGTTGTCAGAAATCACGAAATAATGTGCACCACTGGGTAATTGGCATTTCAAGTGGCTCATAAAACAGGAGTGCACAAATCGGGCGGCATCCTGCTGGTGGCACCAGACTGCAAAATATCCTGGTTCATCTGCAATGGCTGAATTGTGGGCGTTGATGCCGCCCCACCTCGCAGAAATCGCACTGATCCCTTTTTTTGCCAAGCTCTGACACCAAGATTCGACATAGGCTTTTTCACGCCCATAATCGTTTAATGGGCAGGCAGGCAGTGCCGCGGAAATCGGCTCCGGCCAGCACTCAATTTCATCAAATTTCCGATCAGCGATCTGAGCATAGGCACCGTGTTGGAAGAAGTGATATGCGTCATCTACCGCATGCACCGAACTCGCCGCAAGGATCATGGGAGGTATTTCCTGTGACAGGACTGTCTCAAACACATAATCGGTCATACGGTTCATTTCGTCCAATGGGTTTGTTCGGGCGAGATATATCACAAGATCTTTACCGTTGACCAGGTTTTCAAAATTCTCCTTCTCCACCATGATATCCATGTCGATTAATTGCCCAGGAACGTCTTTTTCCGTTGCTTTATCGTCGGCGCCGGGCAGGTCCACCGATATGAATCGATACCTCTTGTCGAGACGAGGCAAATAGGTTCTGAGCCCCGATCCTATATTCCCCTTGCCTCCAATTAGCAAAACGTTGAATACTTGGGACATCTACCCTCCACAATCATTCAATCAATAGGCGTTTTTGTACAGTGTTTTGATAGCCTCGGCATCTGGTACGACCGGATTGTTCTGGGGACTTCCTGATGCCAGGGCGTCGCTCGCCATTTTTTCGACGACTGACGCAAACTGTTCCTGCGATATCCCGCATTCACTGATCCGTGGCACTTCTAAATCCTCATTAAGAGAGCGAAGGCCCTCTATCAACTTGCCGCAGGCGTGCTCATCGGAATCGCTTTCCCCAGAAAACCCCAACGTCCTGGCTACAGTGGCGTACCTCGGCATGGCTCCGTGGATACTGAATTCTGTGACAGCCGGCAGCAGCATGGCGTTGCTAAGGCCGTGCGGAACATGAAACATGGCGCCGATCGGGCGGCTCATGCCGTGTACCAGGCACACTGAGCTGTTGGCGAATGCCATTCCGCCCTGGCTCGCCGCAAGCATCATACCCTCCCGGGCGATCTCATGCTTGGGGTCGTTCCAGGCATCACGCAAATGACGTCCAACGAGTGCGATACAGGACAGTGCAATCGTGTCCGTCATGGGGTTCGCTTTTTTTGAAACATATGCTTCTAATCCGTGGGTAAGTGTGTCAATTCCCACATGAGCGGTCAACGACTTAGGCATACTCATTGTCAGCGTGTAGTCCACCAGTGCGGCGGCGGGCAAGAGGTAGGGATCTAAGATCATCATTTTGATATCACGATCCGTATCTGTGATAACCGTGACTTTCGTACACTCGCTGCCGGTTCCCGCAGTGGTGGGCACCGCGATCAGCGGAAGTCCCGCCTCGGGTATCCTGTCATAGCCCATAAAATCGTACAATGAACCGGAGTTTGTGGCGAGAACAGAAATGCCCTTGGCGGTATCTATGCTGCTGCCTCCACCGACCGCAATTAAGCCGTCGCATCCGTTTTCTTTAAGTATGGCCAATCCGTCGAGTACATTTTTATCCGTGGGATCCGGCTGCACATCAGCGAATGTCGTGGCGGCAATTCCTTCCGCAGAGAGAATATCCGAGACTCTCCCTGTCAGTCCCGATTCGACAATAAAAGGATCGGAAACGATAAGAACGTGCTGGCACCTGAGGCGGTTGGATTCCTGCCCGGCCAGATTAATGGCGTTGGCGCCGATATGAAGGGATGAGGGTATGTTGATTCGAGCAGTCATGTCGCTTCAGTCAGATGATGACCCTTTCGCTGACTTGCGGATATCTCTCGTAAAGTTTGTCAACGACAATTTCCTGCAACGCAGAAAAAACTAGGTGGATATCCTGGTATGTCATGTACAGAGGTGTAATACCTATGCGAAGATTGTCGGGTGCCCGAAAATCTGTGTAAATATTATAAAAATCTCGAAGTGCCCTGTTTATTCTGTGCCCGTCGATGTGTCCGAAGGATATGTGTGATCCTCGAACATCCGGTTCTCGGGGAGTTTTCAGAACAAAATCAAGGTCCGCCAGGCCGGCATCCCATAGGGAAATCAGATAATCGGTCTGACTGACTGATTTTTGACGGATGTTCTCAATGCCGGCTTCAAGAATCAGATCGACTCCCGGCTCGATCAGTGCGATCGATATAACGGGCGGCGTTCCCGTTAAAAAACGGTCTATGGTTCCGGCCGGTTCGTAATTCTTGACAAAATCGAACGGTGACTGATGTCCGAACCATCCGGAGATCGGGTTAAATAGACCGGACTGATGCGTTTTACGAATATAGAGAAATGCAGGTGCGCCGGGACCCCCGTTAAGATATTTGTATGAGCAGCCCACACCGAGGTCGACGCCGCAGGAGGCAAAGTCGATCGGCAGTGCTCCAGCGGAGTGGCTGACGTCCCAAAGTACCAGGGCGCCATGATCGTGCGCTTTCTGAGTGATACGGGCCATATCGTAGACATAACTACTCTTAAAAGAAACGTGACTCAGCACTACCAGGGCGGTGTTGTCATCGATGGCCTCGACAATTTTACTAGATGGGATGGCGATATCATCGTCGGAGCCGACCATTTTTATGGTGTGATGACCGTTCACAAGCTGGGCGGCTGCCTGGATGATGTACAGGTCGGAAGGGAAATTCATATCATCCGTGACAATACCGGTTCGCCCGGTTTGCGCTTGCAGGGCTGCCACCACCAATTTGTACAGAACGACGGATGTGGAATCTGCAACAAGTACTTCACCCTCTTCGGCGCCGAGCAGCTGGGCGATCTTATCACCTATCCGGGCTGACAATTCCATCCAGTCGTCGGACCAGGACCTTAAAAGACGCTGCCCCCACTGACGTTGCACCAGATCTTGACCTAATGCCATAGTCGTTTTTGGTAGTCGTCCCAGGGAGTTGCCGTCAAAATACGTTATTTTTTCTTGATCGAAATAGAACCGGTCTCTATAGGCTGAGAGAGGATCTTCTTCATCGAGCTGCAGAGCAACACTGACATCTGTCGTTTTTAACATCCTGTTGTAAGGCCCCATTCCATTTTAGTGGAGAGGTGAACTACGTGTATTGGTTCATGATATAATTGAAAAAATAGTCGAAATGTCAAGGGATTGAATTCAAAATGTGATTTTTAAAGGAACCGCCAATCCAAATAAATTGACAGGAACTCTAATTTATTTATTATGTGTTGTTTGACTTCTGTTTTTAAACCAGAGAAAACAATCAAAAACAGCTAAGGACAGTGCAATGAACAAAAAAACGGGCAGGAATACCTTGTGTTCATGTGGAAGCGGTAAAAAGGCTAAGAACTGCTGTGGCATTGGAAAACAGAGAAAACCCGGTGGCGCCGGAGTATTGACCAGCGGTTGGACGATCCTGGCATTTGCCGGCGTGTGTGTTTTAATTTTAGGCGGTGTCTGGTACAACACACAGTCGGTCGATGATCCACGTTTAAGACCACCGGTCCTCCCGGCTGGCGGCGGTGGAACCCAGCAGGCGATTCCGGGTAATACGGGGCTGCCTGCTAGGAGTATTCTTGAAAAGACATCTTATACCGAGATCCCGGGCATCGATATGAAGGTGCTTTCCAAAGAACACCGTGAAAACATTATGCAGCGCACCAACGTGGAAAAGTGTTCTTGCGGGTGTGGCTTCACCATCGCAGGCTGCCGTCATCTAGACACCAGCTGCGGTGTCAGCCTGCCCATGGCTAAACAAATCGTAACCGAGATCACCGGGTCATAGATCGCCCTGTTAGAGACCTGAGTATCCAATATGGAAAATTGTTGGTACAGGCTGTCTATTATTTTTTGTGTGGCGGCAGTTGTCTCCGGGACAGTGGTGTCCTCATCCCTGTCAGACCAATCAGAAACAAAAACAATCCTGTTTTTCGGTGATAGCCTCACAGCAGGCTTTGGGATCGATCCTGACCTGGCATTTCCTGCATTAATACAGAAGAAAATCGATGCGCTTGGATGGGATTTTTCGGTAATCAACGCGGGATTAAGCGGTGAGACCACAGCAGGCGGAGTCCGGCGCATCGACTGGGTGCTGCAAAGAAAAATAGATCTACTGTTTTTAGAGCTGGGCGGTAATGACGGATTGCGGGGAATAGATCTCGGGAGCACGAAGGCGAATCTCCAAAAAATAATCGACAGGACGAGAGAAATTTATCCCGAAGTACGGGTCGTCCTCGCCGGCATGCAGATCCCCCCCAACATGGGACCGGAGTATATACAGGAGTTCAAATCAATATATCCCGAGCTTGCCGCCGAAAATGAGGTTGCACTCCTTCCTTTTCTTTTGAAGGATGTGGGCGGGATAAAACAATTGAATCTTGCAGATGGGATCCATCCCACGCCTGAAGGCCACAAAATTGTAGCAGAATCAGTCTGGGAGATTATGCGGCCTCTTTTGGCGGAAATGAACTGATTTCCGCAGGCGCCTCACGGACCATGAAGGTGTGCTGGTACCGGCTTTTAGACAAATACACATGGATCTGATGTTACATAAACATCCCTGCATTTGGAATCCGGGCATAGCACACCCGGTGACGCTTGACCGATTTCAGTATAAGAACATCCCGGCTCTGATTTGGATTAGCGGGTGAGTTCACCAGGGCCTGTCTGTATCCTAGTTGAGTCACCGATCAGGCTGTTTCAAACGTGATTTGGATACTGGTGGTGGGAGCGTCTCAAGTTCGGGCCCGTTGGACGGTTGCAGGGCGGTATGAAGTGCGGGCTATTTCCTGCGCTTATCTGCACTCCCGGAATGATATTTTTCCGTGGACTTTGAATGAAAGGTGGATTCAATAACAAATGAATGGTTTACGTGGATTTCAAAAGAGGTATTTGCGCGGTCTGGGGAACCAGTTGAATCCGGTGATAATGATCGGCAGGTCCGGGTTGACCCCCAGTGTAATTAACGCCATAGACGAGGCCCTGGGAAATCACGAACTGATTAAAGTGCGATTCCTCGAATATAAGGATGCCAAGAAGGAGATATCCGGAGAAATAGAGGATGCCGTCCATGCAGAGATGGTTGGTATGGTTGGGCATACGGCTTTGTTCTTCCGACAACAGGATGACCTGGACCGCCGGACCATCGAGCTGCCCGAAAGATAGGTCACATTTCAGACCTTAAAACCTCAAGTGGCGGTCTGTCGTTAATACCCCGGCTGGCTACCGTGCCCACCAAGATCGTCAGCATTACTATAATTAATATCACCGCCAGAACGGGTGTTATTACAGGTATAAAACTGATCTCGAAAACAAATGTCATCAGTACCCAGCCCATTGACATTGCAAGGCACACGCCCGCCAATGCCGCAATACTCCCAAGAAACAGATACTCCAAGATCATAATGTTAAGTATCTGACGTCTCGACCCTCCCAGAGTTTTGAGCAGGACACTTTCCTGTATTCGCTGGAATCGGCTGTTTGTAATAACACCTATTAATACGATCAAGCCCGTAAAAACACTGAAAAGCGCCATAAAGCGGATTACAAGAGAGACCTTTTCCATGATATCGTCCACGGTGCTCAGAATGAGTTTCAGGTCTATCATGGATACGTTCGGGTATTTTAGGACGACTGCACGTTGAAAAGTTGCGGATACATCCGTTGATTCGATACGAGTAACCAGTACATGAAACTGAGGGGCATGTTCAAGAACCCCCTCGGGGAACACGATAAAGAAATTCGGCTGCACACGTTGCCAGTTTACTTCTCTCAGGTTCCCTACCACAGCTTTGATCGGAATGCCCTGTACATCGAACACGATTTCATCGCCGATTTCAACGTTCAGGTCTTCCGCTATTCCGCTTTCCAGAGAGACATATGCCGTATCTCCGGGGGTAGTTACAGACTTCCCCCAGGTACCGGCAACCAGGGTTTCCGTGTCGATGAGATGGTCTCTGTAAGTGCACCTGTATTCTCTTCGCAGGGCCCATCGTGACACCGCAACGGAACTGTCGGCTCTGATTTCTTCTGTCGTCCGTCCATTTATCGAAGCCAAACGCAAGGTTACGATGGGGACTTGCTGCATGACCGGCAGACTGAATTCTTCCATGATTTCCTTAATGGGTTCCTTCTGATCGCTCTGAATGTCGAACAGGACCATATTCGACTGATTGCTGCCGGCTGTGAGCGAGAGATGGCCGAGAAGAGAATTCTGTAACAAATACAGAGTCGTAACTAAAAAGGTCCCCAGGCCTAGGGCCAGGATGAGCATGACCGTTTGATTCTGGGGTCGGTAGAGGTTGGCCAGTCCCTGGCGCCAGATGTATCCCCATGAAACAGGGAAATAGGCCTTTACCAGCTTCATCAAGCCGGTCGCCACGAGAGTCAGTAAAAGAAACGAAAGAATCAGTCCACCTGAGAACCACACACCCTGAAACCAGAATCTCGTCTGGGAAATCGCGAATACGGTTACACCGATTACCAGCAGGCCATATATGACATATTGCATCGGGTCACGGTTCTTCTGGGAAGCAGTTTCATATGATGCCCTCAGGGCAAGCAAAGGCGATATATTCCGGATTTTTACGAGGGGGATAAGTGCGAATAACACGGCCATCAGCAAACCAATACCCAATCCCTGTATGACCGGCAGGAGAGTTGGGGCGAAGGACATTTCAAAAGGAATGAAATTACTGACTACCTGGGGCAGAATAAGCAGGATGACGATCCCGATTAACACACCGATGGTTGAACCGACCAAGCCCATCGTCACGGATTGAATCAGGTAAATGAGGAACGTCTGTTTGGCATCGGCTCCCAGGCAACGTAAAACGGCGATGGTGGGGAGTTTCTGTTTCACATAGGTATGTATCGCGCTCGCAACCCCCACGCTGCCCAGAATCAGTGCGATAAATCCGCCAAGATTCAGAAAACGGTACAGGTTGGTCAGTGATCTTCCCAAACTGCGCTTTCTGCTCTCAACGGTTTCTATATCAAGAAAATACTGTTCGCGCTGGGATCTTACGGACCCGACCAGCGCCTCCACATCCACGGTGTCTTCGAATTTAAAATACGCCTGGTACCGAACCCGGCTTCCGCTACGTACGAGACCGGTTTCCTCCAGGTAGGACATCGGTATGTACACTCTCGGTCCTATCGAACTCATCGCTGCGGTCTCGCCCGGGATTTTTCTCAGCCGTCCAGCGATTTCAAATACGAGTTCTCCGACCTTTATGGAATCTCCGACCGCGAGATCATATTGTATCATCATGCCGTCATCGACAAGCGCCTGCTTTTTTGACCGGAATGCTTTCTCTGCCTCCTGGGGAACGGTTTCCAGAATACCGTAGTAAGGATAATTTCCCTCGACCGCACGTACCTGAACCAGTCGGGCGCCACCGTTTTTTGGGAAAAAAACCATGGAGGTAAAGTTAACCTGGTTCGAACGCTCACCACTGAAAGAGGAGAACATTTCTTCGACTGGTGGTGGAAATGGCTGCCTGCTTGCCACTTCCAGGTCCGCGCCGAGAAGCGCCTTCGCTTCAAGGTTCACCATCTGTTGCATATTATCGCCGAGAGATCGAATGGAAACAAGAGCGGCGGTACCAAGGATAATCGAAGACATATACAGCAGGAGACGGTTGCGATGGGTTCGGCTATCGCGCCAGGCCATGGAGAGCAGCCACTTGTACCTTAATGGGCGTTTGGAAGACACCTCAACCCTCCTGTCCAGTTAACGCGTCAGATATGACCGAGCCGCCTTTCAATCTTATGATGCGCTGGGTTTTTTGTGCCAGATCCAGATCGTGTGTCACCAAGACAAGGGTTGTGCCTGCTTCCTGATTAAGGTCGAATAACAAGCCCTCTACCGTGTCGCTTGTCTCTGCATCCAGGTTGCCGGTAGGTTCATCCACGAATAGTATTTTAGGTCGGTTGATAAACGCACGGGCTAGGGCAACGCGCTGCTGTTCGCCACCGGACAGTTGGACGGGATAGTGATCGATGCGGTCACCGAGTCCAACACGCATCAGGAGATCTTTGGCTTCTGTTCGGGCCCCGGTTTCGCCACGAAGTTCCGTGGGAACCATCACGTTTTCAATCGCATTAAGCGTGGGAATCAGCTGGAAATTCTGGAAAACAAAGCCCACAAACTGGTTCCTGATATGTGCCCTCTGATCTTCATCGAGTTCATCCAGCGGAATGTGATTGAGCAGTACAGATCCGGACGTTGATCGGTCCAGGCCCGCGCACAAACCCAGGAGGGTGGTTTTTCCACTGCCGGACGGACCGATTATAGAGCACGTTTTACCTGCTTCAACATGAAATGAAACATCTTTGACAACCGTCAGAGCTCGGTCTCCTGACAGATAGGTCTTCGTGAGGTTTTTTACCTGTAAAATTGTTGATTCCGACATCTACCCTTCCGATATGAGCCAGGCTTGGTCTTGTTGCCTTATTTTAATTGGCCAATTCCTCTTGCACCGTGATATTAAGATCATCTGTCCGCCCCAATAGCCTCATCAGTCGGGCCGGATAATCCGTCATGATTCCATCAACACCGATATCAATCAGATCTTGCATATCTTCAACATCGTTGATCGTCCACACATGAACCTTGACATTATGTTCATGTGCGTTCCTGATGTATCGCTCATCGACGATATTCATGCTTCCTAGGCGCCGGGGGATTTCAAAAGCTTGGGAGGTAGACTGAAAGGCACCGCCGAGGCCCACCTTATTGAGAATCGTAAAAACCATGGCATCCACCGGTTTGAAAGACGCGATTCCAGGATAAGCCTCCCTGACTTCGTCGATCGTGTCACCGGTAAACGAAGCAACGAGTGTATGGTCGGCGGTATCAAATTCCTGGACTATTTTCAGGAAGCGGTCGACTATCGATCGATCGGTCCGTTTCAATTCCACGACCATCCGTGTATCGGAAAATGCTTCCACAACTGTCCTGAAGGTTGGAACGGTGATCCCTTTCCCCCGATAAGGGTAAGTTTTTCCGGCGTCATCCGTCCAGTTATATCCCGCATCCAGTTGTTGTATCTCTGCCAGGGTCAAATCTGCAACGCGTCCCTGTCCGTCGGTGGTACGATCCACTGTCTGGTCGTGAATTACCACGAGAAAACCGTCGGACGTGGCCTGAATATCCATTTCCAGCACATCAACACCCAGGTCATGGGCCTTCTGGAAGGCATACATGGTACTCTCGGGCCATTGACCCCGTCCCCCCCTATGGGCTATGACCAAAAAATCATCCGTGTTCGTGAACGGATGCGGGGGCATGGGCGTTGTGGTTGAATACATGATGAGGATCGTTATCACGAGAAGGCCGGCCACACCCGCCGATATCCACTTGAGCCAGTTCCAGATATGTAAGATCATAAGGTGTCTTGGTCGGTTATAATGCCCAGTCCTGAAGGATTCTTTGCACTTCCTCTGCATGGCCGCTCTCATCCCTGATCATATCTTCCAATTGCACTTTCAAACCTATGTCACCAAAGGCTTCGGCTTCATCGGCATGCTGAACATAGGCCTTGACGATATTGAGTTCGTCCGCCAGCATGGTTTCGAGATTTTCACGGTTGGAGTCACTCACCTTTACTTCGCGCGGCTTGGATGTTGGTTCACCTCCGAGCGCGACGATTTTGTTGGCAAGGTACTGCGCGTGCAGCTGCTCGTCGGCGACTTCGGCGAGAAAAAACTGAGCAAGTTGCGGCCGGTAAGGGCCGGTGGCTTTGGCGGCATATATCGTGAACTGTATAATCGCACCAAGTTCGGCGGCCAGATCCTCATTTAAATGATCTATTAATGTTTGCTTATCCATCGTTCCCCCCCATCTTTTGAATTCAAGGTAGAAAATGAGATACGGTATGAATCAACAAGCCTACGAGTCCACCGACAACCGTACCATTAATGCGAATATATTGCAAATCTTTCCCCACCTGCAGTTCAATCTTTCTGGAAGTGGCGTCAGGGTCCCATCGCTCCACCGTATGAGAGATCAGACTTCCAATCTCGTGTCCATAAGATTGCATCAGGTACCTCGTCATTTCTTCCAACCAGCTGTCGATTTTCTTCATCATTTTTTCATCCCGCAACAGAACCTGACCCATTTTTACGACGCCCTTTTCGATCGGGCCATCGACTCCTGGTCGGGATTGTTCGGTATGGGTAAGTAAAGACGACTTGATTTCTGCCCACAGGGTATCGGAAAAATCCTTGAGGGTTGGGTGATTGAGCAGGTCTTCCTTTATCCGTTCACCCTTGGCAATAACGTCGGGGTCATACTTTAACCGCTCCACGAACTCTTTAATCGTCTTGTCGAATTTTTCCTGGATGGGATGTCTCCCCTCGTCTGCGAGTTCCCGGTCCAGTGTGACCAGCCAATCCATTACGCGTGTATATACTTTCTCATCAAGCGACCAGGGCATCCACCAAGGCGTCTCGTCTATGATTTTATTTTGAATCGCCCTCTTATTCTGGTCAACGAAATGGATGAGTAAATTGACGAGGCCAATCAGCAGTTCCCGTTGTTTGGGTCCGGAAGTCGCAGCATCGAGCAGGGAGCCTATGATCGGTGCCGCCTGTGTCTCTCTGACACGTTTCAGAAGGCCCTGTTCGATCATTTTCCGCACGTCTTCATCCTTGACCACCTGAAACATCCCATGGAAACCGGCGCGGATAAGATTCGCCACGGTGCGACTGTTTTCAGTGTCTGTCAACCATTCGGCCGTACGCCGGGTCAACTGGATAGAAGCCAGTTTCGCTACGATGATATCGCCCGTCAGAAAATTCTGCTGAACAAATCCTCCCAAGCGTTCCCCGAACGAATTTTTCTTAGATGGGATTATTGCCGTGTGAGGTATCTTGATACCCATCGGATGGCGGAACAAGGCGGTTACGGCGAACCAGTCTGCCACAGCCCCAACCATGGCGGCTTCCGCGGTAGCCTGTACAAATCCGACCCATACCGCGTTGTATTCAGACAGTTCGGCCGCGAAGAACACGATTGTAACGCCAACCAGGAGCATGGTAGCCCGGAATTTCATTCGGGCCAGTTCCATTGCTTTGGCGGGCTCATCACCCCAGGTCGGCAGTTCAGGCGTTTCGCTGTTCATACCTTGTGGTTATTCCTCAACGACGTTTACTTCGTTCGGCACCTCTTCCAGGCCGTAGTATGAATGACGCATACTGTCTGGATATACCCTGACGATGCGAAATCCGGAGGGGTCGTCCCCAAGCGGTTTTCCTACAGGTCCGGTGGTGATCATCTTGATATTATTGTATTCGCCGTAGCTGTTCCTGTGATAGTGACCCGAAAAAATCGCCTCTACTCCATATTTATCAAACATTTTCAGGAAGGTTTCGCGGCGCACAGGTGGAATGTTATAATATTGATCATCCTCGTCCGGCGACGACAAGAAAAACGGATGATGTGTAAAGACGAAGATATGTTTAAAACCACCGGCATCGGCAAGCTTAAGCTGCTTCTCCAGCAACCGCAGCTGTTCCTCGTAAGCCCCCATCGCTTTCTCAGGAGAATCGATGAGCGGAGAATTCAGGACTATGCCATAGGTGCCCTTATGCTGGAAACTGTATTTATCATGGCTGATATTATCTTTGTACCATGTGATACTCTCCGGTGTGGGTACATTCCCCACGTCATGATTTCCGGGAACCAGATAAATGGATATAGTTTTGTCGAGCATACTGCATATACGGAGCAATTCCTCCCGTTGAACCGGATCACCCGGCCGATTGATGAGATCGCCGCAGATTATCACAAATTCCGGCTTCAGCCGGTTCGCATGTTCGATGGCCCGGGTGAACAGGGCCGTCTCTCGCTCAAAACTTTCATCGTCAGAATACATACCGAATTGTGTATCGGCCATCTGTAAGAAGAAGAAGGGGGATGCAGGGGGACCATCACCACAACCAGAGAGGGTGATTACAATAACGACTACGTAGTTAATCAAGCTGCGCATGTGTTTCCTCACATCGATAGGAGTGCTTTTACAACACCATGCTCCGGATCCAGCCAGCTTGGAAACTCCTTGATTAGCTGGTTTGGATCAGCCCGGTGCGTGATCCAGGTGTCGGTCTTTATATCACCTGAATCCATATGGTGCATAACGCGCTTCAGATCTGATTTTCGTGCATTGCGGCTGTTGAGCAAAGTCATTTCCCGTCTATGTGATTCCGAACCTGCGAAGCAAATATCGGCGGTTGTAATCCCCACTAAAACTAGACGGCCACCGTTGGCGACATAGCCAAAGGCGGACGACATGGACCGCTGGCTGCCGGTGGCATCCAGTACCGCTGTGGGAAGGTCGCCGCCGCATATGTCTTCGAGCTGTTGTACGGCGGTGCCGGGGGTATCTATACAGGCCTCAATATTGTAATGCTTCTGACCGAAGGCCATCCTGCTCGGACTCAGCTCCATCAGAATGATCCGTCCCCCGGCGATCTGAACGAACTCCATAATCCCTAACCCAATGGGACCCGCTCCGATCACGAGTACCCATTCTCCCTGCGCGATTTGTGCTCTATCGACCGCGTGGGCGCCGATACCAATGGTCTCGACCAGGGCCAGTTGTTCAAGGGTAAGTGTCGTCGAGGGCAGTAATAGATCCGCGGGCAGGATTATTTCTTCCCTCATCCCCCCGTCGGTGTGCACGCCGAGCGTCTGCAAGGTGATACAGCAGTTTGTTTTGCCTCTGCGGCAGGCGATGCAGCTGCCGCACGTGATGTAGGGAACTACCGTACATATATCACCTGTCCCCACATTGGTCACGCCCTCACCGATCTCGAGTACCTCGATGCCAAGCTCGTGACCGAGAATTCTGGGATATTCGAAGAAGGCCTGTTTGCCTTCGAATGCATGCAGGTCGGTACCGCATATACCCACCCGCCGGACCTTTAATAAAGCCTGACCTCTTTCAGGAGACCCGGGGTGTTGTGTCTGTGAAAGTGATAATTTTCCAGGCGTTTCGAGGATAATCGTTTCCATGGGGATTCCTGTCCTTCAAAGAATCAGATGTATTTCGCCACCAGTCCTGTTAGGATAGGTGGTTTCCGGTCAAATTTTGCAATGTATTCATGATATGTTTGCACGAGTCGCAGTTGTACCTTGGTGTCATGTTCCCATGCGATGGACTGCAGTCTGTGGACCAGGAACGGATTCGAAAAACGTTCAATACACGTGGCCGCGAACCGAACGGGATCAACCACCCTGTCCTCGATCGCGGGGATGATTTCGTTATGCAACAACTCAAGCAACCAACTTTTAATTGCATCATCCTGTACAGCATCTCGAACCGTTTCGAAACCCATCGGCATTGCTTTACAGACCAGTGCCGTGTGGGCCCCATTCAGTATTCGAACTTTCCGCAGACCGTATGGCCGGACATCATCCGAGCGCGTGATTTTCTCATGGTCAATAAAGTCCTCCCCCCTGGTGGAAGACTGGATGACCCACAGTGCGAAGGGCTCTGTCACCGTCAACAGGGGGTCTTTGTTTCTTAAGGGGTGATCCACAGGCGGGTCACTGGTTATCCGGTCCACGAGCGTATTTAACCAGATGGTATCCTTGGACATCCAATCGATGAATTGATGCTCATATGACTTGAATAACGCGAGGTCACGAACTATCTGTTTTAATGAATCAGCGTTGTTGTCGATCAGCTCACATGGTACAATGGTCAACGGCGTCGCCCCAGCCCTGAATCTGGCTAACAACAGTTCGAGAAGGCGGGCAGGGAAAGAATGAGGGATGCCGGGATTGAGCCGGTCTTCGGCTTTCACCTGATAACCAATTTCAGTGGTGTTCGAGAGGACGAAGCGCAAATCCGGTGAGGTCGCGGCATCCAGAATTTCCTCCCAGTCGGATTGGACGGTCATTGCCCGGCTGACGGAGGCCACTTCCTGAATCCGATCGATCTCAAGACCATCCTGCATCCCTCGAATGTGAACGCGGTATCGACCGTTCTGCCTGTTTAACAATTCAGAACGGTTTCCCTCGGTGGACTGTACGACGATGATTTTTCCTACGTTCTGACCTGCTGAATTCGCTTCATCAATGAACAGGTCCGCAAATGAACGGAGGAATTTACCACTCCCGAACTGGATGATTGTTTCACGATTTTTCATATAAAAACCATTTTATTAATGTTCCCTCGCCTATTGTTCTTTGGTCGGGTTTGACTAATGGGAACATATACGAATGAACTTAAAAAGGCAAGGACAGTATCAAGGTTTTACCCATTAAAAAAGGCTGAAAATGGAGAGGCAACAATGAACGGAATTTATTCCAATACACCCATGCCGCCGGTTGGCTTTTTTCAATGGTATTACCTGCGGATACTTCGTCCGCACATCCCGGGGGCCCCGGGGCTTCTGTAAATCCGCTTCCTTCTCAACACATTTCTGAAGGAAGGTAGTAGACAGGGGGACCTGGGCGGTACCGCAGAATCCGTCCGATGGATTTAACGAGATCCAATCGGCATCATTCCAACCGCTGAAAACAACCGGTCATTTGCCGGATATGCAAGCCTTGGAAAATGGAGACGGCCCTTCGATACATCGCAGGAAAAGCCCCTGGACGCAGAAAACAGCGCCGGTGCGCGGATGAAATCATGCCCCGGCACTGTTTTTATCGGACCAAAGGCTGGGGGGGGGTAGTCCGGGAAGGCGCGACCATGGTGCACCGACTTCGGTAAAGATCCGAACAACGAATCCCGCACGCCCGGAGCCGGTCGATACAGTCGTTAAGCGTCGTCTGATTTTCTCATTTGATCCAGTCCGGCGGGGGCGGTATGTCAACCGGCGATCCGTTGCTGCGTAGAGATTTTGCCGCCGATACACCTGCCGCGACGCTCATTCTTCCAGCCAGGGGCGTGGCGATGGGTTCCTTGCCGTCGATACACATGTCCACAAAATCCCTGCAGATAACCGGATCCGCACCGGCGTGACTCCCTTCGGCCTTTCTGATGTCATAGGTCCGGTCGGAAAGCTCCCTGTATGTGCCTGACTTCCTCGTCTGAACCTGGACCTTCATCTCTGGTTCAAAATTCTCCAGACGTCCCTCGGTACCTATTACTGTGTAGTTTCGATGATAATCCGGTGTGAAGTGACACTGAAGGTACGAGGCTTTTATGCCGCCCTCCAACATCATGATGGTCGTCTGATTGTCCTCCACATCAACTTCCTGCCTGAATGCGCATTGGATCCGGCGTCCGTCCATGAACTCCGGACAGGTATCCCTCTCATCACATTCAGGGCATGTCAGGTCATTGGGTTTGTCGCCGCCGAAATAATCAAGGCCGCCGAAGGCGCTGGTCCGCTCGGTGTATTTACCGGTAAGCCAGTGGATCATGTCCAGGTCATGCGATCCTTTCTGCAACAAGAGTGAGGTGGTGTTCTGCCGGGTCGCATGCCAGTCGTGGTAATAAAAATCGCTCCCCATCCCCACAAAATGGCGTACCCAGACCGCCTTGATCTCACCGATAACACCGGATTCAATGATTTCTTTCATAGTTCGGAATATATGCATGTAACGCATGTTGAATCCGACCATCAATCTGTTACCCGAACCATGCCACGCATTGAGGATGCGATCACACCCTTCGATTGTGATAGCCAGCGGTTTCTCGCAGAAGACGTGTTTTCCCGATTCTAACGCCCCGGTCGCATGCTCTTCATGGCAGTAATCCGGTGATGTGACAGCGATGGCATCGATATCGGTCCGGCAGAGCAAATCTCTGTAATCCTGCGTTGTGAAGGGATTTTGACCATGTTGCTCAGAAAATGTCTTCAAATTTTGGGCGTTGATGTCTGCACCTGCTACGACGACGGATCTGCCGTCCGGATTGTGCCAGTTTCGCCAGAGTCCCCCTCTGCCAGTTACACCGATCATACCTATTCGAAGTTGTGTCAGGGCCATCATGTCTCCCGTATTGAGGTTAATGCCAGATCCTCATAAATGGCAGTGTTAATCTCTCTTATCCGTTCATTGTGCTTGCGTTCACCGGGCATTCCGTTGAAAACCACCGTGACCACAAGCCTGTGTTCAGGATCTGAAAACGATGAGGAGGATTGCCTTCCGCCGTGACCATAGGTCCGCATGGAACAATGCCGCCCGAAACTATACGGCACCGTTTCGGGACCGTAATGGTTGGAGTCAACAAGAAAACCCAGTCCCCAGTCCAATTCATGTATGAATGTACGATCTTTCATTCCCGAACGATGTCGGGCGGTCAGCGATTCCACCGTTTGAGGTGAAAGTATCTCGACGCCGTTCCTTTCTCCTTTTTGCAATAGCATCTCATAGAAATATCCCAATTCCCGGATCGGTCCCCTGCCATTGCCTCCCGGTGAGACCAGGGCACAGTCGGGCTCGTCATGCCAATTGTTGAGGACCGGACGACTTCCTTCTGTGTTGTACATGTAACCAATCCGGGTACCATAGTCCCTGTATTTCCCACCCGGCATGCCGATCCAGGAATCGGTCATTCCCAGGGGTTCGAAGAGCTTCTCACGAACATATTCGTTTATCGGCCTGCCGCTGACACGGTGTACAATCTCTCCGAGCATGTACCAGCTTGAAGACAAGTGATAACCAGCCCTTCTGCCCGGAACCCATCCCGGTTCAATCCCAGATGCGCATATCATCCGAATAATCTCATTCTCATCGGTCACACCCCGGATAATTATTTCACTATTTCTTATACCAGCGGTATGTGTGAGCAGATGCCGGATCGTGATATCCTGTTTGCCTCCTTTGGCAAAATCGGGAACATAATGGCACACCGCAGTGTCCAGATCCACCAAACTGTCCTGCCAGAGAGACGCTATCGCAACGGCCGTTATGGGTTTTGCGGATGACATCCATAGCATTATGGTATCGGTATCCATGGGTATGCCGGGACGGGATTCTCCAAAACCGGTATCGGCGATCACCGCCCGGTTCTGCGAGATATACAACTGAACTCCCGTGTGTAAACCCTCTTCGATACCACGGGTAATCAGAGATGTTGATCGAGGAAGAATGCTCGTGAGGTCATTCATGCAGCGTAAATCTCTGGACGGGGATAATTCTCAAGGTTATCATGTTTTCACGGTGCGACAGCTCTAAAATATGAGGATTCATAGGTGCGCACATACTCTCATTTTCTGATTACGGCAGCCCTTAAAAAAGCCTGCCCCTCAACCCCGATTATAAGAAGCGCGGTGTACCTTGGGTCCGTCGCACCGGATATACCGTTGTTGGCGTTGTCGGTTGGAGGATATGTATACTTTCATCATGTCCTGGATTGGGAAACCGGAGAAACGTTTCGGCATCTGTTCGACGACCTGTTTTTTAACGATCCCTATTGGATTGTATCACACAACTTTTTCCAGGCTCCGATGATTCTGATCATAGGAATCGTCACACTCTGGAAAATAAATGGAAATACAAAAGTATACGACTCATGGTGGTTCTGGTTCTTCGGCGCGTGCCTGCTTCATTCGGTAATAGATGTTCTCACACACAATGATGACGGCCCGCTTCTCCTGTTCCCGTTAAACTGGACCTATCGTTTCGCAAGTCCGGTATCCTATTGGGATCGTGAGCACTACGCCCGTGAATTCACGATGTTTGAGAACTACATTGACATAACCCTCATTGTCTATCTCGGAGTGCCATTCATATGGGGTAAATTTAAACTGAAGAAAGGAAATATTTGACATGGGCGAAGAACAAAAGGAGGCTTATTCAGGTTTGCCCGGTTTTGTTTCAAGTCGTTTCGCTTCCTCCCACAGAAGATCCAATCGCTCCATTGTGGCGTCGTCCATACTTTCACCGTTTAGGGCCATTTTCTCTTCGATATAATTAAACCGTTTTATGAACTTTTCATTGGTGAATCGAAGGGCATCCTCCGGCGTAATTTTTAGATGTCGGGCGAGATTTACCATCGAGAACAGAAGGTCTCCGAATTCTTCCTCCTGCGCCGCCTGATCTGTTGAATCATGCGCTTCTTCAAGTTCGGATATCTCCTCTCGTACCTTACCGAAAACTTCCTTCACATCTTGCCAGTCGAAGTTTACACGTGAGACCTTCTCCTGGATGCGAAACGCCTTTAACAGGGCCGGCAATTGACTCGGCAATCCATCCAGGACCGACTTCTTTCCAGGTCCCTTCTCACGCTGTTTAATCTTTTCCCAGTTTTCCAGCACCTGGTCGGATGTATCCGCCTTTACGTCACCAAAAACATGGGGATGGCGCCTGATAAGTTTTTCTGTTACCGCACCTGAAACATCCTCGATGGAAAACCGCCCTTCTTCATGGGCCAATTGGGCATGAAACACGACCTGCAGCAACAGGTCTCCCAGCTCAATTTTAAGTTCATTATCGTCTTTTGTATCGATGGCATCAAGCACCTCATATGCTTCTTCAATGAGATACGGCCGTAAGGATTCATGGGTCTGTTCCCTGTCCCACGGGCATCCCTTGTCAGACCGAAGTGTCTCCATGATCGATACCAGTTTTTCGAAATTTGACATCGGTAGTATCCTCGGTTTCGGAACACGGGCTTTATCCGCAAAGTCTCATTGGAGACTATCATGCTGGAAGGTCGAAGTCAAGGTAAGAATTTTAGCTTGATATGGTAGTTTAATTTCTATATACTTCCGTTCTCAAAATAGGATTGCAACATGATGCGGCTTACATCGAAACTATCGAGGTTTGACCTATCGGCTCGCTGAAGCGACTGATCCCCTATCTTCTCCGCTACAAGGGAACCATGATATTTGGTTTCCTCTCCCTCATTCTATCAAATCTGATATTGCTTGCAGCCCCTCAGGTCCTACGGAGCGCCATTGACTCCCTGCGCCTGGACCCGGCGGCCGTCACCCTCTGGTGGTACTCGCTCGGCTTTCTCGGAGTAGTCTGTCTTTCGGGGTTGTTTAAATATTACGTAAGGCAGACCCTCGGCGTGGCTTCCAGGCGAGTGGAATATGACCTGCGGAATGATCTCTTCAAGCATATCCAGAAACTACCCTCCTCTTTCTTTCACACCATGCGTACAGGTGACATCATGTCCCGGTGCACCAACGACATGCAGGCCGTTCGGATGCTGCTTGGTCCCGGCATTATGTACAGTGGAGATGCGATCGTTGTTTTCATAGCTGTTGTCATCACCATGCTGACAATGAACCCCACGCTGACAGCCCTGGCGTTGATACCGATGGTCATACTTCCCTTGTCAAGCAACCGTCTCAGCAAGCGACTATACGAGCGGTCGAAAAGGGTACAGGAACAGATTGCGGATATCAGCGGAATGGCACAGGAAAGCATCTCTGGGATCCGGGTGGTGAAGGCCTATGGACGTGAAGATCGACTGATCGATAAGTTCGGAGAAGCGAGCAAAAAGTACGTGTCAAGAAGCATGGATCTCATAAAAATCCAGGGCGTGATCTGGCCCCTGATGGGCACCATCGGCGGCATGAGCAGCGTTGTTGTGATATGGTACGGCGGGATTCAGGTGATAGATAGCACCCTGACGCTAGGACAACTGGTCGCTTTCGAGACTTATCTCGCGTTTCTTATGTGGCCGTTGATGGCTTTCGGATGGGTGATAAATGTAATACAGAGAGGCATGGCCTCTTGGCACCGGATGATCGAGCTGTTAGACACACCACCAGAAATGAGTGAGGAAAGCGGTACCGTGGGGTCTCACGAAATAAAAGGTGATATCTCTTTTAAAAATCTCACTTTCGGCTACGGAAACGAGCCAGTGCTTCATGATATTTCGTTCGATCTGCAGGCGGGTAAAACTTTGGCTATCATAGGCCCTACCGGGTCGGGCAAGAGTACACTCGTGAATCTGGTAGCAAGACTCTATGACCCACCGAAAAATTCAATTTTTGTCGATGGTCGCGACGTACGGGAATTGCCTTTGAATGTATTAAGGAGATCAATAGGGATGGTGCCGCAGGATTCTTTGCTGTTCTCCCGTTCAATTGGTGGGAATATTGCGTACGGAAAACCTGAGGCCGGTATGGAATTGATAATAGAAGCTGCAGAAACTTCACAGATACGCAGGGATATAGAGCGGTTTCCGGATCAGTTCGATACCGTGGTAGGGGAAAGAGGGATGACCTTGTCCGGTGGCCAGAAGCAGCGGACAGCGATCTCGCGCGCTGTGATCACCGATCCGGAGATTCTGATCCTGGATGATTCACTTTCAAGTGTAGACACCTACACGGAAGATGAAATTCTCAAACGCTTAAAAGCCCTCATGGCAGGCCGCACGAGTATAATCGTTTCCCACCGAATTTCAACCATCAAAGACGCGGACATGATAATCGTCCTGGATGAAGGCAGGGTCATCGCACGGGGAACGCATGACACTTTGATTCAGGAAAAAGGATTGTACGCAAGTATACACGCCAAACAGTTATTATCAACTGCCATTGACAACCTGGAATGAGAAAAAATGAGTCAGGCCGAAAGGGATGAGGAAATAGCAGGTAACGCTTATGACAGTCAGTTGATGAGACGTCTGCTTACCTACCTCAGGCCATACAAAATGCATATCGCCGTTTCTGTCTTCCTTTTACTGGGCGTCGCAGGACTGCGCCTTGTTGGGCCGTATCTCACCAAAACAGCTATCGATGTCCACATCGTTTCCGGTGATGTGGATGGACTCCATGTGGTGGGCTCATTGTACATCCTCACGTTGCTTTTGATTCTTCTGTGCCGTTTCCTGCAGATCTATCTGACCAATATGGCCGGTCAGCGCGTCATGTTTGACGTTCGTATGGCGGTTTACCGGCATATGAAAAAATTATCGCTTTCTTATTACGACCGCAACCCTGTCGGCAAGTTAATCACCCGTGTGACGAACGACATTGAAGCCTTGAACGAGATGTTTTCTTCAGGTGTTGTCAATATCTTCGGAGATGTATTCACGTTGGTAGGCATTATGATCGCCATGATGTTGTTAGATTGGAAACTGGCGCTTATCACGCTCCTGGTGCTACCGGTTTTATTATGGGCCGCCATGATTTTCCGGATGAAAGTTCGAGATGCATTCCGTGAGGTGCGTAAATGGGTAGCCGGCATCAACGCATCGTTACAGGAGAGTATCACGGGCATGTCGGTGGTGCAGTTGTTTAACCGTGAGGATAAGAATTTCGAGGAATTTGAGGAAACCAATCGCGGTCATCAGGATGCCTACATCCATACCATTCGATACTATGCTATATTTTTCCCCGCAGTTGAGATCATTAGTGCCGTTGCCATTGGACTCATCATTTGGTACGGTGGCGGGGAGGTCGTTCAGAACGCGCTGTCTCTGGGCGTCCTGATTGCCTTCATACAGTATGTGCAGTTGTTTTTTAACCCAATCTATAATCTGAGCGAACAGTACAACACAATGCAGGCGGCAATGGCGGCTGCAGAGCGGTTATTCGCGTTGCTCGACCAAAAGCCCGAAATTGAAGACCTCCCCGAACCACGTGAGATCGACACCTTAAAGGGGAAAATAGAATTTCAGAATGTCTGGTTCGCTTATAAAGACGAGGAATGGGTGTTACGGGATGTGTCATTTACCGTCGCGCCGGGACAGCGAACCGCATTTGTGGGTGCCACTGGCGCGGGGAAGACGACCATCATCAGTCTGATCTGCCGTTTCTATGATGTTCAGCGCGGCAGGATTCTTATGGATGAAGTCGATATCCGAGAAATGCGTCAGAAAGACCTGCGCAGGCACATCGGCCTGGTGCTGCAGGATGTCTTTCTATTCTCCGGTACTATAAGCGAAAACGTAAGGCTGTGGAACGAGGAGATATCGGATGATAGAATTGTCGAGGCAGCAGGACACGTCAATGCCTCCTCGTTTATAGAGAAAATACCCGACGGATACGATTACACTCTTAGCGAGCGCGGCAGCACTCTTTCGGTGGGCCAGCGTCAGCTTCTCTCTTTTGCGCGAACACTGGCATACGATCCGGCCATTCTTGTGCTCGATGAAGCCACCTCCAACATCGATACGGAAACTGAGCTTTTGATACAGGATGCATTGGAAAAACTGATGACGGGAAGAACATCGATCCTGATTGCTCACCGTCTCTCTACCATTCAGAATTCCGATCAGATCGTCGTTCTTCACAAGGGGCAGATCCAGGAAATCGGTACACATCAGGAACTGATCTCACAAGATGGGATTTATTTTAAATTATATCAGTTACAGTATCAAGAGCAAGAGACGCCGTTGACAGATACTGGCCGATCTAATGAATTCACTGCGACCTAGACTGCGCCCGAACAACTTGGAAAAATGAAAAAGTAGTTGACAATACATACCTTTAGCGATAGATTTGGACATTCTCTGAGGTCGATAATCTTGGGTGGGACTCGAGGTTATGCTACAACTTCAAGTTCTGGTTTTGAATCAGAATTACGAACCGTTGAGCGTATGTACCGCCAGGCGGGCGATCGTCCTTGTGTTTCTGGGTAAGGCCGAAATAGTAGAGCATCGTGATCAGATGATCCATGCAACTTTCCAATCCTTTATTTTGCCCAGTATCGTTCGTCTAATGGCGTACGTCCGCATCCCCAATACGGGTATCATTCTCTCCCGCAAGAATGTGATCAAACGGGACGGGCACCAGTGCCAGTACTGCGGCACCACCAGAGGTCCTATGACAGTGGATCATATCATTCCTAAATACAGGTTGGGAGAGGATACCTGGGAAAACCTGGTTTGCGCCTGCCAGGCCTGTAATAACAAAAAGGGAGACCGTACCCTCAGTCAGGCCAGCATGGAGCTGCTTCGTAAGCCGCGGCAACCGACCAGAATCCATTTTATTCGGGATTTTATCGGCGTTGGTGATCACGCCTGGCGCCCGTATCTGTTTCTGCGGTAGGGGACCCTATGACGTATCAGGTGAAGCTGGAAAATTTCGATGGGCCGCTGGATCTGCTTCTGTTCTTGATTCAGGAAAACGAAATAGATATCTACGATATTCCAATCGCGCTTATCACAAAGCAGTTCCTTGAGTATCTTGATATCATGAAGTCCCTCGACCTTGAAGTGGGCGGTGACTTTCTGCTTATGGCGGCAACGCTCCTGCGTATTAAATCCAAAATGCTGCTGCCAAGGCGTCTGATAGAGGAAGACGAGGAGCTTGAAGATCCGCGGGAAGAACTGGTTCGCCGGCTGGTGGAGTACCGGCAGTTCAAAGAAGGAGCCTCGGTTCTGGGGGAACATGAAGAGGCCCAGACCGATGTTTTTTTTCGACCGGCAGCTGATGACTACATCGATGAAGACATCAGTCCAGAAGATTTAGTCGAGGAAATCAAACTCGATCTCAACCTCTGGGACCTTATTCGGGCCTTCAAGGGAGTTCTCGACAGGGCGGACGATGATCTCGCCCGAACAATTGAACGTGAAAATGTTTCAATCGAAGAAAAAATGGATGCGATTATGTATTCCCTTGATACAAAAGAGGGTGTTTTCTTTAAGGATTTATTCGAACTGGTAAAAACACGGCAAGACATTGTGGTTACATTCCTTGCGCTACTGGAACTTATTCGCCAGCGTCAAATAGGCGTCCAGCAGTCAGAGACACTCGGTGATATCTGGCTGGTGCGGCAGCAAGCATAGAATATCAGGTGGATAGATGTCGGAAGAAACAGAAGAAGTGGTCCATAAGTCGGTCATTGAAGCAATCTTGTTTGCCTCAGACATGCCGCTGTCCCTGAATGAGATGAGTCAGATCTTAGACGGATTTGACCGTGACGCCATCAAGGCGTGTATCGATGAGCTCAATGCAGCCTATGCTACAGCGCCCCAAAGCTTTCAGATTGTCGAAGTTGACGGCGGATATCAGTTCGGGGCGCGGCCGGAATATGCCCGCAGGATCAGCCGTGTGTATCGGGGAAGGATCCCTTCGAGGTTGTCTCAGGCATCCCTGGAATGTCTCTCCATTATTGCTTACAGGCAACGCATCAGCCGGACTGAGATTGAAGCGATCAGGGGCGTGAATGTGGACGGTGTCCTGAGGACCCTGCTCGATCGAAGTCTCATTAGGATAGCCGGGAGGGGCACGGGTGTCGGTAGGCCGATTCTTTACGCTACGACAGATGAGTTTCTAAAGTATTTTGGGTTGAACAAACTGACGGACCTTCCCAAAATTGATGAACTGAAAGAAATGTTGCGGGATCGGGATCTGGAAATGCACGACCTGGAAGAGGATCAATCGCTTTTCCCGACACCCCACGCGCCGATATTCGACCGTGATGAGACTGAATAAATTCCTCGCCGAGGCGGGTATCGCATCCCGCAGAGGAAGCGATGAGATCATTCGGGCCGGCAGGGTCACAGTAAACGGTAACAGACTGGAAGAAATGGGTGTTCTGGTCGATCCGGAATCTGATGAAGTGAAGCTTGACGGTCGCATGGTGATACTTCGGCGCCATGCGGTTTATTGCATGTTGAATAAACCGGTGGGCTATCTTACGACGGTCACCGATCCGCATGGTAGAAAAACCGTGATGGAACTCCTTAAGGACATTCCGGAGCGCATTTACCCGGTGGGGCGATTGGATTTTGATACTGATGGGTTACTGCTGATAACAAACGACGGGGCCCTGAGCAACGCGTTAACCCATCCCAGGTACCAAATAGAAAAAGAATACAGGGTCGAAGTCAGGGGGATTCCAAGCCCGGATCAGTTGAGTAGTCTTGAAAGGGGTATATTGCTCGACGGCCGGTTGACCGGTCCGGCCAAGATTCATATAGATTCCGCGTCGAGGCGAAAGACATCGCTTCTGGTCACTGTGAAAGAAGGCAGAAAACGCCAGATCCGCTTGATGTTTCGGCATATCGGATTCGAAGTCTGTGGATTGACACGGCTACGCGTTGGACCTATCCATCTTGGTAGTCTCAAGGGTTCATGCTGGCGTTACCTGACGGAGACCGAAGTGAGAGAATTAAGGTCTGTTGCAGGAACAGATTAAGGAAGCCATTTTTATTGAAGAGGAAATATCGATTAATTGTACAATTAAACTGCTTCAGGATTCAATGGGCAGAGCAAGTAATTGCAACACCCTCCCCACCTGAAAAATCAACAGGATGGGGATCTGGCGATTGGCACTACTAAGCGGCCTCAGACAAAGCAGTCCTTTTCAGCAATGTCTAATTCCAAGGGCCGAATTTTTACCACATAAGGAGGCAGGTACTCATGTCGGAGGAAACCCAGGAGACTCAAGAGGAGACACTCGAAGAGTCTTCGTCACCCGTCGAAACCGCTGAGACGGCAGAAGTTAAGGAGCCAGCGGACCCACAGGAAGAAGTTGTGGAAGAAATAAAAGAAGAGGTAGTGGTAACCGAGGAAGCCAAGCCTAAACGGAAACCCGCTCAATTTCCGAAATGGCACGAGCCGGAAACCAGTGAATATACCTTTGAAGAGTTCGAGGAAATGATCGCACTTTACGATGAAACCATGAAGGACATCACCGAAGGCGAAATCGTGCAGGGGCGTGTGGTCGCCATCGAAAGCGGTGATGTGATCGTGGATGTCGGGTTTAAATCGGAAGGTTCCATACCCATGTCCGAATTTACCGAACCCGATGAGATTGTAGTCGGCGTGGATATAGAAGTGTTCCTGGAAAGCATTGAAGACCAGGAAGGCCAGCTGGTGATATCCAAGCAAAAAGCTGACTTCATGAAAGTGTGGGATAGGATTAAAGATTCCTATGAAGCTGAAACGATGGTCGACGGTCAGATCCTGCGCCGAATCAAGGGAGGACTTGTGGTTGATCTGTTCGGGGTGGATGCGTTCCTACCCGGCTCTCAGGTCGCACTCAAGCAAACGCCCAACCTCGATCAGTTTCTAGGTCAGCAGCT
>CAYYIS010000029.1:0-65402 GCA_964470965.1 uncultured Gemmatimonadota bacterium | reverse complement strand
ACTTGAACCCGCACGGGATTTCTCCCACTGCCCCCTCAAGACAGCGTGTCTACCAATTCCACCACTTCGGCCCTTGACTATTGTGGCTGGGTCGTTCCGGCGTCCCCGTCATCGGGCGCCGCAGGCATTTCAGGTGTGGTGGGCTCGGCTGCTGCCGGCTGCCCTTCTGCCGGTACCGTGGGTAATCCCTGTGCGGGTGAGGCCTGCTGGTTTTTCAGGGCCTCTTCCTGTATGATGCTTCGCGGTCCCTGCACCTCGGACGGCATCAGGTTAAGACCGATCACCAGGACCATGTACAGTACGGCTACGATGGCAGTTACTTTACTCAGGAATGATGCTGCTCCTCTTCCGCCGAACATCTGGCTGGACATGCCGCCGGCGGCGCCGCCTCCACCACCGAACGCACTCGAAAGCCCACCGCCTTTTCCGGACTGGAGAAGCACCGATACGATCAGAACCACGCAAACTAGTACGTGGATGACAACTACAAATGTACCCATAATTCCGACTCCCTACGGAGTTATTCGCCCGTAACCCACCGGGCAGTGACCCATATCCTATACGGCCGCTCTTGCTATGCCAACAAAGCTGTCCGCCGCGAGACTGGCGCCGCCTACAAGTGCGCCGTCAATATCCGGCTGGGACAACAGATCAGTCGCGTTCTCGGGCTTAACACTTCCGCCATACTGGATGCGAACGGAAGTGGCGACATCGGCTCCCGCCATATCTTCCAAAAGACATCGGATAGTACCGTGGACATGGTTTGCCTGGTCAGGTGTAGCTACTCGCCCGGTTCCAATTGCCCAGATGGGTTCGTACGCAAGAACGATCTGGCGAAGTTGATCTGCAGTAATCCCCGAAAGTCCTTCGTGCACCTGAACGGTTACTACCTGCTGCGTTCGGCCAGCCTCCCGTTCCTCGAGGGTTTCTCCGACACAGAGAATGGGTGTCAATCCGGTTGCCAAAGCATGATGTGCCTTAAGGTTGACAATTTCATCGGTTTCACCCAGAATGGTACGCCGTTCAGAGTGACCTAATATAACGTGCGAACACCCCGCTGTCAATAACATTCTGGCTGAGATTTCGCCCGTGTAGGCCCCCTCAGATTCCCAGTGCATATTCTGGGCGCCGAGACCGATGCCGCTTCCCTTAAGTCTTTCCGATACAGCATGTAATCCCGTATAAGGTGGGCATAGCACCAGGTCGACAGCCGTCAAGTCACCCGCCAGATTACAGATTGCGTCGGCCAGTGGCCCACCTTCATCCGGGGTCGTGTTCATTTTCCAGTTGCCGACAATAATTGGCCGGCGATGGGTAGTGTTCATTTTCGATAATTACCCAAAAAAAACTTTCGCAGTCTCATAGAGATCCAGGTCCACAGTCCGTACCTTACCAACGATATCCGAAAGGGGAATCGATTCGATCCTGGACGCTTGAAGTGCCACCATTCTTCCGAACTCCCCCTTGTGTATCAAATCAGCCGCTGCTACGCCGTATCGGGTGGCGAGTACTCTGTCATATGGCGTCGGGGATCCTCCGCGCTGTATGTGACCGAGTATGGTCACACGCGTTTCAATACCGGTGAGATTTTCAATCTGTGCACCGATCAGGTGGCCAATCCCACCCAACCTGACATGGCCAAATTCATCGAGCTGCTCATCCTGCACGACAAACTTATCGGCATCATGGGGTATAAAACCTTCAGCAACTACCACTAAACTGAAGGTTTTGCCCCGCTGCTTGCGCCCCTTGACAAGATCACAGATGTAGGACATCTCCACAGGGTCTTCCGGTATCAGGATGCAATCAGCTCCCCCTGCGGTACCTGCATTGAGCGCGATCCATCCGGTATGACGGCCCATTACTTCGATCACCATTACACGGTGGTGAGATTCCGCGGTGGTATGCAGGCGGTCTATAGCATCTGTTGCTATGGAAACGGCGGTATCGAAACCAAAAGTATATTCCGTACCGACGATGTCATTGTCGATCGTCTTGGGAAGGCCAACCATGGGGAGGCCTTGCTCATTGAGCTGTGCCGCCGCGCCTAAGGTATCTTCGCCACCAATCGCGACTACTGCATCCAGCTCGAATTTCTTGATGTTTTCCTTTATCCTGGCGACATCCTCACCGTTTTTCATCGGGTTGGTCCGGGAGGTGCCCAGGATGGTTCCCCCGCGATGCAGAATCCCCGACACCGCATACAGACTCAGGGGCTCGGTTTCACCGTTAATCAATCCAGCCCATCCGTTGTGTATTCCTACGACCGTTGATCCGTAGGAATCGATGGACCTGCGGGTGACTGCGCGTATCGCGGCGTTCAGTCCGGGACAGTCACCTCCTCCTGTTAAAATGCCGATATTCATCGGTTTACTAACCTCCTAAACATGGGCAAACGCCAGGGCACATACGGAAGTTGCACCGGCTTGTCTCAAGGCACGGGCACAGCTATCTAGGGTCGCCCCGGTGGTCAACACATCGTCTACAAGCGCTATATCCCGATTTTTTGCTGATTCCGAATCGACCACCTGAAAGACGTTCCGCATATTCGCGACCCGTTCCTCTGAAGAAAGAGTCGTCTGTGACGGGGTGTTGCGCGTGCGTTCGATAAGATCCTCATGTACGGGGATACTGGTAATGGCGGCAATGCCCTGTGCTATTAATTGACTCTGGTTATAGCCTCGTTCCCGTAGCCGAGTCTTATGTAATGGAACAGGTACGAGCGTCCTAATATGTGCAGTCCGTTCATCATTTTCAATGATTTTTCCTATTGTTTTACCCAAAAACAAGCCCACATGCTTTTTTCTTTGGTATTTGAGCCGGTGAATCAGCTGTTGCGACATCTCATCGAACCGGGCAGCCGTGATTATCCTGTCGAGATGCCCGGACGGTGATATTGCCTGAGGTATTGATTCTTCACCGGGGCGAATCCTTTTCACGCAGGTCGTGCACAACACCTGGTCTATGGCTGTAACCATTCCGGAACACCACGCGCATGAGGGAGGAAAAACAAAGTCCAGCGCGGAGTTAAACAAGGCCCCGACCTGTGCCCGTCGCCTCGTGATGTGTTTTATGAAGTGTATGGTTTCGGGAATCCGAAGCAGGGCAGTCATGGCAATTAAAACACAGTCTCGAACATCAATTTTGCGGAGAATCTTTCGAGTGGTCGAAACGTGTGGACATCCGGGTTGTCATCAAACGCAAACGTCCACCTGTACTCACAACCGATCAGCAAAAACCGATACACCCCGTATGTGGCTTCCGCCAGGGCGATGGACCTGTTATCGAATTTCCGCAGGTCCGCAAGGCGTCCCACACCCTGTTTATCATAAACCGCCCGGATCGACAGTTTTGGGATCGGATGGATGAGATGGGCCTCTCCGTGGAATATCCCCTGGGCATTACGCCCGTAAAAAGTCCTGTAAGAAGCCATTATCTTCAACCGGTTCGGTATCATTGCCTCGAATGCTCCCAGCGTGCCCCTGGATGCGGGTAAAGACCTGAGTTGATCAACCCTGGATTGCCCGTCAGCCTGTATACTGGTTACCTCATAAGTCTCATCGAAGAAAGCGGGTACGAATCCTCCTCCCAGGAAATGTTGTTCCAGCCGGACCGTGAGTGAAAGCAAACCCAGGAATCTTGGCACCTGAAGCCTGACCCCGAGGGCCCCTCCCCTACCACTGTCTAAAAGTTTCGCTAAATCTCCATAACCGGTTAAAGAAAAACCTGGATTTTTTTTAATAGGATACGAAATATCGGCCCCGACAACCTCCGCACTAAGAGACGGCAGAACCGTTCTACCCCGGCTCGGATCATCATCAATCACTATCGTTACTCCGAATGTCAACTTATTGAGCCGTCCCCGGGCAGGCCGGATGAATGCCCTTGCGCCATAAATCTCCCGCGTGCCGACATTCGAGATAAATCCTTCGATACCGCCTTGTTCTCTGTCTACCCGAAACCAGAGACCGGTACGCCGTTTCTGATCCGCGATCTGGTTTGAGTAACGAGAAACGATAAATCCGTTTCCGAGGGAAATTCGGTCAAGTGCGCCCGCATGCAGATAGAATGGATCTGAATAATTGCCATATCGGATATATCGGAACAGATGGCCCGGTTTAAGATCCGCCTGTTTGATGCGACTGCCACCGGGATCGTTCTCCTTATTGACGAGCAGATCGATCGCAAGACCCGCCCGGAACTTTCCCCTGGTGAAATCAGGGTGCAGGCTGATGGTGGCGTAATTTATGGCGCTGCCGGTATCATTAGGCGAGATACGTGTCCAACCGAACCCGGAAAGCAACCTGCCGCCCGTCCGGCCCCGATCGGATATAACAATAGAATCGTCATTCCATAACTGGGCGGATGCCGGCCCTGAACCGTTCAGCCCCAACACCAGCAAAATGACAGTGGAAAGCTTGTACACATTTTTAACCAGAGCCATGCGGCGGCTCCACGCGTGGGTATTGGGCCAGTATCTTGGATATTGGGGTAGTATCCAATCAGGTCAAAGTTTTCAGGCGTTCCCGGTTACTTTGGCCTGTCGGCGTTTCCTTTGCTCTGCCTTCCTGAACTGCCGGCGCATTTCCTGATTTCGCAGGCGTACGAAGAGTAAGAAGCCGAGGCCGCAGATTACGAGACTGATACCCTGGTTCACGGAGAGAGGAACGCTGTCGAGTGTCGTGAGAACCATGCTGGATTCGTAATAACGGAAAAAATCTACAATAAACCTGGTTATGGGCTCAAGGATCAGCAATACCGCAAAAAGGTATCCATCGAATCGTTCTTTACGATCTAACCACATCAACAATCCGAACATTGCGAAACCCAAAATAGCGTTGTATACCTGGGCGGGATGAAGCAAGGCATCCGGGAAGAAGGATCCCGCTGCGCTATTGGATGGAAATTCGAGTGCCCACGACACGTCGCTGGGCACACCAAAACAGCATCCATTTAAAAAGCAACCTATCCTGGTGACACCAATTCCCAGGGCAATCGACGGCGCAAAGGCGTCCGTTGCCCGCCAGACAGGGAGCTTATGTCGATTCAGAAACCAGAGGGAGGAAATAATTGCACCGATGAAGCCGCCATACATCGTGAGTCCCGTTAAACCGATGGAACCGGAACTCTGGAATGGACTGATGATATCGAGCGGGTGGGCACTAAACTCCTCCCAGTGCGGTATAACATAGAGAATACGGGCTCCGACGATGCTGGCGATGATTACAAGGAGACATAAATTCACCATATGGTGGTGCTTTAGCCCCCGTTCCTCGGACCTGTGGAGCGCCAGATAAATACCTGTGACAAATGAAAGAGCGAGCATCACACCGTATCCACGAATGACTACGGGACCCAGCTCAAAAAGTATAGGATACATATATCACCTGTTCATGGGTTGATTCTGCAAAGTAGTATGCAAAAGATGATTGTATTTATCTTCTGCCCGTTAATATTCGTAACGCCGGCGCCAGACGTTAAGTATGAGTCCGCACATTACCATGTTTGTCAACAATGATGAACCGCCATAACTGAGAAATGGTAATGGGACACCGGCCACAGGCAATAATCCTGTTGTCATCCCTACGTTCATAAGAACATGGAAAGTAACAACCGCAATACAGCCGGCAGCCAGCAGACTCTGATATCGCCCCTTAACGTTAACGGCGATCTGGATGCTGCGAATGATAAGCACGTAAAACAATCCAAGGATGATGATAGTTCCCAGGAAACCCAGTTCTTCACCAATCACGGAGAATATGAAATCCGTCTGTTGCTCAGGTAAGAACGCCAGCTGTGTCTGCGATCCCTGTAAGAGACCACGCCCCATCAGTCCACCAGACCCGATGGCTATTTTCGACTGTATAATCTGGTATCCGGCCCCGAGTGTATCGGTCTGTGGATTCAAAAACGTCTCCACACGCAATCGCTGGTAATCGTGCAGGGAGTTCCATAGCGGTTCCGTGACCAGGCCAACGCCTATGTGCATCACCAACAGGATCCCACTGATTACCGGCGGCGGACGAGCGATGTATATTAATGCAATAAGGGAAACAATAAAAACTGTCCAGACCACCCAGTCGAACCCGCTGACAACCGAAAGGAGTACACTTGCCACGGGAGAGACGAACAGCAGCAGTTCAAGGATCCCCAGGCCTGCCCAGTAAAGCATAAAACACAATATGGCTCCGAATACCAGCGAGGTGCCCAGATCCGGTTGTTTTAAAATCAATGCTACAGGAACTCCAACGATCAGGCAGGCAACGGTGACTGTGCCGGGATTATGCAACCTGGGCCTGCGACGCTCCAGGTACCGTGCCAAAGCCATGATGACGACGATCTTGGCCAACTCTGATGGTTGAATGCCGACAGCTCCAAATCGCAACCAGCGGCTGGAACCCTTCACAGAATCTGTCATTAAAGTTGCGGCCAGGGCAAGGACTGTGAGCACAAACACCGGTACGGTAATAGTCTGGAGGAAACGGGTGGGTAGCAATGACGTGCAATACATGGCAATCAGGCCGAATATAAACCAACCCGATTGCATCACATACTGTGTGGTACCCACCGCTGTCTGATTGTGGGTGGCACTGTAAATCATGAGGATGCCGGTCAACGCCAGGAGACTGGTAACGATGAGAATGGGGCGGTCGGTGCGTTCATTCATCGTCAGTACCGGGTTCCCGTGTTGGACAGCAGCCTGGCCACGGGAAACTCCGTCTCATCGACTAGGTGTGATTCTATCACCCTCCTAACGATGGGGACGGCCGCCCCGTGCGGCGCATTTTCAAGTATGGTCACGACGGCGATTGTTGGCTGATCCGCCGGGGCATACCCGACAAACCATGAATGATCCTCACCATGCGGATTTTCCGCCGTTCCAGTTTTTCCTGCCACCTGAAACTCACGAATCCTCGCGCGCGCGCCGGTACCCGTGTTTACGACATTCACCAGGGAAGTCTTTATAAATTGCATGGTTTCAGGGTTTACCCTGATGGAATCTTTAATACTGGGCTCTGAGGTGACGATCACTTCGCCCCCAGGTGATTCAATCGATCTCATAAGATTGGGGGTGTATATAATGCCGTTATTGGCGACGGCCGCCATCAAAACGGACATCTGCACGGGGGTCACCAGTACCTCCCCCTGCCCTATGGCAACGTTCAACATTTTACCCCTGGTCCAGACCTTGTCCTTGCTCCCGGTAAAATAGGCCATATCGGGAATCGTACCCGTTTTTTCCTCGCCGATGTCGACACCTGTCTTCGAGCCAAGTCCGAACATGCGGGCGTATCCGGCCCAGATGTCCAGTCCGAGCCTGAGGCCCAATTGATAAAAATACACATCACAGGAATTAACAAGCGCCCCGTTCAGATCGAGATTTCCGTGACCCCGGTGCCAGCACCGCGCCCACCTGTTCCCGATCCTGTAACCTCCAATGCAAGACAGGTATGACTGGAACCGTGTGCCCCCCTCTGTAAGCTGCTCCTCTATACCGGCGGCACCGGTAACAATTTTCATGGTAGAGGCGGGGGGGTAAAGGCCCTGTGTCACACGGTTCAGCAACGGTTTCCGGGGATGTTCATTTATGGCTTTCCAGTTAGACTGTGATATGCCGGTCGGAAACAGATTGGGGTCGAAATTGGGTTTGCTCACGAACGCAAGCACTTCCCCATTTCGAGGATCAATAGCAACGAGTGAGCCTGCGAGTGAATCCGGAATCGCTTGTTCGGCTGTTAGCTGAACTTTGGCATCGATAGACAGATGAACATTATCACCGGGTATCGGAATAACAGGATCGACTCCATCAAATGGCCCAATTTCCTGCCCCCGGGCATTGACTTCAACATATTTTATACCGTTCTGCCCCCTGAGATGGTCCTCGTAGACTTTCTCAATGCCGCTCTTCCCGATTAAATCGCCTGCCAAATACCCTTTAGCCTTAAAACGCTCCAGCTGTTCTCTGTTGACCTCGGCAACATACCCAAGAAAATGGGACCCGAGGAATCCATAGGGGTACAACCGGGTCGGTCCTATTTCTACGGTCACGCCTGGTAGCTCTATAATATGTTCTTCTACCCGGGATACGATTTCAAAGGGGGCATCCCGCTGGAGCGCGACAGGTTTAAAACGGTTCAGTGAACGGTCCCTGATCTTATTTCTAAGATCTTCAGAATTCCGTCCTATAAGGTCTCCGAGCCTGGCGATGGTGTCGTCCGATATTTCGATTGGGATAGCTGAAATCGTATAAGACGCTCGGTTTTCGGCTAGCGCGGTCCCGTTCCTGTCGAAGATCAATCCCCTGGGTGCTTCGAGCGTAACCGCGCGAATGCTGTTGCTGCGTGATTCGGAGATATATTTTTCGCCTTCTATGACCTGAAAAAAGTAAAGTCTGCCGATCAGGACAAGAAACAGGAGGGTAATGAAACCACCCACAATGTAACCCTGACGTCGTTGGACCAGGTCGTCATTCCGGGAATAGCCGCTTGCCATCGAATGATCCCCTACGGAATTTTAGGGCGCTGGCCAGGACTGCACCCAGAATACAGGTATAAACCCAGGCCGGCAGAGACCTACGCCACATCATTTCAAAAAACACAGATACGTCAAAATCAACATAGATCAGGAAATACAGTATCTCATGCAGAAGCATTCCAATCGCTAAAACCGAAAGCATGATAAGAAAAACTTCCTTTTGCAATCCGTCTTTTCCCAGTCCGATACCAAAGCAGACGAGGGTCTTACATAACGCGTTGAGCCCAAGATTTGACGCAGGTCCGTAAAAATCCTGAAGGAGACCGGCAGAGAATCCCAAGATCATGCCTGTCGTCGAACCGTACGCCAGTGACATGTAAGCCAGGATGATAAATAAAAAGTCCGGCCGGCCGCCGAACAGTGCCAGGTCGTCAGCAATCGTGGTTTGAATAATGAATGACAGGAGGACTAGTCCGATTCCGCGAATCAACATATCACCTTCTCAACGCGCAGTACTCAATTTATCATCTGAATTTCCATGGGCATACAGGTGATCCCCAAAGTAGTTAAAGGCCATTGAATCGGTTTCTGACAGTGAACGAGGAACAATTACAAATACTTCTTCAAGCCTGTCAAAATCGACTACCGGTTCAATATCAATCTGTTTTAAAATCCCGGTGTCCTCCATCTTCACACCCTGCACACTACCCACGAGCAAACCGGGCGGAAATGTGCCGCCAAGGCCTGATGACACTAACGCATCCCCCAATCTAATATCCGCTCTGAGCGGCAATCTGAGTTCAAGGCCGCCATACAATCGACCGGAAATCGTACCTTTAACCCGGCTGCGTTCAACGATGCTACTGATTCGACAGCTGCGGTCGGTCAACAGTTGAACAATCGAGAAGTGCGGACCAGTTTCTACAACACGGCCAGCCAATCCATCGGGTGTCACGACAGCCATATACTGCCCGACTCCGTCCTTGATTCCTAAATCGATTACAAGGCCGTTTTGTACCCTATCCACATCATGGGCGACCACTTCCGCCGGAAGATAAATGTAATTCTTTCGCCGTTTAAACCCCAGTAACTGTCGTAACCGCTGGTTCTCCAGGGTACTCTCACGCAGTTCAGTGTTCTGCATCAGCGACTGGGCCAGTTCTTCCCGTAATAATCTGTTCTCATGCCGCAGATTCAAAAAGGACGGTATAAACGAGAACACCTTCTGGACCGGTGGCAGCACGGTGACCATCACTCTGTTGCTTACCAGGACCTGATTCTGGGGAGATAACGACAGTAGAACAACCGAGATCAGTGTCGTCAGCGCGAGTGTCACCGTCTGCCGGTGACGGTATAATTTCGAGAACAGTCGAGGCACTAAATTAATCTCTCAATATTTCCAGCATCGCTTCATAACTGCTGAAGTTCTCAATGATTTTGCCGGTGCCCTTAACCACGCAGGTCTTGGATTCTTCGTCTACTCGGACCGGTAGGTTCGTTTCTGCCCGGATCCGCTCGTCAAACCCTCTAAGCAGGGCACCGCCACCGCTCATTACGATGCCCCTGTCTATAATATCAGCTGCCAGTTCTGCAGGCGTTTGCTGAAGCGTGTGTCTGACAGCTGCGATGATACTGTTTACCGGATCGGAAAGTGCCTCGCGGATTTCACCCGAATTCACCGTGACCGCCCTAGGGGTTTCCCCGACGAGGTCCAATCCTTTGACCTGCATTTCCAGTTCTTCTTCGAAGACGGGATATGCCGAGCCCAACGTTTTCTTAATCAGTTCGGCCATGCGCACGCCGATAGAAAGGTTATACGTTTTTCTGAGGTGCTGTATAATTGCCTGGTCCATTTCATCGCCGCCGATACGAATTGAGTCGGACGTAACGATACCACCAAGAGAAATAACCGCAATCTCGGAGGTTCCACCGCCGATATCTATTACCATGCTGCCGACGGGCTCCTCAACCGGCAATGAACTTCCGATGGCTGCGGCCATCGGTTCATAAATCAACCGGACATCCTTGGCGCCCGCACGTTCCGCCGCATCACGGACCGCTCGTTTTTCGACACCTGTAATTCCCGATGGAACACAGGCAACTACCCTGGGGCGAATTAAAAATGGATTCTTCAGGACCCGGCGGATAAAGTGGCGGATCATCTCTTCCGTCAGGTCGAAATCTGCAATCACACCGTCGCGCAATGGCCGTTCGGCCTTGATGTTGGGGGGTTCACGCCCAAGCATTTCCTTGGCTTCAGCACCGAAGGCCTCCGCCTTTTTGGTCCTAGTATCCACAGCGACATAAGACGGTTCATCAATTACGATTCCACGTCCACGCACATACACGAGTGTGTTGGCCGTTCCTAGATCGATTCCGATGTCATTGGAGAGCATTGTGGACCAATTAAATGACATGTGTCAAAGTCTCCTGAATTTGATGGTGACTACATTTAGGATATATCTCAATCTCAGTTTCCAGACTTCCACCTAAGGCGCATCGTCGACAGGATTTGATAGGGGATGCGAAGATCACCCAGATCGGCACGCCCTTCGCGCGGACCGTGGTAATCTGTCCCCCCTGTCACAACGAGCCCGTGTTTTTCTGCTAATTGCCTGTAATATCTTTGTTCCGTTGGACTATGTTCCGGATGATACACCTCCAGGCCGGCGAGGCCCGCCTCCACAAACTTCGGTATCAATTCGTCGCGGCGTGTTGAACCGGGGTGCGCCATAACTGCCATGCCACCGGCGGATCGGATCAAATCGATGGCATCCGCAGCCGATATCACATGTTTTTCTACGTAGGCAGGACCATCGTTGCCTATGTATCTCCTGAAGGCCTCATTTATAGACCCCACGAAGCCGGAGTCGACCAGGGCTTGGGCCACGTGTGGACGCCCGATGCTGCCCGTTTCTCCTCCGGCCTTCTCGAGGACCGCATCAAGTGTGATGTCAAGCCCTAATTCGTTAAGTACTTTGACCATACGTTCGGCTCGGCGAAACCGTCCGGACCTGAACGTTTCGAGGTGTTCCAGCAACTCACCATGGGCGGTGTAGAAGTAGTAACCCAGGATATGTACATCCGTATGGCCTTCTGTGGCACTGAGCTCGACCCCGGGTACAATTTCCAATCCCTGGGCCGCCGCAGACGCCATTTTGATTCCTTCGATGGAATCATGGTCGGTTACAGCGATCGCTTGAAGGTTATTTTGCCGGGCACGGTGCACCAGCTCGGCAGGCGTCATCGACCCGTCTGAACAGGTGGTGTGCGTATGGAGATCTACAAATTTTTCAGTGGTATCGCCTTTACCGATTGACACGATTCATTCCGTTTCCTGAATTACAGACAGATTCCGTTCTAACCGCTCCAGTAAGTCTTCGTAGCGCTTCTGCTTGTCCTTTTCCTTTGCCACGACTTCCTCGGGCGCTTTGGTTACAAATTTCTCGTTCGATAGACGTGCTTCGACCTTTCTGACCTCCCTGGTAACCCGATCCTTTTCTTTAGTCAGTCGAGCACTTTCAACGGTAACATCTATCAGGTCGGCAAGAGGGACGAAAAATTCCATGCCGTGGAGAATCCCGGCCGCCGAAAGCGGAGGGCGTACATTTTTCGCGCCATTCTGCTCGATTGAAATCTCTGCGGTGGCCAAGTTGGAGAGGTTAGATTCCGCGTCCATGATCAGTGTGCGCATTTCAGGATCGGGAACATGGCAAATCACCTGCATTCTCTTGCTTGGAGGAACGCTGAAATCCGCCCTGACTTCGCGAATGGCACCGGTTAATTGCTGAAGCAGCCGTATCTCACCTTCCGCAATCTCATTGGCAATGTTACCCGTATCCGTGGGCCATTCACATTTCATAATGCTGATCTGTGCCCCTTCGGTTTTAAAATAGTTTCGCAATTGTTGCCAAATTTCCTCCGATATAAATGGCATAATCGGATGCAGCAATCGTAATGTTTGTTCCAGCACGTGCAGTGATACGCGCCTGGCGTCATCACGGGATTCCATGTCGGATTCGTTAAAGAGGCGTGGTTTTATAACCTCGAGATACCAATCACAGTAATCGTGCCAAAGAAAGTCATAAAGTAACCGGGCGGTTTCATGAAATGCATATCTGTCCAGGGCCTCTGTCACATTTTGAATCGTCTGTCCAAGTCGATGGAGGATCCAGCAGTCCCACCGGTCGGAAAGCTCCGAACTCGAATGTATCGCTGAAAACTTTTCCTCCTGATGCATCAATACAAATCGGGCGGCGTTCCAGAGTTTGTTTGCGAAGTTACGCCCCGTTTCCATGCGCTCATCGGCATACAGGATGTCCTGACCATGCGGCGCCATGAGCATCATGGCCATCCGCAGACCGTCTGATCCGTACGTGTCCATGATATGAATGGGATCCGGTGAATTGCCCAGTGATTTGCTGAGCTTACGCCCTTTGGCATCACGCACCAGGCTGGTCAGATACACGTCGTCGAACGGCCTTTCACCCATGAGCTCATATCCCATCATCATCATGCGGGCAACCCAGAAAAACAGGATATCATGGCCGGTGACGAGCACGGATGTGGGATAAAAATACTTCAGATCTTCGGTCTCCTCTGGCCACCCCATCGTTGAGAATGGCCAGAGCGCGGATGAAAACCAGGTATCCAGAACGTCCTCATCCTGTCGAATATTTCGGCTGTTACATTCAGGACAGTCCGTCCGGCGATCCGTCCCAACATACACGTGGTCACAGTCGTCACAATACCAGACAGGAATCCGGTGGCCCCACCATAACTGACGGGAGATACACCAGTCTTCGATATTTTCAAGCCAGTGCCGGTACGTTTTAACCCAGTGTTCCGGTGTAAACGACGGAATACCATCGGCATCGAGCGCTTTCAACAGTCGATCCGCCAGGGGTTTCATCCGGGCGAACCACTGCCTTGAAAGATAGGGTTCGAGTATGGTATCACAGCGTTGACAATGGGGAACTGCGTGCGTGTGATGTTCTACACGCACAATTAAGCCTTTCTCCTCCAAATCCTTGACTATTTTTTCACGTGCCTCGAAACGCTCCATACCCTCATAATCGGTACCGGCGTTTTCATTCATTTTGCCCAGTTCATCCATGATCAGGATCTGAGGTAGATTGTGCTTCTGCCCCATAACAAAATCGTTCGGATCATGGGCCGGTGTCACTTTCACCGCACCGGTGCCGAATTCCGGATCCACCAGTTCCGCATCCCCGACAACAGGGATTTCGCGGCCGACCAGCGGTAACTCAAGTGTTTTCCCAATTAGTCCTGTATACCGCGGATCGTCCGGATGAACTGCCACGCCGGTGTCTCCAAGCATGGTCTCTGGACGAGTGGTGGCTATGGATACCTTGCCTGTGCCGTCCTTCAATGGGTAATCAATCACCCAGAGGGACCCATTTTCTTCCCTAGGGATAGCTTCTTCATTCGAGAGCGCAGTGTTACACCGTGGACACCAGTTTATGATTCGGTATCCTCTGTAAATTATGCCTTTGTCGTAAAGTTCGACAAAAACTTTCAATACGGCCTTTGACAGGCCCTCATCCATCGTAAACCGCTCACGGGGCCAGTCGCAGGAAGCGCCAAGGCGTTTAAGCTGCTCAATTATGGTGCCCCCGTATTGCTCACGCCACTCCCATACCTCACGGATAAACCGATCGCGTCCGATTTCTTTTTTCTGTATCCCTCTACCGGCCAGCATCTTTTCCACAACAACCTGGGTAGCGATTCCTGCGTGGTCTGTACCCGGCATCCACAATGCTTCGTAGCCCTGCATCCGTTTCCAGCGAATCAGTATATCCTGGACGGTGTTGTTAAGAATATGACCGATGTGCAGGATTCCCGTTACATTCGGCGGAGGAATGACGATCGTGAAGGGGGGGCGACCGGTATCGGGGTTAGCGCGAAATAAGTCGTTCTTTAACCAGAAAGAGTACCATTTGTGCTCAACAGGTCTTGGATCGTACTGGGGGGCAAGGCCTTTTTCAGACATGATCGTATAAAAGTCATCCTTCCTGATCAATGATTAGCGACAGGCTTGCCTGGACGTAAAATCGAAACCGGGGTACAAACGAAAATAGACGTTAAAAAATCCCGATCGGGGAATATGGCTGTAGCCCATGGATATAGATAGAATGTACGGGTATTATATACCTTAATAATAATGGCCGTGAACTTTTTTGTCAACACAATTAAATGTAAACAGCCGGTCATGAGTGTATTTTTAAAAATCACTCCGGTCCAGTTGGTTACGGAGACAAAGAAGCCATGATTCTAGACGAATCATGGCTTCAATGTTGACCATTGTACTCGCGAATGGTACCTATCGGTTCAGGGCTCGTTTTTCCGAGTCCTGTTCCGTAAATTTCAGGTGCCGAAACTTCGCCTGCGGCGCATGTAGGTAGGTACTGCAAAATCAGCAGACTCGGTGTCGGCTGAGCTAGTGGGTTTTGCGATATCATCCGCCGGCGTCTCCACGTCATCCGGGCGTATGTAGGTAGGTACTGCTAAAGCAGCAGGCTCCGCACCGGCTGACCCCGTCGGCATTACGACATCTTCCGGCGGAGTGCGCTTCTGATCGCGTTTGTAAGTCGGCATGTCCTGGTCATTGGGAAGGTCAGGCCGGAACTGGACCAGATTTCGCACCATCTCTTCTTTGGTACTGGCGGCAGTCCCGAGACCGGTAGCAATGAGCGTAAGCCGCACGGTGCCCTCGAGAGATTCGTCGAGCGCCGTACCAAGGATGACATTGGGATTACTCGCGGCGTCCTGGACAGCGGTCATGGCCTCATCCACATCGAAAAGGGTCAGATCGTGCCCTCCGGTCAGGTTCACCAGAATATCCTGAGCCCCATTGATTTCAAGATCTTCCAGCAGCGGATGTGTCATGGCAAGGTGGGCCGCTTCTTTGGCGCGATTCTCACCGTCCGCAGATCCCGTACCCATCAACGCATCACCTTTTTCGTGCATCGTGGTGCGGACGTCGGAGAAATCGACGTTGATCAGACCCGGAAGCGTAACCAGATCGGATACGCCGCGCGTGGCATGGAGCAGTACGTCGTCGGCATATTTCAGAGCATCTTTGAACGTAGTCTCTTTGCTGACCGCGTCCTTAAGTTTCTGATTCGGTATGACTACGACCGTGTCCACAAATTCTTTCAACTCGGCCAAGCCCGCTTCTGCGTGCTGCATGCGTTTAGGGCCTTCGAACTTAAATGGTTTCGTTACGACGCCAATCGTCAGTATTCCCCGTTCTTTGGCGATCTGTGCGATTACCGGCGCGGCGCCGGTTCCAGTACCACCGCCCATACCCGCCGTAATGAATACCATGTCAAGGTCCGCCAGGTGTTCGGTGATCTCATCACGGCTTTCTTCCGCAGCTTTCTTACCGGTGTCAGGGTCGGCGCCCGCACCCAGTCCTCTTGTGATTTCTCTACCGAGTTGAATTTTAAACCGGGCGTTCGACTCTGCCAGGTCTTGTGCGTCCGTGTTGGCCACCATAAATTCCACACCGGGTACACCTTCGGCGATCATATGATTCACGGCATTCCCCCCCGCACCACCGACCCCAATGACCTTCATACGGGCATACAAACTTGGATTGGTGTCAAAACCAAACGTCACCATGATTAAACCTCCTGATTCGTGTGACTGTGATTGAACACGGCACCGAACTAAACCGTGTCACGGTTCTTCATGAAAGATCTTCAAACCACTGCTTCATTCGACCGGCCATCCGGCCGATTAGACTATTCCCCAAGTATCCATTCCACTCCTTGTGATCGTGTGATTCCATGCCGTACATTATCAGACCGATGCCTGTGGCATGCATAGGCGCCGTGTCCGATTCAACGAGACCACTGACTCGACGGGGTGTTCCGATGTGGGCGGGCATCCCGAATACCTGTTCGGCGAGATCAACGGTCCCGGGCATCAAGGCACCGCCACCAGTAATGACAACCCCGGCACCGAGCAAGTCATAATAACCGCTTTTCTTCATCTCCCTATTGGCGAAGGAAAAAATCTCCTCCATACGAGGCCCGGCGATGGAATTCAACTGTTCACTCGACACTTTCCTTGTGGGACGATCCCCGTCGGCGGGAACTTCTATTAATGAATCATCTTCGGAAGACCGGGTGACGGCACTACAATGCTCCCGCTTAATTTCTTCCGCCTGCTCCAGAGGAGTCCTGAGGCCGATAGCGATATCACTCGTTATATTCCGTCCTCCCAGTGGAATCACTGCGGAATGTCTTATACTTCCTTCGAAGAACAATGCCATGTCTGTCGTGCCCCCTCCTACATCGAGTAGCACCACACCCAGTTCTTTTTCATCGTTCGAAAGTACTGCAAAGCTGGAACCATATGAATCAAGAACCATATCTCGAATACCAAGACCGGCCTGCTTGATGCATTTGTATTGATTCTGGACCGACGTGATGGCGCCTGTAACGACATGCACTAGAACTTCCAGTCTTACGCCGTGCATCCCGATGGGATCGTGTATCCCCCGTTGATCGTCCACGATAAATTCTTGGGGTAAAAGATGTATCAACTCCCGGTCCATAGGAATCTGTGATGCCTGGGCCGCCTCAAAAACCCGCCTGATGTCCTTCTGGGTGATACCCAGGTCCCCGCGTGGTATGTCAATCGCACCGCGGCTGTTCACACTTTGAATGTGCTCGCCGGCAACGCCCGCGTACACGGAATCTATCTCGACCCCGGCCGCAGTCTCTGCCTCCTCGGCAGCCTGGGCAATAGACTGTACCGTTTTGTCCATATTTACAATCACACCGCGACGTAATCCTTCCGAGTGTGATGTTCCGATGCCCAGGACGTTCAGATCTGCCCCGTCCGGCTCGCCGATTATCACTGAAACATTAGTCGTTCCGATGTCCAATCCTGCGATGATTTCGTCAGCCATTATTACCCTCATTCCATTGCGTTCGTCAAGATTGTTCCGCGGGTTGCCGAGCTGTAATTATCGGCCTGATAATAACCTGATCCCTGAAACGAAGATCAATAATAGGCGTTTTTATGTCCACATTTTCCAGTTGGGTTAACATGCTGTCAAGCCGTTCCAGTTTATCAGTAAGACTTCCCACACCAATTCTAACAACTATTCCGTCCTCGGTCGTAAACAAAATAGGATCAATGGGATCCGCGATGTAAACCTCGGAAATCCTACTAAGCATTTCCGAGGAATGACTTCTTAATTTCTCGATGATGTAAAGTGCTTGAATCAATGAAAATTCATTCTCGGCAGATGGGTTAACCCTACCTTCGCCAGACGTCTCGAACATATCGGGTCTCAAATTGCCGGAACCCGTGATTACGGGTAAGTCCGGTAGTCTTTCGGTCGTCGTCAAGGGTATAACCGCGGCATCTTCATCGAGTCCGTACATCCTATCTAATTGGATGTATGCGACCGGGCGTTTTTCATCCACAAAAATAGAAATGTGGTTCGGATACTCAGGTCGCAGGAATACATCCATGAAACGGGGATCACTTTCTAAACGATGATACGCGAGATTCAGATCAGCTTGAAAGATGTTGGTCCCAATGTTCAATCCGGAGAGTAATATCACTTCATCGGATGTTATCAGATCGTTATTGTAAACCGAAATATCCACAATGTCGAAGTCAGGTGCTGTCAACATCCAGTGACGCAAAGCCTCGCCTCCCATGATCGAAGCTTTGATCGCACCTGTTGCGAGCGCCAGATTGCAAACCAGTAGGACAAACCTTTTAACGACCCGCCACCACGTACGTCTCATAGGTTCTCCACCAACCTGACTTCCAGGGTCAACGCTATGCCGGTGTGATCCAACACCCTTTTCCGGATAAGATTGATGAGTCTCAGGGCATCGGCAGATTTGGCGTTCCCTCGATTTACTATGAAATTGCCGTGATGCCCTGACACCATGGCGCCTCCTTCGACCATTCCCTTACAACCCGCCACATCAATCAGCCTGCCTGCAGAATCGCCCTCCGGGTTCTTAAACATACAACCTGCGCTCTGGCCGGCCGTTGGCTGGGTTTTTTTACGATACTCGGTGTGCTCCTGAATCCGTCTCTTAATGACCTCGGGATCATCATCGGCCATTGAAAACATTGCGCGGACGATTAACATGTCACTGGATATTCCCGAATCGCGGTATTCGAATCCCAGTTCGTTCGGGTTGAGCGTGAATATCTCTCCTGAAGCACGCATACAATCGATTTGGGCTACGGCTTCTCCCATATCCGATCCGTGGGCGCCAGCGTTACCCTTCACGGAACCACCGACGACTCCCGGTATTCCGCTGGCCCACTCCATACCGCTCAGACCGGCACCAGCGCAGAAAGAAGCGAGACGGGCCAGGCTGACACCCGCTCCGGCAGATACCGTATGCCCCTTTTGATCCAAATGCCATAATGTCTCAGGTTTGACTTGAGAGCCTCTGATTTTTATAACAACACCACGATACCCGAAATCCGGAAAAAGCATGTTACTGCCGTTTCCCAGTACGATCCACGGAAGCCCTTCTTCCAAAGCCCACTTAAGGATTTTTTGAAGGTCGCCTGTTGTATGCGGGGTACAGAGCACATCCGCAGGACCACCGGTACGGAGCGTACTATGACGCGCCAGAGGCTCCTTTTCATGGACCTTTTCCGCACCGACTTTCTCTTTCAGACCCACTAACCCGGTCGTGGAAATTTGTTGTCTTGAAACCGTCATATCAGTCTCGAATTCGTTCCAAAATCTGATTGCCGACGTCTGTGATGTCCCCAGCGCCGATCGTTAGGACCGTGTCTCCAGGCTGAAGCTTATCGGAGACGAAATCTGCCAGTTGACGCTTATCCTCAACATAGAAGACCTCACATCCGCCCCGGTCCCGGACGGCCCGGTGGATCAATTCGCCTGTTACACCGGGCATTGGTTTTTCACGGGAAGGAAACACATCCGTCAGGACAACCACATCCGCTAAAGTCAATGCTGCGCCGAAATCCTCTGCGAAGAGTTTCGTTCTGCTGTAGAGGTGGGGTTGAAAAACGGCCACTATGCGGGAATCCCCGGCGCCGGCACTTCTCAAGAGCGCCGACACCTCGGTGGGATGATGCGCATAATCGTCGACAACCGTAATACCGTTCTCTTCCCCCTTCACCTCAAAACGCCGCTCCAGTCCTTCGAATCCGTTGAGAGATTTCCGCATATCTTCCCATGTAAGCCCCAGGTAGTCACCAGTAGCTATAGCCGCCAGCGCGTTAGAAATATGATACCTGCCGGGGCGTTTCAGGGTTAACCGACCGGCTTCAATGCCTCCGATGCTAACCGTCGAGCTTGAGGTGAAACCATCGAGGATTATTTCTGTGGCACGGACATCCGCAGCAGATTCGATACCGTACGTTATTGTTTCACGTCTTACATCGGGAAGGATCCGGCACACACCTGGATCGTCTTTGCAGACGATTACAGGCATATGAGAGGGTACCGCGTGTACAAAGGATAAAAATGCGGTGTCTATGGCATCCTGGCTGCCGTAGTATTCGAGATGATCCGCATCGATCGATGTTAAAACTGCGATATCGGGCGTAAGCCCAAGAAACGAACCGCTGTATTCATCCGCTTCTACCACTACGTGCTCTCCCGCGCCTATTCTCACGTTAGAGCCAATGGCCGGAACGACTGCGCCGACCATTAGCGTAGGATCGAGATCGCAATCCAGAAACATTAAGCCTATCATACTCGTCGTTGTCGACTTGCCGTGGGTACCGGCCACAGCGATGCCCTTGCCTTGACGAACCATCACTGCCAGCAGATTTCCGCGGGAAAGCGCGGGAATACCCCTGTTGTGTGCTTCGACCAGTTCCGGATTGTCATTCGCAATGGCTGCTGAATACACAAGTACCTCTGTATCTGCCACGTGATGTTTGTCGTGCCCTCGGTAAATGGTGGCCCCCATTCCCGCCAATCTATCAGTCAAATGAGACCGTCCGATGTCAGAACCGGAAACATCATACCCAAGGTGCATAAGAATTTCTGCCAGCCCACTCATGCTTATTCCACCGATGCCGACCAGGTGGAACCGTTTCACATGGGGCCATTCTTGCCTTAACCCGTAAATACCCGATTTACTCAGTGCCGGCGAACTCATAATGCATTCTCCGGTTTCTGGCGGCACTTCTTGAAATGTTGAGCATTATCCCTATGGCCATCATGCAGAAAAGGAGCCAAGATCCTCCGTAGCTAATAAACGGCAGCGGAAGGCCGGTCGTGGGTAAGAGACCTGTTACGACGCCGATGTTGATGGAGACATGCAATGAGATCAATGCAGTCAGCCCACTCGCCAGGAAAAACCCGAACGCATCGGCCGAATTCCGAGCTATAATGATGCCTCGCCAGGCGAGAATCAAGAAAAGGCCCAGGACTGCTGCGGTGCCTATAAACCCCATCTCTTCACCGATCACGGCGAATACGAAATCCGTGTGGGGATCCGGGAGGAAGTGGAACTTCTGTCGACTCTGTCCCAGGCCCGTACCAAAGAAACCGCCGGTACCCAGGCTGATTAGGGACTGGTACAGCTGATAATCAGCCCCCTGGGCCAGGGCCTGACTATCACCGAACAACCTTTCCAGGTAGGTCATGATGCGCTGTCGACTATGCGGCGACATGTATAACTTTACACTTATAAACGGTATCGCAGTCAAGGCAACACAGATTAGATGGGACCATTTGGCCCGACCCAGGAAAAGCATGATAGCGGCGGTAGCGCCAAGTGCTATTGCTGTGCCGTAATCGGGTTGCAATGCGATTAAGATGAATGGTATTCCTACTATAAAAAGGCCCGGTAGGAGGCCAGGGACAAACTTCTTTATCACATCCTGATGTTTGTCGAGCCAGTGGGCGAGAAAGATCACCAGGGCGACTTTCATGTACTCAGCCGGCTGAAAATTCACCACGATCTTCAAGGTCCTGGTTGCGCCACGGATCGGAAGGCCAAGTCCAGGTATGAACAGAAGCACGAGAAGGAGCAATCCGATACCCAGTAGAAGAAGTGAATACCTTCTCAGGTTGCGATAATCGATATTTATGAACAGAACCAAGAGGCATATGCCCAGGGCGACTCGGATAACATGTCTTTTGAGAAAGAAACCGCTGTCACCGTGGAACATGTCTTCGGCCACGACAAAGCTGGCACTGTAGATCATGACGGCGCCGATGCCGACCAGAAGGAGGGTCGTGACGAGCATAACAACATCAATTCGGTTTCGTTCCATTGATCGATCCTAAGATTCGTGGGTTCCGTCGATCGAAGCCTCCATCGACGCTACGAGTTCTTCCATGTGCATACCGCGGGACCCTTTGATGAGGACAACATCACCGTCCTGTATAGAATCACAGAGATGAATCCATGCTTCGTCATTGTTCCCGCAGACGAAAATTGCTTCGGGCGTGATTTCGCCGGATCGGGCACCCTCGGCGATATCTTCCGCCCGGTCCCCCACTACGATAAGAAAATCCGCCGTTCTGCCGGCATCGACTCCAATATCATGATGGAACTGCGCACTACTGTCTCCAAGTTCCAGCATATCACCGAGTACCGCGATGCGTCTTCCAGGCAGCGGATAAGATTCCAGAGTTCTCAAGGCCGCACGCACAGAAATAGGATTGGCGTTGTACGTGTCATTTATGCACGTTACGCTGCCCATCGATCGAATTTCCATCCGCATGACGGACGGCGTCATTTCGGCAAGTGCGGTTTGCATATCTGAATGGTTTATATCGAATGACTGGCCGACCGCGATGGCCGCCAGGGCATTCATGACCTGATGTTCTCCAGGAATGTTTATCTGAAATTCAGTCCCATCGTCGAGGCAGAATTCCGAACCGGAAAAAGTTGACTCCACCTCTGTGGCCCGTACGTTCGCCCGTTCGTTCCTGCCGAATGTTACCAGTCGTGCCTGGGTCCTTGGACGTTGAGACATGACATAGGGATCATCCGCGTTTAAAACCGCAGTATCTGACTCACCGAGGTAATCAAGCAGTTCACCTTTTGCAGACGCTACACCCTCTATGGAACGCAGGTGTTCCAGATGAACCGGTCCGACGTTTGTTATCACGCCCACAGATGGCCTGGCCATTTCAGCAAGACGAGCAATCTCACCCGAATGATTCATACCCATTTCGAGCACCGCCATGTCGTGAATTCGGTCCAAATGAAAGAGAACTTGGGCCAATCCCAGCTGACTGTTCAGGTTGCCGGGCGTTTTCAATATGGTGTAGCGGGTACTCAGGATGGCCGCGGCCATATCTTTCGTGGTCGTCTTGCCGCTTGATCCGGTTATCCCGATCACCGCCGTGTCGAGGCGGGATCGGTACCAAATGGCCAGGTCCTGCAGCGACGCAAGCACATCCTCCACCACAATCAGAGTTGAAAATTTATTGGAATCAACACTGGATGCCTTCGCCCAATCAGCGGACACCAGGGCGCCCGCGGCACCCCTGGAAAAGGCATCGGCAACAAAATCATGACCATCGAATGAATCGCCTTTAATTGCAACAAACAAGGATCCGGATTGTATGCTGCGGGAATCGGATGAGACGGCGGTAATGAGCCTGTCCCGGTCCGGGTCGGACAAACAACCAGGTTTTCCAGACTGAATCTGACAGTCGAGTACATCAACGACATGGCCTATAGTTGCTGTTAATTTCACTTGGCCCCGTCTGTGGAGTAGGTACCTTTGAGGATTCGTCTCACAACGTCTCGATCATCGAAACTGATGTATTCGTCGCCAATCACCTGGTAAGATTCATCACCTTTCCCGGCCAGCAGTACGGTGTCACCGGACCGGGCAGATGTTATGGCATCGGTAATAGCATCCTGGCGGTTCACGAGAACGGCATATTCACAGTCGCGACCGATTCCGGATGCGACCGCGGTGATAATCGCTTCAGGATCTTCAGAGCGAGGGTTATCCGAAGTGATGATGACACGGTCCGAATTATGTGCCGCAACCCGCCCCATGGCCGCCCTTTTCCGGGGATCACGGTCACCACCGCATCCAAACACAACGATCAAACGTCCTTCAGTAACCGGTCTGAGAGTTTTCAGAACGGATTCAAGCGCAGCCGGTGTGTGTGCGAAATCTACCAGGACATTATATGGTTGCCCCCCATCGATACGCTCGAGCCGTCCCGGCACGAAAACTCGTTCCAAACCCGTTTGAATATGATGCCCTGGAATGCCAAGCGATATCGACACGGAAATAGCTGCCAGGGCATTCGACACATTGTAGTTTCCAGTCAGTGGAAGAGAGATCTCCAGCTTCCCGGAAGGCTCCGCCACGGTAAAATCCATGATCCCATTTCTATGATTCGGTGCATCCAGCAATGTGACATCCGCCAGACCGTCCGTGCTATAAGTCAAACTGTTGGCAGAGCATGCCTCTTGAAATCGGGAACCGAAGGGATCATCCAGGTTTATCACACCGGTTCCGTCGGAATCAAGATAGGTGTTGAAAAGTCTGAGTTTCGCCTTCAGATACGCCTCAACCGTTCCGTGATAATCCAGGTGATCATGGGTCAGATTAGTAAATACAGCCGTTCGAAAGGACATGGGTGCAACCCGATCGAGTGCCAACGCATGGGAAGACACTTCCATGACGGTGAATACCACTTCCTCATCAGAAATCAGCCGGAGCACGCTCTGCAACCTGTCAGGATAAGGCGTCGTGTGATCATGACCGCCGGGGAGTACTCCGCCGTTCGCTCGGTACCCCGTGGTTCCGATAAATCCAGTTTTGATTCCAGCGTTGAGTAGGATGGATTCAATCATATGAGAGACGGTAGTCTTACCATTTGTCCCCGTCACGCCGATCAGTGCCAGATCGGTGGAAGGATGACCATATCTTACAGCGGCTAGAACGGCCAGGGCGTAATTTGAATCCGGCACTTGGATGGTGGTGATCCCATCTCCGTCGGACGGGGTCCTTGGATCTTCCTGCACAATGGCTACCGCCCCCTTCGCGATGGCGGAAGGGATATGTGCATGGCCATCATTTCCTGAGGTTTCGCGAATGGCAACGAACATGTCACCCGGTTGCACATGCCTCGAATCATGAACGATCGACCGGACAGCCACGTCTTGCCGTCGGGAAACGGTCTTGTGAGGTAAGGCATCCAGGAGTGTTGCCAGTCGCATCGGAATCTGATTCCTTGAGAACGGTTATATCAATTGTCTATTTCTTCATCCGGACTGAAGGCCATTGCGGCGTAAGGACGGCATTCGATGAGACAGGTGGATCCAGGCTTGACAGGTTTTCCAGCTTCGGGAATTTGTCGTACCACAATCCCATTACCGATGACAACCGGCTCGATGCGATGTGGTGCAAGTCGGCGCATCGCTTCACGAATACTCAATCCCAACACCCTCGGAAGCGGCCTCGCAGGTTCGAGAATTCCGGCAGGTTTACCGGGTGCATGACGTCGGTATTCGAGGTCAGGCAATTGCAATACCTGGATTCCGGCTTTATTGCTAGTTCCCATTGCCTCCTGAATATTCAGACCGTATAGCGCCTCATCGGGAACGAAACGGGTGCCTGATTCTTGAAGATGAGCAAGGTATCTCGGGACATCAGAGTCCCATCGGGGCGCGGTTTCGATCGGCCCACCCGGCTGATTAACCAGACGCTTCATGAGGGCACTGAACGCAGGGGCGGCGACATCGCCACCGTAGAAACCGTCTTTCTTAGGCTCGTCAATCACGATCAACACAACCACCTCGGGGTTGTCAGCGGGGAAGATACCCGCGAAAGATGACCTGTAATTTCTTGTATAACCGGGGCCGTCCTCCCTGACTTTCCAGGCTGTACCGGTTTTACCGCCCGCCCGAAATCCATCCACTGCCGCTTTTCTGCCAGTTCCACTTGAAACCACGCCTTGGAATATGTCCCGCATCGTTGCCGCTGTAGCGCTGGACATCACTCTTCTTACCGATACGGGTGCGTTACGTCGTATGGATCCGTCTGGCGAAACGATCGCCTTTATAATACGCGGTTCCATAAGCACGCCGTCATTTGCGACGGCACAGTAGGCGTTGACAAGCTGTAAGCCAGTGACCGAAACACCGTAGCCAATGGCCATTGTAGGAAGTGATGTGGCAGACCAGTCCATGGGATTCTTCAGGACACCGGATGCTTCACCTGGTAAACCTATACCCGTAGGCGATCCAAACCCATACGCGCGGGCATATTTAAACATGGTGTAATCGCCTACCGCCTGAGCAATCTTGATGGTACCCACATTGCTGGAATGTTCGATCACCCCTCGGAACGACAGGGAAGAAAATTTCTCGTGATCCTCAATCACCTGTCCCCCGACTGTTATTTTTCCGTACTGAGTATGTATGATATCATCCTCGGTAAATGCGTCGGTATCGAGTGCAGCGGTTGCAGCGACCAACTTGAACGTGGATCCCGGTTCATACATGTTAACTACCGGTCGCATTTTTTGAGCGGCCACCTCGTAGGACCCCGGGTCATTGGGATCATATGGAGGATTACTGGCCAGGGCGAGGATTTCACCTGTTGATGGCTGCATAATGATAATCATACCGCCCAATGCCCCGTGGCGCGACACAGTGCTGTCCAGAACTTCTTCGGCAATCGCCTGGGTAGCGGCGTCAATCGTAAGGATGATATCGGCACCGTCCAAAGGGGGATTATGTAAAGCGTTCATCCGGGCATACTGACGGCCGCGGCCATCCAGTCGAACTACCGAAATTCCCTGGGATCCCTGAAGCAGTTGATGATAGGTAAGCTCGACCCCTGCCACACCCTCCCGGTCTACGTTTGTATTTCCTACGATTTGCCCGGCCACGTCTTCGTATGGGTAAGCCCGTCGGACATCACGTTCCACCTGGATCAGGTCTCTGTGGGCTGAAAACACCTGCAGACTCTCGACCTTGGTACTTTCTCTATGCTCCACTCCTCGCGCCAGATATTTAAAGTTTCCGCTGGGATAGGTCATCCTTTCCCAGACACTTCCAGGTTTCTGGCCGGTGTGGCGGGCTATCTGTTCCGAAAGTCTCTGAAGATCCACCCGCTTTATTTTAGCGATATCGGACGATTTCATGCCGTAGGACCTTACATTGATGTTCATGGCCAACGTTCTGAGGTCCCTGTCGAAAATCCGCCCTCTGTTTGGAGGAATGGTTATGGTCCGTCGGTGCTGATCTGCCGCTCGTTGCTCGTAGAAATCCCCTTTGTAAATCTGAACAAAAACCAGGCGAAGTCCCAAGATACTCCAGAGTAATACACCCAATCCGGTGATTAAAGACAGTCGATTTTTGGATACGTTGGACGTCATAATGGATGCTCTACCGGTTTTCCGTCTCCATGGCGGGATTGGAACTGGATGCGATAATCCCCGTCGTGGCGTCAGCCCCGACAATGACCGGTTCAGACTTATCGGAATCGGGCGAAGATGTCATGAGGGTCCTCGCCGGCTGTGATCCGGTAACACTTACTATCTGCCCTATCATCGGATATTCTAGACCGAACATACTCGATGCAATGCCTTCCATCCTGTCGGTGGTTGCCTTACGAGCCACCTCGACATGGAGGCGTGAATTTTCCTGAATCAGATGCGTCTTCCTTTCGTCGAGGAGCAGGATTTCCCTGTTTAAATCCCTTGTTTCAATCTGCTGCCAGACGTACAACAACCCGAGGGCAACGATCACAGCCACGAAGCCGGCACATTGTATCATGGGTGCTATACTCGATCGTTCAGCTCGCCATACTCGCCTTTTCATATATCACTCTTCTCCAACTTAATTTAACCGGGTTTGTTCGTTAATGTTCGGTAACGACACAGGTAACCGTTCGATGAAACGAAGCCTGGCACTTCTTGCCCGAGGGTTCAAGTGTATCTCTTCGGCACTCGGATACACCGGCTTTTTGGTGACAATTTTAACCTTGGCTTCGTGGTTGCACACGCATTGAGGTATCTCTGGCGGACAGATACAGGAGCGTGCAAGATCAAGAAATGTACGTTTCGCGATTCGGTCCTCGAGGGAATGATATGATATCACGCCGAATCGACCACCATCGGTCAACAGGTCGACTGCATCTGTGAGTGCCGACCCAAGAGTTTCAATTTCCGAATTCACGGATATTCTGAAAGCCTGAAAAACCCTGGCACAGGTTCTGTACAGCGGGCGATGCCGGACAATTGGCTTTATCAAATTCACCAATTCGTCCGTTGTTTTTATGGGAGACCGCTCCCTGGCCTCCACTATCGCCTGGGCAATAGGCCCTGCGAGCCGTTCCTCCCCATATACTCGAATGATGCGTTTCAATTCTGTCTTTTCCGCATTATTCACGAGATCATATGCAGATCCCGAAGCGGAAGCATCCATTCTCATGTCGAGGGGCCCCGACCGTGTGTAGCTAAATCCCCGCTCTGCTGTATCAATCTGATAGGAAGAGACTCCAAGGTCGAGAAGAATACCGTCTACATGTGATATGCTTATTTTGTTCAGGAGTTCTCTCATTCGCATGAAATCACCGTGTATGAACTTGACCTGGTCTGCATATGCCCCAAATTTCTCACGACACGCGGTTATCGCGTCTTTGTCCTTGTCTATGGCAAATATCCGGCCTTTATCTTCCAATTTCTTCAGAATCGCCCCGGTGTGTCCACCACCGCCGAGGGTACCATCAACGTAAATCCCGGCAGCGTTCTCAACGAGTGTATCAACGGCTTCATTCTTAAGGACGGAAATGTGCTGGTAGCAGACCTTCACGATCTATCCTTACCCCCTTTGAGAAATCCGGAGGATTGTTAAACACAAGCCAGGGTGACTCGGTGAACCGCCACTGTTATTTGATTTTCTGATTAAACAGCTAAATCACTATCAAATATCGATTCGGCAACTTCTTCGTAGGTTTGATCGGTATCGTTGAGACACTTGTCAAATGCTTCCGGGCACCAGAGTTCAAAATGATCCAACGTACCGACAATCAGGATCTCGGTCTCGATGCCGGCCAGCTCCAGCAGGTTCTTCGGGAGGGCGATTCTTCCCTGCTTGTCCATTTTCATTGAAGTGGCCTGTGACGTCATCAGTCTGATGAACTGTCTCGTTTTCTGTTTCGTCATCGGGAGCGATCTGAGACGGTCTTCAACCTTCTTCCATTCATCCATGGGATATGCGAAAAGGCAACCATCTAGACCCCGGGTGACCACCAGAGCATCTTCGGTGTCGGTCGGTATATAGTTCCTGAATTTCGTTGGAACGTTAACCCTTCCCTTGTGGTCTACTGCATATGAAAATGACCCCATGAAGTTGGCCATGACTACCTTTCGAAATTCTATTTGAATGATGTTGAAATTTAAAGGGGGTTCAAGTAAAGGCCAAACAGATACTCTACAAGTGTTTGGTGAACAAGTAGTTACCATTCACCCACTTTCACCCACTATTACCCACAATAATACCCAAGAGGGTCTTATTTGTCAAATAAAAAAAGTAGTTAGGGCGTTTTTTATACCAATCCATCAGCTAAAAACCGTAATGTTAAGGCGATCATCAGAGTAGCACGTGGGATACCGCAGTTGTTGGCCACCTAATCATGGACGCCAAGGTTCTCGCATTATTAAAGCATGGGGAACAAACGATGCACGCTGAATTGGTAATTGAGTTATCTGACTTCAATAAAAAACGCGCACGTTTGCACGTGCGCGTTTAACATAATACGGGGGGACGCTGATTTCCCATTCATCGATCAATCATGGATACTCAGCTCGTGGGATCTCCTGGCAGCTGTTTCTACAGCACTGATAAGCATACTTCGCAAACCGCTCGTTTCCAAGTCATGCACCGCCGCTATCGTAGTTCCGCCCGGGGTGAGTACCTGGTCTCTCAGCACGGCCGGATGGATTCCTGTTTCCTGTATTAGCCTGGCGGCCCCCAAAACAGTCTGAGCTGCAAGTTCCATGGCGATCTCTCTGGGTAACCCCATTTTGACACCGCCATCAGAAAGAGCTTCTATTACCATGTAGATATATGCCGGCCCGCTTCCACTCAGGCCTGTAACTGCATCCAATAGGTCTTCTCTCACAGTTACAACTCTGCCTACCGCCTTAAAAATATGCGCGGCTATGTCTTCGTGAGATTTCCCAGCGTGTTTACCCGCACTGACTGCGGTGGCGCCCTCGTCCACCAGTGAAGCGATATTAGGCATCGCACGAATCACCGGATTGTCTTTTTTTATCTGAGAGCTGATGTAATCAGTCCCGATTCCCGCAACGATGGATATGATTAGCTGGTGGGATTCCAGGTCTTCCTCTATTTCTTTCAGAATATTCCCAAGCGTCTGCGGTTTGACACAAATTATGATAATATCCGCTTGATGAATGGAGAGGCGGTTGTCGGTAGACCAGGCGACCTGCCACTGTTCAGACAAGGTTTTTAGATAGTCCGGACGCAATCCCGTTATTGTGATATGATCTGAAGGAACCAGGTCGGCCCGCCTGATACCTCCGAGGAGGGCACTTCCCATGTTCCCGGCGCCTACGATCAATACTTTTTTATCTATTATCATGATATACGCCTTTCAACAATAGTTGTCACTGGCTTCGTTTTGCTGATATGACCCGGTCCAACCCGTTATAATCCTTTTTAACGGTAATATCGGTAAAAACACCTTCGGCTTTCAGGATTTCTGTAACACCATTGGCCTGATTCGCACCTATTTCTACCATGAGACGCGCTCCGATGGCCAGATAGGATCTTGATTCCATAGCGATCTGCCGATACCACTTCAGGCCATCGTCGCCGCCATCGAGCGCCAAAATCGGTTCAAACTTTTTTATCTCTTCTGGGAGATTTGAAATCTCCGTTGTTCGAATATAGGGTGGATTTGAAACGATTAGGTCGAATGAGTCCTCAAATCCTCTTCCCTGCAGCGGGGTACAGCATGTGCCTTCTAAAAACTGGACTCGATCCGTTAATTCAAGGGATTCCCTGTTTCGTTTGGCTATGATGACCGCCTCCGGTGAAATCTCTGTGCCGAAAACCGAAATCCAGGGGTTCAGATAAGCCAGTGTCAGCGCTATGACGCCTGACCCCACACCGATATCCAGCACATTTCCGCCGACCTTCTTTTTAATCTTCATAGAGGACTCAATCAGATCAAGCTGCCCATCGCAGGTTTCGCCGGTCACCTCCGCCGGCTCATGAGTAAGTGATGACAGGTAATCGTCCGCCAGTTCGACCAAGATTTCTGTTTCGGGCCTGGGAATCAAGACAGCCGGCGCAACTTCGAACGGGAGTGAATAAAACTCGGTGGCTCCGATAATGTACTGTACCGGTTCTCCCTCCGAATGTCTTTTCAACAATATCCTATATGCTTCAAGCTCCGTTGAAACCAACGGTTGGTCAAATTTCATGTAAAGATCAATACGAGAACACTTGACAATGTGCCCGAGGAGTAGCTCGGCATGTAGCCTTGGGGACTTGATCTGGTGAGATGCCAGGTAGGACGATGCCTTTTTTATAGCATCAATTATAGAGTATGAAGAGGCGGTCTGGGTGGAGGACATCATTCCGGGATGTGAGTAGGGAAGAGGCGTTATCCGGCAGCGTCTTCGTCCACGATGTTGTTCATCTTTTCTGCGTGGTCCGCTTCCGCCAAGCCCTGTATAATCTCGTCGATTTCGCCTTCCATAAACCGATCCAATTTATACAATGACAAACCGATGCGGTGATCGGTTACCCGTCCCTGAGGAAAATTGTAGGTTCGAATCTTCTCACTGCGATCACCCGAGCGCACCTGAGACCTCCTCGCACTCGACATTTTCTCTTCCTGTTCCTGCTTCGCGATATCGAAAAGTCGGGCTCGTAACACTTTCAAAGCTTTGGCTTTGTTCTTGTGCTGGGATTTCTCATCCTGGCATGTAACCACGAGGCCCGTGGGCGTGTGGGTGATCCTGACAGCAGAATCAGTGGTATTTACGCTCTGTCCTCCCGGCCCCGAAGAACGATAGACGTCGATTTTCAGGTCATTGGGGTCGATGGCAATATCAACATCTTCCGCCTCCGGGAGCACGACAACCGAGGCTGCGGATGTATGTACACGTCCCTGAGTTTCAGTTACAGGTACACGCTGAACACGGTGAACACCGCTCTCGTGTTTCAAGGTACCGAACACATTTTGCCCGTTGACGGCGAAGATTACTTCCTTAAATCCACCCATTTCCGTCGGATTGGAATTCATGACTTCCGTTCGCCATCCGTGCATCTCCGAATATCGGTTGTACATCCGGTATAGCTCCCCAGCGAATATGGCAGCTTCATCTCCACCGGTACCGGCTCTGATTTCACAAATGGCATCCTTAGAATCTTCAGGGTCTTTTGGTATAAGAAGCTTCTGAAGGTCCTCCTCAAGGGAGGTCTGTTTTTCCTGCAGTTCCTCGAGTTCTATCTCTGCCAGTTCGAGCAGTTCATCCTCTGCTCCAGGATCTTGGGCCAATTCCTTCGTCGACGCTATATTGGCAAGTACTTCTTTAAACACCTTATACTGCGCCATCACGGTTGAAAGCCCATGATACTCCTTACCGTATTGCCGCAACTTTACCTGATCGGAGGCTACCGCCGGGTCAGCGAGCAGCCGATCCAATTCATCGTACCTTTGCGAGAGTTGTTCCAGTCTATCAACAAGCATTGTAATCTACCAGTGACACCATTTGTAAGGACCTATTCAGCCTCTTTCGCTGCGACTGCTCCCTCTTCCACGGCGGGTGATTCCGAAGCAGGTGTCTCCTCCGCGGCCTTTGCAGCCTTAGTCCGGCCATATTTCTGATTGAATCGTTCCACCCGACCAGCTGCATCCAGAATTTTCTGTTTACCTGTGTAAAAGGGGTGACAATTCGAACAGATCTCGACCCGGATTTCACCTGTGGTCGATCTTGTTTCGAATGCATTACCACAGGAACAGGTTACGGTCAAAACCTTGTATTCGGGATGGATTCCTTCTTTCATGCATATGCTCCTTCAGGAAAACTGACCTGCAAACGCCAACAGACAATAATTTTTTGAAATATTTCGAGTTACCATCCAAATTCACAATAGATATCGCGAGGCTATAATAGGATATCACGATCTCCATGTCAAGTATCTTTTATCCGGCTGGTTCATATGATCAATGAACAAAATGATTGCGTGAGGTATGTATCAAGATTATATTAAAATGATTTTGGAAATTCACTACCAGTGAATCTGTATGTAGCCAATTAACGGGAGTAGTAGACTTAATAAAGGTCAGGGCTGAAAATGGGTTTAATGAAATCATTACGTGACAGCACCAAATATGTCATGTTCCTATTGTTGTTTTCCTTTGGTGCTTTGATATTTCTGGAATGGGGTATGGATTACGCAGGAAGCGCTGTTAGCGGCCAGGAAAATGTTGGGGTGGTGAACGGACAACCCATTCGATACCAGGACATCCGCTCTGAATATGACCAGTTGATTGAAATGGAACGGCAGCAGCGGGGGGGGGAAATTGACGAATTCACTTCCAGGCGCCTCGTGCGGCAGGTGTGGGACCGGCGTGTCAGTTTCATGTTGCAGCAGCAACAGGTTGAAAAACACAACATAACGATTTCTGATGCCGAACTGATCGAGGCAATTCGTGAAAATCCCCCGGATTTTGTACAGCAGCAGGAAATGTTCCAGACCGACGGCACATTTGACAAGGCCAAGTACCTCGCGGCCCTCAACAACCCGAATGTACAGGGGTGGGACCTGCTTGAACTCCAGTTCCGGGCAATGCTCCCGCAACAAAAGCTCATCAATCGGATAACCTCCTTGGCCAGGGTGACGGACCTTGAAGTTCGAAACACATACCTGGCTCAGAACGAAAGAGTGCGGGTGAAATACTTGTTTTTTGATCCGAATGAGTTTGCCGAGGACTCGCTTTCGGTAACCGACGGTGAGCTCCGGGCATATTATGATGATAATAAAGACGACTTTGAACAGGATGTCAGAACCAGAATTTCTTACGTTAAGTTAGAGAAAAAGCCTTCCCAAACTGATGAGGACCGGGTCAAACGGCAGATCAACGATCTTTATCAGCGATTGCAGGACGGCGAAGATTTTGAGAAATTGGCGAGGGATTTTTCCGAAGATGGTTCAGCGGAAAACGGCGGCGATCTCGGGTTTTTCGGTGCAGGAATGATGGTCAAAGAGTTCGAAGAAACCGCGTTTGCCACGGGCCGCGGTGAAACAGCAGCACCTGTAAAAACGATGTTCGGCTGGCATATCATCAAGGTAGAGGACAGGAAACGTGAGAACAACGAGCTGCAGGTTCAAGCCCGTCATATCCTCCTTAAAACTACCATTGGGCAGCAAACATTGAGGGAATTGGATAAAAAGGCCACCGACCTTCTCGAAGGGGCCAGGGAAAACGGTTTAGAAGCGGCTGCCGCAGGTTTTCCCGAAGATTCCCTGGAAGTGCTCGATACCGGTTATTTTAACCAGAGAGATGATGGTTTCATCCCGCGAATCGGCTACTTGATAGGGGCATCCACATTTGCATCCAAAGAAAATGTGGGGATACACAGTGAGGTTCTTGAAAACGATACTGGTTACCACATTCTCTATATCGCCGATCGAAAAGATAAAGGTATCCAACCGTTCGATGAAGTGGAGACAACGGTGCGTGCGCAGGTTGAAACCGATAAACGGAAAGAACTGGCCCGGCAAAAGGCTGAATCAACGGTGAACAACCTTGCCGGTGGATCGCTTGATGATCTGAAGGGCGATGGATCGATCCAAATTCAGGAACCCGAACCTTTTGCAAGAAACGCCTTCATACCAGGAATCGGGCAGGACCTCGAATTCGTGACGGCGGCGTTTACGCTTGAGTCGGTAGGGCAGATGAGCGAAATTGTGGAATGCAGCCGCGGTTATTACTTACTCCAGCTGGAAGAAAAATTCCCAATCGATGAAGCCATGTTTGATGCTCAGAAGGAGCCCCTGAAGCAGCAGTTGCTGCTCCAGGAGCAGAATCAAATTTACACAGACTGGCTTGAATCGCTGAAAGCGAATGCTGATATTGTAGACCGAATGGGTGATTTCTTCGTATTTTAATCCAGCGCTTGCACGCGGTTCCTGATATCCGCAACTATATCGCGGGCCAATCGGTTGGTTTCTTTTTTCTTCAATACTAGGTTCTTTCTCGTCACACCTTCGGCTTTCAGTTGCAGATGAAAACGTAAGCACTGGGACGTACCCGAACACCTCACCGTCAAATAACTCCATTTTTCCTCATCGAAATAAAACCGAACTCCCTCATCCGGAAAATCCGGCCATTGATGAGCTTCCGCGTATTTACCAACGACAAACGTTTCGGACGATCTGACAGGAACCCCCGCGAAAGACAATGGGTCGCCTGCCTGTAGGTTGTCATGAAGCGCGACACAAGACCTCAAAATGTTTATCTTGGCGGTCCAGCCCTCGAGTCCCTTGTACTCACCCCATTTGGGTGAGGGCTCACAATAGGTCAGGAAGTATCCGATATCAGGGTCCAGATAGATATACTCGTCGAGAAGGTCCATCACTGTTCTGCCCTGCGATTTGGCATATGCCGCAACCTCGGCGAGCAAAATTGCAGCGAATGTACCATCTTTATCCCGCGTATGACCGCCCGCACCCAGACCGCTGCGTGTTGCAGGAGGACCACCCAGTATACTGAATCCATTGCTTTGCTCCAGGGCCCCCGCATTGATATTTCTGTCCTTCATATCGACGGTCGTGTAAATGAGATCGCGATACTGGGGATCGTCGAGGTCTTCTCCCGACCATACTTTCTGGATGGCGTTGGCTATCATGGAGAACCCTACCCAAGTCTTCACCACCCCGACGCCATATTTCCTGCCTAACCTGACAAGGGCATCGGTTGTGATGTGGGAAAGTACAATAAATTTCTTATCCCGGTCGACTAACCGCCCACCGTTCTCCTTGGCTTCTTGAAAGAAACGATACCACAATAAAAGGGTCCACGCATCGTCGGCATCGAGCAGCACGTGACTTCTTCCGTCATATGCATCTCGCTGCTCCTCAGGAATCCGGGTGATCAGTCCAACCCGGTCTGCGTCCGGGTCAGTGCCGATCAGGATATCCTGGCGCGCATACTCCGCATCGCCGAATTGCTTACGGAACGCATCCAGCGCGATGTCTGCCGCAACGGAGTCACCGGGATCCGGTTGCTGCTCGGGATCATCCTGGAACGCAGGAAACAGGCCATTCAGCTCGTTTAATTCGTTCTCTGTGATAATTTGAAGGTCGGTGAATCCGAAATCCTTTAATAACCTGGGAACCGCTTTTCTTCCGGCTCCGTGGAATGCGCAATAACCGGCCGCGACCTTTCCAGCCCATTTCCCTACCATGGATGTATCCATAATGAATTTCTTAACCTGGTCCAGATGGATCTTATGCATGTCGAGAAGGGGGCGGTTATAGTAGGGAATGCCCTTTAACGGTTGGTCTCCGCCCAGGAACACCAGTTTATTCGCGGGGTTGAAGGGATCTGAAGGTGCGCACTCGTCCTGTTCCGCTTCCTCCAGCCCTATCAATCTAATGTCATCTGTCGTCATTTTCATGATATAATCGTTATAGATGACTTTGCGTTCGGCGGGATCAAACTGGGAACCCGTACCAGCGGACAATTTGTAACCATTATACCGTCGATCGTTATGGCTTGCGGACACCAAGATCCCCAGATCGGCTCTCAAATGGGATATCCCCAACACCATTTCCGGATATGGGCATGCCTCATCGAACAGATACACTTTCAAACCGGAAGCCAGAAACAGGCGCGCGATAAGGTGTGAAAACGATTTGCCCTGCACGCGACTGTCAAATCCAATGACGATGCTGTTGAGACCATTTTCAACGGCATAACGGGCGACACCGGCAGATTTGAGGAGCAGCACGATGTTGTTTAATGTGTTAGGCCCTTTCAAAATGCGGGCATCGATCCCCTCGTCGTTGAGACGCTTTAATTCGGGATCGGTCATAGCAGCTTTACCGCGTATTCCAGCTGTACCGAATGCTATCTCATCGACAAACACTTCCGTAAGCACAGCCCAGCGCTCATCACGCACCGCGTCTCTGATACCTTCCTTCAAATTAGGTGACAGAGTGTCGATATTAACGTCATAAAGCCAGGCCGTCATATGCTCTATGACATTGCGCCTGGCTTTATCGAATAAACCCTGATCGATTTTTCCCTGCTGGTGTTGATCGTTCAGATACGCCGTGATACCATACTCTGCTGCTTGAATGAGTTCCTTATCGTGGGGCATCAAACCTCAGTCCGTAGCGATATGCACCTGCGTCCTTTTTTTACCGGACCGACGAAACTGAACCACGCCTTCGGCAAGAGCGAATAGTGTATCGTCATTGCCGCGTCCGACATTTGACCCCGGCAGTATTTTGGTGCCCCGCTGCCGTACCAGAATACTACCGGCAGGAACTCGGGATCCATCACCTGCTTTTACACCGAGGAACTGGGGATTGCTGTCACGACCGTTGCGTGAGCTGCCTACACCTTTCTTATGAGCCATTCTTTCCTCCCAACTTTTTTTGCGCAAAAATATCGGATATTCTCAAATTAACTTAATTAGCCGACGGATCGTAGTTAATGCCTGTGATCTGAAGCTCCGTGTAGGGTTGCCGGTGACCGTTCTTACGCCGGTAATTTTTCCTACGCTTCATTTTAAACACAATTATTTTAGGCGCCCTGCCGTGATCGGATACTTTCGCGGTGACGGTAGCACCCTGCACTGTGGGCTGGCCGATGACAGGATCACCACCACCTAGAACGAGTACCTCTTCCAGCGTAATTTCTTCGCCTACAGGCGCATCCATTCGGGACACTTGAATGGTATCGCCTTCATTTACTTTGAATTGCTGTCCACCGGTCTTAACTACAGCGTACATACATCGTTCTCCTGGTTGATGGTTCCCTCTTACATTTTAAATTCATCCGTGATGTCAATATCCCGCTTCACCGAATACATGCGATATTCTTCGGGATGCAGGAAAGGATCCTCCGTGAGATCAATCTTAATCTTATATTCTGTTCGCAAAGACTCCAGTTTTTCATTTCCATTCTCGGCTAACGACAGGCTTACCGAGGGATGTACCAAAAGCTTAACCCGACGTTCCCGCAACGTGGGCTTGGCACGTTTAAGCCAGCGTCCTATCTGGGTGACGACTGTCAGGCGGGACATGATTCGCCCTGTTCCGTCACACACCGGACAGGCTTCGCTAAACGTGAACAGTAAACTGGGCCTGATTCGCTGACGGGTCATTTCTATCAGACCGAACTCGCTGATTTCTTTAGAAATACGTGTCCGGGAGCGATCCCGTTTTAAGGCGTTCTGCATCTCCTGTTGCACGCGTTTACGGTGGGGCCGATCATCCATATCGATGAAATCGATTACGATTATGCCACCAATATCCCTCAATCTCAGCTGGCGCGCTATCTCCCGAATCGCGTCCATGTTGGTCTGGAAGGCTGTATTCTCATGGCCACCCCCTCCAGAATACCTACCGGAATTCACATCGATAGTCACCAGCGCCTCGGTGTGGTCTATTACGATATAACCACCATGTTTCAACCACACCTTGCGATGCAGGGCTTTTTCTATTTCATTTTCAATCCCGTAGGCGTCGAATATCGGAGTCGTTCCATCATAGATATGTACCCTTGACTTGAGTTTGGGAGCGACCCCGCTGAGGTAAGATACTGTGTCTTTATGAACCTCTTTTGAATCGATAACCACACTGTCCACGTCGGGTGTGAAGAGATCCCGAATTATCCCGGACGTCATCTCCATATCCTTGTGGATAACTGCCGGTGACTTGACTTTCTTTGATTGACTGTCAATCCGGTTCCACAATTTCGTCAGCATTTTCAGGTCCTGACGAAACTCGGTTGTCGTTTTTTCCAGCGCGGCGGTGCGTACAATGATACCAACATTATCCGGCTTTAGCTCTCTTGCCAGATCCCTAAGGCGTCTTTTTTCGGACCAATCATCGATTCGTCTCGAAACACCTACATAATCTTCGTTAGGTACGAGTACCAGGAATCTTCCGGGTAGTGATAACTGTGCCGTGACCCGGGATCCTTTTGTGCTGATCGGTTCTTTGGTAATCTGAACCAGGATTTCCTGGCCTTCTTTAACAGTGTCCTGTATGGGACGGGTCTCCCGATCTCTACCTTTTGAAGACGAGGCGTTCGTTTCGTCTTCATCAAAATCAATAAGATCGTTAGGCCCTGTCACATCAGAAGCGTGTAAGAAGGCGGCTTTTTCCATCCCAATATCCACAAAGGCAGCTTGTATACCGGGTAAAACCGCGGTAACGGTTCCCTTGCAGATATTTCCGACTATGCGCTCATTTTCGGGGCGCTCGACCAGTAACTCAACGAGATGATTGTCCTCAAGAATCGCGATTCGGGTCTCGTGTGTTGCCGCTTCAACAATAATGTCTTTCTGCAATGATCATGTCTTCCTTTAAATAATACGTGAAGATGACGCAGGAGCAAGGTTGAGGATTTGGAGTGACTATATTGCATATGATCCTCCCAACTCAACTGCATCTTGAATAAAATAGTGAGTAAAATATTCATAATTATAGAATTATCATTTGGTTCGTATGCCATTATACCCATTTGTCCTGTATGTAGTCATTAACGATAATACAAGTTATACAATATATATATGATTTGGGGTATGTCAAGCAGGATTAAGATATCGGACAATCTCGCTGTAGACGATATCCGTCGAAAGGTCCGTCATACATAAATTACCTATCTTGCATGTCAACCTGTTGCAGCAAAGGCAATCCAGGTCCAGATTCTGTATGGCCATATTTTGTTCCCCATAGGGGCCCTGAAGATTAGGATCTGTCGGACCGAAAATCCCGATGGCGGGCACATTGAGGGCTGCCGCGATATGCATGGGACCACTGTCGTTGCTGAGGAGGAGTTTACATTTTGTTAGATAAGCCCCCAGCCCTTCCAGGTTGGTTTCCGGCAGAAACAGGGGGGAATGTTCCATGTTCTCGGCAACCTCATCAACAAGATCGCGTTCACCCGGCCCCCAGATCAGTAAGATTCTGGCGCCATAATCATTCACTAGGCGGTCCGCTATTTCTGAAAACCTGTCTGGTCTCCAACGTTTTATTTCCCATCCCCCGCCGGGGTTAAGGCCAATCACCAGATCCCTCTCCGTAATCCCCTGATCCGATAGCCAGTGTGTTGCGTCCTTTAATGCTCCTTGGGAAAGGGGGAAATACGGATTTGTTGTTCTTACCGCCAATCCAAGTGCCCGCAATGCATCAAGGTTGAATTCAACTTCATGCACTTCGCCTCCCCGAGGGGTGACGATTGTATCGTAGCAAAATCGACGCACACGAAAATCGAACCCGACCCGACAGGGAGATCCCGTAATCAGTGACAACACAGCACTGCGTGGATTACCGAACAGATCCAGTACAAGATCGAATCGATTTAGGCGCAGTTTTTTATAGAATGACCACTGGGCTTTCAGTCGTTTAAATAAGGGCATCGCCAACCAGCGTGATTTATCGAGTATTACAAGGTCATCAAGGTACGGGTTTCCCCGTATTACGTCATGTGACGCCGGCTCTGTCAGAAAAGTGATGTGGCTATCAGGGAAATTTGCCCGGATATTTTCGATTACAGGTGTGGACATGACGACATCGCCGATGGCTCGCAGTTTGATAATCAGTATCTTTTTGAATTCTTTCATGGAGACACTTCCAATGCCTGCCGAACTAACCGAAAAACCTGGTCGGCGCAAATAGTGCTGATGCAGGGCCGCGCCTCGGCACAGAAATCCTTTCCACAACAGAAAGCGACATCCGGTTTCACTGAAAAATGTCCTTTTGATTCCGAATAGGGAAACCAGATGGAGGGATCACTTGGACCGAAAACACCGATGGTACGCGTCCCAACCGCCGCTGCAATGTGCATTGGGCCCGAATCGTTGGACACATACGCGTCACACTGCTCTATTAAAGCGGATAGGCGCCTGATCGGCAAGAGGCTGGCTATTACCGGCCTGTGTTTCATAAGGCCTGAGATCTGCCTGACAAGGTCGCCCTGACCTGGGCCCTGCGTTAACAGCACCTGCCCGTTTAACATTTCAATTACGTTGTCGGCCAGCCCGGCGAACTGATCGGGCTGCCACATCTTCGCCGGCCAGCTCGCACCGGGATTAAACCCAATCAATGGAGCGTTTTGTGAGAGGGCATTTTCTCGTACCCATTCTGCGGCCCATCTCCGCTCATCCTTTAACAGAGGAAGGCGCGGCACTTCTTTATCGATAGTTATTCCCAAAGTCCGCAGGGAGTCGAGATAGGCATCCACAACGCGAATCGAAGCGCCCCTGCGAATCTTGTAATTGTATGCAATACCCCGCAGTCTCACATCAAACCCAACACGGATCATTGCCCCGGTTGCCATTGTAAGTAATGCACTTCTGGGATTGCAGAAAAGATCGATCACCATATCAAACCGATAGTTCCTCAGCCTGTTGATAAATCTGAGATGTTCAAGAGATTTCTTGTACCAGGGAATATTCTCGATGGCGGCCCTGTCCAGCAGGATGACCTCTTCCAGGTCGGGGTGGCCAACCAAAATCTCACCAACCGACTTTTCCGCCAGGTAGTATAATTCAGCATCTGGGTATTGGTTTTTCAGTGCTTCTATAACCGGAAGGGTGAGGACCACATCCCCGATGAATCGCAGTCTGGTGATAAGGATCTTCGAGGGGTTTCCTTCAATGGGGGAATTCATAAACGCAGCCTGATCACTTGAGGTACCATTCCGATGTCATTTCTATGATCCGTTCATCAGACAGATAACGTGTTCGATCTTCATTTCTGGCCCGGTTTATCTCGGGTATCTTGTTAATTACGTCTCTGATAGCCCGGAAATAAACCCGGTCCATGGTAAGAATGGATCCGAAAAACCGCACTGCCAGCCAAAAAATGCATACCATTAACCTCGATCTGCCCGATATGTTTTTGAGAACAAAAAAGATTCTGTTCCGCTTGCTGATATAGGATATGTAATCTTGAGCATGGTTACCGGTTATCGTAACGGAATGGTCGTGAACAACCGAACTCGCCGGTTCAAAGACCACAAGCCAGCCTCTCTGATAGGCCCTGTATGAAATATCGAGGTCTTCAGAATAAAAAGGAAAATAAATGGGATCGAACCCGTTCAGTGATTGATATTTTTTTCGATCTATGAGTGTGGCAGCGCCGTTGGCGTACAGGGTCAGGCTTTTTCGCTTTCTTTCATCTTGCTTTTCAGCCCACCGCAATCTAAGTAATCCGTAATGGAGATATCCGCGGACGAGCCCGCCCCCCGGCGTGGACCCATCTTTCTTGAAAACCGCTGCATTGGCTGCGAATACAGCCGGGTTGTTGAAATGAGACGTGAGCGGTTCCAGAAATCCTTCTGAGACAACGATATCATTGTTCAGAAGGAGCACCAGATTATGCTTGCTTCGTTCCACACCTATGTTACAAGCGGCCCCGAAACCCTGGTTTAAATCCAGCGGTTCTACGCGTACATCAGGATATTTTTCGAGAAGCATTGGCGTCGTATCGTCCGTGCTGCCATCATCTACCACGATTATTTCATCATGGCCTATTTCAACGGCCGGCAGGAGCGAAAGAAGGCACCTGTCAACCAGATCTCTGGCATTGTAGGTTGGTATGACGATGCTGCAAGGGGGTCGCATGGGATCAATCTTCCGCCGGGTGCTGGTTCATCTGCCAGACTTTAACCAATCGAAGGAATGAATAGATTCCCATACACAGACTGAAAAGAAGCCCTGGGAAACCATCTTTGTACCCCTTCTTTACGATCAGACATTTCCAAGCCATCCCCAGAGGAGACCATACGACATGCCAAGGGCCCACACGCTGTCCTGCATTGAACCGTTCTTCCGCGTCCACCGTTGTATAGGTATCAATCCGCCGCATGAAATCGCTAATTGTGTTATGGCAGTCGTGGTATAAATCTTCGTGTATCGTACCGAGATCCCCATCCACTTCAAAATGCGCGTGGGCACCCCCTGTCCAAAACCCTTTGTTGTTTCTTAATAACCTAGGCTGATAACTGGGGTTCAGCGTACCGTGGTTAATGGGGAATCCAAGGAAATGCTCCACCCTGTGAATTTTGTAACCATCGTATGGAGAACCGTTTACGAGAATCTCATTTATCTTCTGATTCAGAGTATCCGTTACATATTCATCTGCGTCCAGAAACAGTACCCAGTCCCCCGTGGCGTGATGCATTCCGAAGGTCCGCTGTTTCGCAAATCCTTCCCATGGATTGTGAAACACCCGGTCGGTATACCTCCCGGCGACATCCAGGGTCCCATCCGTACTACCGCTGTCCACGATGATAATTTCATCCGCCCATGCCACGGGCCCCAAACAGCGATCGAGTTTTTGTTCCTCATTCAGAGTGATGACTACGACTGAAAGCCGTTCCATATCGGTTACTCCGGCTGCCCCTGCTGAAGGTGCCATAGCTTCGCGTACTTCGTAAAAACATAACATGAAGAAAGAAAACACAGTATAAATCCCTGGATGCCATCCAGGATGCCAAGTTTCAACAGATACATTTTTACGAACATGAAGGGCGGCCGCAGTATCAAATCTTTCAAATGGAAAGCATTTCCATCTTGTTGGAGCTGCCTGGCCCCAAGAGTCGTATATTTGTTAAACTTGTGTAGATAATGTTCAAGGGAATCATCCGTATAATGAATGAGGTGATTTTTCAACCGATCTGTTCGACCGTCTACAGTTACGGATTCATGAACCAGCCGACCTGTAAACTCCCCGTGCTCCCGCTTGAACAACCTACACACGTAACCGGGATACCAACCGCAATGGCGGATCCATTTGCCGAGGAAGATGGCTTTACGTGGGACCATGAAGCCCATGATATTGCCATCCTGCCCTACACGGGACCGGAATTAGACTGACAGGCTATCTGGCACTATATCATCAGCAACAACCCATAAAATCCAATCCCCGCAGGTGAGTATAACCGCAAGTGCTTTGGTTTCAGCAAAGCCAAGCCATTCCGACTCAACCAACCGGGTCACCATGTCTTTAGCTATTTGGCGTGTTCTGTCAGTGCTCCCAGAATCGACGACTATGATCTCATCTACCCAGGATATGCTGTCAAGACAGGCCTGAATCCGTTTTTCTTCGTTGAGTGTTATGACGATTGCGGAAATGGAAGGCATAGCGGATCCGGACAGGTGTTAGGGAGGACTACCCCTCAGTGCTCCGGTGCAGGTTTTATGTCCACGGCAGGACGGATTCCTTCAGGCTCGCGGACGGAGTCTATCATATCCTGCACCTCTTTCTCAGGAGCCGGATACATATACGAAAGTGCAATCGTGACTGTAAAATTCAATATCATACCAATGGTCCCGATTCCCTGGGGATTAATACCACTGTCGAAGATACCGAAGTTCCACGGCGCCATACCGAAGAAAACACAGGAGATGATGTAAAAAGCGGTGAAACTTATGCCAACGATCATACCGGCCACGGCCGGTATGGTACTGACGCGTTTGCTGAAAATACCCAGTACGATAGCCGGAAAAAAACTGGCAGCGGCAAGACCGAATGCGAAGGCAACCACCTGACTGACGAATCCAGGCGGATAGATACCAAATATCCCGGCGATGACGACCGCTACGCCGATAACGCTCCTTCCAACCGCGAGACGCTGTTTCTCACTGGCTCCCGGTTTTAACACCCTGTAATAAAGATCATGGGCCACGCTCGATGAGATTACGAGCAGCAACCCGCTTGCGGTTGACAAGGCAGCCGCAAGGCCCCCAGCGGCCACCAGGGCAATGATCCAACTGGCCAGTTCTGCCATCTCGGGTGTTGCAAGGACGATGATATCTCTATCGGGACCGGACAAACCTCTGGCGCGTAACACGGCCCTTCCGTCTGCCCCGCTTGTCCCCTGCGATCCCACCCATTCCTTATGTGCAAGTCGAATTTCTGTCACTTCAGCTGTAGGCAGAGGGCCGGAGCGGAATATTTCGTTGTCGTCACCGGCGGAGTAGCGCATGGTACCATCCCCATCGTCAAGCCACAGGATCAGGCCCGTCTGCTCCCAGTTGCCGAACCATTCGGGCAATTGGTCAGCGGTTGTTTCGTTCAAGCTCTGGATCATGAAATAACGGGCAAACGCTGCCGTTGCCGGAGCAGTCAGGTAAAGCATGGATATGAAGAGCAAGGCCCAGAAGGCGCTCCATCGTGCCGCTTTTACGGATTTTACCGTGTAAAACCGTACGATCACATGCGGCAATCCGGCCGTGCCCACCATTAACGCCAAGGCAACACAGAAAACATTAGCCTTATCCCAAACACCCACGAAGGTATCCGTGTACCGCGAAAACCCAAGGTCCGTCTGAATCTGGTTCAATTTTTCGAGAAGGTAGACCCCCTGCTGACCCGATATCTCGGGATTCAGTGTACTTCCCAAGCCCAGTTGGGGTAGAGGGACACCTGTCAGTTTGATGCTGATGGCGATAGCCGGGATCAGGAAGGCGGTTATGAGCACCCAGTATTGTGCCACCTGTGTCCACGTGATCCCTTTCATGCCGCCCAGCGTGGCATAGATGAATACAATCGCCATACCGATCATTACGCCTACGTTGATATCCACTTCGAGGAAACGGCTGAAAACGACCCCTACACCACGCATCTGACCGGCGACATAAGTAAAACTCACAAATATCGCACAAAGCACCGCGACCACACGGGCTACATTCGACGCATATCGGTCACCAATGAAATCCGGTACGGTATAATGGCCGAATTTCCTCAGATAGGGGGCCAGGAGTAAAGCCAGGAGCACATATCCGCCGGTCCATCCCATCAGGTAAACACCACCAGAATATCCCATCGTAGAGATAAGGCCGGCCATAGAGATGAACGACGCAGCACTCATCCAGTCTGCCGCGGTCGCCATTCCGTTTGCCGCCGCGGGTACACCGCGTCCAGCTACATAAAAACCGGACGTATCATGTACCCTGCTCCGCCAAGCAATAAACAGGTAGAGGCCGAATGATAAGGAGACAAAGAGGTAGGTCCATGCCTGTACGCTCATAATCAGTTTTTCTTTCTACAAGTTTTACTAGTCGGGTTTCGTGCCGCGTTCCTGCCCCGCCTGCGGTCATTCATCACAATGCGTCTCATCAAGGCGATTCATTAACAGACAATATGCAAGGATCAGCAAAACAAAGACGACGATACTCGCTTGATGTGCGACCCAGAATCCCAGGGGAAAACCTGTGCCTGGAAGCGTGAATTGATTTAACCAGTCGGCGATCAAAATGCCACACCCCAGGCCAGCGATCGCCCAAATTATCAGTAGGATGAGCATGATGCGCAAGTTAGATTTCCAGTAGCGCTCGAGTGAAGTTATTGACACCGGATGTGCTTTGCTGCTGGTGTTACCGGTCATTTAATCATCCTGAGTTTTGATCACCTGCAATTCAACTTCCACGTACATAGCAGGAAATATAAAACTGATGTATTTCTCCCAGCGCCTTGGAAAAAGATTAGCCAGGAGACTGATGCCGATTACCCTGTAGAAATCCGAGAAGAGGATTCGGCTCTTCTTCAATTCGAAATAAACGCCGTTACACAGATGCGTAAAGGTTACGTGACCAAAATGATGATAATGGGTCAGGTCACCATACGATAGCTGTGAGGTATAGTGCGGCGTCACAATACGTATAGATGCTCCGGGGCGGGCGATCCTGCGAATCTCATCCATGGCTCGGGCCGGCGTTCTGATGTGTTCGATAATATGAGACATCTCTATATGAGAAAATGAATCATCATCGAAGGGATACGGATATATATCCAGATCATGAACCACATCGACATGCGGCGCCGAATTGATGTCGAGACCGATGGATCCTTCTTTTTTTCCGAATGGACCACATCCCAGGTCGAGGATTTCGGACATGTGTTGTCGGCCAATTTGGTTGATGATATATGAAATAACGATCAGGGATGTTACTGTCGGATCATAGTAATGTCAAGCGGAATGAGCCTGCTCTCAAAGGTAAACAGTCCCCGGTTGCATTAGAAAATGTTTTCAATATGGTCACAACTTTCCCTGATAGCATCTACCTCGGAAAAGCGTTCGCTGACCGCCGTGCACCTCTGTTTTACGGTAGGCTCTTCCAGTAAATACTCCAATTTCTCAAGGGTGGAGCGGACACCATATCGCTTCCTGGTGACCATCTCCGCCACGCCCAGGTCCACCAGTCTTCGCGCGTTGTCGAATTGATCGTATGCGCAGGGCCTGATAAGCTGAGGAACCGCAGCCCTGAGGGCCTGACTTGAGGTGCCGATACCACCATGATGCACCAGGGCAGCCGTGTGTTTCAAGAGAGAAGAAAAAGGTGCATAATTTATATGAATGACACCGTCCGGCAGCCGGTCGGGTAACTGTTCGGGATATTTAGTAGCAAGTATACCGCGTTGCCCCAACAACCTGCAAGCATCCACGGATGTTTCAAAGAAGTCGTCGCCATATTTCATAGCAGTGCCAGCTGTAAACACGATCGGCGGATCACCCGATGCCAGAAATGACAATAAAGTTTCATCCAAACCGTTTTCGGTGTCATCAAACAAAGGAAATCCCGTGCAATGTACCTGTTCAGGCCAATCAGGCTGAGGTTCTCCGAACCAGTCAGGAAACATACCGATTACAAGGTCGGGGGAGTGAATCCATTCTCGAAAAATTCTGCTCACAGGTGGCAAATTCAATTTGGCCCGAAGCGCATTGATGCCGTCCGCGACGAGAGGATCCATAAGGTATTTGTCGGCAAACCAGAAGAACGCCTGTTTTAAGGACACCGGTAACCACTCCGGCAAGAAAATACCGGGCATACTGGGTACACGGTGTAAGGTACGGAAGATGGATGGTGCCAGATGAACCGTTACACCCGGTATTTGATGTGAATCCTGAATCAAACGGGCAGACATGGCCAGCGTGGATCCGATTATCAAAGTCTGGCCCGGTTTTATATACGGAACAGTATCGTGGTAAATTTGAGGGAGGAAATTTAAAAGTCCGCGGAGGAGATGCTCCAACCCGCGGTGCTCAGACCAAATTTCGGGATTCTCAATAAATCTTTCATATTCCTCGGCGTGACCGATCTCAACGAAGCCGAGTCCCATCGCTTTGATGATGGGTTCAAAGCGGCCGTTGGCGTAAAAAAGAACCTCGTGTCCACGGTCCTTCAATTCTTTGCCCAGCCCCACAAATGGATACATGTCCCCATAGCTGCCAAAACTGTGTATCAGGATGCGCATGATGATCCAATGGATAAATTCAGGGATTCCATAACTTTACCAAGGGCCAGATCCACCGGAACCGTAGAGATATCACCATTCTCGGCATGCAGAGCCCTATGCCGAGACCCGGGAGGTTTCCACATGGCGGGATCACTGATTGCATGGAATGAGACGGTAGGTGTTTTAACACCTGAGGCGAGGTGCAAAATCCCTGTATCGTTGCATACGAGTAGATCAACAGCATTCAACAACGCCGCGACCTCGCGCAACTTCATTTCAGGGGCAACCGACGGGATTGATTCCAGGCGAGATACGAGTTCCTTAAAAGCGGCTGTTTCACCCGGCGCCCTTATGATAATCAGCCGGACCTGATTATCGCTTTGGCTAATGCGATTGCAGAGCGCGGCTAACCGGGGGATCGGATACCTTTTGTTAAGGTCTTTGGTCCCGAAATGGACCGCCACTGTTTTAACGCCCGGTCCAGGGACCAAGTCACTTTTTATCCGAAAACCGGAGATACGCTCATCATCTGTCAGTGCAAAGCCGTAGGATTCATCTTGAGTATCCGCACCGATGTATCGTACCACATCCAAATTGCGCTGTAACTGATGTTTCGGTTTGACATCAACCGGTGCAACGAGTGTATAGAAAGGATTTCCGTCGCAATGGTCGAACGTAGGTTCGGCAGGACCGAGTACCAGCGGCGCCTGGGAGATACGGGCGATCAGATCGCTCGACAGGGAATGGGAAACGGTATTGAACACAACCGCGAGATCGAAGTTGTTTCGAACCTTTTTGAACAGATTAATACTTTGTAAAGGCCGCCATCCCCATCCGGATTCCTGGAACATGAAAACATCATCCACATCGGGATTATTCTGCGGGTGATAAATAAGGCCGGACGACCAGTGCCATATAGGCCGATGGAAATCTGTTCCTCAACGCACGGATGGCGGGTGTCGTGAGTAAAAAATCCCCGAACTGGTCGTGTTGCCTGATGACCAGTATCCGCTTTACGGATGACCATTCAATCTCCTCCGGTGTATGAATCGTGCGTGGTAGGCGCCTATCGAGCTGTCGAACCGCCCAAGTTTTAACCTTCTTTTCAAGGTTATACCACATAAGTCACGAGTCCTCGGATTTCACATGGACAGACTCATCCTGAAACTGAAGGTCATGTAGTTTTCGATACAGGCCTTCTTCGTGAATCAGGGTCGTATGTGTGCCCGATTGTACGATACGCCCTTCATCGATCACTATTACTCGGTCCGCATTCTGTATGGTGGACAATCGGTGGGCAATTACAAAGGCTGTGCGTCCCCGCATCAGGCGGTCTATGGCTTCCTGCACGAGCAGCTCGGATTCCGTATCCAGGGAAGATGTGGCTTCATCAAAAATCAATATGTTAGGATCCTTCATTATGGCCCGGGCGATGGCTATCCTTTGCCGCTGTCCGCCGGACAAACGAACACCTCGTTCACCAATAACCGTGTTGTATCCATCGGGCAGCTGGCGAATGAAAACGTCTGCATTGGCGGCCACGGCCGCTGCTTCCACACGTGCCATTGGTGTATTACCCATGCCGTAAGCTATGTTGTTAATAACTGTATCGTTAAACAGGATGACCTCCTGTGTGACGATACCCATCTGGCCGCGCAAGGAATCAAGCGTTATGTTTCGGAGATCGTTGCCGTCTATTGTAATGACACCTTCTATGGGATCGTAGAATCGGGCGGCCAGATCAACCAGGGTGGATTTCCCTCCGCCGCTCGGACCTACAACAGCGAGGATTTCGCCGGCCTTAACTTCCAGGTTGATATCGTGCAGGACCTGATCTCCCTGGTCATACCGGAAACCGACCTTGTCGAAATGAATCCGCTTGAAAACGCCCGTGACGGGCTTCGAATCGACGCTGTCCTTGATACCAGGCAAAGTATCAAGGATCGAGAACACCCGCTCAGCAGCAGCCATCCCCTCCTGGATGCGGTTGTTGACCTGGCCAAGTTCTTTCAAGGGTTTCAACATTGAGAACATAGCCAGCAAGAACGTCAGGAAATCTTCCGGCGCCAGAAGACTGCCCGATATGACACGCGTACCGCCGTACCAGAGTATAGCCAGCCCCACAATACCGCCGAGGATTTCAGTTATAGGACTGGCAAGATTTCTGATTCTGGTCATGCGCAGTAGAGTTTGAAAGTAATGCCCTGTCTGTGAGACAAATTTACCGGTCTCGAAAGCCTCCATCCCGAAAGCCTTCACCACACGAATGCCGGCCACCGTCTCCTGAAGAGTTGAAGTCAGGTCGGCCATGGATTCCTGAGAGAGGGTACTGCTTCGTCTAAGGCGTCTGCCGACCGTTGCGATAACCAGGAGACTGAAAGGAAGGAGGATAAATGTTGCGACGGTGAGTTGCCAGCTGAGGATAATAATGATGGCAAGGTGTACGATTACGAGTAATGGCTCTTTAATGAGCGTCCCGAACGCAGCAGACACCGCACCGTTTATTTGCATCACATCATAGGTGACCCTGGATATGAGCTCACCTGTTCGCTCACGGTGAAAATAGGACAACGATAGCCGATGAAGATGGGTATATAGTGCATTTCTAAGATCCCGGATCACCCCATTCTCGGCATATGCCATAAAATACGCCTGGAAATAGCTGCTGATGTTTTTCAGAAATAGTACCAGAAATATTATTACACAGAGTCGTTGCAAAGTCTCCGTCTTCGAGTCTCCCACGATAATGGCGTTGGTCTCTTCTTTCAACATCTCACGAATACCGAGGAGACCGGTAGTCTCCTCGATGCGGTCAACAGGAGCGTTCGGTTGAAAATCTGCGGATTCGGCAGCCTCCCTGCCGAACAGCGTCTGCAGCAGTGGCAGCGCGATCCATACAGTGATACTGCTCATAATGGCGAACACCATCATACACACGATGGCGCCGGCCATAAAATGCCAGTAGGGTTTTGCGTAAGAAATAACGCGCAGATAGAGAGTCATGGTATATGATTGTTATTATTCATAAAATTAATCACGGACGCATAGTTCAAATTCATCCATACAGAGACTCGATATGCTTGCAATGATTTATATTTGTCAGGAGATCAGTCGAGTCGATCAACTGGTCGATGGCTCCGATATGAGGTGGCAATGCCTTGACCTCATCTGACGTAATACAGTCTCTGATGGCTTCGCTGAATTCATCCGCTTGAATTACTACATAAGGACGATCATGGAATTTGGACACCTCTTCTTGCATAGGGCCTGTGATCTGAAGTGCATTGTGCATTCTTGCTACGATGGTATAGGCCTCGGACAAAGCCGCCTCTCGTACGTAATAGGATTCGGCGGATGTGATACGACGTAACACGGGTTCCACCTCCGGTGCGCATGGCAATTGCTTGAAACTCGTTCCGAACCACTTGATGTAAGGTGCATAGGTCCGTTCCATAAGAAAACATAGTTTCATGATATCTCTGACAAGGCGGGCAGCAATGATGCGCGAGCCGATCTCATCCGCTACATGCGCTGTCCGGCCTACAAACGCCTCTTCCTGGGATATTCGGCGCCATTGCGATGCCAGAAGGTACAGCCAGAGTTCCCACGGATAATACCTGAGACGTGCTCGAACCGCCTCTACCGTCCCCAACCCATCATAAAATACGGTGCCGGAAGAGATCGTGCTCAGACATTGCTCCGGCATCGTCAACCAATCGATGACCCGAATCTCCTGGTCGGGCGATATATTGACGTAGGACTGGAAAAACGACTCCACTGTCTGAAGCATCACCGCATGATTTACCGGTCCGTCCGATACCGGCATCATACAGCCGCCGTCGATATCTTGTGGCGAGAAATGAGTCGGGTACCCATGAATCTCATACGGCAACTCCTGCCGCAGCATTTCATCAACATCATCATGGTACGTATTAAAATCCTGATGGGATAAAAACAACTGGACACGAGGTCCCCAGTGATGGTCCGTAGATCGGGGCGTATCGAATCCCAGGACCTCCGACCCTTGATCCAACCTGCCGGCCGAATGAGCAAGGTCTGGGAAATGTTGATCGAGTAAGGGTTTTATCGCCTCCCGGTAAAACAGGAATGCCAGTTTCAACCCTTTAATGAAGGGAGGGTTTGGGGGCCCTTCTTCAACCATTACGCTTGCGACTTTCTTCGTAAACCTGATCGATTTTATCCATCATCACTTCCAGATCGAATTTTTCGCGAACCCTCATCCGGCCTGCCGAGGCGATTCGAGACCGGGCACCTTCATTCTGAAGTAATTCCATAGTCGCATCCGCCATGGCCTGGTCATTATCAGGGGCCACTGTGAAACCGGACACCTGGTTTTCTATGATATCCCTCGTACCGTCGGAGTTCGTGGACACACAGGGGACGCCCATCGCCATGGCTTCGATAAGGGTGGCCCCCAACCCCTCTGCCTGTGACGGAAAAATAAATACATCCATGGCACGAAGCAAGTCCGGAATGTCCTGACGGTAACCCGTAAAGATCACATTCGGTTCCAGACCCAATGTTTTTGAGAAGTTAACGACAGAGTCAAAATAAGCTTCCTCACCGAAACTGGCCGAGCCGACAATCATAAATTTGGACTGTTCAAATCCTTCCGTCTGCACAATCCTTTTGGCCATTTTAAGGAAAGTTTCGTATCCCTTTCCAGGTGAGATGCGCCCGACGGATCCGACAACAAGATCCGATTCCGACACACCGATTTCCTGCCGGACCGGACCGGGATCATACGCTTCCGGTCGGTACTTTTTAAGGTCTAACGCATGGTGGATGGTGGTGACGCGGTCAGAAGTGATGGGGCAGGTATCAATGACGTTCCTGCGTAGCGTATCGGAGACGGTTATAACCTTGTCGACCCGTTGATACAACCAGCGATGCAGGGGATCATGCTTATCAATATAGGAACCCACATGTTTGGTGAGCACCACCTTGCCAGCCCCAGTCCATTTGACTGCGGGAACGACCTGCCACAGGTCCCTTGAGAGATGTAGGTGTAAAATATCCGGTTGCTCGCGACGGAGCAGCCGGATCAACCGGGCAGTTTCAAGCGGATTAACATACGCACCCAGCTTAAGGGTAACAGTGGGGATATTCCGTTTTTGAGTGTCCTTGCAAATGAATCCATCCGGATGGCAGACAGCGAGCACACGGTGGCCTCGTTCCTGCAGTTTCGAGGCTACGATCGGCACGTGCATTTCGGTGCCACCCCAGGCCAGGGAGGAGCACACCTGCAGGATTCGTAGAGGTGACATCGAACAATCTCTTGAGCGGTTCAGAATGAAGCGGCGACTGACTCGGTGTTCTCAAGATCTGCTGATTCAGAGACCTTCTTCCCGTCTTTCCAGAGATAATGCCAGGAACATTCGGACTGAAAAATATAGTTGTTACATTGGCTGCATATATCCAACTCGTGGTATTTATCGTCAATCATCTTGTTACGGATTTCATCGAGTGCCTTGCCGTTCCATATATCACGGATCGATTCGTTGTTCACATCTCCGACGACCACTTTGAAATCGAAATCGAGGCAGCAAACCGATACCTTGCCGTCGTGTGCTATTACAAATTCTTCCCAGGGATGCTTGCAGGGAAACGTGAATCCTCCGGCTGACGATGAGTCTGCCATCTCACCAGTATTTCGATCTTCCACGCTACCGGTCCAAGTGGTATAACTTTGCACTACCACATGATCCGCAGCCCCTCCCCATTGTTCCTTGAAGGTCTCTATTTCATCGGCTGTCCGATCCATATTTATAATGGTTACCGTGATTTCAGGGACAGTGCTTCCCGTTTTCCGCTTCAGATCCATCAGGTAGCGGGCGTTGGAAGCGACTTGTTCATAATCAAGACCGAGCCGCACGTCTTCAAATGTTTCTTTTGTGGCCCCATCGATGTCGATGTTGATCTTGTCCAGACCGGAGTCAATGATTTCCTGCGCCTTCGAAGGACTGATGAGCGACCCATTCGTACTGACATTAACCGGTACCGTGGGGATCTTCGACTTCGTATACTGTATCATCTCAACAAGGCGCTTGTTGATGAATGGTTCGCCGAACATGAACGGCTGAATCAATCTCAGCTGTCTATTGTAATCTGCGCATTCATCGATGACCTTATGGTACAGGTCCATCGACATGTTGCCTTTAGAACGGGTCAGGAGTTCACGGGGACACATGATACAGTCCGCGTTACAGTGGCTGGAGGACTCTATACTCACCACTTCTGGGAATTTCAGTTTTCGATTGACCACCACATGCCGCACTGCGCGCTGCAGGGGTTTACTCTTCGAAATAGATCTAAAAAAAGGTGTTTTCAATCCCATAATGTATATCCTCAGGCGTCGTCCCACCGGAATTCATCATCGCCACCCTTATGAAGGCGATTATATCCTGGTTGCCTGGAACGCACTTCCTCTGTTCGGATAGGCGGAAAAAGGCCGTCACCAGTTCTGTGACGCATCTGGTATTCCCAGACCTTGGCATATCCTATCATCTGGGACATCGACGAAAGCATGCATAACAGCAACCCTCGCATACCATCCCTGTGCCCCGATCTGACAATATATGATTTCCAGAACATTCCCAGTGGGGCCAGAGCCACATGTACCCACCCGATTTTACGATTGGGATGGGCCCTTAACCGGTTTTGGACTTCAATAGACGTATACTCGTTCAACTTCTCCACGTATTGGTACAGACTCTTATAGGCTTCGTGGATCATCGGATGGATCAAAGATTCAATTGTTCCATCTACCAAGAAGCCCTCATGTACCTGCGTTTCGGTCACTTTAGTACAATCGCGTTTAAACAATCGCAGCGGTCTATCGTCCTGCCATCCGCAATATTTTATTTCTTCGCCAAGAAACCGACTGACCCGATGAATGTAATAGCCATTTATTCCTGAATCGGAACTAATGGCATTGCGGATCTCTTCTTTTAGGGCCTCTGAAATACGCTCATCCGCATCCAGATTCAATACCCAGGGACAGGTCGCGATATCGAGAGCCTGCTGTTTCTGTATCCCACTGCCGTGTCGGTTGACTTGGATTATTTTGTCCGTATAGTTTCGGCAAATGGACAGTGTGTCATCTGTACTGCCGCAATCGACGACCACGATTTCATCTGCCCAGGAAACGCTATCAAGGCACGCGGCAATGTCGGGTTCTTCATTGTAAGTGATGACGATGACGGAAAGCTTGGACATAAGCGATCGTCCGGAGAATGAACCCTGCAAGCATCAACAGAAACGGTGACCGGCTAAATGAATACCGAACTACATTTCGCGATCGATGGCGAAATCGACCATTTCCAGAAGCGACTGTTTGGCCGGAGAATCCTTGATGTCAACCAATTCCGCTTTGGCTGCGGCCCCGAAATCCCGTGCCTTGCTGCGGGCATAGTCGATCCCGCCGTGTCTGTGTGTAAAGTCTACGATGGTCGGCCAAGCCTCTTCGTTCCAATCACCGTTGAGAAGCTTTTGGATACTGGAAGTCTCGGATGGAGATGCCTCCTCCAGAGCCCGAATCAGAGGCAAGGTTACGGTACCGGCCTGCACGTCATTGCCGATGGGTTTACCGATCGTCTGCTCATCGCCGACATAATCCAGCAGGTCATCTGAAATCTGGAATGCCTTGCCCAGATGCTCGCCGTAACGCCTGAAATCCGCGGCGATTTCCGGTGAACCGCTGGTTAGATAGGCACCCACTTCGCAACCGGAAGCGATTAATGATGCTGTTTTTTCGCTTATGATACTGTAGTATTGGGCTTCTGTAATGTCCGGGTCAAAACCGTGTGTCGCCTGAAGCAGCTCCCCTTTACTTAATCTTTCCGTAGATTTGGAGATGGTCTGCATCATCTCACGGGATTCTAAGAAGGTGATTAAACACACAGCCCGGGAGAGTAAATAGTCACCCATCAATACAGAAACATGATTGTCCCAAATCGAATTCAACGAAGGCGACCCACGACGCAAGGCAGCCTCATCGACTACGTCGTCATGGACGAGTGTGGCCGTATGAATCAATTCTACGATTGCAGCCACACGGATAGCATCTCCGTTAGGTTTGCCATGGGTAGATGCTGCGAGTAGTACGAGAGCCGGGCGCAGGCGTTTGCCTTTTGTTCGGATCAGATGATCTGCAATCTGATCGATGATATCGACGTTTGACTGAAACATCGCCTTAAAATCATTTTCAAACACCACCAAGTCTTCCTTGATGGGGGCGAGGATTGATTTTACATCCATTGAGGCTCCCGAACGCCACGGGTTTTCGTAATTTACCAGGCACATTGAAATCAGCCCCAACATAGGGCGGATGTTGCCTACTGTCAAGTAAAATGAATGTTGTGTAACGTATCAAATTCATCGAGAAATAACAATCGTATCTAAATATATCCAGAATAAGGTCTAGAATTGAAACATGTTGGTTTTGCCGGTCGTACCGTAGGCGTATCGTCTTGCTCCTCTCATCGGAATCGGCAGCCTGTCGGTCCGATGGCAATGTCGACAACGCCCTAAGGGCTATTTGAGGCAGGCAGGAGGGTGCAAACCTGTCTGAATAATCGCGACAGAACACAGGCTGGGGGCGGCGACACCACCATGGAAGCGTGTACTGATGGCGTAAACAGATCGGGCGGATGCATCATGCCCTTCCATACGGCAACCCGTAAATTCTAGTGATGTGATGTTTGGCTGAAAACGATACCGGTTGCGGCAAGATGGAAGAATCGGAGAGCTCAAGGTTTATGCATTGATTTTCTAATTTACACTTCATTTATCGATTTTCCTGGCCAGAACGCCCACCATATCTCCCATCCCTATTTTGTTTATGGCTGTGAATAATACCCGACGGGTCTGACCTTTCCGTGTTTTTGGATAATCATGTGGAGCATATGGTATCCAGTTATTGGTCCAAATCACCTCAAATCCGAGATTCGAAATCACATTCTGCAGTGTTTTTGATGTAAATGCCCAAACATGTCCCGGAGTGGTGACACCGAGCCACCTTCCTCTGTAAACACCCCAGGCAATCGGACTGGATACGTTTGGTGTTTCGACATAGATCAATCCGCTGGGATTGAGTCGTTCACGCAGGGCTTGCAAGGTAATATCCGGTCGCTGTATGTGCTCAAGTACATGACTAAGAATCATTAAATCAAATTTTTTTATGTCCGACTTGAGCTTTTCTACAACCGTGTTGTATACTTCGAAGCCTTTTTTCCGTGCTACGTTGCAGAAGGATGCATTAATATCAAGACCTACCGGATCCCATCCGCGGGTTCTTGCCGCCATCAACAAATCTCCATGCTTACATCCAATGTCGAGTAATCGTCCGGCCTGTTTGTAATTTTCGGCCAGGTCGAGTACTCCATTACCGTGGTTAAACCCTGTAGGGACATCGTCCATGGCTAATTCCATCTGACGTCGACTCTCTTGAACGGTAAGGCGCTCGGCACCATCATCGTGCATTTGAATGGGGAAAAGATGCAATATTCCGCACGACTTACAACGAATCAAATTGATGGAACCGAATGACAACCAGGGGGATGTTGTAAATTCAGCCTGGTTACAATTAAAACAGTGGTCTATTGGATCTTCTTCGTAGGGTGTAGTCATAGCGTTGCCTATGGATTTCCCTTTCCCGGATTCCGGCACAGTACCACGCGGTGAGAACCGTCCCGATTATCATAACAAAGACATAGCTCTACGCAAAATCTATTCAGATGGGCCGGGTGGATCCCATCGAACGCCAACATGATCAAAGCACACGCATTGACCAGTCCGTAGAGAATACCTTAATCAACGAAATTCCTGGAAAGCCTATATGCCGACTAATTCGGACAGCGGGTTCCCCGAAGCTATAAAACAGGCCTTTGGGAATTTCCAGGATGCTCGTTACCGGTCTGTTCTCCGGTATCCCGGGTTTGCCCTCCGTCCAGGCGCCTATTCGAATCCCATTTTTTGTCCCCAGCCTTTGGGGTCTGACTTCCATACCAGCGCGATATCCCGTTCTTCATCGGTCAGATCGCCGCGGTCACTCATCACATCGAGAATGGCAGGAAAATCAGAAAGGCACCATCGGTCAACCCTGTCTGTTTCGAACGCTTCTTCAGAGACCGGCAAGCCGTATTCGAAAACCGCTGCGATCCCGACCACTTCACCGCCAGCCTGTTTCACATTGGCGACGGCACGGAGCACGCCACCACCTGTAGTGATTAAATCCTCTGTGAATACGACTCTGGCACCCTCGTTGAGCATCCCTTCTATATGTCTTTCCTTACCATAGTCCTTCTGCCCTGACCGTACGTACACCATGGGAAGGTTCATCCTATCGGAGACCCAGGAAGCAAAAGGGATCGCAGCCGTGGCAGTCCCTGCGATGATGTCGGGCTTAAGGTTCTGCATCTCGATGATCTTCACCAGGCCGTCGATAACCGCAGCGCGTTCATCCGGATAGGATATGATGAGACGATTGTCACAATAGATCGGTGAAATAATGCCGGAACGATAGTGATACGGAGCTTCAACATTGATCGTCACTGCCCGAATTTTGAGAAGGAGTTCAGCGAATTCTTTTCTATTCATGGGGTTCTGGATTCTTCTCTCCGTCTTTGGAAGTACACCGATCGATGGCATTTTATAGGGTCTTAGCCACGGAGACTTTTTCCTGGATTCTCGTCGATGTCGGAGTCTTGATCTCCGATTGAAATGAACATTCCAGTGTTCACACCTATGCCGTAATAAACTGATCCACTGTCGAAATCAATACATTTTATTTAACCAGGATTCTAATTCCATTCGTACACACCCCGTTGTCAATCACTCACGTATCCCGCCAAATCGGAACACGGCATACGTATGGAGCGGATTTTCCCGGGTAGGGATCCTTACGTCCCGCAGAAGACGACACCGCTGCAGTCGTAACAGCCGAATAGATTAACACGATGACCTGGAGTATCAGGGGGAATTAAACCCTGAACGCCATATCCTGCAGCGCCTGTCTATCATGATGGATGAGGTTGTGGTTCGATTGTCAAAGGTTTGATGGTAGGATCAAAATAAGGGGGCCCGGTTAGCTGTCAAGAAAATCAGAGATTGAGCCTGGAGCAAAAAACCGTTTCACTTAGGAATCCGAACCCGGATTTTATATTGACAATGTACCCTTTTTGTCTTAAAATTAAGTATAACTGTTTACTGCAGTTTTAGTTATGACAGAATCTTGCTTCTTGACCCGGGAAACTATCTGGCATCGTTTACGATGGCTTCATTGGAACCGCCGTCGCTCCTTTGCTGATACAATCTCTGGGACATAAACTTCAGGTTCTGTCACCCACCTCACGGCCGGACCGACCAGGTTCAGGTATTACATCTCGGTCATTTCGTAATTATGAAGTTTGAAAAACGGACCGGGCACCATATCGTTGGTCCTGGAAGGGCCGCTCGGCGTTTATGATCGCTCCGGTCCCGAACAAAACAGGAGGCCCATCAAATGAAGGTGGACCGGAAACGGCTAAAGACCGGGCGTGAGAACAGATTAACCGATCAAACCGGTCTTCAGATTAAAGACTTAATCCGCTGAATAACAGGGCTGAGAATTTTGTAAACAACCGGCTTAAACAAACGATGGAAAATCTGCAGAAGAAACTCTGCGGTCTGCGCAAGTGGAAAACATAGCTGCCAACTAAGGAAAGGATGTGTGATGGAAAAGGTCCGTATTGGTGTGATCGGCGGCACCGGTTTTTACCAGATGGGTGGCCTGAAGGATGTGGAAGAATTGTCGATCGAAACACCGTTCGGTGATCCCAGCGATACGATTCGAATCGGCACATTGGAAGGACGCCGAGTAGCGTTTCTGGCCAGACACGGCAGGGGGCACAGGTACAGCCCTACAGAGATTAACATGAGGGCGAACATCTATGCCTTGAAAACCCTGGGTGTTGACTGGATCATCTCCGTCAGCGCGGTAGGAAGCCTCAAAGAAGAAATAAGACCAACGGATTTTGTGATTCCTGACCAACTTTACGATCACACTAAAATCCGGAAGAACACATTTTTTGGCAATGGTATTGTCGCCCATGTGGGCATGGCAACCCCGTTCTGTGACGACCTGCGCATCCTGATGTGCGATGCCGCGGACGCAACCGGTATTACCGTACACCGTGAAGGCACATACATATGCATGGAAGGTCCTCAGTTTTCCACGAAAGCTGAATCAAACACCTACCGGTCCTGGGGGTGTTCGGTGATCGGTATGACGGTAGCACCTGAAGCTAAACTCGCCAGGGAGGCGGAGATGTGTTACGCGGCCATTGCATGCTCCACAGATTATGATTGCTGGCACGAAGAGCATGATTCCGTCACCGTTGAGATGATTATTGAGAACCTGCACGCCAATGTGAACAACGCCCAAGACGTTTTACGGAAAGTTGTGCCGGCGATACCTCTTGACCAAAACTGTCATTGCCACTCTGCTCTCAAAAGCGCCATTTTAACCAATCCGGACGAGGTACCCCGAGATACGATCGACCGTTTAGGCCCCTTAGTCGCCAAGTATTTCGACTGAAAGAAAAGGGCTCGCCCGTTTCTGAAGACCGAACCCAACGTCCTTTAAAAATCAGGAAGAGTCGGATGTTTCAATCGTTTACAGACCTGATTTACACCCGTAGCGTCGATGCACAGTCAAACATACGCCGCTTCTGCCTGCAGTACTTTCTTGCAGTAGTTTTGGCAGGGCACCGTTTCCGTCGACTGCGTGGATTCGGCCGGGCAACTGAAATGGCTTACCATACACTGTTCGCATTAGTGCCGGTGACCGCCCTCACACTGATGGTGGTCACTTCGATAACGGCTTCTTCGGAGAGCCTGGAACCGTTCATATTTCAGTACTTGCTGCCCACCTCCGGATTCGCGGTTACGGAATACATCCGGGAGTTTGCTAATCAGGCCAAAGCTATCAGTGTCGTCAGTTCCGTTGTTCTCGTCGTGACCTCGGTTCTACTCCTGAAGACTATCGAAGATGCCATTAACGACATTTGGGAAACGGACAACCGGCGTGGAATTCTTGTCAAGCTGGCTGCTTATTGGAGTCTCTTAACGCTCGGACCTATCCTTATGTTGGGATCCGTGTATCTCACGTCACAACTCAGGGAGACAGTGGTCATACCTGACATATTGGGAATCGGTGTTATTAATGAATTATTCACTTTAATCCTGTCTTTTCTTTTCGTGTGGACGGTATACTATTTTCTTTACACTTGGCTGCCTGACGTCCGGGTCAAGCCCGCAGCTGGCTTGATTAGCGCCGTGACGGCCGGTACTCTGTGGGCAGGAGCGAAGTTCGGTTTCGACTGGTATGTTTCTCAAGCGGTAACATACAGCAAAATTTATGGTTCCCTCAGTATATTGCCCTTATTTCTTTTGTGGTTGTATCTCACCTGGATCATCGTGTTGTGGGGCTGCCAGATGTGCTATGTGTGGCAACACATGCATCAATTGAAAAATCCGGATCCGCAAAAACCAAAAACAGGGTGGAATAGGATGGAAACCGCAATTCGAATGTTGGTCTGTGTGGCAAGGTGTTTCCAGGCCGGTACGGGAAGAGTATCGGTCGAAGAGGTAACCGAAGCAGCGATGGCCGATGCTGGAGAGACAAATGCTGCGGGCGCACTACTTGAGCGTGCAAACATGGTTCACCGCATCGATGAACAGGGCGGCTGGTTCGCTCTTGCCAGGCCTCCAGAGAGAATCGATCTCGAGGAACTGGTCATACTCTTCGATGGCATCGAACAGCATACGGCGGAAGATCTCGCGGACGAAGTAGGAGCATACACTGCATCACTCGGTATAGACGTACGACATGCCGTTCGAAAAACTCTTCGGGACAGAACACTGAAGTCAATTCTCGATGAACTTCCTCACACAGCCAGGGAATCGGAAATGAAAATCGCCGAACCATCCGGTTAGCCGTTGAGGGCGGCCCGGACTCCGGGCCAATCCCTCCACATGTCATCACAGGGGCGTTCTTCCTCGTTCAATTCTTTCTTCCTAAAATCATACAAAACCGCTTGTCGGATTCGCATGGATCGGTTATGTCCTACGGAATGGCCGATCCGATGATGCCAGAATACAATATCGCCCGCTTTGCCACTGCAATCAGTGTAAGGCGTTTTATCGAACCTCGCCTTATCGATGTCATATTGATCTGTCGCATCCATTGTATACTGTTTATTAAAATCGTAATAAAACGTTTTGTGGCTACCGGGCCAAACGGTGAACCCGCCACTCCCAGGGCCCACATCATCGATATAACCGACTACGCCAAGATGGAAAGGATGGGCGTCCACGTGACAAGTGGTGGGTCGCTCGGGGGCGCCGCCTTCAGGCACCACACAATAGATACCGCGAATCCTGTCCGGGGTCTGGATTGCACCCGCTCCAAGCAAATGCTCGGCCATGCTCCACACAGAGGGATCTGTCGCAAGCAATCGGATCATCCAATCCTCACGACCCGGTTCCCGGTATTTCCAGGTGTAGCCGTGACGGTTTGAACCCGAATCGTCGCACCGATCCAGGGGACCGATCCAAGTCTCAGGTTTGTCCGGTTCCATAGGGGGGGGCATATTTGACCACATTCGTTCCCGAGCTTTTTTCATCAGAACGGGATCGAGGACGCTTTGTTTTATCAGATAGCCCTGTTCTGCAAAAAACCTGACATCTTCATCTGTAAGCACTACCATCATCACTCCTCGATATTTTTCAATTTCTGTATAACGGTTTTTTATACCATTGAAAGTTAACATAATAGTTGGTCAAATCTTGTTTCAAGACAACACTTAATTTATGCCTTCAGAAAAACATGGAAACATAAATGGGGAAAGCCTTCGCGGTTTTCTTCTTCACCTGTTCCATCGGCAGCAGCGTAACCGTTTTCTCATCTGCGGAGTGGGTAAACTGGAGAATGGAGACACGTTCGCCTATACGGATGACAGGCATCAGCCAGTTTTCTATATAAGGGTTTCAGACGCTGAAAACGCCACGGAAACGCTGCCCGCTCAGAATTGGACTATCAGAACCAGTCATTACAACACGATGGACGGTGAAGGGGTGAAACAAGTTCAGAGCAAAGATATGTCCCACCATCGCACTGCTCTGAAACGGCTAGAATCGGCCCACATCAGAACGTATGAAGGCGACCTTAACCCCAGCCTTTATTATCTCATCAACCAAGAATTCCACGGCTCTTTGGAAATTTCCGGGGCCTGGAAACCGGGTGACGGCATCGACCGTGTGTACACTAATCCAGCACTGGGTTCCCAAGCTTGGGAGCCAGATCTTGCCGTTCTGTCGATCGACATCGAAACTTCCGAAGAAGCGGATCGGATATATGCGATTGCTATGGTGGGCAGAGGCGGACATCTGGCCCGGGTCCAGGATGAAATCCACCTAGTCGGTGACACGCGGCCCGGTGATCCGCCTTACGTGTTCTGCTATCCGGATGAACCCAGCATGCTCCTTGGCATTTTAAACAGGATAGGTGATCTTGATCCTGATATTATTACCGGATGGAATGTGATTGATTTTGATCTGACAGTGCTGTCAAAACGATTTGAGGCTCACAATATTCCATTTAACCTTGGACGCACGAAAGACAGATCCTGGTACCAGGAAGGCAATATCTGGGGCGGGAGCCGCATGGTAATCTACGGCCGCCAAGTACTCGATGCCCTCCACCTGACGAGAGCTACCATGGTGAGATATGAGGATTATCGGCTTGATACCGTCGCAAGAGCGATTTTAGGCCGCGGTAAAACGATGCACAATGAAACTGAAGAATCAATGGCGGAAAGGATCCTCCGTGCGTACGAAGAAGATCGCAGGGCGTTCTGCGAGTACTGCCTGGAAGATGCCAGATTGGTCCAGGATATCCTGGAAAAAGAAGGATTGATACGCTTGACCGTCCGCCGCAGTCTCCTCACTGGCTTACCGTTGGAACGTTCATGGGGAAGCATAGCGGCTTTCGACGCCATGTATATCAGGGCAATGCATGAAAGGAAGATGGTAGCGCCCAGCCATGGGATAGACCGGACACCGGGTCATGGTTCACCCGGCGGGTTGATTCTTCGGCCTCAGGCCGGACTTTACAGAAATGTGCTCGTCTTCGACTTTCAGAGTCTTTATCCTTCGATAATCAGAACATTCAATATCGATCCTCTTGCACATATTAAGGGACTTCTTAAAAAAAATGCCGGTATAACATCGGATTCTGACCTGATAATTTCACCTAACGACGCGGTATTCGACCGCCAGACCGGAATTTTGCCCGAAATCCTGGAACGTTTTTTCAACAGCAGGGCCAGGGCCAAGCAAGAAGGTGATTCACTGGCTTCTTTCAGCTATAAGATAATCATGAATTCCTGCTATGGTGTTCTGGCGACAGGGGCCTGCCGTTTCGCAGACCCGAATTTAGTCACCGCAATCACCAGTCTCGGCCACCACCTGCTGCGATGGGTACAGGCATTGCTTGAAGATGAAGGCTATCACGTAATTTACGGAGACACGGATTCCTTGTTCGTCGATCCAAAATTTCCAAATAATGTCCGATACGCAGAGGCCATGGAAAAGGGGAAAACGATCTGCGAATTCGCTAACCGAAAGCTGACTTCTCATATCACAGAGACCTATGGCGTAACCTCACGGCTTGAGTTGGAGTTCGAGAAATACTACGTCCGGTTCCTGCTGCCTTCGAACCGGGGAACGAAGGACAGGGGTCGGGCGAAAGGATATGCCGGCCTTAAGTATGAAGATGATGCCGAATCGCTCGAAATTGTTGGTATGGAAGCTGTCAGGAGGGACTGGACCGATATGGCCCATGAGCTGCAGAGATCGCTGTTATTGTATTTATTCAGAGATCGCTCCGGAACTGAAATCGAGGAACTGGTTTTGTCCTGGGTTCGCGCCGTTAGAAAAGGTGAATTGGATGAGAAATTATATTATCGAAAAAGTCTCAGGAAACGAGTTTCAGAATATACCCGCACGATGCCGCCTCACGTCCGGGCTGCGGCCCACCTACCCAATCCGTCCGGGGTTATACATTATGCGATCACCCTGGATGGCCCTCAACCCTTGGGGTATGTCAATGCACCGCTGGATTATGATCACTACGTAACCAAGCAGATAGCGCCCCTCGTGAGCACTATCGCGGAATTCAGCGATATTGACGTCGATGGCGCCGTGCTGGGAAAACCCAGATTGTTTCGTGATTGAATGATTTGTGGTCGGCCCCTCCAACCGCAGGGACGGTCCAATAATGAGCAACCTATCCCTTTAATTCATCGAGGCTTAAGGACGTTCTCTGGAATCGGTCTATGGGGCCGGATTGATCTGTGCATGATGAAAATCAGTTTCGAAGCAATCGGGGTTTTATGGCTC
>CAYYIS010000028.1:64685-65965 GCA_964470965.1 uncultured Gemmatimonadota bacterium | reverse complement strand
GTCCTCGAATTCATCCATCCCTGATCGTACGGAATGGGAAAAGTCTTCTTTCGTACCGCTGGCAAAAAGACTTGCCGGGTATTTGTATGCGCTCGGACCGTACTTCACCGTATCGGACACCGTAGCTGCCCAGGCCTCGAAATCTTCGTCCACATAGGCCTGTAACATGGTTTCCACTACCGCTTTGTTCGCCACGTACTCGGGATCTTCGCTCAAATTGCCGTGGGTGTGTGTATCGTTTGGAGCATTCAGGAGCAGATACACCAACAGCGCCCCTGCGATAAATCCTACGACTGCCTTACCCATTTTCGACCCTCCTCGGTTGATCAAATTCGCCCACGTGGGCGATCGACACTGGATTGTCTGAAAAACCTACTCCAAAGCGGCCTGCTTCACAGGTGCTCGGGACTACTGGGGGATCCGCAGGGGTGACTGGTGCGTCACGTCGATTTTCCAGATCCCATCGTTTTTGACGAGGACCAGGGTGGTGTAGAACGTAAGCTCGAAATCCGGATCCCGGCCGGACCGCCGCTGGAGAAAACTGGCCACCGCTGCCTCACCGTAAACCCTGACGATGGGGTCGATGTAGGTGATCATCAATTTAAAATCGGGATTCTTGGTGCTTCGCCTCCCTTTGTCGAACTGCTGCCTCGCCATGTTGTATTGCTGATTCGCGGCGCCTTGCATGCGCAGTGCCGATACCCAGAGCCTGTCTTCGGTCATCAGTTCGGCCTGTGCGGTCAGGTCTCCGCTTACCTCCGTCGTCCGATATTTTTCCACAACGGCCATGATGTCTTCCCGGTCCCCGGCCATGGCCTCGGATGACAGAACCATCACTGCGGTGAAGAGAAATACGGTTGCGATATGCCTGAACATGGTTACCTCCTGGTATGGGATGGATATGAAACGCGGTCCGGCAAGCCGGTCCGCGCCGTGTGGAACCGCAGTGTTTTGATTTCAACGTCATGATAAATTGAGTTCAAAAACGGCGCACCCCGCACCTCCGTATTTCTACCGAGGCGGGGCTGACTGCGGATTTTTGTGATTGTGTATGTACAAACAATACCGGCTTCCCCGCCCAACTTTCAGGTCTTCAACCCCGGGAAACCCCCAAATGGGCGTTGTCAGGCAAAAACTTTGGTTTTTTCTTGGATATTAACGGATCTGTCAGGATTCAGCTGAAAATCCGTGGTAAATGTTTCGAGGTGCCCTACGGAGAGGCAAGGAGGAGGGGGAATGGCTTGGGAAAGTTCCAACCGGTCCAACACCTGCCGCGCATT
>CAYYIS010000028.1:0-64585 GCA_964470965.1 uncultured Gemmatimonadota bacterium | reverse complement strand
GAGGAGGGGGAATGGCTTGGGAAAGTTCCAACCGGTCCAACACCTGCCGCGCATTATGGGTTCAAGTAAATAGGTTCGGTGAGTTCGTTGCAATAGGTAGAGCCAGACGACTCGACCGCGAATCGTTTAAACATCATATTGCTGCTCTACGATCCGCCTGATGATCCTTAGTCCGTCCCTCAGTTTTTCGAGGTCCACCACATTGGCAAAGCTGACGGCAATCCCTTCCTGCTGGACCGGGTGAAACAGTCCGCCTCTGTCCACCAGAACGCCATTTTGAGCCAGCATTACATCCGTGCCCTCGGGAACAGGTATCCAGGCCATGGTACGACCGAAATATGGGGTTATCGGACTCAATTCTTCCACTATCAACGGCCGTATGTTTTCATTAATGTGCACGACAACCGCACCTTCCTCCTTCTCCAGGAGGAGAATCTGAGGTAGCAACAGGGACGCTTCTTCCTGCGTTATTCTCATGGATTCCAGCCAGGCTAACTGGCGGATCGTGTGGCCGGTGGCAGGTGGGACGGTCGTCACCGAAAGGGGCATACCGATTGTGGAGAGGTCGTGGGAATAAATAAGGTGGCCGCGCATACGGGAGACCAGGCTGAGACTGGCCGGTTCGTCATCGGTTGGCGAATGGGTACTCTCGGAGCAGAGCCCATGATCATAAGACAGCAGAATTTCTGAAACTTGGTCAACTTTGTCCGGTGAAGAAAATCGGCCGGTGATATAACAACTGCCCTGTGCATAGATTAATTTGGGTCGAGTACGTTGCAAGTTCCATGCCATTTCGTCTACGTCAAACGCCGGGGAGGCAACGGCTGGCATCGAAATCAACCGAATGTGGTCTGCCAGAAGATGATGGATTACGTGTGGGTACTGCAACCCGCATACGAGCACCGTGTCTCCCGGATTGATGTAAAGAGTCTGAATCAAAAGGTCAAACTGGGTCTGGCTCCTTACCGCGAAGGAATCCTGGGGATCGTCCTTTTGGACCCACCTGTTATGGTAACGAGTTGGAATTGCCTCGATCTCACTACGGGGGTCTTTCATGCGCGACCTTGGCAAAACGTGGGGGACACGGTCCGGTTGAGGAGGTTCACCGCCGCGGAGATCGATCAATGCATCGGACTCATAACAATCGAGACGGCCGAACTGGTCTGCCAGGTAAGACATGGCGTTGCTCAAGGGGACGGGCGCCACGTCCGGTAGGAGATACCGAGTTCCGTCCTTCACAATTTCGCCCTCTTGTTCAAGGGTCTTCAACTTTTTCCTGACCTGCCATCTCGACAACCCGGTAGTCTCCGACAGCTGTCGGGACGATGGGAGATGGGAACCTGAAAATGTCTTTAGAATTGCGGATAAGGACTGAGCCAAATGGGGTCCTGTCGTTTCGGGAATAACAGAAATTTCCGTTAGCGTGAAGTAATTAAGTCCGTCAAGAGAAGGTTTGTCAACTGTCCCGACAGGGTCATACAATAAATATTTTACAAACGGTTAGGAAAAATACCAATTTTTTTACCATAAATTAGAAGAATCATTCCAGGTTTTCACCATGCTGATTTGGCGGGCCGTAGAGTTCGCCTGGATCTCTTACAGTTGTAAACCGGTGGACGGTGCCGGCAGAATCTATGAATCGCGCCAACATTTTATGGGTTCCATCGGATACGAACGTTTCACTTAGTGTTGATACCGAAAAATCACTACCATAGAAGCCTGTTCCCCGCGTGGTGACCTTGACAAGCGGTCTGTCCGGTTCCATATTGCCGGGGACTGAAGAACAAAAAGAAAAGGAGCTTTAACATGCAATGGCGATGCGTTTTGGAACGGGACGCCGCTCGCAACATCACCGCGGGAAGCGAGAAGGCGCTCTGTCACGCCATACGACGCGGGGCGGATCTGAGAGTCTACACGGAATTCCGGCACAACGAACATATAGATGTATCTTCGGACAACGCTGAGCTGGTGAAGGAGGTATCTGAATTCAGAGTCACCTGTCTTCTGGACGACCGGTGGACCGCCGGCTTCATGACGCTGCGGCAGCCTGTCTCTCTTCCCGATGCTTTCGGCCCCCGAGCGTCCATGTCCTTTTTTCTCTACAACCAGGATGGCCAGCAGGCCCTCGCCCGTCCCCATTTAGACGGGGCGCTGGTTAAGGGTGATCCGGGGGCCGCACCGCTGGATGAGGCGCTCTGCCACATGGTCAAATACCACCAGCAGGACAACTGGGATTCGGAAACGAACGCTCCCAGCAGCAATTTTGTCTATGATTTCGAAGTGTACCGGTTTTACGTGCGGGACGACTGGGAGGAAGTGTTGTCCCATTCGGAAGACGGAGTCGTGCTCTCAGGATCGATAGACGCGCTGACGGAAGCCTTTGCACAGGGATGTGACATAAAGGTCGGAATCGGGGGACTGTACGACGACCTTTCGGACGGAACAACCGACCCGATTGACCACGAAGTCTTCGTACACACGCACTCCGGGTATTATTATACGGATCAGCGTTTGTTCGTTGCTGGAACCCACCCGCTGGTGCGCGTCCGCCCGTCCATTCCCCTCGTTTACACGTCCCGTGGCTGGGATTTCGGCTGGCTCATCCTCCGTACCGACGGCTTTGCCGCTCGCCTAATATACGATCCGTACACGCTGGGACCCGAGCGTAGTGAGGGAAAGTACAAGGTGAGGTGGTTTGTGAGGTGAGAGCAAATGCCCTTTCAACTTTCCGTCGAAAAACTGGCCCCTATCTGTTTATCGTACCACGATTCGTATCTCCACCTCTTCGAAGGCTACCACATCCCCGGCCGTTATTTTTCTGCGTTTTCTGGTCTCTACTTCCCCGTTTACCCGAACCAAACCCTCCGATATAACATACTTTGCTTCTCCTCCGCTCTGTACCAGATTTTCGAGTTTCAGAATTTTGTACAGCTCGATCGGTTCCTGTTTAATGTGGAGTGATTTCATGGGTTTCCTTGTTTACCGTGGTAGATCCTTTCGACAACTTCCGTGCGGCGGGTTCAGTGGTCGGGTCCCACACCCCAATTCATCGCGTTATGGATGGCATGTACCTGCTGTTAGGTCTGCCATTTCAGTCTGCGTAAAAGCGTGTCCACATCACCGTTGGCCGGTCCGTGGTGTGGGTACTTGGATGAGACCGGTTGCGTTTTGGAGGAGCTAACGGGTGAACGGGGTTGCCTAAAACCTCGTTAAAGGCCGATGTCCGTGTATTCAGAGGAGGAAGTAAAAGCGGGGCAGTGCCCTTAACGCATGAAACAACATATGGTGGGTTCGCCCGTCTCCACTACATGGAGCAATTCATACCGGCTGCCATGCCATTTGGCTTCACCTAACCCCCTGATGCAGCAAGAGCCGCGCCGATAATCCCTGCATCATTCCGCAATTGCGCCGGGACTGTCTCTGCCTTAACGGTGAGATACGGGAAGAAGCGGTCGTATTTTTTGCTGGCACCGCCACCGATGATGATCAGATCGGGCCAGAGCAAGGCTTCCATTGCTTCCAGGTATTCGTTGACGCGCAACGCCCATTTCTTCCAGCTCAACTTGTTTTCGATGCGAACCCGCTCCGCTGCCCGTCTTTCCGCGTCCTTACCGCGTAGTTCTATGTGTCCCAGTTCGGTGTTTGGCACGAGCACCTGGTTTATGAATAGAGACGTCCCGATTCCCGTCCCGAGGGTTACAATCAGGACCAGCCCCTTGTGTCCCTTCCCGGCCCCGAAATCCATCTCCGCCATTCCGGCAGCATCCGCGTCGTTGAGAAAGGCTGCCCTCTGACCGGTCGCTTGTTCCAGAAGGTCCCCCGCGTTGGTGCCGACCCATTCCGGAGCGACATTAGAAGCAGTGTGTACGCCCCCACCCTTAATGACTGCCGGAAAGCCACAGCCGATAGGGCCCGACCAATTAAAGTGTGTTACAATCTGCGCCACGGTATCGATTAGGGCGTCGGGCGTCGCCGGTTGCGGCGTCAGAATACGGTGCCGCTTTCCAGTGAGTACGCCTTTTATGATATCGACCGGCGCCCCTTTTATACCGGTTCCTCCGATATCAATCCCTAAGACTTCCACTGAATACTCCTTAAATAAACTTACGGATCGATGGAAAATCGTGTTGATCAGACCTCAAAAATATCATAATTCGCCAATAAATACAATATACGGCCATCTGTCCGGTAAAAACATTCGAATCTTACCGTGCTGGCAGATCGACCAGTCCCCGGATCGGATGGTTTTACTGCTTCGGTCGTGCCCGTGCTGCACGAGAGAATGTCCGCCCGAACCCGGCCAAGTTGGTATTTTCAATATTGTGGTTGGTGAGCATACCGTCAATAGGGACTGCGGTCTTTACACCGGAAAATTCCCATTTAAAGCTGCCGTGACGGCACGGGTAGCCGTGTTTAATTTGCTGCTCTCCGACCGCCTCGGGGACCGCTGCCGGCATTGACTCAAGCGGCGGATTGCTCACTAACTTTCAATCTCGTCCTCTGATGACTGGCCGGCCGTGGATGCCGAAGTGTCATACAGTGCATCGCCGGGTTGATAGCCGCTGGAAGCGTTCGACTGATCGTCTTCCGGGTGCGCAAGCGGTCTAGGCGATGTGACACGCCAGTAATATCCCTCAGAGTCGAGAATTCGGAAATCTTTGGCTCCCCAGGGGCGGTCTACCAGCGGTTCCTGAAACGTGATGCCGGACTGCTGTATTTGAGAGTAGTAATGTTCGATATCTGAAACTTCAAGTACCAGTTCAATCCCCACACCGCGGACAAGGTCCTTAGGGTTGTGATCGACGACGGCAGGATGCCAGAGGAGTTCGTCTGTTTTGAGTCCGATGATCAGGGCGCCGCGGTGTAAGAGGACATATCCGGGGTTCATAGCGATCTTTTTGAACCCCAGGTTGTTTACATAAAACTGCACGGCACGATCCATATCCCGTACGCCCAGATTGATCTGTAGCTGAGAGGCCGGCATGTTCAACTGGACCTTGTTCGCCCTGGTGCCGCGTGGCGTCACCTGGACTTCGTAGGTGACCCGGTCGCCGACCTGCAAACGGGCAAAGGGTGTCTCATGTACATTGGTTCGGTGGAAGAACAGATCCTCGCCGTCGGGTGTCGTCAGAAATCCGAAGCCCCGTGAATGGTTCAATCGAGAAATAGTGCCCTGTTGCATGGTTATCTCTTCCATTAATTTTAGTGGTGATTTGACTGAAAATACTGGTGTGATGAATAATCAATTTGCATTATTATACTGCCGGCAGAACCCATCAAAGTCAAGAGATTCTTTTTGCTCACTCCCCTGAATTATTTGACAATCCCTTGAGTTTCGCCTACACTATCCACCGCATGATTTCCGATAGGTTTGGGCAGAATTGACCATCCCTGCCATCAGAATAGATTTTCTCGGCCATGGGGTATGTGCAGCATGGACATCAAAGCCCGCTTCTGTGCCGTGAGTTAGAACCGGCCGGATGCAGCGATTCCCTTAAATTGCTTGCGGAAAGCAGGGAAAGCGTCTTATATTAATGCGTTTTTGTGATCGGAAGTTTTTCTGCGAGGCAGGAGTTACGGTTTGAATAAATCTGCAATTACTACCCGGTGGCTGGCGGTGTTGATGCTGGTCACGGCCTGTGATCAGAATGTAAGGCCTCTAACGGGAGAGGGCGCACCTCCGCTCCCTCCGATGATGCGGGGGACTACCGCCACGCAACGGCCAGCCGAAATGATGCCCCAGGGCGGTGGCGGGGTAATTTCCGGAACTATCACTCTCGCTCCGGAACTGTCTGATAAATTGACAGGAAGAGAGATCATGTTCATTATGGCCCGCCGGGGCGGCGGCGCGCCGCTCGCGGTAAAACGGGTAGCCAGATTCGCGTTTCCCATGCCGTACACCCTCTCGGGCGCTGACCAGATGGCGGCCGGCCCCTCGTTTACCGGACAGGTGGAAGTCGTCGCCCGAATCGACCGGGACGGTAACGCCGGGCCTCTTCAGGCAGGTGATATGGAAGGCAATGTGCCAAGCGCCACCGTGGGTCAGACGGACGTCCACATCGTGATCGACAGGATGTATTGAGGAAGCTAACATGCCAAGGATAATTTGTGCGATATTGATATTGCTTTTTGCCACTGGATGTGCGACGCGGAGGCCTGGGTCTTTAAACACCGCGGACCTTCAAGCCGAAGAATTTATCTACCGGTATCAGTACGCCATGACCAGCCCGGTACAGCAGGGCAGCCTGGAATTCCGTGATGAAAACCTGTTCTGCAGATTGCTCCCCCAGGAACTGGTTATAGGCCTCGATATTATCAATCTGCAAGAGGAACCCATATCGATAGACTGGAACCAGGTGCGCGTGATCGACCCGGAAGGGAACGCCCATCCTGTTGTCCAAAACATGGTCCTCCTACAGGATCTGCACCGGACCAGGATACCCACCACCATTCTGCCTCAGGGCGTGCTCAACGAGACGGTCGCCCCGTCCGATTACGCATATATTGGATTTACCGGATGGGAGCAGCGTCCTATCTTTCCGAAGACGGAAGATGCGCTAAACCTGAAGGGTGCTAAAGTCGGTGTGTCTCTGCCCGTCAAGATTCAGGACAAAGTAACCAGATACCTTTTCGAGATTGTAGTCACGGATGTGAAAAAGGGTATTCTGAAATGATGAGCTACGGCGAGAAATCACCTGGTTACGACGCGGACCGGTTGCTTCACCCGGACACGCTCCGTCCGATGGTTCTTGATTTCTGGCAGATGGAGAAGTTCGTCGAAGATCCGTTGGTCATCACCGGAGCGGACGGTGTCTGGTACCAGGACATACACGGCCGTCGGATTCTGGACGGTATCTCCGGAATCTTCGTTGTGACGGTGGGCCACAATAACCGACGTGTCATCGAGGCCATGAAAACGCAGCTGGACACTATGGCCTTCGCACCGCCTCTGCATGCCACCAATCCAGCCGCTATCGAGCTTGTAAACCGCCTAGCCGAAGTAACCCCTGGAGACCTTAACACGATCAAATTGTTATCCGGCGGCTCCGAAGCCACCGAAGCGGCCATGAAGCTGGCAAAGCAGTATCATCGCCAGACCGGCAACCCGCACAAATACAAGGTGATAGCCCGGTACCACGGATACCACGGCGCGACCATGGGAGCCCTTTCCGCCACCGGAACGCCTCGGCGTAAGACCATGTTCGAGCCGACCCTGCCGGGCTACCTGCATGTACACCCGCCCACCTGCTACCGATGTCCTTTTGAAAAGACCCATCCTGAGTGCGAAGTATTCTGTGCACGCACTATTGAGGATATGATTCGCATGGAAGGTCCGGACACGGTGGCCGCGGTCATCCTCGAGCCGATCGGTAACACCGGCGGTGTCATTACACCTCCGGACGATTATCTGCCTATGGTGCGGGAGATTTGCGACCGGCACGACGTGCTGTTGATATTTGATGAAATCATCACCGGATTCGGACGCACCGGCCAAATGTTCGCGGCGCAGACCTTCGGTGTAAGGCCCGACATCCTGTGCATGGGAAAAGGTATGTCCAGCGGCTATATTCCCCTGGCCGGCATCGCCTTCAGAGACCATGTGGCGCAAGCGTTCCTGGGTCGTCCCGAGGATGAGGTCGAATTCTCTCACGGCCATACCTATGGTGGCAACCCCCTCGCAGCAGCGGCCGGACTTGCCTGTCTGAATGAAATCGTTGAGCGGGATCTCTGTGCCCGTGCCCAGGAAATGGGAGATTATTTCCGGGGGCGTTTGGAAAGCCTCCGGGATTTCGGAATCGTAGGAGAGATCCGCGGCAAGGGGCTTATGGTAGGCCTGGAACTTGTCAAAGATCCGGACTCGAAAGAGCAGTTCGCTCCCGGTGTGGATTTCGGAGTCCAGGTCGGCAAGGCGGCCCTGGAAAAAGGTCTACTCTCCCGGTTCGATCCCCACTGGATCGCCTTCGCTCCCCCGCTGATAATAGGCCGTGAGCAAATAGATCTCCTGATGGGAATCCTTTCGGAAAGCATAGAGGAAACGCTGAAGACATTGGGCCAATGAATAACTCACCGGTAATCGAAATCTATTCGATCGGCACCGAGCTCATCAAGGGGCGAATTCAGGATACAAATGCACACTGGATAGCACAGCAGATCGTACAACTGGGCGGTTCGCTGCGGCGGATAACAATCGTGCCGGATGAGATCGGAGAGATCATCGCAGCAGTGGGCAGCGGAATCGATAGGGGTACGGGCATTATCGTGATGACCGGCGGCCTCGGACCGACGCCGGACGACATGACGGTGGAGGCCATTTCAAGTATTCTGGGAACGAAGCCGGTGATCCATGAACCGACCCTGGATAACTTCCTGGCCCGGCGAAACATAACCGACCCGTCGGAAGCGACGGATCCGATGCTTAAGATGGCAACAGTTCCCCTCGATGCCGATGTCTTCCAGAACCATGTGGGCTGGGCCCCCTGCATCCGTGTCACCAAGGGCGATTCGACCCTATTTATCCTGCCGGGACCGCCCCGGGAAATGGAAGCGCTGTTCAACGGCTGCGTGGCGGAATATATCTCTTCCTCCTACCAGACTAAGAGCGCCGTTCTGCGCGTCATTATCAACATGTTTGAGTCGGAAGTCTCACCTCTTCTGGAGAAGGTGATGGAGCATCACCCTACGACCTACCTCAAGGGATATGTGGCCATGCGTCATTCCATGGATCAGGGCCTGCCGGTGGATATCGTGGCCACTGGAGAAAACGCCGCGGACGCACAGGACATCCTCAACGCCGCGGTCGAACTCCTGCGGGACCTTGTCTCTGAAAAGGGCAAGCAGATGGAACTCTACGATGAGTGACGATCGAAAATTCTGTCTTCCATAACATTTACCGTCGTACCGCGCCATACATTTCACTATGCCACCCTTAATCGAACTCATCCCTATTGGTACCGAGCTCATTCTCGGTCGGATCGCAGACACCAACACACAGTTTCTGGCCCGGGAAATTGAGGGGGTCGGCGGACGGGTACGCCGGGTTACCACCGTGCATGATAATCCGGAAAACATCATTGGTGCTATTGGGGAGGCCATTGCAGGTGGAGTAACGCATATTATTACGACCGGTGGTCTCGGCCCCACTCCGGATGATATGACGGTAGATACGCTTGCCAAGATGATCGGATGCGGAACAGTGGTGGATGAAGGGCTGGTAGATCATTTCCGTATAAAACTGAACCTGAAAGGGCGGGAGCAGGTGAGCGAGCATATGCGAAAAGTAGCGACCATCCCGGATGTCGGCACCGCGGCGGCGAACCTGTCGGGGTGGGGACACTGTATCACCGTGCCGTACGGCGGCGTCACCCTGTTTGTTTTGCCAGGGCCTCCGCGAGAGGTAAACGCACTGTTTCCTGTCTATATCAAGCCGGTCCTGAAAAGGTACAGCGCTTAATCTTTCCATGGTGCGTGCAGCATTTAAAATGCCGGAAGAGTCCACCAAGACGATGAATGATGCATGGTAAGATAGTCCGGCGGGAACGCCTTGACATGACGGGAGGATCCTGATGCGTTACGTTTATATTGCCGTTATCGCAGCTTCTCCCGTGCTGTCGGTGATTCGTGATCGGATAAAAACCTGTTTTGCCGATATCGAGATCACTCTGGACACCTAAGGGCTCGATAACCAGATACATGATATGGTCCATATTTTGCTGGACCGGGGACTTAGTCACCTGCGAGGGGAGTGTGGGCGCAACACTCGCATTGACCGTGGCGAAGAGGACGCGGGCCGGGGCAGCCCGATGTTCCTGGCGCTCGGTCTCTATGGAGCAGCGCTTTTACTGCTGATCAGATTCAGCAACCGCCAGAACACGGATTAAGTTGAATGGCGGAATGCTAATGTTTTGATATAGATTAAGGGTCAGCTTTTACTGCCCCTCAATCTGTGCATTCATACCTAGGAAGAAAGGAACGTCATGGCGACTTTCGATCCCGATGCCTACGGTGCTGTCATAGGGGATTTGGTCCGGGAATCCCGGGTCATGGCTCTGAATTCCGGCATACCCAACGATTCCATCGAATCGGCGCTGGACGCTCACACCAACGGAACGGTTTTCTCCCCGCACGCGATTACCGATACGGATATGGCGTCATGCTGCCTCTCCGCTCTCTGGCTGTACCACGATTATCTGGATACCTCACATACCATCAGTCAGAGGGTCACGACTGAAACCGGCAGCTACTGGCACGCCATTATGCACCGCCGTGAGCCGGATTATCCCAACAGCAAATACTGGTTCGGCAGAGTCGGCGACCACCCGGTTTTTCCGGCGATCCGTGATGCGGCCGCCGGTATTGCGACCACGGCGGCATCGCTTCCGGATTCAGCTACCTTCTTAACCAAACAGTGTGTGTGGGATCCGTATGGTTTTGTCGATCTGTGTGAAGCGGCGAACTGCGGCAGGACGCCGGTAGAGGATCTGTGCCGACAGATTCAACAGCGGGAATGGGAAATCCTCTTCGACTACTGTTACCAGGCGGCGGTCGGATAATCAACCACCGGATTTACGCATCTCCCGAACCCGCTTCAACCATTCCCCGATTTTCTGTTCCCGTCCCCGGTCTGTAGGCTCGTAATACTGACGCTCGCGAAGGGATTCCGGGAGGTGTTCCTGGTTCACCATGGCGCCATCGTAATCGTGGGCGTACTTGTAGCCTCTGCCGTGGCCCATCTCCTTCATCAGGCTGGTCGGCGCATTGCGCAGGTGTAAGGGGATCGCTTCGTCGCTGGTGCGTTCCGCGTCCTCCCGGGCTTTCCCGTAGGCGGTGTAGATTGCATTGCTCTTGGGCGACGTAGCCAGGTACACCGCTGCATGGGCCAGCGCCAGTTCCCCTTCCGGAACACCGATAAAATGAACCGCCTGCTGGGCAGCCATGGCCAGCGTCAGTGCATGTGGATCTGCCATGCCTATGTCTTCGACAGAAAACCTTATCAGCCGCCGGGCGATGTACTGAGGATCGTCTCCGGCCACCAGCATTCTGCCGAGCCAGTAAAGCGCAGCGTCGGGATCGGAGTCACGCAGCGTCTTATGCAGTGCGGAGATGGCATCGTAGTGCCAGTCGCCGGATTTGTCGTACTGTGGCACTTTCTGCTGAATCGTATTCTGGATAGTCTGCGGTGTGAGACGTGTGTGTCCGTCTTCGTCCGGGACCGCGGTCAGAGCGGCTACCTCTACCGTGTTGAGTGCTACCCTGGCATCCCCGCCGGCAACGGAGGTCAGGTAGTCCATAGCATCGTCGTCCAACATGACGCTGTGCTTTCCCAATCCCCGTTCCTCATCATCTATCGCTCTGGCCACGAGTGTGCGCAGGTCTTCGTCTTCCAGTGACTTCAACCGGAAAACCCTGCACCGTGACAGTAACGCGGCGTTTACTTCGAATGACGGGTTTTCGGTGGTGGCGCCGATCAGCGTGAGTGTTCCGTCCTCCACATGGGGCAGAACGGCGTCCTGCTGGGTTTTATTGAACCGGTGGATTTCGTCGATGAACAGGATAGTCCGCTGGCGGTGCATACCCAGCCGGTCCCGCGCCTCTTTCGCCGCCTGGTGCAGGTCTTTGACACCTGCGGAGGCTGCGCTTAGGGGAATATAATGTGATTTTGTTGCGTGGGCGATGATCGTGGCCAGCGTTGTTTTGCCGGTCCCGGGTGGCCCCCAAAGGACGAGCGAAAACGGCGTATCCTGTTCGATCGCCGTTCGCAGCGCCCGTCCTTCACCAACGATTTCCCGCTGTCCCAGGAAGGCTTCCAGGGTGCGGGGCCGCATCCGGGCGGCCAGTGGCGCCTCGTGCTGGAGTTGCTGATCCGCAAGCTGATCGAACAGGTCAGTCATAAATAATGAAATTGATTTGTTGAAATTTGAATATTGACAGACTGCATCAGGTCCTGAAACAGGATATGAACGGTACCATATCCTGTCAACGCGTTTCTTCCATTGACACCCGGCTTTCGGATTGTTATAACTATGACACGATTTGATTACCAATAACTTACAGTTTAGGCAGAACGATACTATGAAAGCTATTATTGTCGCTGCCGGCATGGGATCCCGGCTCGAGCACTTGACAGAGGACACCCCCAAGTGTCTGCTCCCTGTTGATGGAAAAAGCATTTTGCAGTATCAGCTGGATGCCTACAGGGCCCATGACATTAACGACATTCATGTAGTTAAAGGGTACAAGCATGAGAAGATTGATCTTCCGGATATAACGTACTACCTTAACGCGAGTTATAAATCCAACAATATCCTGCTCTCCCTGATGCATGCGGAGTCGGCTATGGATGACACATTTATGGCATCCTATTCGGATATCATTTTTCATCCGGATGTGGTGGGCCGACTTAAGGCCTCTGGCGGAAGCATTGCGGTTGTTGTCGATGTGGGATGGAAAACGCAGTACGTAGGCCGGAGTGACCATCCGATATCAGAGGCGGAAAAAGTGGTGTTTGACGAGGATGGATACGTCCGGGAGATCGGAAAGGTAATTAATCACCCCGATGATGCCCGGGGAGAGTTTATCGGTTTAATGAAATTTTCACGGGAGGGAGCGGAGAGATTTAAAAGATATTATCACCAGGCTGCTGCAGCTTTTACCGGCAAACCATTCGTCCGGGCAGCGGAATTCCGGAAGGCGTACGTGACCGATCTGCTTCAGTATATGATAGGCTATGGGATCAAGGTACAGGTCGTACCGATAGAGCGGGGCTGGTACGAAGTGGATACCATACAGGACATAACCCGTGTACGAACTTCTGAATTCGTCGACAAACCCTCATGAAAAAATTCTTAAATGAACTCTATGCCTGGTTCCGTTTTCAGAAAATACCGCCGGATGAAAAACGCATCGTTTTCTTCCATGAGAATCATCAATACTACGGCTATCTAGAAGGGCTTGTCCGGACGTTAACAAAAACACATGGTGAGACTGTATACTATATTACGAGCGGAGCGGACGATCCTATCCTTACGAACCCGCCGGACGGCGTGCAGCCTTTTTACTTCGAGCGTCTCCTTACGCTCGTCATGAACAGTATCCAGTGCCATGTCCTCGTCATGACGTTGACGGACTTGAATCATTTCTACCTGAAACGCTCTCAGTATCCGGTCCACTATGTGTATGCGTACCATTCTCTGGTCAGCACCCACATGATCTACCGCTTCGGGGCTTTCGACCACTATGACTCCATCCTGTGCGTTGGCCCGCATCACATCAGAGAACTCCGTAAACACGAGTCACTGTACGATGTTCCTCAAAAGCAGCTGGTCGAAGCCGGGTATTATCGGCTGGAGACACTCTACCGGGCGTTTCAGGAATCCGAATACGCAGAGGCACCACCTGGCAATACTGTTCTGATTGCACCGTCTTGGGGAAAAGGAAGCATCCTGGAATCCGTGGGAGAGTCATTGGTCGAATTGTTGTTAGAGAACGGATATAAGTTAATAGTCAGGCCGCATCCGGAAATGGTAAAAAGAACACCTGAGGTGATTGACCGGATTCGGGGGCGATTCGGGGATCATCAGGCCTTAACATTCGAACTGTCCGTCGCCACCTATGATTCCCTGTTCAAAGCGGACATCCTGATCTCGGACTATTCAGGCGTTTCCCTCGAATACGCGCTTGGTACAGGAAGGCCGGTTCTATTCCTCGACGTTCCATTGAAGATTAACAACGACCGGTACAAAGATCTGGAGCTGCCGACACTGGAAGTGGACGCACGTACCAATATGGGCTGCGTTGTATCACCCGATGAAATCGACAAAGTGCCTAAGGCTATCGAGTATTTGAGAGAAAACCGGTCTGAATTCAAAGAGCGCATCACCCGGCTGTACGATGAATGTACGTTCAATTTCGGCCGATCATCGGAGGTCGGCGCTGAATATATCGTTTCTTTGCTGAATAACCCCTCGTAGTATTCCCAAGGTTGCCGGTAACAGACTTCCGCCCCTCTATGTAGCTTCCTGAAGAATCTGCAATCCCGATTCTCTGGAGATATTGACAGGCATATTTTTCATCCTCTCGGGATTGAGGCTGTCCAGGATATCTCCGTATTCCGATGGACTCACCCCCAGGCGTTCCAGGCTATGCTCGAGTCCGCATGCCTCCATGAGGCTGTGTAGTCGCCGCCGTGCATCCTGTCCGTCCCGAACGCCGAGTACTTCATACAATTTGGCCATACGTTTCCGGAGCTGCGCCGCTGTCAGTGATGCCGTGTTTTGCATTGCATGATCGTCTGCTTTGTCTATGAGAGGAAAGAGGTAGGGCAGCGTTAGCATAACGCTGTGGCCGTGGGCGATGCCTTTGTTTGCGGTCAACCAGTACGATGCTGCATGTGCCCAGGTAGTTCTGGCGATGTTGATCGCCTGGCCCGCATAACACGAACCGAGCAGCATGGCCTTTCTATCTTTTTCTGTCGGTCGATTCACTGCTGCCTCGATGTACGGAATCAGCAGGCCCAGCGCCTGAGTGCTGTACCGTCGTGTCTTGATCGTGGCACTGACCGACCAGAACGCTTCTATGGCCTGTGCGATGGCATCGAAGCCAGACGTAGCAGTCACGGCGGCCGGTAAGTCATAGGTCAATTCCGGCAGCAGAAACGCAAGGTCCGCCCCCATGCTAGTGTACGCCAGGGAGTATTTTACTTTTTCAATATATACAACCTAAAAATGTGTGACATCGGCGCCTGTACCGGCAGTGGTAGGGATCAGAATGAGGCGGATACGCCGCGGGCGGAGTTCCGCTTTACCGGTGATATAGACTTCCGGCTTCTCGTTCTGGGTGGCCAAAATAGCAGCCATTTTGGCGATGTCCATGACCATGCCGCCGCCTACACCTATGATAAGATCAGTACCCTGGTCAGCTATCAGATCTATCACCCGTTGCACATCGTCTGTAGTGGGATATCCAAAGAACCCCGATGTCTGATTCAATCGATCAGTCGCCAAGCCTCGTCCGGCTAGATAATCGGTAATTTGCCGTCCGATGAGTTTTTGGGGACTGAAGCGGCCCGTGTGGTAGGCGCTGTTGCCGCGTACGACGAGTATGGCTTCCGGTCGCTCGACTTCGAGCTGGTCCAGCAGGCAGGTTTCCTTCGATGCATTATGGATTTTCGCTCCGGGTTGGCACGGATTCATCAGCAACATAGACGTATTTGGCTCTCCATGTGTCAGTCTAAAACCACCCGGTCGTTTCTTTAGAGACGCGTTGGATATCCGGCATGCGGGACAACTCTTGCTGGACGGCGGAAGTGATGGCTCCCGTAACGCCTAGGGAAAGCATTCTGCCCGAATTCCCGTCTCCTGCGCCCAGGGCGAGGCGCACCCAGGGTTGCAGGTAGATCGAATCTTCTGGCTCCAGCCGGTCTTCGTGACTATGACCATCGGCTGACCAAGCTATATTTACCGGTGTATCGCCGTAGTTGAACAGATATTGATGCAAGGGTGATTCGATTCCGTTCTGCAGATCAGGCTCATGGGCCAGAACCTCGATGTTGAATCCCTTCATTTGAGGCATCCAGGGAGAACGCACTAGTGGATGAATCATATACTGAGGGTTATCAGAATCAGGAAAACCCCGTCCCCGAGAAGCGTCATGTTGTTTAATGAGAACCTGGGCCGTTTCATCATATTCGGAAACCATCAGATCGTTCGGCGCGATGTGCAGCTTGCGGGAGAGTAGTTCACGCTCATATTCAGAGAACATGCTATTTTCATTTAGGATATCGTCCGTTGAGATTTCGGTGTCATGCAGCAGTTCAGTCAGATCCTCAGGCCGTAGATATTCGGCTCTCATATGCTGGTATAGTAATTTGATCTGCGCCTTCGGTCCGTTGCTGGCGTCCAGATAAAACCGCTTCGCACCGCGATCACTGCCCAGGATGTACATCTCTTTCTGCGCCCGAGCTACATCACCTTCGAACGTAACCGCGATGATTAACGCCAGACGGTTGCTGTCCCTGGTTGTAAAGCTATGGGGATTGAACGGTGTAATGTAATTGGAATCCCCGGTCTCCATTTCCGCCATGTATGAAACGCCGTGGACTCGATAGTAGAAGTTGACCGGGCCGATGAAGAAGGTCATCTGATGTTCGAAGTGCCCCTTGTTGTAAACCACCTTAGGATCATCCGGATCAGTGCCGTCTACGTTGACTTCCTCCTTTATCCATTCAGGCTTTATGGGGCTAAGAACGGACATGGCGGTATCCCGATATTCATAGTAGGGTACGGTTTCGTTCATGCCGTTCACCCGTTCATATATTCTGCTCGAAGCGATCGAATCGCAGGCGCGCATGATCAGTACGTTGTTTAATGTGTCATTCGTTGGCATCAGCAGCTTTTCCAGCGTGGTTGGATAGACCTGACTCATCGCAATGGCAAGCGTCTGCAGTTCATCTCTGTCGGTCCTGCCCTGGAACATACGTTCCAGATCATCTTGAGACCATTTTATGTCAGACGCAAGAGATGCCACCGTGCGTTTCCAGCCGTTCATCTGGTTTTGAAACCAGCCCAACTGCAAATCAATGTACAAGCGGTCATGATCCATTGATTATTGCCTCCGGAGACTTTGTAGGATTGAGATTCACGGGGATTAAAATACAGCGTGAGCCGATGGCACTGCAAAGAGAGAAAGTTCTAGAAAATAAAACAATTTTAAGATTTGATAGTTTTTCATAATTGAAACGGGGAAATTTACTGTCAAGTGGTTTCTATCCGGTAATGGTAGCCGAGTGTATGTTTTGAAATTTCACATTCCTTTCAGAAACGGCTCAATGTTTTGGTGATAATTCAAAAACGTATAAAAAAGAATTGACTGGACATACTATATCTTGTATAATGATTAGACGTGTTCCACAATAAGTAGGCATTAACCTCCAAAATTAATTATTTAAATACGCCTTCGATAACCCCGCAGCAGAACGTTGCGGGGTTATCGATCATAGCATAGCGGCTGATAACTTGATGCCAAAATAAATGCATGATATATTGTTAGGAGAAATCTAATAATGCGATGCCCGGCGTGCGGCGCGCTTGATAGCCATGTGGTTGATTCACGAACTGCGCAACAGGGCCGTGCTATCCGGCGTCGGCGTGAGTGTCTAACGTGCGACAAACGCTTCACTACTTATGAAACCATCGAAGAGGAAGAATTGATGGTCGTTAAGTCCGATGGCCGCCGCGAGGCATTTGATCGCGGGAAAGTGTTTCATGGACTTCAGCTTGCCTTCACCAAACGGTCGGTTTCGGTCGATCAGATTCATGAGATCGTGGACCGGGTCGCGTTTTTTCTGACGAGCCTGAACGAAAGAGAAGTGCCCTCGAAACGTATAGGTGAATTTATTATGCAGGAATTACGTAAGTTGGATGATGTAGCATATGTGCGGTTTGCCTCTGTGTACCGGGAATTCAAGGATCGGAATGAATTCATCGAGGAACTACAGCAGATGGACCAGCGAAATAATTGACAGTCTGGATTCTAAATGATATGATGTTTAATTAATCAAGTTTATAGATAAAAAAAACAATAAGGTGTGGAGGTAGTATAATGGCAACTAATGAGACCGTTCCGGGTGTGGTGGAAGAGGAACTTCAGATCGCAATACAACCCGCAAATGGGACCTCGCCTGATCATAACGGCAAAAAACCAAAGAAGGAATCAGGGGGCGAAATGTCGGCACACACCGGATTGACTGTCGACCGACGCTTTACGAAAGCCGGTGAGGACCCGTTTGAATTGGTGGAATGGGAACATCGGTCGGCGTCCATTTCAGGAGATGGCGGCAAGGTAGTCTTTGAGCAGACGGATGTAGAGATACCGAAAACCTGGTCTCAGCTGGCTACGAACGTGGTGGTGTCGAAGTACTTTCGCGGGCCGATAGGAACGCCGCAGCGTGAGCGTAGTGTCCGGCAGATGATCAATCGCATCACGGATACCATGACCGCCTGGGGACGTGAGCAGGGTTATTTTTCCACGGAAGAGGATGCCCAAATCTTCCACGACGAACTGACCCACATCATCTTGAACCAGAAGGCTACGTTCAATAGTCCGGTATGGTTCAATATGGGAGTGGATGATCATCCACAGTGTTCGGCCTGCTTTATTCTGTCCGCTGATGATTCCATGGAGGCCATCCTGGAATGGTGCAAAACCGAGGGGATGATCTTCAAGGGCGGTTCCGGCGCGGGTGTGAATCTCTCGAAAATTCGGTCCTCCAAGGAAACACTCTCGAGCGGTGGGCAGGCTTCCGGTCCGGTGTCATTTATGCGGGCCGCCGATTCGGTGGCCGGGTCGATTAAGTCGGGCGGAAAAACGCGCCGCGCCGCAAAGATGGTGGTGCTGGATGTGGACCATCCGGATGTCACCGAATTCATCGAGTGCAAGGCCAATGAAGAAAAGAAAGCGTATGCGCTTGGGGACGCAGGATGGGATATGTCTCTCAACGGCGATGCTTGGAGTTCGATCCAGTTTCAGAACGCGAACAACTCCGTACGTGTGACAGATGATTTCCTCAAGGCGGTGGAAAAAGATCAAGACTGGGATCTTCATGCGGTTACGGATAAGAAAACCATCGAGTCGCACAAGGCGAGCGATCTGATGCAAAAGATAGCGGAGGCCGCCTGGCACTGTGGTGATCCGGGGATGCAGTACGATACTACCATCAACGACTGGCACACCTGCTCCAATACGGACCGAATTAACGCTAGCAATCCGTGCTCTGAATACATGCATCTGGACAACAGCGCCTGTAACCTGGCATCGATAAACCTGCTGCGGTATCTGAAAGAAGACGGTACGTTCGATACGGAGGGATTCAAGCACACAGTCGACATCATGATTTTGGCCCAGGACATCATTGTAGACAGGGCCAGCTATCCAACGGAGAAGATTGGCGAAAACGCACGGGCATTCCGGCAGTTGGGCTTGGGTTACGCGAACCTGGGCGCCCTGCTGATGGCGCTCGGTCTACCGTACGACAGCGACAACGGCCGCGCCTATGCCGGTGCCATCACGGCGTTGATGACCGGCCGAGCCTACCGTCAGTCTTCCTGTATAGCGGGTGAGCTGGGACCGTTCGCGGGATACAAAGAAAACCGCAAACCTATGTTGCGCGTGATAGAAAAACATCGTGCCGCTGTGGACGATATCGATCAGGATCTCGTGGACCCGACTCTGTGGGCCGATGCACGGGACGCTTGGGACGACGCTCTAGCGTTTGGACATAAGTCAGGATATAAGAATTCCCAGGCCACCGTGTTGGCGCCGACGGGAACCATCGCATTCATGATGGACTGTGATACCACCGGTATCGAGCCGGATATCGCCCTCGTTAAATACAAACGACTCGTCGGCGGCGGTGTCATGAAAATCGTCAACCAGTCTGTTCACTCCGCTCTGGCGAAGTTGGGATACGAAGAGGAGCAGATCGAAGCGATCGCTGCGTATATCGATGAACACGGCACTATCGAAGGTGCACCCCATCTAAACGACGAGGATCTGGCAGTTTTCGATTGTGCATTCCGGGCGGAAAAGGGTACTCGGACCATCAATCATATGGGACACATCAATATGATGGGGGCGGCACAGCCATTTATCTCGGGTGCCATTTCGAAGACGGTCAATCTGCCCAACGATGCCACAGTGGAAGACATCACCCAGGTGTACCTTGAAGGTGGAAAACTCGGTCTAAAGGCGCTGGCTGTCTACCGGGACGGTTCGAAGCGAACCCAGCCGCTCAGCACCAAATCTACGGAGTCAACTTCTACCGATGATGCGGAAACCGCACCTAGCCGCCGGCGTCTCCCTGACGAACGGCAGGCGATTACCCACAAATTCAGCATCGCCGGACACGAAGGGTATCTGACGGTTGGGTTGTTCGAAGACGGTCAGCCGGGGGAGATTTTCCTGCGCATGTCGAAGGAGGGAAGTACGGTATCCGGTTTGATGGACGCGTTCGCTACCGCTATTTCTGTTTCTCTCCAGTACGGTGTACCACTGGAAAGCCTGGTCCGGAAGTTCAGCCACATGCGATTCGAACCCGCCGGTTTTACCGGCAACAAAGATGTCCCGATAGCCAAGTCGATTATGGATTACATTTTTCGGTGGTTGGGCGTCAAGTTCCTACCCGAAGAAGCGCAAACGTACGCGACGGCGGACGATTCAGATGATGTGATTGACACGCCATCGGTACCGGTTGCGAACCCGCTTGAAGCTAGGGAGCAGGCGGTATACATTGCACAGGCGGATGCGCCTTCCTGTGCGGACTGCGGAAGTCTTATGACCCGCAACGGCTCCTGCTACGTATGCCGCGAATGCGGTACCACGAGCGGTTGTTCGTAAGTCTTGATAAACTGGTAAGATTTAAGAAACGGGCGTGTTGTATCTACACGCCCGTTTCTTTTTTATTCCGTCACATCTCTTTTTTCCACCATCCGTATCTGTGCCTCCGTTGTAAGCCGGACGCACCTTACACCAATGTACGGTGCCTGCTTTCGGAAGACGCCGTAATCCGCATCGCAGGCTGAACACCGGTAATGGGCGCCTGCGATGTGTGTCAACATCATGCGGCATTGTGGGCACGGACTACTTTCTGACATACCGGCAGTATAAGAACAACCCACAAATCCGTCAAGAAATCCGGCATAGATTTTTATTGACAGACAGGACCTACGGCGTTTCACTACAGCGGATCTATTCAAGTCCGATTTGAATACCAGAACCGGGGTGATTTCTGTGGCCAAAACGATAGCAATCGTGGGAACGTTGGACTCCAAGGGCGAGGAATTTAAATTCCTGAAGGGTGAGATCGAGCGACGGAGGCACCGCACGTTTGTGATCGACACCGGCGTGATAGGCGATCCCGTATTTAAAGCGGATGTGCCCCGCGAGCGCGTGGCCGAAGCGGCCGGCACCACGATCGAGACGCTTAAGGAGCGTAACGACCGGGGGGAGGCCATGACCACCATGGCCAAAGGAATTGCCGAAATCGTTGAGATCGTCCACAACAACGGTACGATTGACGGTATCATCAGCATGGGTGGATCCGCCGGTACCGCGGTGGCTACAAGCGCCATGAGGTCACTCCCGATGGGGTTTCCCAAAGTGATGGTATCCACCGTGGCGGCAGGCGATACCACCGCGTACGTAGGCGTCAAGGACATTGTTATGATTCCATCCGTTGTGGACGTAGCCGGCATCAACCGGATCAGCCGGCAGGTCTACGCGAACGCGGCCGGTGTCATCGTGGGTATGGTGGAGACCGAGCTTGAACCCGTCAAGGAAAAGCCCCTGATCGCTGCCACTATGTTCGGGAACACCACCCAAGCAGTGGAGCAAGCGCGGGCGATCATGGAGTCCCACGGCTATGAAGTTCTAGTTTTCCACTGCACCGGAACCGGCGGGCAGACCATGGAAAGTCTCATTGCAGAGGGCCTTATAAAGGGCGTACTCGATATCACCACCACGGAATGGGCGGATGAGCTGGTAGGCGGTGTATTGACGGCCGGACCAACCCGCCTGGAAGCAGCGGCAGCGGCCGGCATCCCGCAGGTGATCGCACCCGGATGTCTGGATATGGTCAATTTCTGGGCGCCGGATACCGTTCCGGAGCGGTTCAAGGATCGCAAACTCCATGTGTGGAACCCGAACATCACACTGATGCGCACGGATGTGGAAGAAAACGCACGGCTCGGTAAAATCCTCGCGGTCAAAGCAAACGCGTCGCGTGGGCCGGTGTCGTTCTTTCTCCCGCGCAAGGGCGTCTCGATCCTGGACAGCCCGGACAACGAATACTGGTGGCCGGAAGCGGACCGGGCCCTGTTCGACGGCATCATGAATAATGTCCGTGATGGTATACCGGTTACTGAAATGAACTGCAACATCAATGACCCGGAATTCGCCGAAGCCGTCGCCGGAAAATTGCTGGAATGTTTAGGGAATTAAAATTGAAAATCGATAAAATTCAACTATTTCATGTGACTATGCCGCTCATCTATCCCTGGCGTACCGCTTACGGGAGTGATGAGGTGATAGAGAGTGTGCTGGTGCGGATGTGGTCCGGGGAAGATTACGGCTGGGGGGAGACCACGCCGCTTGCTAAACCCGCATACAGTCCTGAGTACACGGCAGGAGTGTATCGGATGATCCGGGATGTGCTTGCGCCGCAGGTGGTCGACAAGGACGTCCCAACAGGCGAAGCGCTGCACCGGCAGTTTCCGTGGGTGAAAGGCAACTATTTCGCCAAAGGGGGCCTCGACACCGCCTGGTGGGATCTTCACGCCCGAAAGCTGGGGCAGCCCCTTTGGAAGCTCATCGGCGGCAAAGGCAATGTGATAGAAGTAGGTGCGGATTTCGGAGTCCAAGACAGTATAGACATGCTTCTGGCAAACATCGAACAAGCGATAGCGGACGGTTTTAAAAGGGTCAAACTCAAATACTGTCCCGGTTGGGATCTGGACATGATAGCGGCGGTTCGCTCTGCGTTTCCCACCCAGGTTTTTCATATCGACTGCAACAGCGGATACTCTCTGGATGACCTGGATATGTTTAAAAAGCTGGACCAGTACAACCTTGCCATGATCGAGCAGCCTCTTATGCACGACGATTTGGTGGATCACGCGGACCTGCAACGTCAGATAGAGACGCCGGTGTGCCTGGACGAAAGCATCACCTCAACCGCCAAAACCCGTCGTGCTTTGAAAATCGGCGCCTGCCGGTGGGTGAACATAAAACCGAGCAGGGTAGGCGGTATCACGCAAGCTCTCGCGATTCACCACATCTGCGAGGACGCGGGTGTTCCGTGCTGGACAGGCGGTATGCTGGAGTCCGCCGTCGGCGCTTCGATCTGTCAGGCACTAGCTACCTTGCCCGGCATGAAATATCCGTCGGATGTCTTTCCCAGTTCCCGATTCTACACAGAAGACCTTTCCCAACCGGAAATAACCCTTTCCGGCCCGTCCGAGATGACGCTCTCCGATCAGCCGGGCGTCGGTGCAGAGCCGGTACCTGAACGGCTGGAACGACAAACAGTGGCGAAGGCGGTTTTAGCATAAAGAAAGGGGAACCAACGTCGGATGGCAGAATCTCATGATACCATCAGCTCCCCTTACGTCCAGTTCTCCCGTGACGAATGGGCCGCTCTGCGTGCCTCTACGCCGTTGACGCTGACCGAAGCGGATCTAGCCGAGTTACGCGGTATAAACGAAGAAGTGTCGCTGGTTGAGGTGGCGGAGGTCTACCTGCCGTTATCCCGCTTGCTCAATCTGCATGTGTCGGCGGCACAGAATCTGTATCAGGTGATGGACACGTTCCTCGGACAGCCGGCGGCCAAGGTCCCGTATGTGATCGGTATCGCGGGCTCTGTGGCGGTCGGCAAGAGCACCACTGCCCGTATTCTGCAAGCGTTACTTTGTCGATGGCCGGATCATCCCAGAGTGGACCTGGTCACGACCGATGGCTTTCTGTTTCCCAATCAGAATCTTGAGACACGCGGTATCATGCACCGAAAAGGGTTTCCGGAGAGCTACGATGTCAGACGCCTGGTGCGGTTTGTGTCGGATGTGAAGTCGGGACGTTCACCGGTGAATGGACCGTTGTACTCGCACCTGTCTTACGACATCATTCCCGACAGAATGCAGACGGTCGATCAGCCCGATATCATGATACTGGAAGGACTTAATATCCTGCAGGCCGATCGTGATGGCGACCGCACGTTTATCTCGGATTTCATCGACTTCGCAATCTACGTCAACGCCGAAGAACACGACCTGGAACAGTGGTATGTGGACCGATTTCTTCGTCTGCGTGAAACCGCTTTTCAGAATCCGAAATCCTATTTTCACCACTATGCGGGGCTTACCGTCGAAGGTGCAGTCGATATAGGAAAAAACATATGGAGGGACATCAACGGTGTCAATCTCCGCGAAAACATCCAACCGACTTGCGACCGCGCGGACCTCATCATCGAAAAGGGCACCAACCACGTGGTGGACCAAATGCGCCTGCGGAAGTTGTAATCCAGACTCTAATCTGTCAAATACCGCGTGATTACATTCGCCGTAATCCGTGATACTACATCGTCTACTAGGATTGACGAGGGATACGTGATGGAACCCACCGAAAAGACCATCCCGCCGTTGCCCGGCTCGTGGACCACGATCTCGCCTCCTCCATTGTCGATGTTGGTACCTTTGGCTACCAGTTCGACATTTTCCGGAGAGCTAGGGGTAATCTTGTCTGTTTCATGGCCCGAGGCGCCACCCGGCACCCTCATGTGCAGGCAGGCCTCGCCGAAGATATCGCCGTTTTTTACGCCGGAGCCCGAGAATACCCAGTGGTCCGCGTCGATCACCCGATACGGCGCGCTCGTCATGATGCCGGTACCGGTGAACGCTACCCCCAGCAGATTGGCTTCCGATTCATTGTAGATGTGGAACCGGCTCTCGATGTTTTCTCCGGGTTGATCCAGCGTCTTCGGGGCTCCGTTCTTGACTTTCATGGTATACTCATCGAGGAATTCCACTTCGCAGTTCAGACCGTTGCCGCCCAGGTACATGAGGCGCCCGCCCCGGTCGAAGACCCAGGTCTTGAGGGTGTAGTACATATGCTTCGACCAGTATTCCGGATGAGTGGTGATGATGAGGATACTATAAGCGTCCAGATCAAGTATGCCGGAATGGAACTGTGTTTCGGCATACAGATCGTAGGCGATCCCTTCCCGCTCCATCCATCCTAGGAACCGCCACTCCGCCGGTGCGATATGACATCCGGCGCGTCCTTCTATGGGGTCGGTCACCTTATCATCCTCTGGAATGAAATTGATCGGTTCCGGCCGATCGAACGACAGGGGGGCGTATTCCTCCGCATCGTAGTTGCGATGATTGGGGTCGGTATACCGTTTCAGATCGTAGCGGGCGTTTACGGTAGGCTTTGGCGGGCATTCATCCGGGTGGATATAATTACTGCGTCCGCCAAAGTTGTTGTAGGCATTCCAATTGATGTTTGACGCAAGCACCGCGATCTGTGCCTGTGGTTCTTCCGGCGCTACAATCCACGGGAACGAGAAAAAACTGCCGGATTCTCCCTTTGCATGCAGATAGTAGAGCCCTGTTCTCTCAGGCGCTTCCAGATATTGGAAATGATGGGGGTTGGTAAAACCTTGTTTGTTCCACTGAACCCCGGTCTGCGTGTAGTCACCGTCAGGCGTAATCTGCATGGTGGCGCGGGGACCGTGTTCATCATACCAACCCACCGTTTTAATGAATTCCTTGTTCCACCCGTAACGCCACAGTTCGAGCTTGTACGGCTCGACCGCATGGACGCGAAATTCGGATTTCTGACCAGCTTTGACCCACTTGGGCCACATGTAACCCAGAAGGCAGTCCGTGAGTAGCCGGAAGTGGTATGGGCTTCGCTCCTTCGGTGTCATGTAGATGCTTTTGAAGCCATACCCCGGACAGGCGAGCGTGACCCGGTACTCCGTCCCTGCCGTCACCTCTGCATACACCGCACCGGTAGCCCGGGAATGGGCTTCAATGGAATTGCCGTCCGCGTCCTCGAATTCCATTGGGACATCGGGGATAGAAACGTAGCGTTCATCGCTGACATAACCGACGAGCATGGGTACCTCCATTGATGGGTTATTGCCGCTGTGTTACTGGTAATTTATGTTCGGATACAGCGACGTCAATGGAGATTATTGGGATTGGCAGATTGCATGATCGTACAATCGGCGTTTTTATTTTTAGGATAATCCTGATAAATGAGGTTTAGATTTTGGCGCCCTGTATCAAACGAAGTCCACTGGTTGTTTCAGGACATTCCTTCTATCATAATAATCCGTCAACAAACCTCTTGTGAATCATGCCCAGATAGCGTTATTTGTCTCCATGTCGAAAACAATTCAAACACCGGGTATGGTTGCTTCGCTGCTGCCCCTGATAGCCATGTTTGCCTTCGTTCTCGTGGGATACGGGCTGTATGGCGTAAAGATTGAGCTCATAATCATCGCCTCGGCCATCGTAGCCGGGGTGGTCGCGGTACGGATGGGACACACCTGGGACGAGATCCAGCGCTCTATGGCTGAGAAGCTGGTGCAGGCGCTTCCCGCGGCCTTGATTCTGATAGCGGTTGGACTCCTGATCGGCACCTGGGTCATCAGCGGGACGATTCCAATGATGGTATACTACGGACTCATTCTCATCGATCCAGTCTACCTTTACATTACAGCGTTTCTGGTCACACTGGTCATCTCATCGAGCACCGGCACCTCTTTCGGCGCTGCCGGCACGATTGGCGTGGCGCTTATGGGCGTGGCGGCCGGCTTGGGATTTTCCTTACCTATCACAGCGGGTGCAGTGATCTCCGGTGCTTATTTCGGCGATAAGATGTCCCCTCTGTCAGATACCACCAATATGGCCTCCATCGCGTCCGGTGCGCCGCTCTATACGCATATCAGACACATGACCTACACCTCCTTTCCTTCGTTCGGCGTGTGTGTTATAGTCTATCTCACCATTGGCATTTTTTCCGACCCGTCCGGCGCTGGCGCGTCGGAAAATGTGCCGCTGATCCTCTCCGCTCTGGACGCCGCCTTCTCCTGGAATTGGTTGCTCTTGCTACCACCGGTTATCGTTGTATACGGCTCCATCACCAAGAAACCGACGCTTCTGGTTATGCTGGCTGCGTCCATCACCGCCATGGTGCTGTCGGTCACGGTTCAGAATTTCACGATACAGCAGGCGTTTATTTCAGCGACTGAAGGATTTCACGTGACCATGATCAACGCACCTCAGTTCGATCTTGAGTCGGTGATCTCGGACATCCCCGCGCTTCTGAACCGCGGGGGCATGTATTCCATGCTAAATACCATCCTCTTCGTCATCTGCGCGTTCTTCTTCGGCGCGGCGCTCGACGTCTCTGGTGCGCTGGGTGTCATCGTGGGCGCACTCCTCAAAGCAGCCCGATCCATAGGCAGCATCATCCTATCTACAATCCTCGCCGGCATCACACTGGTCGCTGCCACCAGCAACGGGTCCGTGACCATGCTGATCGTCGCCGACCTGTTCCGGGATGCTTACCGGGCGCGCCGCCTCAAGATGCAGAATATGTCCCGTACGCTGGAGGACTCCGTTTCTATCTTCGAATGCCTGATGCCCTGGACCGTCTCCGGCATTTACATGGCCACTACTCTGGGCGTCCCCACACTCGACTATGCCCCCTGGGCCGTGTTCTGCTACAGCGGCATCTTCTTTGCTCTCGTTTACGGATATGGAGGCAAGTTTTTCAGGTTCGGTCTGGCAATGGAGTCGGAGAAGGTAATAGAGGTGGACGAAAGGATATTGAGGCGCTGATTGACGGATCAAGAGCAACGTCACCGTCCTTCAACTGACAACAGGAATAATACTCCGTTCACGTCCCACACTGAGTACGATAGGTAGCGTGTTTTTGACTAAGCAGAGACCTATGGCGTCTGCATGTTGTAGCGGATATCCGTAAGAAGTGTACATGCCGGAACCGGAACAGCGATTGCTGATGTTCATCCCTTGACCGTAAAACTTAAGAAATTCTCCCGGCCGGCTTTTATCGGTCTTGATAAAAGCCAACCTTCACCCCCCCCTGTCAGTGATGAATTCTATATTTAAATTCAATATTTCACATGTGATTTTTCGAGATATAAACGAGATATTAAGATGTATTCATACACTCCACTTATTCCCTTGCTCTTCAAATCCGATCTCCATATCTTCACGGCTCCATCATCTGTACCGTGGCAGGAAAATTAAGGAATCATTTTGAAACCTCTTTCCCCATCATTTCATTTCAGCGAGATCGGCCGGTTCCCCGAGCCGGTGGACAATGTGGCCATTGCTACCCGCAGGCTCGAGGCAGGGACCCGAATTACGACCGACGACAGGACGTTTGCGGTGAGCCATACAATCATGGAGGGACACCGGTTCGCCGTGCGGCCGATCACCGCCGGAGAGTCAGTGCTGTCATGGGGGCTGCCATTCGGCATAGCGATTCGGGATATGGTGCCAGGGGATTACGTATGTAACCAGGAAATCCTCGAAGCCTTGAGCGTGCGGTCCCTGGATTTTGATCTGCCGGACGCACCCAATTTTAAGGACCGAATGGTGCGCTACCATCTGGATCCGGATACGTTCAGTTCGGGCGAACAGGTGGCACTTTACGAATCGCCACCCACGTTTCAGGGGTACCATCGAAGTCCCGAGCGCGGAGTAGGTACCCGGAATAATATCATCATTCTGGGTACCACCTCACAAACATCCGGCTATGCGAGGCGGCTGGAAGAACGAATGCGTGGGGTGGCGTTAGGTTACACCAACATCGATCGGATCGTGGCGGTGACGCACACGGAAGGCGGCACCCGCCATACACCTAACAACCGGGATCTGCTGCTGCGGACGCTGGCCGGATTCGCCATCCATGCGAATGTCGGCGCAGTGTTGGCGGTGGATTACGGGGCGGAGGCCATCACGAACGAGATGCTCCGGGATTATATGGAGGAGGAGGGGTATCCGATCACTGAAACGGTGCACCGGTTTCTTACGCTGCGGGAGGGATTCGAGCGGGATCTCGAACGGGGTGAAGGGATCATTTCCGAATGGCTCCAAGAGGTCGATCAGACGCCGCGGACATTGACTTCGGTTGCCCATCTCAAGATCGTGCTGCAGTGTGGCGGTTCCGATTCATTTTCCGGCATCTCCGGCAATCCACTGGCCGCCTGGGTGGTGCGAGAGGTTATCCGTTCCGGCGGTTCAGCCAATCTGGCCGAGACGGACGAGTTGATCGGCGCCGAGCCGTATGTGCTCCAGAACGTGCGGGATATGGAAACCGCCAGGAGGTACCTGGACATGATAGAGCGGTTCAAGGAACGTACAGCCTGGCACGGTCAGACAGTGGACGCCAATCCGTCGGGCGGTAACAAGTTCCGCGGTATCTACAACATCGTACTGAAATCTATCGGCGCCGCTCGCAAACGCCATCCGGATGTGCGGTTGGACTATGCCATCGAGTACAGCGAACGGATGCGGCAGCCCGGCTACCACTTCATGGACAGCCCCGGCAACGACCTGGAAAGCATCGCCGGTCAAGTCGCTTCAGGCGGGAACCTGATCTTTTTCATAACCGGCAATGGCTCCATCACCAATTTTCCGTTCGTGCCGACCATAAAAATCATCACTACCACGAAACGGTATGAACTGTTGTCTGAAGATATGGACGTCAATGCCGGTGCCTACCTGGACGGGACGTCTATGGATGCGTTGGGACAACAGATGCTGGATCTGACGCTGCGCACCGCCTCGGGAGAGCCCACATGCGGTGAACGGGCCGGACACGCCCAGGTGTCTATCTGGCGCGACTGGCGGCAGACGAATGACAGCCATCTGCAGAAACTGTTGAACGCCCAAGCACCGTCGGGCAAGCCTCTGCAGATTAACCCGAAAAAACCTTCCGCGTCGCTCGAACGCTCTATCCCGATCCCGGTTTGGCAGATCGGTGATCATACCACCACCGATCGCATAGGGTTGATTCTTCCCACCAGCCTGTGCTCTGGACAGATTGCCCGCATGGCGGCGGAACGGTTGAACGGTTCGGATCTCGGAAGCAACCATGGACTCTCCCGTTTCATATCACTGACCCACACCGAAGGCTGCGGTGCTTCGGGCGGTCCGTCCGAAGAGCTGTATACGCGTACCATGATGGGCTATCTGACCCATCCTCTGGTGGTCTGCGGATTGCTTCTCGAACACGGCTGCGAGCGCACCCACAACGATTTTTACCGGGATCAACTCCGCAATAGGGGTGTGGATATCGATCGGTTCGGATGGGCCAGCGTGCAGCTCGACGGCGGCATAGACCGGGTCATGGCTCTGATCGAGGACTGGTTCTCGGTGACGCTAGCCGGCCTCGCAAGGCCACCGCTCGCAGAGGGAGGCCTCTCAGCAGTGCGTCTGGGATTACTCACGGCCGGCCCGGTGCCCGAATCCACGGCCGACGCCCTCGCGCAGGCGACGCTGGAGGTGGTAGCGGCGGGCGGGACCGTCGTCGTTCCGGATAATGCGGAGATATTGACCAGGCCTGCCTACCGGGATGGTCTGGTGCATTCGGCACCGATACCTACCCTCTCCTACGGACAATCTGCCGCCGAAGCCGGATTCCACATCATGGAGGCCCAGACCGATCACTGGGTGGAAACGCTAACCGGCCTGGGTGCCACCGGTGTCGAACAGATGTTTGCCGTCACTCCGGATCACCCCATGCAGGGCCATCCCATGGTGCCGCTGATACAGGCAGGACCGGATACATATAAGGACGATTTGGACCTGCCCCTGGACCTTACCGTGGAACAGATTCTGAAGACCGTAGCCTCCGTAGCCTCCCGCCGGTATATTCCGAAGCAGGTAGCCCAGCGGAATATGGACTTCCAGGTGACACGCGGGCTGCTCGGTGTTTCCATGTAAAGTTTAGCTAAGGAGCAAACAATGGACCGATCCATCGTCCGTCCCGCTGAACTCGATCTTGATTCTCCCGGTCGCCGGGATTACTGGGTGGCACTGGAACATGATACGCAGTGGGCGGATCATCTCATACCGCTGACCGTCATGGTCGGTCCGGAGGCCGCACCCGGCGAGGGGCTGATGGCCACCGGCGCGAACCACGGTAACGAGTACGAAGGCCCCGTGGCGATCAAACACCTGATCCACGAGATTGACATGGAGGACGTTCTGGGACGTTTGATTCTCATTCCGGTCCTCAATCCCTCGGCGTTCCGAAGCGGTACGAGGGAAAGCCGGAATGACGACAACGTGAATCTAAATCGGGCGTTTGTGGATGGCGCCGGGATCTCACCGGCACTGGCGGGTATTACGCACCGTATCGCCGCATTCGTCCGGGAATACCTCTGGCCGAGGGTACACATCGTACAGGATATCCACGCTGGCGGCGAAGCGCTGCGTTTCGCGCTCTGCAGCAGTTTCCACGAAGTGGACGATCCGGAGCAGAGCCGGATTATCGAGGACACCGCCCGTTGGTACGGCACTCCCTTTGTAATGATGTATCAGAACGAGACTCCCGGTCTATTGCCGAGCGAAGCGGAACGATTGGGCAAGATCACCGTGGGTACGGAGCTGGGCTGGGGAGAGACGGTCAACCTGGACGGAGTGCGCTACGCCCGTCACGGCATCCGTGCTGCCGCGATCCGGCACGGTCTCATGAAGGGGGACATCCAGCCCATCGGCCACCACGCGGACGGCACCCAGAAACTGGTGGCCATGGTAGATAGGGATTGCTATATTCCGGCGCCTTTCCCTGGCCATTATGAGCCTCTGATGGCATGTGGTGTGTTTGTCCACAAGGGCACGACCGTTGGTTTGCTGCACGACTTCTACCGCATCGACGATACCCCTTGGCCCGTGCAGGCCGGTGTAGACGGCTACGTCCTGAGCCAGGCTTCCCGCGCACAGGTACCCCAGGGGCTGCATATCCTGGTGGTGGCGAGCGAGGCGGAACAATTGCCGTAATTATGACCTTGACTTCCGATCAACGAAAATGGAATGAGCGTTACCGGACTGAAAGCCGACTCTGGGGATTCGATCCTTCGTCCTTGTTTGAAGAGGCGGTGGAGGCACGTATACCGGATGGGGTGGTTATGGAACTGGCGTGCGGAGTTTCGGGGAATGCCCTGGCACTGGCGATGGGTGGCAGGGAGGTTCTGGCCGTGGATGTTTCAGATGTGGCGCTGGGACGGTTGCAAGCGGAGGCGGAAACACGCGGTGTGTCGGACCGGATTAACTGTGTTCAGGCCGATTTGGTCATGTGGCGGCCACCACATGACCGTCGGTTCGCTCTGGTGCTTTGTGATATGTACTGGGACCGTACGGTGTTCGAGTATGCCTGGCCCGCTGTTAAAGAGGGCGGTCTCATAGCCTGGCAGGCGTTCAACACGGATCAGGTGAAATATCGACCGACCATGCGATTGAAGTTCTGTCTCCAGTGCGGTGAACCGGGTACTCTATTGCCGGGAGGTTTTACTATAGTTGCGGAACAGGATGTAGACGACGGGCACCGGGCGGTCCGCCGCCTGATTGCCAGACGTGAAGGAGAGAATGGCCGATAAGAGACTGTTGCTGTTGAGTAATTCCACCAATGCCGGTGGGACGTACCTCGAATACCCCAGGGAGGAGATCCGGGCGTTTCTCGGAGGGAAGGTGCGCCGTGTGCTGTTTATTCCTTATGCGGCGGTGCGAATTTCCTACGAAAGATACGCAGGGATCGTTGGCGAGGCGTTTGGTGATATGGGGTTCGGAGTAGAACCGATTCATACGGTTTCCGACCCGAAATCAGCGATAGCCCAGGCCGAGGCGATCGTCATTGGTGGAGGGAATTCGTTTCATCTGCTTTACTATCTATACGCGGAGGATATTCTCGACGGCATTCGTGCCCGCGTCCTCGATGGGATACCGTATATCGGTTGGAGTGCCGGCGCCAACATTGCCTGTCCAACCATGCGGACCACCAACGACATGCCCATCGTAGAACCGCCCTCCCTGGTTTCGCTCAACCTCGTGCCCTTCCAGGTTAACCCCCATTATTTCGATACGCATCCGCCCGGTCACGCCGGTGAAACGCGTGACGAGCGTCTGGTGGAATTCATCGAAGTAAATCGTGAGACAACTGTCATCGGACTCCGGGAAGGTACCATGCTGCACGTTGAAGGCGATACAATACGATTGACCGGCGGCAAACCGGCACGTATCTTTAAATACGCTTGCGAGCCGGTTGACACCATGGATGTAACCGATATCACTGGTTGACGGAATGAGAATGAGTGGAAGGCGGTTGGGATAGGGGTATGTCTGTACAATGCTTAAATTGTCAAATAATCCCTTGAGACAAAAGTAACTTCACAACAAGATCTCAACGAAACAAACCATCTTTTTTACACCACCACTCGGGACGCCAGTGCATAACCCCATCACCGAGGAGCTCTCATGAATCCTTTGCAATCAATCCCCGCCGGCGCAGTTATCCAATTTAACGGCAACGATCTGTCTAATTGGCGTAGCCGGGAAGGCGGCTCCGCTGATTGGACTGTCAAGGACGGTGTGATGACAGTCGTTCCCGGCGCCGGAGATATTGCCACCCTGGCAAGGTTTACCGATTTTCAAATGCATCTGGAGTTCCGACTGCCTGATATGGAGGAAGCCACCGGTCAGGCCAAAGCCAACAGCGGCGTGTACCTTCAGGGGCGGTATGAGATCCAGGTGCTGGACTCCTTCGGCCTCAAAATCCCCGGCAAGGGCGACTGCGGGGCCATTTACGATCAGTTTGCCCCGCTGGTCAACGCCAATCGGCGCCCGATGGAATGGCAGACCTACGACGTTGTATTCCGCGCTCCCCGCGTTGATACGAAAGGCGAAGTGGTCGAGCATGCGCGAGTTTCCTTAACCTTTAACGGGCAGGTCATCCAGAACAACACACAGCTCACGGGTCCCACCGGTGGCGCCATAGACCATGACCTGGGCACGGCCGGCCCGTTACTGTTGCAGGACCACGGCCACCTCATCAGCTACCGTAATATATGGGTTGTCGAGCTTCCTCTGGAAGGCTCTGGTACGTACGAACCGAGATAGTCTGCGTGAAAGGAATCCACTCTCTCAGCCATGTGGTTGCAATACATTATTGTCACGAGACGCTTCAGAAGGACAAGGTGTTCGACGGTTTCTGTCCGGCCGTCAATCAACCATTGAATCAATCGTAATTAAACTTACCAACCTGGCTCCAATCCATCTGCCATAACCTGTCCTTGGTATTGGCCTGAACCTAACGCCGTATAATGCGGGGTGTGAATATTGGCGTTGCCGGGATGCGGCGGTGCCTACGTTCCGCGTGAGCGGTACCCTTCGTCGTAATTTCCTGTGCTGTACGTTCGCAGAGGGATGTCTCTGCGAATCTGCCGGTTCTGAACCCCCGCTCCTGTTCCTATCGCGGGCCTTCCTTCACGTCCTGGATGCCCCCAACTCAGAGTTGAAGGCCTGTAATCCCAACTTGAAAACACGTAGGTTCTTCCATCACTGATGCCGCTGGACAGAATTTGGTGCAGAGTGTATATTACGACGTTTCCGTTTCGGAACAAACGCCTTGTCATTACGTTTATATTGACAAATGACCGGCGGACAGGCACAATTGAAACCTTACTGACAAAAATACGATAGAGGGATTCATGGGACGGATCAGCGGTACGGCCTGTATTATCAGCATTTCTGTAATTCTGATGCAGGCGCCCTCCGCGCTGGCGTGGTGGGACAAAGGGCATCGGATCATCGCGGCCAATGCGGTTGCAGTTCTGCCGGACGATATGCCCGATTTCTTCAAAAAAGGAGAGGCCACGCTGGTCCGGCTGAGCGTGCAGCCTGATATGTGGAAGGAGTTCGGAAACGAGTTGCGCAGGGCCGAGAGCCCGGATCATTATTTGGATACCGAATATCTGGCGCCCATTCCGGCGGGTATTAAATTTCACAGAGACCGATACGTGGCTATGCGAAACATCTACCAGCAGGGCCTGAACCCGGCACGGGTAGGCATGTTGCCATATCGGATTATGGAAGACTTCCAGAGGTTACGAGGCGTGTTTGCCCAGTATCGCAAGAATCCTGAGGATTTGTCCGTACAACAGGAGGTCCTGTTCTATGCCGGTATTCTCAGCCATTATGCCGGTGATACTGCCCAGCCGCTTCATATGACCATACATTTCAACGGACGGGTGAACAACGAAGGCAGGGTGATCAAAGGAGATGGCATCCATGCCAGATTCGAAGGCGAGTTCGTGCGTGATTTTGTCGAATCCGCGGACTGTAAACCTCACGTCACGGCGCCGGTGCTGTACCTCGAAATGCAGGAAGCCATACTCCAGGCGTTCACTACATCATTCACGGAAGTGGACCGGGTGTATCAGCTGGACGAATCCGGACAATTGAAAAAACCGAATAAAGAAACTTTGACCTTTGGCCGACAGTGTCTAGCGCACGGTAGTTCTTTTGTGGCCAGTCTGTGGTATACGGCGTGGGTTACGTCTGAAAAGGTCGAATTGCCTGACAGGTAACCTGGAGGAACCGAAACATGGCGGATGTTGTCCTTAAAGATATCGAAAAGGTGTTCGATAAGAACGTTCCGGCGGTTCGGAATGTGAATCTTGAAATAAAAGACCAGGAGTTTGTAGTACTGGTAGGTCCATCCGGATGCGGAAAATCGACTACGCTTCGCATGGTCGCGGGACTGGAAGAGGTGACCAGCGGTGAAATTTACATTGACGGAAAGTTGGTCAACGATGTGCCGCCGAAGGACAGAGACATCGCCATGGTGTTCCAGAACTACGCATTGTATCCGCATATGACAGTCTACGAGAACATGGCATTCGGCCTCAAGCTGCGTAAATATCCCAAGAGCGAAATCGAGGAACGCGTTCAGGAGGCCGGGGCGATTTTGGGGATCGGCCACCTGCTGGCGCGCAAACCCAAAGCACTGTCCGGCGGTGAGCGGCAGCGGGTCGCGGTGGGACGGGCGATCGTCCGTAAACCCAAGGTGTTCCTGTTCGACGAACCGCTTTCCAATCTGGACGCCAAACTGCGGGTGCAGATGCGCACTGAGATCAGTAAGCTACACAACCGTCTGGACGCTACCATGATCTACGTAACGCACGACCAGGTGGAAGCCATGACCATGGGTGACCGAATCGCTGTAATGAAGGACGGCCGTATTCAGCAATGCACGGATCCGATACACCTGTACGAGAATCCGTCGAACCGTTTCGTGGCCGGGTTCATCGGTAGTCCCGGAATGAACTTTCTGGAAGGTCGAATCGTCTTACTGGATGATAAACTGATGTTCATCGAAGGAAATATCAGCATGACGATTCCAGAACAGATGGTAGATTCCGTCCGTCCTTATCAGGACAAGGAAGTGGTTTGCGGTATTCGCCCCGAAGATATCGTCTCTACGAATTCCGGTAAGTCGTGGCCTAACGCCCAGGAGATCACCTCCAGGGTGGAAGTTGTCGAGCCCATGGGCAGTGAGACGTTCCTGTACCTGACGACAGGAGATCATACATTCATAGCGAAGGTCGATGCGCATGTGGAGCCGACGATCAACGAGGAAATATCTCTAGTCGTCAATATGGACAAAGCCCATTTCTTCACAAAAGATACGGAAGAGGCGATCGTCTAGAACTATGTCCCCTTATGTCGCGACTCATCTTCCTCTTCTCCATTTGTATCTTGTCAAGTGTTGCGCCTGTAGCGGCGCAGACTGACCCTACACCATCTCCAAGCCCAAATTCAGGCGTCTCCCCGGCCGACTCGGTGGAAATCGGGTATTCGGCCGACAACGTGTCTTACAATGCGGTGGATAGTACCCTGATCCTGACCGGCAACGCCGTGGTGACATACGGCGATGTTACGTTAAAAGCCGGGCAGATCCTGTTCAACATGCACACCGATAAACTGTATGCCGAAGACCTGGCGGACCCAACGACGGACGGAGCACAGCCGCCGACGCTTGAAGATCCTCAAGGTACGCTGATTGGCAAGCGGATGCAATACGACATCAGGTCCGGAGAGGGTCGGATACTTGAGGGACGCACCGCATATGAGCAGGGGTTTTTTGAAGGTCAGAGTATCCGGGTGGACAGTGAGAGTACCCTTCGGATCGACTCGGGCTCCTATTCAACATGCGATAACCCGTTGCACAAGCACTATTCACTCAGGAGCGGCAAGATTAAGATCGTGCCGAACGACAAAGCGATCGTCAAAGATGTAGTCGCCTATGTCTACAAGGTACCGGTGTTTTATATGCCCTTTTACGTGCTACCGTTAAAGCGGGGTCGCCATTCCGGGTTCACCGTGCCTACATACGGCTCCGGGGCAGCCCAGGGAACGTATGTGCGTAACATTGGGTATTACTGGGCGGCAAGCGACTACTGGGATTTCAAGGGATCCGCGGATTTTACAGGTAGCCAGGGCATGTTGCTGCGGCCTCGTTTCCGGTATGCGGATGCCCGACGTTTGCGGGGTAATGTCAGTGGGTCCTACCGGTCCGGCTATGATCTCAAGACCACGGGCTGGGATCTCCGGGCGAACCACTGGCAGCAACTGCGGCCGGATCTGCAGGTATCGGGTCAGGCAGAGACCGCCAACAGCCTGTCATTCGTAAATTCCACCACACGGGGTATCGATCCCGGGAGGCTTCAGCGGGCGTTGCGGTCCCAGTTGTCGGTGACAAAACTGTGGGGTCAGAAAAGCATGGATTTCTCGGTGCGGCGCGCAGACCGGGAGAATGTCTCTTCCCAAAATGCTACCCTCAGCTTCCGCCTTCCATCCCGTCCGCTGGCCGCTACCACACAGCGTCGGCGCCCCTCCGGCGGTGCCCCCGATATGAATTCAGTACCGGTACCCACAGACTACTCATGGCTGCAATCGGTGCTGTTCGGATATTCCGGACGGATAGAGGACCAGCGCCAGAACACCACCTCCGCAAGGACGCTGCTGGACCAGAATCTGGCGACCTATGATTCGGTTCGTACGGTGGGATCGGCACACCAGACCATCTTTCATCAGTTCAATATGTCCTCACAGCAGAAAATGGCCGGATGGCTAAAATTCCAGCCTCAGGCGAGTTATTCCGAAACATGGGGGTATGCGAGGGCGGATACGAGCATTCTTTCGGGCGGCGGTGCCAACACGGATACCACCGCTATGTTTAAAACGTTTGACCGATCGAACGCATATTCCGTGGGTATCCAGGCCAATACCACTTTTTACGGCTTGTTTAATCCAAACATCGGCGGGCTACAATCGATCCGCCATGTGGTACGACCGGCGTTTACCTTCTCACAGTCCGGGCCCCGTGCGGCATCCCGCTCGCTGTCGTTTAGCCTGCGCAACATTTTTCAGGCCAAAACTCTCAGTGGGGGCCAGGAGCGTAAAACCGACATTATGTTTTCGAATCTTAGCACCGGTTACAATTTCAAGGCAACTTCACGGCCACTCAGAGACCTGACTTCTTCGTTCAGGATTCCGTCCCGGGTCGTAAATTTCGATGCCCAGCTCTCTCATGATTTCTATCAGCCGACCACGAACGCGTTTCGGTTCCCCTGGCTCGAACGGGCGAGCATCAACACGACTATCAATCTGCGCGGACGCGGCGGTGAAGGAATGATGCCCGGTTTTCCTGCCAATCCAAGTTCCGCTGGGCTGACCTCTCAGAATCCACTATTTCCCACTGATACCGGCCTCAATACCACCTCCTACAGGGACCGGTACAACGAGGACTTTGACCGAATCAAAGGCCCATGGTCGGTAGCCTTGACGCACCGGTATGCCGTTAGCCGATCATCGCCGTCGTCGCCGTTCCTCGCGTCGAGTCATATCATCAGCGCATCGAACCGGTTCAGTCTGGAACGGGTTACGGATGTGCTTGGAGTATCCAATCGCTTTACGAAAAAATGGCGTGTGGAGCATGCGATCAACTACGATTTTAGACGAAAGGAAATCGTTTCTCAGAGCTTTAATCTACATAGAACGCTGCATTGCTGGGAGATGTTCATCCGATGGACGCCGAACGGATTCAATCAGGGAATCTATTTTCGATTAAATATCATTGCCCACCCGGATATTAAACTGGAACAGCAACGTCTGACAAGGTAGGAGCATGGGGCTTCGTATGGTTTCGGATCCACACCGAACCGTCCAAGGCCAGAAGCGCCGAGTTCTGAACATAGGGGAAGAATCGTCATGAAGATTGGGATAGTCTTCTATCCCAGTTTCGAACGTTTTCCCAGGAAGGTCATCAGGGCGTAGTCGAAGGGAGTGGTAGTGTCCAGGGAGAGGTAGTCGGCATAGTTTTCGCGGCAGATTGTTTCGTAGCGGGCATTCTGATCCTGAAGACTGGAGAGGTACTGGTCGCGGATCTGATTCGGATCGGTAAATAGCTCTTCTCCTGTTTCCAGATCGCGAAAACGCAACGGCCGGTCGAAGGAGAAATTCAGTTCCGCCGGGTCGAGCAGCCGGAAGACGATCACTTCGTGTCTGCGGTGCCGGAAGTGTTTGATGCCTGAGATCACATCGTCCGGGTCTTTTTCGAGCAAGTCGGAGATAATGATGATAAGACCGCGCCGTTTGATACGTTCGGCCAGCGTATGGAACGTGGTGCGGCTGCTGGTGCCGGCATACGGCGCGGCGCGGTGGAGCTGCTGGAGCACGGTGTGGAGCTGGCTACCCACGGCCCGCGGCGGAACATACTGCCGCACCCGTTCGTCGTATAGAACCAGTCCTACAGAATCCTGTTGTGACAGCATCAGGTAGGTCAGGGCAGCTGCCAGGTATTTTCCGTATTCGAGTTTGCTGATTCCGTCGGAAGAATAGCCCATGGATGCGCTCACATCCAGGAAGATGTAAGATTTTAGATTGGTCTCTTCTTCGTATTCTTTCACGTAGAACCGATCGGATTTGGCAAACACCTTCCAGTCTATATACTTGATCGGATCACCAGGCATATACTGACGGTGTTGTGCATATTCTACACTGAATCCGTGGTACGGACTGCGATGCAATCCGGCGATGAAACCTTCTACCACCAGCCGGGCCTTAAGATCGAGGCGGGTCAGCTTGGAGATGGTGACGGGATCGAGAAATTTTCGGTAATCGGGAGTTGACATGGACGATCTTATACCTCTTCCTTTGTCAGTTCATCGACCAGTTGGCTTATGATATCCTGGGACGAGACGCCGTCGGCGTCCGCGTTGAAGTTGGTTACTATACGGTGACGCAGCACCGGCAGGGCCATAGCCCGAACGTCGGCAGGAGATGGTGTATAGGACCCGTGAAGTACCGCCCTCGCTTTGGCGCCCAGGATCAGGTACTGTGAGGCCCGAGGGCCGGCGCCCCAGTTGACCCAGTCCTTTATGAACTGCGGCGCATCCTCTTCTACCGGCCGGGTTTTGCGCGCGAGTGAGACGGCGTATTCCACGACATGATCGGTCACCGGTACGCGGCGGACCAGTTGCTGCAACTCAGAAATTTCTTTACCGCTCAGTACATGGCTCAGATCCGGGTGTTGATCGCCTGTGGTAGATTTGACGATATCGATTTCTTCGTCGCGGGTGGGGTAGTCGATGTAAACACTGAACATAAATCGGTCGAGCTGGGCTTCCGGCAGAGGGTATGTCCCTTCCTGCTCTATCGGGTTCTGCGTGGCAAGGACGAAAAACGGCTCGTCGAGCTTCATGGAATCCCCGGCCACAGTAACCTCATGCTCCTGCATGGCCTGCAGAAGCGCTGCCTGCGTTTTAGGTGGGGTTCGGTTGACCTCGTCGGCCAGGATAACGTTGGCGAAGATAGGGCCTTTTATGAATTTGAATTCTCGATGTCCGGTGGACTTGTCCTCTTCCAGAATTTCATTGCCGGTAATATCCGATGGCATAAGGTCAGGAGTGAACTGGATTCTGCTGAACCCGAGGTCGAGGGTCTGGGCCAGCGTGTTGATCAATAGCGTTTTGGCCAGACCCGGTACTCCAATCAGCAGGCAATGACCGTTGGAGAGCAGCACCGTAAGCAATTGTTCGATTACCTCGTGCTGACCAATGATCACCTTGGAAATTTCACCTTCGATTTTATCTCTCGCGGCTTTAAGTTCTCCGACGATCTCCAGGTCGGCACGATCCTTGGTTTCTGACATTGAGATGACCTTTCTGGCATACAGGATGGTCGAAAGAAAAAATCCCGAAAATGTGCTTGCTCACAGTAGGGGGTAAACACGTGGATGTCAAGGGGTTTTGGGATGATTGGAATACAATACATCCGGTTGGAAGAGAAACATATATTGTATCTGAAATCCCCGCTATTTTGACAGGAGACGATCGTAATGAGTCGAGTTCAGTATAGATGGGAAAATGTAACGCATAACGCGGCGTTCGCACCACGAGACGGGGCCGGAGCCCTGGTGTTCGAAGGAAGTATGTGGCTGTTGGGAGGATGGAATCCTGATGATCCGAAGCACTTTCCGAGAATATGCAATAACGAAGTGTGGCGTTCAGAGGATGGTGCACACTGGCATCTTGAAAAGCCTAACACGTTTCTCGATGACACATTCGATCCGACCACTGACTGGGAAGGACGCCACACCGCCGGCTACGTAGTTCACCAGGGCCGGATGTGGATCGTCGGAGGTGACGTGAATCAGGGACATTACCACAACGATGTCTGGGCTTCAGCCGACGGCCGAACCTGGACACGCCTTACGGGACAAGTGCCGTGGGGACCGCGGGCTCTGCACTATACGGTGGCATTTCAGGATCGCATCTGGATTATGGGTGGACAGACCATACCCCCGTTTGCACCCGGTGGCACCCGTTTCTGTAATGACCTCTGGTCCAGTTCCGACGGGATCCAGTGGGAACAGGTAGACTGCAACACACCCGTACACCCTCACCGCGGCATGATAGGCGGCAGTGCGGTATTCCGGGACCGGATCTGGGTTCTGGGCGGTGGCACGTACGACACACCCGACACGCCGTACCGTCAGTACTACAACGACATCTGGAGTTCGGCGAATGGCATCCACTGGGAACAGCACAGTGAGGCCGCTCCGTGGGCTCCCCGGCAATACCACGAAGTAGCGGCGTTCGACGATCACCTGTGGGTTATGGAAGGCTACGACGGCGTGGGCAACAGAAAGGACGTCTGGTATTCCCCGGACGGCATCACCTGGGCAGAGGTGCCGGACACCCCGTGGGCTCCCCGTCACGCAGCCAGCGTGTTTATTTACAAGGATGCCCTATGGATGGTGGCAGGGAATAACATGACATCGGATGTGTGGAAACTGGAGAGGGGTTAGTTATTACCTCAACTTTCCAAATACCACCGGGCAGTGGGACGGCAAATCGATATACGTGGCGTGACTCTGTCTCAGATCCCTGCGGGGTTTGGACCGTTGGGTGCGCATGTGGATGGCGAAGCTGCGCCTGGGTCCGTTTGACATATTCGGTCCGCTGGCGTGGAACGTGAGTTTTTCGTGGAAACTGACTCCACCGGGGGGCAGTAACGCGGCAGTTTCTTTCCAGTCTGCACCGTTTGGTGGTTGGATCTCTTGCCGTTGGGCATCGTGGTCCTGATCAAAAAAATCACCCTGGTTAAGCAGGCCCCAGTTGTGAGATCCACGCACGAATCGCATGGGGCCTGCATCCTCGGTCACGTCACTCACGGCGACCCAGGCCGTGAACAGCTCACTACCCTCCTCCCAGGTGCTCCAGTACTGCCGGTCTTGATGCCATCCCACATTTGTTTGGACTGTCGCGCCCGGTCTGCTGGCCGGTTTGTATAGAAGCTGCACCCACCAAACCTGCACCATTTCCGCACCGGTCACCTCCGCGGCCAGTTTTCCGAGCGCCGGATGGCTGACCAGCTCATAGACGCCCCGGCTGGCGATCTGCGGCATCTCTATCTTGCATAGCTTATTTTCGTCGTCACCTGGGTTCCAGGGCGAATCCAGCGGCGGTACTCCAGTGTCGTAGGCTCCTGTCCGTATGGCGTCCATGCCATCTGCTGCACGTTGGACTACATCGGGTGGTAAAACCGGATCGGGCGTGATGTAGTAGCCGTCCTTCATATATTGTGAATGTATTGTCTTCATAAATGCCTCCGTTTCGTCAGTTCTGACCTGCAGGATTCGAGTGCTTCTACCGCGGGGCGACGTAAAGGACACACTGCCTACCCACGAACCCTCGAGGTGACAGGTCTGTTAGATGCCAACGCCATCTAGCACCCGCACAGCGAGGAACAGGGATCGCTGTCCACAACGGGCTTCTCAGCCGTCTCGCATCACCGCCGCTTCGGTCGGTGATCCATGGAAAACGCCCTTAAGAGAATACGATGTGATTGTAACTGATGATTGCTAAAGCCCCAGCAGGCGCGTGTGCTTGGACCTGCCGACGTAGTATCTTCAGGCACAAATGTCGGGCAGGTCGTCAGCCCTGAGCACAGGAATCGGCAGCGTTTCGCCGGGTATCGTCTAATACAGGGGACACCCTGATTTTATGAGGGCATATTCAACCTATACCGCTCGCTGTTGGCTGGATGAGGGAATATCCGCAAGCCTGAATGTTTTAACCGGTTAAGAACGCAAAAAATTCGATTCCATATGGAAATTACACACTTCTGTTCAATGCCTGATCCAGATCTGCGATGATATCATCTGGATCTTCCAGGCCAACGGATACCCGGCTATAGCGAGCCGGAATACCCTGCTCCGGATTACCCGGACCGCCATTTTCGAGCACCAGGGTTTCCACATCCCCTAGACTGTACCAGGGTTTGCACATCTTGAAAGCCTTGCCGAGAGCCTCATGATCCACCTCGGGGATGGAAACAAAGCCGAGCATACCACCGGAGCCTCGTAGATATTTTAGACTGGTTTCATGGTCCGGATGTGACGGAAGTCCCAGGTAACGGACCTCGGTAACATGAGGATGTTCTTCGAGGAATCCGGCCACTTTTTGAGCGTTCACACAGTGTCGTTCCATCCGGAACGCAAGGGTCTTGAGTCCACGATTGACGAGAAAGGCGTTCATGGGTGCGAGCACACCGCCCATCAGAATTCGCATGCGATGTATCGGCTCCCGAATCGCTTCGTCGTTCCCCACAATGACTCCCGCCAGCGCATCACCGTGACCAGCCATGTATTTCGTCATGGCATGCATAACTATATCGGCGTCGTAGTGTAGAGGTTGCAGCAGATACGGCGTGAGAAACGTATTGTCCACCACCACCAGCGCGCCGGCGTCGTGTGCTAAGTCGATAACCGCCTTTACATCGATAAAATCCATAGATGCGTTGGCGTACGGCTCGAAGTAAACTATTTTTGTAGGTTTCTCCAGTGCCTCCCGAAGCGCGTCCAGATCCCTCATGTCGACCCTTGCGGTATCGATGCCCCAACGACTCGGCAAATCCTCATTCAGCCACATGTTGGCACCCGCGTACAGACAACGATGTCCCACGATCCGATCCCCATGATCCAAGAGGCCGAAGAATATCTGACTCATGGCGGCCATGCCGCACGACGTGGTCATCGCCCATTCTCCACCTTCCAGATGACGGACGAGTTCCTCTACCGCCCCGCTCGTCGGGCCACCGGCTTTTTCCAAGCCGCGTCCGTACGAGTTGGTGCCTTCATAGCCGTCTCGGATATTGGTGTTTCCCTGATAGATCGGCACGGCGGATGAAGTGCCGTGATAGCCCGCATGAATCGCATCGGTAGTGAAATCGCGACCGGTGGGGGATTGGTAGTCATCGGTGAGAAAATGCAGCGTTTCATCATCCGGCATGAGAATTCCTTTATTGAAGAGACAAGCGGTAAATGATGGATATTTATTGACATCATATGTATTTTAATATGTCTGTCAATCCTAATTTTTCCTCAGTATGAGGAGCCACTGATACTTTTTTTGGAGCCGGGGATCGTTGTCATTATGCTCAATTACGAAACACTCGTCGGACTGTTGGACAATCAGGTACGGATAGTGTTGCCAAGGCAGGTAATGGATCAGAGTAGGGTGGATTACGGCGGGTTTGTAAGTGAAGGTTTGCCACAGCCGACCAGTTTGAGTACGCTTTCCTCACTGGCATATGCTTATGCACTGGAGGAGTCGGAGCATTACCTTAGTGGGGAGATTCTGGAGCGGATCCTTGCAGGTGCGGCTTTCGGGAGAAAGATACGCCGCCCGAGCGGATGTTTCGACCTCATGACCACCAATTTCGATTCGTCACCGGACACCGGGTTTATGGTGAAAGCGCTGTCACCCGCACTACGAGCAATCCGGAAGCTGGATGACGACGGAGCCCGACAGATCGACGAAGCGCTTGGGGAGATCATCCGTACTGCGGTCCCTGGCATGGTGAGCGGTGGTTTCCATACGCCGAACCACCGATGGGTATTGGTGGCGGCGCTGTCCCAGGCGTTGGTTCTGTTTCCGGATCTGAATGGTATGGACACGGTGGAGCGATATCTGGCGGAGACTATCGATATCAACCCGGATGGCGAGTTCATCGAGCGCAGCGCCGGGGGCTATAACGCCATCATTAACCGTTCCCTGCGCTTGGCCGCCGAGGCGCTGGATCGGCCCGAACTGCTGGAACCGGTGCGGTGCAACCTGGATCTTTCCTACCATCTCCTCCATGACGACGGTACGGTGGTCACCAGCTTCTCGCAGCGACAGGACCAGGGTCAGCGAATCGTACTGGCCAACATGGTAGACAGCTACTATCACATGGGTCGTCACGACGACAACGGGTTCTACGCGGCCGTAGCGGACTGGCTGTTCTCGATTGAGCCGGGTCACCTGCCATGGACGCTTCAGCCGTTTGTAGATCATCCCGAGTGGCGTACGGACGACCTGAAACGCGAACCGCTGCCGGACAGCTACGCCAAACTATACCCGACCGCCCGAATCTGGCGGGTACGGCGCGGCAAGACCAGTGCTACCGCCGGCGCGGGCAGCACCGCGCCGTTCAGTGTGCGGCACGGTAAAGTTGATCTAATGGCGGTAAGCACGGCAGCCAGCTATTTCGCGACCGCTCAATTTTCGGGGGAGTCGTTCGACGCAACAGACGGCAGGATCCGGATGACGCATCATAGTCGTGGCGAAATCCATGATGATGCGGTGTATTACCTGCCTGTGGGAGAGCCCGTAGGCATCGACGAGTTCTACGACCACCGCAGGGAGCGGGATGTGTACGCACTGCCATCTCTGACCACATCCCTGGAAATCGAGGAAGTGGACGGAGGATTCGATATCCATGTATCGTGTATCGGCTACGATCGCGTGCCGTTCCAGATAGCCTGTGACTTCGCGCCGGGCGGTGAAGCGGAGTTCGGGGATAGCGTAATACTCGGAGGCGCCGGCGAAGAGGTCTTCCTGAAATCTGGCTCCCTGATTTACCATGTCGGCGAGGACGCGATCTCGATCGGCCCAGGTGCCAGTGCCCACCGGTACCGTCACATGCGCGGCAGCCAGTCGGCCCCCAACGCCTTCCGGGTGCTGATAACGTTCCTGACGGCAGTCGACAAAACGCTGGAAATACGTTGTGGGACCTGGTCACCGGCGGTGGAGAGTCTTATTTTGGAGGTCTAACACAGGGATTGATTTTATCGATACCGTTGGAAGGTAACGACTGACATCATCGTAAAAAAACGGCATGTCAGCCTCGTTCCCGATTCTGGATCCCTCTGAATCTTACAACGCCTGTACAAAAAACAATATCCGATCTTGGGGAGATCCCGGAACAAGCCCTGGTGTCAGCTGGCCTTTCCGATCCGCCAAGCCACGTCTGCCTACATCTTTCCCCTGACGAACGACAGGCATTTCTCCGTCTGATGTTCTTCGAGACTGTGCAAGATAAGTGAACCCTTGAAATCCATGGACTGGAGCAGGTGGATGTAGTGGTCGTAGTCCAGTAGTCCGGTGCCGGCTGCTTCGTGACCGGCGTCGCCGTCGCGGCTGAGGTCTTTGGCGTGGGCCATGACAATGTCATCACCGAGAACTTGGAAGGCGTGGTCCAGCATGTCTTGCATGCGGGATAGCTCGCCCGCGTGAAAGATATTGGCGCCGTCGATAAGCACTTTCAGATACGGAGAGGCGATCTCGTCCACCAGACGTCGAGCTTTGTCCGCCGTGTCCACCACGTTGTTAACCTCCGGCTCAAACGCGAGTGTGACGTGATGGGTCTCGGCGATTTGGACCGCCTCGTCCATGGATCCGATCATTTCAGCCCAGGCCTCAGGGGAGTCGTTGTCCGGGTGCCGTCGCCACATGGAATCCCGACTTCTGGTGCCGGTACACAAGCTGATGATACCGGAACCGAGACGGCGGCATGCAGCGGCCAGTGTGTTCAAACTTCGCATGCCCTCGGCTCGTTCTTTAAGATCCGGATGAATCATATTGAAGGTGCCGGACAGTACAGAAAGTTCGATATGGCGCGTCGCCAATGTCGAGCGGATCCGGTCACATAGCTTATCGTCTATATGCGTCGGCATATCATCCAGCCCAGCTGATTTCATGTTGAACTGCACCGAATTCAGGCCGTGGCTGACGATCGCGTCCATCGTCTCTTCGAGCGTTGGCCGTACGAACGTGGACGTGAAAATTCCGATCTTCATGTTTGATGTCCCTCAAAGTATACGTTTGTAGCTGAATACCATTGGTTTGGCGGTTCGGAATCTAGGATCCTGCGGGTTTTATTAAACAGATATTTACCCCGTGTATCACCACGGTGCGTATTGTTTTGATTTTTCGAGTATTTCTCCTATATCCCGTGCCAGCCGGTAGACCTGTTCCATGAACCCTCCAAGTAAGAATTGAAGGATTCTCCACAGCTCGCCTGGCCAAAAAGGCTATTCCTCCGAAACCCTGACGCTTGCATCACTCCGCTCAAACAGTTCCGGCTGCCAGGTGGCGCCGATACCCGGAGTCGGGGGCGGGTGGGCGTTGCCGTCGACTACCTCGATCGACTCGCAGATGAGCTGCGGATAGAGGAGACGGATGTGGGCACGGAGCGTTTCCTGCCAGGCTACATTGGCGGCGGCCGTTGCTACTTGGATACCGGAAAGGAGCGTGAACGGACCGGTGCAGTCGTGCATGACCACCGGAACGTTGTAGAACTGAGCCAGTTCGGCCACACGCCGGGTCTGGGAGATGCCGCCTACCCAGGTGGGATCGATCATCACATAGTCGGCAGCACGGTTCTCAAGCACCAGGCGAAAATCTTCATATCCCACTAGCATTTCAGATACGGCCAGCGGGACGTCGGCCTTCTGGCGCAGGTCGGCGATGGTATCTACGGAATCGGGACGGATGATGTCTTCCAGCCATTGTAAGTCCAGATCCCTTACAGCTCGACAGATACGCAACGCGGCAGCCAGCTGGAAAAAGCCGTGACCATCGATCATGAGTTCGATGTCGCTGCCCAGCGCCTCACGGATCGCCCGCAAGGGACGCAGTCCTTCATCCAGGTCTTTGTGGCTGATGTATAGCGGTCCACCCGGTTTGTGTGCGGCAAAGTCTAGTGTCCATGCTTTGAGGCCTCGGATGCCTTCGTCCAGAAGTGATTTTGCGTAGTCAACGGGTTTGTTGACCAGAGCCCAGTAGTCGTTGAGCGGTCCCTCGTTGCCGACGATGCCGTGGCCGGGCCATCCTTGGTCACCTGCCTTTTTGTCGCCGCGTCCGCCGTAGGCTGGTCCGCCGCTGCTGTTATAGACAGGAATAGTGTCCCGGGTGCGTCCGCCCAGTAGTTGCCAGACCGGCTGTTCAGTGGCCTGGCCCAAGATATCCCACAGCGCCAGGTCCAGTGCGGAGATGGCACGCAGTTCCGTACCCCGTGCGCCAAAGTTGGCGGCGCGCTCATAGAGAAACCGGAAGTGTCCTTCGATCTGGAGCGCGTCCGCACCAAGCAGGCGCCTCGCAATCCAGTCGTGAATCATAGCCGCCACGGCGTGGGGCGCGTAATAGGTTTCTCCGCACCCCACGTAGCCGGCGTCTGTATAGACACGGACTGCCAGCAGGCCGGGCATGACATGCTGTGGAAGCGCGGTTTCTATCTTAGTGATCTTTATCTCTGCCATGATGTATATGCTTCTCCTCAACCGTTGAGTTTGATGACTCCCTTGACGTAAAGGCCGCCGCCCGCGATGCTCTGCTTCGTAAAAACCGGATAGGCATCGAGGCCGACCACTCGGGTTAACAGTGGCTTCAGATCGACAACACCGGGCTTGATCAGATCAGTAGCCACCGGAAACGGGTTGCGGACCTTGGCATTGGGACTGGCGTTGACGATAGCGAACCAGCCGAGATGCCAGGAGGAAAGGTCGAACGTCGCCCGTGTGCCTTCATCCAACCGAACAGGTTGATCCTTCCGCCGCCGGCTACCCCGTCGCCCTCTGTAAATCCGGATATTCCGGGACCGACTTTCGTTACATAGCCAATCCCTTCATGACCGGTTAGCGCCGGACCGCTCAATTCCGCACCGAGCTTGCACGTCGCGATTTCCCACGAAGAGATGCCGCACACAGCGCCCCCAATTGAATCTGGCCGGGCCCTGGTGGCCCAACCACCCGTTCTCTGAGTTTGATGTCACCTGTGCTCGTGTAATTTACGGACAGAGATTGCACCGGATTCTTCCTACAGGTCCCGGTCTTCGTCGTATAAAATTTTGTTTTTCGTCAGGCTGTCCTATTTGGCCCTTTCCAGATTTACCCCCAGATACGCCGGTGGTTTCTTCATGGCTGATCCTCTTGTCCGTGTTATGCTTTTGACAGAAGGAAAATATACTATACATTATGCCATGCGAACACAAGGATTCCAGAATTAAATGGAAGGAGATTGTCATGGCTAATGCGTATTTCAAGATTGCAGAGCCCGATAACGAGCCCATTCTGCCATATACACCCGGGTCCCCGGAGAAGGCGGCGGTCAAGGTGAAGCTCGATGAGATGAAGAATGAGACGGTCGATATTCCCCTCATAATCGGCGGTATGGAAGTCAGGACCGGCAACACCGGCGTTTTGAGGGTGCCGCACGATCATACCCTCGATTTGGGCGTTTACCATAAGGCGGGTGAAGCCGAAGTGGCCATGGCGATAGACGCGGCGCTCGAAGCGCGCAAGACCTGGGCGGAGATGCCGTGGGAACATAGGGTGTCGGTGATCCTGAAAGCCGCGGAACTGCTTGCCGGGCCGTGGCGTCAGACCGTCAACGCCGCCACCATCCTGGGGCAGTCCAAGACGATCTTTCAGTCCGAGATTGATGCCGTCTGCGAACTGATTGACTTCTGGCGGTTCAATTGTTGTTATCTGACCCAACTGATGGGCGAACAGCCGGCGTCTTCTGCCGGTATCTGGAATCGACTGGAGTACCGTGGGCTGGAAGGATTCGTGTTTGCGGTGTCTCCATTCAATTTTACCTCCATCGGTGGCAACCTGCCGACTGCCCCGGCGTTGACCGGCTGTGTTTCTCTATGGAAACCGTCTTCCAGCGCGGTGTATTCGGCGTATTACGTTATGAAACTCCTGGAGGAAGCGGGTCTGCCACCCGGCGTCGTCAACTTCATCCCGGGCTCCGGTGGCGATGTGGGCGATCCGGTGTTGCGCAGTCCGGACCTGGCGGGCATCCACTTCACCGGATCTACCGCTACATTCCAGCACATGTGGCGCACGGTGGGTGCGAACATTTCCAGTATGAAATATTATCCCCGGATCGTTGGAGAAACCGGTGGCAAGGACTTCATCTTCGCCCATCCATCAGCGGATGTGGACGCGCTTGTCATCGCAGCGTTGCGGGGGGCGTTCGAATATCAGGGACAGAAATGTTCCGCCGCCTCGCGCATGTACGTACCGACCTCCATATGGGCAGAATTCAAAGAAAAGTATGTGGCGGAAGTGGGCAAAATCCGCATGGGCGATCCGTCGGACTTCACTAATTTCATGTCGGCCGTAATAGACGAAGCCGCGTTCAGCAGCATCACGTCGTACATCGACTACGCCAGGGATGCAGGCGATGCGGACCTCATCACCGGCGGTGGCTACGCTGATGCCAAGGGCTGGTTTATCGAGCCCACCACCATCGTTACCACCGATCCCCGATTCAAGACCATGGTTGAGGAGATTTTTGGACCGGTTCTGACGATCTATGTGTACGAGGACGAAAAATTGGAAGAGTCCGTCACGCTGTGCGATACCACCTCGCCGTACGCCTTGACCGGCGCGGTGTTCGCGCAGGACCGGCAGGCAGTCGTGGCCATCTCCAACGCTCTGCGACACGCTGCCGGGAATTTCTACATCAATGACAAACCCTCCGGTGCAGTAGTCGGTCAACAGCCGTTCGGCGGCGGACGCGCTTCGGGTACAAACGACAAGGCGGGTAGCGCCATGAACCTGTTGAAGTGGATGTCCGCCCGCACCATCAAGGAAACGTTTGTGCCGCCCAAAGACTGGCACTATCCGTTTATGGGCGAGAGATAGGCTTTATAACTTGACTGCCTGTTGCCTATGACTGATCTTTCGAATTAGATACAGGGCACTGCCGATGAGCAAGCTGCCGCCGATGATGATGGATTCATCCGGAACATCCCCCCAAACAGTATACCCTATAGTGACCGCCCAGAGAACGCTAGTGTAACGAAACGGTGAAATCGCCGCCGCTTCGCCGTGCCGAAACGCCTCCACCATCAAAAAATGGGCGCATCCCTGGAAACATGCCGCCAGCGCCAACAGTCCCCATTCCATTGGTACTAAGGGCGTCCACCCCCATGGCGCGGTCATGAGGCCGCTGACCAGCACCATGTTGGAGCTAATGAATACCATGGCCAGTGATGATTCCTGAACGACCATCCGGCGCGCCAGAATATCCCGAAGCGCCTCGACCAACGCTACGGAAAGGGGCAGCATGGCCGCCCAGCGAAATGCGCCGCCGCTTGGATTGAGAATCAGCAGGACACCTATGAAACCGGAGATTACTCCGAACCTCCGCGACCATGGAATGGACTCTCCCAGTAGAACGGGTGCAAGCATTACGACGAACAGCGGCCCTGCGAACGTGAGCGCCGCCGTGTCAGCGAGTGGCAGGTACTGAAGCCCGGTGAGGAAAAGAAATGTGGACGCCACAAGCATGGTGCCCCACAGAATTGCGCCGCCCAAGTTCCCAATCCGTAACGAGCGGAATCCACCGCCGCTGGGACGATGTACGAACAACAGGATAAACGCCACCACGTAGAGTCCACGAATCGAAATCATCTGTCCTACCGGATGATTGGTGCCGACCCATTTTATTATCGCGTCGTTGCAGGTGAGCAGGCCAGAGCCGCCGATCATACACGCCACACCCCGCAACAATGATCCTTTTATCATAAGTATCACGAGATATGCCGCACCTGTGCTGGCATGAGTCCTCCGGCTCTAAAGTTTTTGAATGCCTTATTTCTGATCGCGAGCAGATTTCGGCACTGCGGCCGGAATGAAACGGTTTTTTAATCGTTGTGTTTACATCGTGCCATAATATAATGAATGGGGATGGTATCCGTTCCTGATTTGTTGAGATCAGTCATGAAACTGGAGGGAAAATGATACAGGACTCGCCATTGAAGGTCCACATCACCGGTGTATACGGCCTCATCGGAAATCTTGTGTACCGGCACTTGACCACACAGAAGGTAAAGTACGACATCTATGGAAGCGGTAGAAGAACCATCGCCTCGGACCGGACAAAGGAAAGCAGGGTTGTTCCACTGCCGGACGACCACTTTATGATCGCGGATCTGAGCGATGCCGATGCCGTGTCCGAGGCGCTGAGCGGTATGGATGCAGTACTTCACATCGGCGCCGTTCCCGATCCCGGTGCCTCCTTCGAAGATGTACTCAGCAGCAATGTCAGAGGTACGTACAATGTACTGGAAGCGTGTCGGAAAACCGGCATTAAACGCATAGTCTACGCCAGTTCCATCATGGTCAGCTGGGGATATCCACAGTTCCAGGAGCCTTACACTGCACTACGTGATGGCCGCGTAGAAGATCTGCCCGATCCGATGCCTGTCATTACCTGCCAGGATCCCCCCCGTCCTACGGAGCCGTATTCCGCCAGTAAAGTCTGGGGCGAAGGAATCTGCCGCACCTACTCGGACGCCCACGGCATCTCCACTGTTTGCCTGCGTATCGGTTGGGTCAATGGGGAAAACGAAGCCACGGGTCCCTTCTCGGAGTCCATCTGGTGTAGCCACCATGACATCGTCAACATTATGGAACACGCCCTGATCGCTACAAAAGAGCCTCTTTTCGAGATCTGTTATGCCGTTACGGACCACAGATACAGGTGGGTGGACCTGGCACACACGCGTGAACGACTGGGGTATGACGGGTAGATAATCAATTTGAAGATTGCCTGTTTATTTTGTATATATATGATGCACGTTTTATCGTCACGGGAAATGGATTATAATAGGTAAACCTTTCTTTAAGGAGGCATTCTTCCATGCAAACACAGCAGAACATATCACGCCGCGGATTTCTGAAGGGCGCTGTCGCGGGAGGCGCGGTCATGGCGCTGAGCAGCAAGATGGCGGCGGCGGAGCAGATCATGACTGGGCGCGCGCCTACCGTCGAATCGATCCGAGGGGCAGGTGTAGCGCCTGGGATTGTGCGGATGAACCTAAACGAGAATCCCATCGGTCCGTCTCCTATGGCAATCAAGGCCATTTCAGAGAACATGTTCGACATCAATCGCTATGGCTCCGGCGAAGGGGCCCTCGTGCGGGCACTCGCCAAATTTGATGGGGTTCGGCTGCCCACGCGGGAAGAGGCCATGGGGGGATTCAGGGACCGCATAAAACAGTTTGTGGGCGATCGAGAAGTGTCCGACCAAGAAATCCGGCAGTTCATGCAGATGGCCATGTCCATGGGCATGGACATAGGTATGTCGGGACGGTACATGATTACTGCCGGTTCAAGCCACGCACTGAACCTGCTGGCGATGGCCTATTTTAGCCGTGAAGGTGGAGAAATCATCGAAGCGTCGTACGGATACGGTGACGTCTCCCGCACGGTCGCATCCTATAAACAGATGTTCGGTGTGGAGACCAAAGCGGTACGGGCGCCTATGACCAAAGGTTACAAGCACGACCTAGACGCCATGCTTGGCCTCATGACAGCTAACACGAAGATGGTGGTTATCACCAACCCGAACAACCCTACCGGCACGCTGCTCACCACGGCAGAAATCGAGCGGTTTGCCAAGCGGATTCCGGAAAGCGTCATCCTGGTGGTCGATGAAGCGTACATTCATTTCGCCGAGGGAGACGAACTGCCGAGTGCTATTTCACTGGCTGCATCCATGGATAACGTGGCGGTTGTGCGAACTTTCTCTAAGATTTACGCAATGCCGGCTATGCGCCTCGGTTATGCGGTCGCGAGTGACAACATCAGGCGAGAGATGGAAAAATACAATGGTGGCGGCCAGATCGGACCCAACAAGTTAGCCAACGTGGCCGGGGCGGCCGCGGCATCTGATATGGACCATATCGGCCGGTCGCGCGAGGCGGTATTCGCGTTCAAAAAACGTTGCTACGAAGAATTCGACAAGATGGGGCTAGAATACCTCCCGTCCCAGAGCAATTTCATGATGGTGAATCTGGGCCGTCAGGCAGGGCCTATCGTCATGGAACTGGGCAAGCGCAAGGTCAACGTCAGCATGCGTCGCGATCCAGCGTTTGTTAACTGGTTGCGTATTTCTTCCGGTACCAATGATGAGACCGAAGTTTTCCTTCAGACGCTGAAAGAGGTGATGACGGCCAGTCTGTAAACGCGGGAGAGGTAATTGCCTGTGATCCCACCTGTAACAGAAGATGTGGCGTAGCTGCATTTCGACTACGCCACATCTTTGTATGCTTCGAGCTGGATTAATGTTAATCCTACAATTTCTTACTTTACCAAATGATATTCCGTTTGTTGTTTCAAAACCCACGAGACCTTGCCGTCCTCGCCCACCATGGCGTCTTCTTCCAGGCCGACACGCAGATGCTGGCCACCCCATTCGGGCACCGGGGTGCTGGCGGCTAATTCAATGGAATGCCAGGTGCCCGGCAGGAGCAGTACATCGCCCCGTCCGGGTACGCCCTGCTGGCGGTCCCACAGACCGATCAGTGGTCCGGCGCCGTGGCCATGGTCCCCGATCGGGTGTGTGTAGACCGAGCCTTCGATGCCTTGGGTTTTCATCGCCGAAAGCGTAGCCGCGAGGATCTCGTTTCCGCTCTTGCCCGGATGCATGCGTTCCATCAGCATATTCTGTAAACGGTTGGCGTTCCAGAGGGCGTTCCGGATACCTTCCGGCGCCCCTGTCTCCCCTTCACGGAGTACGTAACCCATGTGCTGCGTGTCGGTGTTGAGTCCCATGGCGGTGATGCCGAAATCCGTGTGCAGCACATCGCCGCGTTCGATGACATTCGCGGTTCGCTCATCCAGAATGTTGCCCCGTTGTCTACCCTGACGGTACAGGCTGACAGAAGGATGGAACCAAACCGTGAATCCCATATCGTTAACCTGCTGCCGCAGCCACCAGACCACATCGTCCGTCGTGGTCTTTCCCGGTGTGATCACTTCCTTGGAAAAAGCACGGGAAATGAGGCCGTGGACTAGCACCATCATTTTACGATAAGTATCGTTCATCTCCGGAATGCGTATGGCCAGGTAATCGAGCGGCAGCAACTCCGCTCGTATCAGGCGGCGGTTCCATTTATCGCCCAGAGCATCCTGGAGCAGTTCCCGTCCTGCCGACGAGAGACCGTCTGAAAACGCATGCGTTTCGGAGATGTTGAGTGCGATGGTCGAAGGTCTGCGGTCTTCTATGAGTTTCCTGAGTAATGTCCACTGCCCCTGTCCCCACAACTCCCGCGTCTCCATCTCCGGATCCCGGTACACCGTGTAGACGCCGCCCTGTGACCCACCCCCTAACGCTAACCTCTCTACGCCCTGCTCTTCGCCCCTGTCGTGAAAAACGTAGATCGTTCGGCGCCGGGCGGCAAAGCTGGTGGGAGCGATCAACGAGCTGAATACAGGGTCTTCGTTGTATTCCCGGCAAATGACGAGCCACATCTCTACGCCATGCCGCCGCATCAGTTGCGGCAACACACGCTCCAGCCTGGTCTCCAGCCACTGCTGCTGAATTGCCGCCTGTTCCCGCAGCGTACCGAGCGGACGGTCCTGAGCATGCAGCGGTGTCATGGGCAAGAGTATCAGACATGTATACAGAATGTGTTTGTTCATATTTTCTCTCCCTGTAAAAAGGTATGCCACGGCTTCCGGAGCAGCGGGCAAACCTGAATAAGATAATGATAGGATAGACAGCGTGCTGCCGATCCGATTGAGATCCAGGAGTAGGCCCGGAATGACAGTCGTTAAGGATGCAACAAAAACTTGCTTCTCAGGTAGCGCCCATGCAGATATCTCATCCAGCGTGGGGGGGCTGTGAGTGTCAGGTCCCATCCGCCGATGTTCTCTTCTGTTTCCTCCGATAAATTGGAGGCAGTGGTCACCGGGGAAACTTCCAGAATTGACCGAATACAGGCGATCGCGGTCTGGGCGGTATTTTTCCATGGGGCCGGACCCGGAGGCGGGTACCGATTGACGGTGCCACAACAAGTGTTATCTTGTCTCTGAACCCTCACGGTCGCTTTGCCAATTATGTGCCGGCAGTCTGCAGTCTATTGTGTGTCTGTTCACTATTATCCCGGCAGCAACCAGTGATTGCCACGAAAGACCCTGTCCATGTCTACAGGTAAAATAATGATTCCTGTTTGTCCGATGGATAGGTTTTATATCAGCGATATTCCCTTGGGCATCAATGCTCCGGAACAGTCTTCAGCACCTCGCGCAATGTTCTGATAAAAGTTTCGGTCTCCTCCATGGTGCCTACCGATACCCGAAGCCAGCCCTTCATCACATGGCTGCCGCGCGGAGAGATTGCGATGCAGCAATTTAACAGGGCTTCCCTTACCGCCTCCGTGTCCCGTTTCACGTTGAACTGTACGAAGTTGGTTTCACTGGGCGTGTATTCCAGTCCCATCTCCTCGAACGTTTGGAACAGGTATTCTCTGGAGGCAATCACGGTTTCGCGGCTGCGGCGCACATGCTCATGGTCACCGAGGGCGGCGAGGGCGGCCATCAGGGCGAGCGGACTGATTCGTCCGCTGTTGTACAGCATCAGATTTTGCTTGATGGCCTGACTGGTGACCGCATAACCCACCATTACACCGCGGATGCCGTATACCTTCGCGAATGTTCGCACCACGATCACGTTGTCCCGCGTAGTCGCAAGCGCTATGGCGGACTGATAGTTCGGTTCTTTGATAAAATGATAGTAGGCTTCATCCACGACCACAATCACATGATCCGGTACCGCATCCACAAATCGTTCTATGGCCTCATATGAGAGCAGCGTACCCGTGGGATTGTTAGGGTTGGTGATGACGGCCAAATAGGTTCTGGGCGTGATGGCATTCAGCATGGCGTCCAGGTCATGCTTGTGGTCGGTAGTCATGGGCACGCGTATAACACGGGTAGGGATCCCGGCGTCGTTAATATCCTGAGCTTTCTCCGAAATTTCACCGTAGGTGACTTCCGCCTCCACCAGTTCACGGTTACCCGGCGTCAGGTAGGCGACAGCCAGCAGCTTCAGGATCTGGTCCACGCCGGGTGCCAGAAAGATGGGATGGGGCGCATTCAAGTCGAACGGTTGCGGCAGTGGTATCCTGTTTTCCTGCGCCAGTGCCCGGATCACCATCTCCGCTGGCTTCAGGTGCGTAAGGTCACCGTTTTCCTCTCGCTCGAACCATTCATATCGGTTGAGGGACCGCATGTAGTTGGCGATTGCCTCAAGTGCGTGGGGGGAGGGACCGAGAGGATTTTCATTGTCCATCATGCGGAGCAGGCCAGGTGGCAGGCCCACACTGTGGATGTGCTTGAGCATAGACCGAAAACTGTATTTTGGAATTTTCATGTTTTCAGGAGATACGCTTAGTTCAGACCCCGGCATCGGTGGGTTGATCTGGCATTCCGAATTACGTGTCCTCTTCCACACTTCTATCGCGTTGAGAGCAGTGCGGCGAAACGAAAATCCTTGAAAAAAAAGCATCGCCCGTAACAAAGTTGTAGCCTAAGGCCGTCAGTGTGTAAACTATTACAATCCCTCCTGGAAGCAAGTCCAGAAAATACTCGGACCTTTTATACTTATACATCCCCGTTGCTATAAGATATAGGACGTGAAACAGTGGAACCTGATGTTTGGGGTCCGCTGTCCCTAAAATTAGACGTGTACAGGATGTAGGGGCGGTCTACAGCGATCCTGCACCTTGGGGATCTACAAGACCTTGGTCAACACAGTTTTCAGTGTAGAGAGGAACACCTCGGTCTCATCCCTGGTGCCGGCAGATATGCGGATCCAGCCTTCCATATGCTGGCTGCCTCGGGTAGAGATGCTTACGCGCCGTTTCCACATTTCATTGCGGACGTTCTGAGAATCACGGCCTACGTTTACCAGAACGAAGCTGCTCTGGCTGGGGATATATTCCAAGTCCAATTCGTCGAACGCCTCGTACATGAGCTTTTTGGAGTCGTGCACCGCCTGCCTGCTTTTCTGGAAATGTGCCTGGTCCTCCACAGCTGCTGCGCCGGCAATCTGCGCGAGCGCGCTGGCGCGCCCGGTGTTGAAGATGGACATCCGCTCGTTGATTTTGGGGCTTGCTACCGAATAGCCCAGCAGGATCCCGCGGATGCCGTATACCTTCGAGAACGTCCGTACGACGATCACATTATCGTTGGTCAGGGCCAGCGGGATGGCCGAATATTTCCGATAGTCTGGATCGTCAACGAAATGAATGTATGCCTCGTCAATCACGATCACAACATGCTTTGGTGCTGCGTTTACGAAGTTGGCCAGTTCTTTGTAGGTGAGCAGCGTGCCGGTCGGATTGTTGGGATTGGTAATGACGACCAGCGAGGTTTTCGGTGTGATGGCTTTCAGCATGGCGTCCAGGTCGTGCCGGTAGTCATGGGTCATGGGCACGCGGATGACGCTGGTCGGGATGCCTCGTTGGTTAAGCTCCTCGGCTTCTTCCGAGATGTCGCCGTAGGCTACTTCAGCCTCAATGACCTCTCCATCACCCCGGCTCAAATAGGCAATAGACAGCAATTTCAGAATACGCCCGGAACCGGCCGCGAAAAAATACGGTGTTTCATCGCTCCGGGGATTGAAGTCTATCGGCAATGCCACCCCGTCCACCTTTGCCAGTGCTTTCGCCAGAAGCGTGCCGGGATTAAGGCTCTTTGGATTCCCTTTTTCATCCAGTTCGTACCAGCTGTACCGGTTGGAATTTTGGATGTACTTCATCACCGCCTCGACCGCCTTGGAAGATGGCCCCATAGGATTCTCGTTGGAAGACATGCGAACCATGCCGGGTGGTAATCCCGCACTGTCAATATCCTTGACCGTCATCGACTGCGCCAACGCCAGTTGCGAACCCATGACCAGGGCGACTCCGACGAGGACTGAACGTTTCAGCCATTGCGTCTGCTTCTTCATTACAACCTCCTGATTTGACAGAGATACATCTGTTTGATAATCGTATATTTAATCTCGCTATTACTATAGAACTTCCTATATTATACAGGACTATTCCATATACTATCAATTTAATTTCATCACAAACAGCCTGTTAGAGGACCTTGACTATAGATAGACCTGCGATCTGTATTTTAATCATCTAAAGTAAAAGGAGCCGTTGTGTCCGTTTCATCACTTATTCGCGTCGGTGTTCTCACCTGTGCACGTTACGACCATATCAGCGGGATATGGGGCCCCATAATAGACCCGGAATCAAAAAACAGATTTGAGACTTGCAACACTCGCATGACTGGTATGGCAATGACCCATGTGTGGGATATAAACCGGCAGGAGTCGGAACGTTTCGCCCGTGACCATGCAGGTGTGGAGGTGGTCGATGATTACTGGGAGATGGCAGGTAAGGTGGACGGTGTCATCCTGTCTGATTTCGATTCCTGTCTGCATTTCAAGGAACTGGCCAGGCCTTACCTGGAAGCAGGGGTTCCCATATTCATCAATCGGCCGTTTGCTCTGAACCTGGCCGACGCTCGGGAGATGGTCGCCCTGGCAGAAAAACACGAGGCACCCATCATGTCCGGGTCCTCCTTCGAATATGCGCCGGAGGTCAAGCACATTAAAAGAGAGATAGCCGAGATTGGGCCCATAAGGGGGTTTTCCTCCGCCAATTCGAATTCGGATTACGCCACCCATGGCGTACACGGAGTCCTGTTTGCACATGCCTGTATCGGAGGCGGGGTCAGGAGCATGGCCTATCAGACGCCGGACTGGCATACGCCCAACGGGTTAATCACCATCGAATACCGGCCCAGAGGGGATGACGGCAAGACGTTTTACGGTAGCATTCAGGAGATATCAGGTACCTGGGGTTGGATCAGGGTGTTCGGAGAGCGGTCCTTCGAGCAGTTCGTACATCCCGGCAGCCACTTTTGGGTGCCCGGCCTTCTGGCCATGCAGGAGATGTTCGAATCCCGAATCATGCCTGAACCGTACGAGGCCATCTACGAAAAGACGCAGATGTTTCTCGCCGCCTTTAAGTCACATATAGAACACGGGGGCGCGCCGGTAGCGCTCGAGGACATTGGAGACTGGCAGGCACCTCTCCTAAATCCCGATCCCTATCCGGACGGGTACTTTAACTAAAATCTTTATCAGAACAGGAGCAATGCAATGGGCATCAATCAATCCATCAATTTCGGTTGTTTTCATCGTGGCGGTGTTTCGCCTGAAGAGGTGATTACAGCGGCAGCGCGGATAGGGTACAAATCCGTGGAAATGCTCGACCGGAAATACTGGGATATGGTGAAGGACAATGGTCTGGAGATCGCCATCATTATCGGCCATTCATCGTTGCCGGATGGACTGAACAAACGGGAGAATCACGCCCGGATCGAAGACGAACTGCTGGCCAACATCGAACTGGCGGAGGAATACAACATCCCCGCATTGATCACGTTTTCCGGAAACCGGGAAGGCAAGTCGGACGCAGAAGGCCGGGACAACACCGCCGAAGGCCATCTGCGTGTGGCGAAGGCGGCCGAGGAAAAGGGTGTTACGCTCTGCATGGAATTGCTCAACAGTAAAGTGGATCATCCGGACTATCAGTGCGATTACACACCGTGGGGTGTTGAGGTATGCGAATTGGTCAATTCCTCGCATGTCAAGCTGCTGTACGATATCTACCACATGCAGATCATGGAAGGTGACATGATCCGCACCATCCGCGAAAACGTCGGTCATATAGGCCATTTCCACACCGCTGGCAACCCGGGCCGTAACGACCTGGATGAGGTTCAGGAGATCCACTACCCCGCTGTTATGCGGGCCATCTCAGAAACCGGTTACACGGCCTATGTGGGCCATGAGTTTATTCCAAAGGGAAATTCAATCGCGGCTATGGAAGCGGCTTTTTCGGTGTGTGATGTATGAGCCGGCCTACGCGCAACACAATCGGCCGGTTCATTCGTATCAGATCCATGTCTCCCACGAAGTCAGTAGATAACAGAGGGACAGGCGAATTGGATTTGCCGAAGTCCGGGCGTCTCGGTGGATTGAATCCTGGCAAGGGTGTTCTGGCACGGCCATAGTTCTGGCCTGGAAAACGGTTTTATTCAAACCACGTCGTAAGCTCGGCCGCTGGAATCCTCTTCTGATCTCTCACTTCGGCCGGATACCCCGCATACAGAAAACCGATGACTTCTTCCGCCTCAGGATCTACACGGAGCAGCTCCAGTGCCTCGGGATGCCAAGTCAGGGCGCTGGTGCTCCACTGCAAGCCGATGCCCTTCTCCCAAGCAGCCAGCGAGATATTGTGTATGGCGCAGCAGGTCGAAGCGTAGTCCTCTTTGGCTCGAAAATCGTCATGGTCTTTTTTACACACCACGCCGATAATATTGGGCTTGGACATCAGCTTTTCAAAACCCTTTCGGCTGGCAGCTTCCAGCACCGTGGGATCGACGGAATTTACTTTTTTCATCTGTACCTTGCGGTACACGTCCGCCAGCTTTTTTTTTGTGGCGCCGTTCACTACCAGAAACCGCCACGGTTCCGTGATTTTATGGTTCGGTGCCCAGACTGCACACTCCAGGATCTCGGCGATGGTCTCATTGGGCACCCGTTCCGGTTTGAAGTTGTAGATGCTGCGCCGGTTGCGTATGGTTTGCACTATTGACATGCAGGTCCCGCTCTTTCTATTCTGACTTTGTCAAATCGTTCTGTTCTATCGCTATCAGTGCTTCTGTCTCCCCAGTACTTTTCTCCGGTCCGCACTGCGAACATTTCGTGCATCCTGCTCCGTCCTTCGCGGTGAACTGTCGCACGAAGGACCTGGCTACGAAAAACGCTGCAGTCCCCACTATGAGATATGTGAAAAGATCCTGAATACCCACAATGCTACCCCAAACCTAAAAAGAGTCCGGTCTGATATACCACCAGAGAACCCACGTATGCCAGTCCGGTCATATATGCAAACATCACGATGGGCCAGCGCCAGCTGTTCGTTTCCCTTTTGACGATGGCTACGGTGGCCATGCACTGACAGGCCAGAACGAAAAACACCATCAACGATACCGCAACCAGGGCTGTATACACTCGTTCACCGGTTTCAGGGTCTGTTTCGTTCTGCAGGGCCGTACGCAGGTCCACCGAGGTTTCGTCCGCTTCTTCAACGTTGTAGATCGTGGCCAGGGTACTGACCAGCACCTCGCGGGCGGCAAAAGAGGTAATCAAGCCTATACCTAGCTTCCAGTCGAAGCCCAGTGGCTCGATGGCCGGTTCGATGGCATGGCCGAGCCGGCCCGCATAGCTTTGTGAGATCCTGTCCCGTGGCGTGAGTGTGTCATAGTCCTCCGGTTGAGGATAAGAAGCCAGAAACCAGAGGACGATAGAGATTGCCAGAATGATCTGTCCGGCGTCGGTTATGAAAACCTTGGCTCGTTCGTACATCTGCATCATTACCCACCGAAGCGACGGTCGTCGGTAGGGCGGTAGCTCCATAATGAAAGAGCTGGGCTCCGATGATTGCGACATAAGTTTCTTGAACACGAGTGCCGCGCCGATTGCGATGATGATTCCCATCAGATACATGGACAGCAGCGTAACACCAGGCAACGAAAAAATCCCCAGGACCGGCGTATCCGGGATGAACGCTCCGATCATAAGAATGTATACCGGTAGCCTGGCGTTGCAGCTCATCAGTGGAGCGATCATGATGGTAATCAAACGGTCGCTGGCGCTAGAGATGGTTCGGGTGGCCATGACTCCCGGTATGGCGCAGGCAAAGGAGGACAGCAACGGAATCACCGAGCGGCCTGACAGCCCCAGGCTATTCATGAGCCGATCCATTAAAAACGCCACCCGGGCCATGTATCCGGTATCTTCCAGAAGTGCCAGAAAAAAGAATAGGAACAGAATTTGCGGCAGAAACACCAGCACCGCACCCACGCCAGCTAAGATCCCATCGACGATCAGGCTGCGCAGCATGCCCTCCGGCATGGTAGTAGCGATCGAAGCCCCAAGGTCGGAGATACTGCTTTCGATCATATCCATGGGCATTTCCGCCCAGGAAAATATGGTCTGAAAAATGAGCGCGAACAGAATGAAAACGACAAGGGGGCCGGCGATCCTGTGTGTGAGAACGCGATCGAGATGGACGCTGATGCTGTGCTTCAGGGGATGCGCTTCCTGGACCGTCCCCGCGCAGATGTCGTCAATGTGTTGATACCGGAGTGTGGCCTCCAGCATACGCCACGGAATCTGGTGATTGTCCAGATTTGCCCGGGCGTCTCGTACGGCTGCTTTGAGTTGGTCGATGCATTCTGCCGGCCTGTCGATCTCTCGCCAGGTATCGGTGACAAGATCGCTTGAGACGATGCGCAACGCCTCGGCGGAACGGGCCCTGGTCGACAGATCAGTGTACTCTTTAAGCCATGCGGCAACCGGTGCGATGGCAGTATCTTCGGCTTCGTCAAGCTGCAGGATACTTTTACCCTCCGACAAGGCTGGGCTATTCAGTGTTGATACAATCTTGTCCCGCAGCCGGTCGATCCCAATCTTTTTAGTGGCTATCACCGGAATCACAGGAACCGAAAGCCGCGCGGAAAGCGCTTCTGCATCGATGTGCACGCCAGCAGCTTCCGCACCGTCCATCATGTTGAGCGCAACGATTACCGGAATATCGAGGTCGATCACCTGCGTGACTAGGTAAAGATTCCGGCTGAGGTTAGCAGCGTCTGCGACCACCACGATCAACCTGATGTCGTCGTCCTCTTCGTTTTCCCCGACCAGTACATCCAGGGCGATTTTCTCGTCTATTGATATGGGATTGAGACTGTACAGGCCCGGCAGGTCGTGCAGGAGTATAGACTCCCCTGGCGCCGCCGCCATCGTCCCTGTCTTTCTCTCGACTGTTACACCCGGATAGTTGCCAACTTTCTGACGCAACCCTGTCAGGCGGTTGAAAATCAATGTTTTGCCTGTATTCGGATTTCCGATCAGAGCCACATTAGTCGGTCTGGAGGGAGCAACGGGAGAATCCGGCAATTTTGGTGTTTGTAACATGGTTCCGATTCTCTAGTTTTTTTTAAGTTTAAGCTGTATTTGCCACTCTGTTAAAGCAGGTAGTTAAGAACAGCCTGTCAAGTAAAATGTCACGCTTTAAAATACATCCAACGCATGTATACGAAACCTAATTCGTTTAAATATTCCTCTTCGTTAAGGCCATATAACGATGGAACCGTATGCCATGGCCAGGGCTATGCCTTTCCAGACCGGGAGTACCCCTGCTGCAGAAGCCATGCCGGCGATGAGTTGTCCGAA
>CAYYIS010000027.1:62115-69685 GCA_964470965.1 uncultured Gemmatimonadota bacterium | reverse complement strand
GGCCCGACTAAACTATCTGTGCGTTTTTATTCTTGTAAGACAACAGGACTCTCCCTTTGTAGGATAATGTAAACGCGGCCGGCGGCATATTGACGTATCGATTGGTTCCGATCGTCAAATGCGCCCCCGCACCCGGACCGAGGACTACCGTGAAAGATCGTCCGTCAATCGCATGTTTTTCACCACCGTCAACTTGCAAGAATGTCCAGCTATGTTCACCGTAAGTCCCGGCTTGTACGATGACTTCCCTTGACTCGAGCTGATTTATATTCACCAGGTGCACCTTCGTGTCATTTGCCGTGAGTCCATCCACCAACGCCCCCACATCGCTCGGAAGACCAGGACGGTGCTCCCGCAGGTCGAAATAACGTAACCGCGTGTGCAGGGGCCGGCCCACGACAGGTTCGGGCCCTCCCATTGCCAGGTTGACGAGTGAGTTGATGGTCGCGGGACGGAACCGGTTGGGATTATCTGAGAGACGGGTGTCCGGCGTAGTTACATCAGTTCGCATCTGATGTACTTTTTCTCGGACCGTGCTTATGTCACCCTGCAATACATCGATCGGAAATTCAGGTGCCTTGCCCTCCAGGTAATTAAGCCAGGGGGTTTCCGGTACACGGCCGCGATCTGCCGGGTCCATGGACCAGTAATAAATCTCCAGAGCGCCCGTCGGGTAAGGTCCCGGCTCCCACTCGTACCAACCATCGTTCCCGTGCATGCGCGGTGTCATTTCGATTCCGTCGACAACCTTCATATTGGCATTTACCGCATCGAGTGTGGTACGCCAGGGTTCTATGAAGCGGGAATCTCCGCTGAGCAACAGGGCGTTGCCGAAACCGTCGATACATCTGCCGCACGAACACCGACTCTTGGGCTCCCCGGTATGAGGTGTTATGGTGGTGTGCGCCCATCCGTATGCACCACCCCACCATCGCCCACCGCATTCGCCACCTATGGAACCGTCGAGACCTATATTGGAAGGGATGATGCCGTTGTTCGTTCTTGTGCGCTCGACCCAGGCATCGGCGTATTCAAGCAACCAGTCCCGGTAGACATCCTCACCGGTTTGGATATAAACGTTGAAAGCCATGCAGGTGGCTGCCAGATTCAGAGGGTGGTCGCCGGCAACATCTTCATAACCGATGTAGTGATCGAGCATGTCCTGGTAGTGACGTTCTCCGTGAGCCAGGATGAACCTCCCGTCCTCGATAGGATCACCGGCCCAGTCCAGAGGGGTGGTCTTGCGCAACATAGGACCCCTGCTGCCGTTAAACATGCTGCGGATTATCTTATGCTCCGGATCCCAGTTAGGCTCGGACTTTTCGCCTGCCAATTCATCACCTTCCATGTAGAACCCGGCATAGCGCTTCAGACGTTCTAAATGGTACTGGTCATGGGGATCGCACAGGCCGAGGGTCCCGACGACCGCGTTTCCCTCCTGGTGGTGGGCCCAGTCAAACATCACCGGGAACTCCCGGTAGTACATACCATCACGAGCAAATTCTACTTCGGTCGTCTTGGATTCCGTGTACTGACGGATATGGCCGTCCTGTGCATGTTTGCAGATGTCCACGAGCTCTTCCGCTCCGCCCAACAGATACAGCGCCGGTACGTTGGTAAGATTCTCGATAGCATCATCCGGACCATCCAGCGCTCCCCACCGTGGCACGCACTCCAGATACCCGCGGTCATCAAAATATTTCTCGTAGAACTCGAAGGTATGTTCATTGTTTGTGCGGATTAGCTCCCTTTCGAGTAAGGCCCACGGCGGGGGCGGCACGGGAGTATCAATATTGATGGACCTGGAACGGTGCATGTGTCAGCTCCTTAGGGCTTGGTTGCGAGAACCCACATGGGTGTGGCTTTAGAAGGATTTTTGTCCAGGGGAGATCGGTCCCGGAGGCCCAATTTACCGGTGTCATGGTCTATTGAATAAACGTTAAGATATCCTGTCCGCGTGTCAGGTGCGAGTACGAATCTGTCGTCTGCATCGAGTCCGATGGCCCGAGGTCCTGGATCCATAGGAGCATGATCTGCGACAGACAACGCGCCATCCGCTGCCACACGGAGACTGACCAGACTGCAGTGCCCCCCCAGCGGTGCGAATATCCACCGGGCGTTCCTGGTGATGCGGATCTGGGTGCATCCTGTAGCACCATCATAACCCGCCGGAATCAGACTCACGCTCTCTTTTTCCGTCAACCTGCCTGATGTCGTGTCGATATGGTACGAAGTTATACTGCTCCCCTGCTCGTTGCAGGCGTAGAGCAGGGGCAATGTGGGATGAAAACAGCAGTGACGAGGCCCTGCCTGGCCGCGGGCGACTATACATGGGGGATCCATGGGCGCAATCCGTCCGGAAACACAGTCGAAGGAATATTGATAAATGGCATTAGGACCTATTCCGGCGGCAATATGTAGGCCGTATGCGAAGCGGTTTGTGGGATCGGTCTGAAACGAGTGCGCACTTAGGGCGGTGTCCTGCCATGCTACTGCTTCCTCCCGCAGCGCTCCATCTTCCGCAACCGCATGCACATGGAGCCCCTCACCCCTGTAATATGAGGACAGCAGGTATCTTCCGGTCCGATCCATAAACAAACAGTTGGGATCGGACTTTACATCGATGCGGCCAATTAATGTGAGATCCCCGTTGGGCTCGATATGGAAACTGGATAGGTGTCGCGAAAATCGTTGTCCCAGGTATAGATGTTGCCCCGAAGAATCCGTTGCCATGGGTGCCGGGCCGCCAGGAGCATCTACAGGGGCGAGAGGTGTTATCACGCCGGATCCGTCGAGTTTAAAACGGGCAATACAATCTTTATCGCGAAGCGATACGTATACGTTTTGGAACATGTAAGAGCTTTTCTGCCCTTTCACATGATGCTGCCCGAAGTGATTTATATCCCGATACAGACATGAGACGTGAGGTTCTGAAGTGCCTTGATTACCGTGAAAGGTACTTCAGAACCCGTGCTTGGGTTATCTGAAGCTATTCCCTTGCACTCCAACCGCAGATTGCCCGAGTTGCTTTCAAACTCTATTAGTGTACGCAATTGGTCACTGACGGGATCCGCAATCGTCCTTACCCGGGTGTTGTCCAGACCGGCAGTCGACAGCGCCAGGAGAGCGGTTATATTGCTGCTCTTCGGAAACAAGTGTGCCGCCTCACGCGCCGTACCCTCGAAAAAGCAGGTCGGTTCTGTCAATACCTGCAGGTCGATAAAATCCGCCGCTGGGGTATGGATCCAGGATCTCACCGGTTTGATTTGCGTAATGGTGGCATGTTTTACACCGGTGAGTGCAGCAGAATACATCCAGTTGACTCCGGGCAGGGCGCCAGAGGCCAGCAACAGGCGTCCACCGCTGTCCCGGGCACAGTCCTGCAGCTTCTCGTACAGGGCATCATCCGTAAACGCACCTATACTGGTAACCAAAAAGTCGCAGCCCTTCTCGAGTATCCGTGATCCGTAGTCACGGACCGTGTCCTGTCCGGAAGCCTCAACGTATATTCTGCTGTCTGCGGTGAAAAACTCATCCGGATTGTCCGTAAATACAACATCCCTGTTTTCTGCGATGTCCTCTTGGTGTCTGTCAAGATGTTTACATAACACCGCTTCCAGAACGGTCCTGCCGGCCTGCCCGGCCCTGATGGCTTCAGCCACCTTTCTCCCGATTGCACCGTACCCCATTACTCCTACGGGAATCAGCCTGTCTTGTGCCATGACGCCTCCTGCCCGGTCACGTCCAGATCGATTGCATTTCCCAGGCATCCAGCGACCTGATCCGACTGTCCAATCCCTGGGACCGGAAAGAGATGCCCAGGCTATCTTTCCGATCCGGATACACGCGGGCGGCGACACATTGCTTACCATTGACGAAAACTTCGACCACACTCTTGTCTACAAACACCCGCATCTTAAGGGGCTCATCAATATCAAGGCTCAACGGGCCGGTCTCCGGAGCCCTGCATTGTACGTCACCCGCCGTAGACGCATAGGATGTATCGATAGTAACAAGGCTCTGACCTCTGAAACCTCGGTTTCGGAAGAAGGCGATGCGTGTGTATTCTTCCTTTTCCGGAGAACGGAGGACGTTCATCTCAATCATAGGTGCATTGCCGGGGTCTATTTCTACCTGGAATTCCATCGCATTGCCCTGGATGGATTCCAGGACTACCTCCTGGTTTTTCGGCAGCCGGATATCATTTAAGTCCTGACCATTTACTCGGAGTGATTCCAGGTCACCTGCGGGAACAGTCGAAACCTCATCGCCGTCAACCGTTAGTCGGCGAGGAAGAGTCATGATCTGATTCCAGCCGGATGTCGGTTTACCGGGATTCATGTTGAAGATGACGATGAGACCGCCTTTGCCGTCCGGTGTTGCCGATGGCGCGTGGACGCCCGACGGACCTGCCGCACCGAAATTGAACTTGGCGCCCTGCGTCACTACAAATTTATCCCGTTCCATATCGTAGTCGCCGAGCAGGTACTGCCCACCGCTCATGTGACTGAAGAACAGCAGCATGTGGCGATCACCTATGGGCCAGAAATAGGGACATGCGCCATCATCACCCACCAGGGAATAGGCGTCGTCTTCCACGAATGGGTGCAGGTAATCCCAGTGTTCCAGGTCATCGGATCTGAAAAGGAAGTTGGCCCGAACCGGTTTCCCTGCGGGCCCTTCCGGTTTGGTACCTGCCGAGAGAGAGTAATATCTTCCGCCCTTTTTCCAAATACAGGGGTCGAACACCCGGTAGGGCAGAGGCGATCCATCATCGGACCTGATCGGAATCACCGCTTTCCCAGCCACCTTCTCCCAGTTCAAGAGTAGCGGGTCGTTCGACACCGCCACCATATTACCCGCCCCTGTGCCATGATACATGGCAATCACTCTGTCTGCTTCAACCAGAGTGGCGCCAGAAAAACATTTGTCCTCCGGGTCGGGATAGATGCAATAGGGCAGGTCTCGCCAGTGCACCATGTCCCTTGAAATGGCATGGCCCCAATGCTGCCTGGTATCTTCCGGAGGATAGGCCTGGTAGAAAAGATGCCAATAACCCTTCCAGAAGCATAGCCCGTTGGGATCATTTAGCATCGCTTCCGGGTTAATGTAATGATATACCGGACGATGGACGTCGCCTGCATAAGACCGCCGCGAGGCTATCAGCCGTTGCATTAAGGGATTGCTTGCAAGATCGGCTTCCTGCTCTTCCAGGCTATCGGGAAAGGTGTACTGAGGTACGAGCGATTTATAATCAGACATAATCTTCCCTTTTATCACGAATGCTGTATTTTTGAAGATGTTATTAAATTGCCAAAACGTAAAGACGTACAAATTATAAATGAAAGATACTTGCACATAGAACACGGTCAAGTCCTATCTGACTAACAATATTTTACAGGTTGACACATGGGACAATGGGTAGAAAGGCGATCGATGCCGACCGCGCGCCATGATTTACAGGTCATAGCGGTGGGTGACTCCATATTCACGATTTCGGGAGCCGATGATGCCTCTCTCGATATTGTTGAAATATACGATGTAGTTTCCCAGACCTGGACCAGGGGACCATCGGTTTCAATACCGCGGGGATGGTTCGGGGCCGCTTTCGTCAACGGAAAGATCTACCTTGTAGGCGGGAAGACTATCCAGACGTCCGAAATGCGCAAGCGGACCGGTGTTGATTTCCATTTCCTCTCAAGAGACACATTAGAGGTTTTCGATGCCGACCTCGCAACCTGGTCCCTGGGTGAACCCATGCCCGGCGGTCCTCGTGCCGGTGTCGGTGTCACTGCCTGCTCCGGGACAATCTGGGTGATCGGCGGCAACACGATGGGGCCGGAACAGCAGCGATTACTGGACCGGGTAGAGATTTACGACCCTGTCCACAGGGAGTGGGCGCCGGGTCCCTCTTTACCAAGACCTCTTCAGGGCCCCGGGGTTGCAAACATCGGCGGCAGAATCTTTGTGATTGGTGGAATGTGTGATTCGGGTTTCAGCGATGAGGTGCTTCTTTTGGATCCGGATTGCAGCAGGTGGCAAAGGTTGGCGCCTATGCTTACCGCCCGGGAATCGATGGGGATCGCAGTGGTGAGTGAGAGGATTTATACCTTCGGCGGTCGTAACGGCGCCTATCTGGATACGACTGAAGTATACGATAGCGTCCACGACAGCTGGATAGCCGATAGTCCCATGCCAGTGGGTAAGGCCTGGCTTGGGGCATGCGCCGCGGGCGAGAGGATCTTCGTCGCCGGCGGCGCTTACAAAAGGTCGGGCGGAGGGTACACGTGGATCAACGACCTTCATGAATACAAACCGTGAGCGGTTTGCCCAAGAAAGAACCGGAGGCGACTACGGTTCTGGCATTAAAGGCTCCCGGCAAGATCAGAAGCAACCGGCGGTAATCTCAGTCCAGCTTCACCAGCATCTTACCGAAATTATCACCCGTGAACAGGCAGATAAGGGCACGCGGTGCTTTTTCGATACCCTCCAGAACAGATTCGTGCCACACGATTTTTTCCTCCGCGATCCACTCAACCATCTGTTCCTGGTATTCAGGATACTGGTCGTAGTGATCGGAGACGAGGAAGCCCTCCATTCGGATTCTCTGTGTGATGAGGCGAAAGAGGTTGGCGGGGCCGGCCGTCGGGACGATGTCGTTGTAAACTGAAATCATGCCACAGACGACAACACGGCCGTCGGGGTTCATATGGTTTAATGCGGCTTCAAGGTGGGCACCGCCTACATTGTCAAAATAGACGTCGATTCCGTTCGGACAGGCCTCCGTCAGGGCGGATTCCAGATCACCGCATGTTTTGTAGTTGATGGCTGTATCGATACCGGCCTCGCCAAGTAACCAGGCGGTTTTGTGATCTGCCCCGGCGCTCCCGACGACCCGGCATCCCATGATTGTAGCGATCTGGCTTGCGACTCCGCCGACGGCGCCGGAGGCGGCGGAGACAAAGACGGTTTCTCCCGCTTTCACTTCACCTATGGTCTTCAGGCCGATGTAAGCTGTCATACCCGGCATGCCAAGAATTCCAAGAAACGCTTGCGGAGGCATGTTTCCGGGTTGGAAAGCCTGAAGCCCCGTGCCGTCCGAAAGAAAATACTCACGCCATCCCAGACTGCTCTGGACATACATGCCAGGGGTAAAGCTGGGATTTTGAGACACCACCACCCGACCGATGGCGCTCCCTGTCAACACGCATCCCGGTTTAAAAGGTTCAACGTAACTCTTCCTATCCCGCAATCTCCCGCGCATGTAAGGGTCGACGGACATCCAGATGTTCCTCACCAGCACTTCGCCGATACCGGGGTCCGGCAATGTCACTTCCACCAGGTCGAAGTCGTCAGACGTGGGCATCCCTTCCGGATATTTTGCGAGATGTATTTCACGGCTTGTCAGCATATTCACTCCTTGGATTTTACGATTCCATTTTTCCGATTACCGGGACCAACTTCCCATGTATCATCTGCAACGGTACAAAATTTACTTTTTTGGGTTTAGCCGCGAAAAACCGGAATACCACCTTCTGTAATGGTAAATTCAATCAAGTGATCCGCAGGG
>CAYYIS010000027.1:0-62015 GCA_964470965.1 uncultured Gemmatimonadota bacterium | reverse complement strand
GATTGGAAGACGACTCGGTTTTTTGAATATTGAAAACAGTCACGCGCCATCCAGGGCCTGTTCAAGATCCGCCAGAATATCCTCTATATCTTCCAGTCCTACAGACATACGTACCTGGTTTTCCGAACGATCGGAAACCAGTGATCCCGCATCACCGAGGCTGACCCAGGGACGGCAGAGCCTAACACCGTCAAGAAATTGTTTGTGCAATGTTGCGTCGGCAATCTTGAAAAACACCATGCCCCCGAATCCCCTCCACTGCGCTTTCGCGATCTCATGACCTTGGGAGGCTGGTAGACCGGGGTATGCCACCGTGGCCACATTGGGGTGGTCCAGCAGGTATTCAGCAACCGCCTGGGCATTGGCGCAGTGTCGATCCATACGCATAGAGAGCGTTTTTATACCACGAATCAGCAGGTAGGCGTTCACGGGACTGAGAATGCCGCCCATGGTGTTACGCATTGTGACGATCTGCTGTCCGAGGGCTTCATCCCTTGTTACCACGATACCGGCCAGTGAATCGCCATGGCCGCATAGATACTTGGTCGCGCTATGCAACACGATGTCCGCTCCATGCTCAAGGGGTTTAAACAGGTACGGTGAAAGGTAGGTGTTGTCTATCACCACCTTTGCGCCTGCCTCATGTGCCATTTGAATAGCCCTGGCCGAATCGATAACCTCCAGCTTCGGGTTCGCCACGGGTTCGAAGTATACCACTGCTGCTGGCTTGCTCAGAGCCGTCGTCATCTGATCTAAATCGGTCAAGTCGACCATGTCCACGTCAACACCCCACTTGGGCAGCGTGTTCTGCATCATGTAAGTGGTCCAGTGGTAGACCGTGTTATGGCAGACGATACGATCCCCGGGAGAAAGCAGTGCTAATAAAGTCTGGCTGACAGCAGCCATACCGCAGGAGGTGGAGATCGCCGCGCCGCCGCCATCCAGGGTCTTTACATTTTCCTCGAAGGCATCCAGTGTCGGATTACCGCTACGCATGTACCTGGCATTGGTCGTTGCTCCCAAGTGAATGGGTACGGATGGTGTTGTCTCTGATCCGCCCGCGTGTATGGTGTTGGTGACAAAACCGTGGCGTTGCGTCATGTTTTCTCCTGTTGATTGTCGTCGGGACAGATAGAAGTCAGGCTGATTCCGCTTGCCAGTTTCCGTCATATCCTGTATAGCCATCAGCAAAATGTTTTAATCGATCCGGTAAGGCATCGACCATGGCTTCCGCCGTGTCGGGTAAAGGCCACGGGGCATCGATACGAATGGACTTGGGGCGGAATCCGAACCCGCAGGAATATCGGCGCTCGTTGGTGGCCATGTTCGCATGGTAGGTAAGCGCGGCGAAACAGATGAGATCACCGGGGTCAGCCACTACGGCGATGCTGCCCGGTACATTCATACTGTTGTATCCCGCATCCGGGCTTTCGCCCATCGGGTGGAATCCGGTAAGGTCCGGTTTCAGTTCAAATCCCTCAGGGCCCGGCCAGTCAGGCTTATTGGATTTCTCGATTACAGCGATACCACTGCGGTCCGGGTGACTCCCGCACAGATAAAACCAACTGCCACTGGGCATCGGGTAACGATTCAGGATCTCATTTGCGTTTTTCGGATTTTCGACATGCCCGCGATGATCCGTATGCCAGTAACCCATCCCTTCCCCTGATGTCCGGAGTATAGCGGCGGACCGATGCAAGCACACGTCGGTGGTACCGTGGACTTTGTGCACGTATTCCAGAAACGGAGGATGTTCGGTTAATTTCCACATGTTCACACTCGCCTCTGCGAACATCATATGATACCTGTTTGAGGCATGCGGCAGATTCCTATCTGGATCGAGGGCCGCATCGATATCGTTTTTCAACGCCTCTACCAGGTCCGGACCGATTACTCTGCGAATAACACAATAGCCGTATTCGTCCAAACAGGCCATGGCGTTGTTTAAATCCGTCGTTTCGAAATAGACGTTGTAATCGGGTTGAAAGTCGGACATGATCTTCCTCACTGGTCGGTTTGGCGGATATCGCCTATGGAGATTTTCCTTGATTAACCGCGTGGTTCATCAATGATTACCTTGAAGATAAAGGCTCGTGACATCGGGTCAAGCCCACAATAGTTTCAATGAAAGGTTGCGCCACATGAAAATCACCGAATTGAAATGCGCTATCATCGGTCAAAACCCGGTAGTCCGGATCGTGACAGACGAGGGGATATGCGGTTACGGAGAGGCCGAAGCATCGAAGCCGTACCTGAAACCTCACGTGATGTTCTACAGGGATTACATACTGGGGAAGGACCCCACGGATGTAGAACGCGTCATGCTGGGTATCAGGCGCCTGGGAAGCTTTAAGCCGTGGGGCAGTGCCGTGAGCGCCATCGAGATGGCGTTGTGGGACATCGCAGGTAAAGCCGCCGGTGTTCCGGTGTACAAGCTGCTTGGTGGTAAGATCCGCGACCGGGTGCGCGTTTACAACACAGCCTCACCCTTTCCAATGGAAGGAAGTTCTCCGGAAGCATATGCCGACAATGTCCTTAAAACGAAACAGATGGAGGAAGGGTTTACCATCATAAAACGAGGGGTCGGCTTTCACAGCCGAATGGTTCAAGACATCCCGGATTTCTTTTATGGTGAAACAATTCCGGGGGCAACGCATACCCACCGTGGCCTTCTGACGGAAAAAGGCTTTAAGCATATCGTCGCCTGTGCGGAAGCCATGAAGGAAGTCCTGGGCGATGAGGTCGGGCTGGCGCTGGATTGCGGGCCGGGTATGATGGTCTCGGATGCCATCAGGTTGGCGCAAGCAGTGGAATCTCTGAATCTCATGTGGCTGGAAGATATGATCACCGGTGACTACACGCCGTATGTACTGGCGGAACTTTACAGACAGGTTACCGAGAGTACCTCAACCCCCATACATACGGGAGAACAGATCTACCTGCGACAGCATTTCAAAGATCTTTTTGAGAAACAGGCCGTAAACGTTGTCGGTCCGGATCCTGCGGATGTGGGTGGCATCGCTGAACTGAAATGGATCGCCGAATATGCGGATCTCCATGGCATTCTCATGGCACCGCACGGTGTTCTGGACGGTCTCATCGGGATTGCGGCCCACGTCCAGATGGCGGCTGCTCTGCCGCAGAACTATATCGCTTTCGAATTTCCGGGAGCGAACCCGGACTGGTGGTACGATATTGTCACGGGTTTACCGGACCCGATTATAAAAGACGGACATGTGGAAGTCTGGGATTCCCCTGGTCTCGGCATTGAATTTTTAGAAGAGGAAGCAAAACGTTATCTGTCCGAGGAGGATGAGGGGTTTTTCGATTAAACGGTAGGATGCCAAACACTTGCCGGGGGGATTAAGCGGCTGAACTGCCTATGCAGGAAAAATACGGAAATGGCGGGCTACTGCCTGTCACCGAACCGGAAAAAACCGCTGAACACCAGTCGTTCATGTTCCCAGTCCTTCCTTGGATAACTGGGATAGGACGTCATCTATAATTCCCATTGCGTGGTCCACCTGATCCTTGGTGATGATAAGGGGGGGATAGAAGCGAATGTCATCCCCGCCACCAAAATCTCCCGCCGTCACACCGGATACACACAGTCCGCGTTCCAGGCACATTAGACATGCCTTCTGTGACACTTTAGCCTCCGTGGCATAAGGCGCACCGGTATCCGCATCCTGTACCAGCTCGATACCCATGAGGAGTCCATGTCCCCGGACCTCGCCGACGCATGCATGTCGTTGGAGAAGCTTCATCCGTTCTAAGGCATAAGTACCTATTTCATGCGCATGCTGAACGGTCCTCTCTTCCTCCATGATTTCGAGCACTTCCAGGCCAACCCGGGCGGTGAGCGGATTGTTGACGTAGGTAAATACATGAGAGAAGAACGCTTTTTCCCTTTGGAATGCTTCGGCGATACGGTCGTGGATCACGATGCCGCCCAACGATGCGTAACCACTGCTGGCGCCTTTCCCGAAGGCTACGATATCCGGTACGACTCCGTCATGCTCCAATCCCCAGTGGCGTCCGGTTCGTCCATATCCGGTAATAATCTCATCCGTAATAAACAGTACATCATGGGTATCACATATCCTGCGTATTTCGGCCATGTAGCCCGGGGTCGTGGCCTGTGCCGCCATTCCCGCCATCACGGCAGGTTCGGCAACGAAGGCAGCGACCCGGTTTGGTCCCACACGCTCGATAACTTCCTCAAGCTGAACGGCACAGGCCAGATTACAGTTGCCGCCGCAACCGGCGAACTCGCAGCGATAGGGATAGCAGGGCGCTATGCGCGGGGTACCGGGCAACCAAGGAGTAAACGGTTCGCGAAGAGAGGGCAGCCCGGTGGCAGCTAGGGCTCCCATGCTGGCGCCATGATAACTTCGTTCCCGGGACAAAACCAGGTGCTTGTCATATTTGCCTTGGAGGAGGTGATATTGACGGGCGAGCTTGATGGCGGTTTCTATAGCTTCTGAACCTCCGGATACGAAATAGGCGTGGTTCAGTGCTTCCGGCGCAGTCTCCGATACGCGTTCGGCCAACTCGAGCGCGGGCCGGTTTGTAAAAAATGCAGAGAAGCAGTAGGCCAGTTCCGAGGCCTGTTCGGCCAGAACTGCGGCGATGCGTTCGCGCCCATGGCCGAGGGTAACATTCCCGGCGCCGGAGATACCGTCAATAATCCTTCGGCCATCTTCGGTATAGAGATAAATACCCGATGCTCGGTCGACCACTGGATAGGTATACGTGGGATCCCGGTGAAACAATCCTGACGGATGGTTATCCCTTCCCAAGATCCCTCCTTTACCTGAACCAGTCATAGTTTAATCCCAGAGATCGATCCGCCAGAGGCAAGCCGATCCTGGCCCCTTCCCGTGCGGAGGACTGTTTAAGTGCAATCTCAACCTCGAGAGCCATGGCCACCCGTCGGCCTGAGTTTTTTGGTTCTTCGAGTCTACTCTCCATGGAGTCTATCACATCATTCAGGCTGTAAATGGCACCATACGGGGGCACGAACTGGGGCTCCGGCCAGGGCATTTCGACCTGTTGCCGAGTACCGTCCGCCACATCCGTCTGCTGCCATATCTGCCAGCCTTTGCCATAAGAAAACTGGATCTCTCCCGTCGTACCACTCAGGCGCACCCCGGGCGCTCCTTTTCGGAAATGGACCACCATGCCGTCAGTCGTCACCATAATTCCCTGACCGGTAAATTCATCGCTGCCGCCGGGACCGTTAAACTCATCGGTACCCTGGCCGCGTCTTGGGAGATCACCCACGCCTGAAACCCAGGTGGGCGGGCTTTCCAGGAAGTACGTCCAGTTCTGGTGCTGAGCGAACGGTCCGGCTGCTTCGGCGGACTGGATCTCGCCGAGAGTGCCGGTCCGAATCAATTCTTTAGCACGGGCAAATGATGGATGTGTCGTTGTGATAGCCCCGCAACTCAGCGGCACACCCGCCTCCGAACAGGTTTTTACCATTCGATCCGCTTCCGCCAGCGTGTGGCACATGGGTTTGTCCGTCAGAATTCCCCGGGCCCCATACGTCACGGCGAGACAGACCAAGTCGGCCCGGCCTTTCGTATTGGTAGCGACAGCTACGATATCAGGACGTTCGTGCTGGAGCATTTCTTCCGCATCGGTATAGACTGACGCAATGCCGTATCGATCACGAAAAGCCTCCAGGCGCTTCGCATCACGATCAACCCCAGCGACCAGGTTCACTTCAGGGTGGCTCCACAGTGCTTCGGAATAGGAACTGGGCAGTCCCTCATTGCCCGGATGGTCATGATGATAGAACCGTCGATGCAGATCCAGATCCGGTGTGGGGCGGTCCACGTCCTCGATCTCGAATCCGTCGGGAATGCGCTCGGCCAGATCGTAAAGCATGCCCATCCAGCCGAGGCCGATAACTGCGGCGCGATAGTTTGCCATGGAAGTCCTCCGGTTTTATGCATTTTTTTGTTTTCGTATCCATCCCCAGAATAGGTTGTCTCGTTGATTGCCGGCTTCGAGATATGCCGTTTTCAGTCGAGACAACACGTCATTGTGGTAGCGCTCTATAGGATGTCCCGCATCATCCAGGTCAATGCCGTACTGACCGGCCGCGTTGATACCAAAAATGGCAGATTTAACCGGGCCATCACCAGGTCCGAGCGGTTCAAGACCAAATTTTCTCTGTAAGTCTTCCGGCACTTCAATACGACGGAATGCTTCGATTTGCCACTGCGGGGAGCCGAACCAGATCGAGTCTGTTCCCCAGAGCACATGATCCGCCCCCAGGCCTTTGATCAGTTTGGCGAGCATCACGGCTGCCAGCCTGGGAAAAGTAATCGCCAAAGCTCCGAACGACAGACCGATATCCGCATATACGTTCGTCACGCCATACCGTTGGGGAATCGCGGCGAGGTCGTCGATCCAGTCCAGTTGTCCGGTGCGTTCAAACGACTCATTGACCTTCTCTGCGTCACGCCACATTTTTAATCCGGCGTGATAGATGTGGAAGTTTAGGTCAGGCCAGTCCTGCGCCGCTTTGCCTACATCATCGACTTTTGCGAATTCCCAGTTCGGGATTTTTTCATAGTCCACAGGCAGTACGCCTTTGTGAATGCAGATATTCCGAATACCGTATTTTCTGGCTTTGTCATAAGTAAGGTATGCCCGTTCCCTGTCGTCCATCCGCCAGGGCCTGTCAAATGTTGGTGCGGCGCCAAGGACATCGCCAATCGTATAGCCCTTCCAAGCATCCACCTTCAGTTCGGTGGCTGCCCGGTCCATTAATTCAAGGTATCCAGGGACGCCCGGCCATATGACGCCATGGGCATGCATACGCCGGGTACCGGAAATTTCGTTGACCAGGTCTCGCGTGGCAACCATTTGTTCGTCTGATAGGAGCGTTTTTTCGGGGTCGACGGAGGGTGAGGTGCTCAGCAGGGCAACGGTGGTGTCACTGTCAAAGAACATGTCCTTCATATAATAGTCGAATTTATAGTATTTGAGATCGAGTTCCTGCTCCACCAGTTTTGGGTTCCAGGGGGTGTGGCCGTATGAATCGCCTCTGGCTGCAGATCGTAACCAAAGCTGGCCTTTCCATGTGTAGTCTTCGTGAACATGATGCGTGTGAACATCAAAGATAAACTGGTTCAGCGTCTTACCGTGTCTTTCCTCGACCATTTCAGAATCTTCGGCCTCGACTGCATGCACGTCGTATACATCTCCGAACACCTGGTTCATGGCACAGAACGCGAACGCCATCCCGCTCCGAGACCGTAAATATCTACCTTTATCCAGGTTCACGCGGCGGGCGTAATGATCCGCTCTTTCTTGAATCAACGACTCCACTTGAGCCTGTTGCCGGGTCTGTACGGGTGGAAAACATTCACCGCTGGAAACGACCTGGGTGGGAATCGGGGATTCTGTTGACTTTAGATATCCCCGCTGCAGATGATGCAACTGCCTCTTGTTCAACCACATAGACATGTTCTGATTCCAGCCCTTTTAACTGAATTGATCCCGATATCTCTGCAGTTTAGCCTTCAATTTCTGACCATCCAGAACCGCCCGGTTGATGACGGATTCCGGCCGGTTGCCCTGCATCACATCGAGGGCAGCCTGGACACACTTTTCGCTGCACAGTCGCCTCATTTCGTCTGTGAGGCCCATCGCATGAGGTGTTATATGAACATTATCCAGAGCGAGAAGCGGATCGTCAGGATGAATCGGCTCCGGATCCAGCGCATCCAACCCTGCACCCTTGATTTGACCTTGCGACAGGGCGGTGGCCAGAGCCTTCTGGTCGACGATTCCGCCCCGGGCTATGTTGACGAAGTAAGAGGACGGCTTCATAAGTCCGAGCGCGTTCGAATCGATAAGATGGTGTGTTTCCGGTGTAAGCGCACACAGGACGACCACGATATCAGATTCCATTAACAGGGTCGCAAGGTCGCTCTGTTGGATATTGAAGCTGCTGGCTGTCTCCTGATCCAGATAGGGGTCATAAACGAGATGCCTCATCTCAAATGGTTTTATCAGGGCATACAGATCCTTGCCGATGCTTCCGAAACCTATGAAACCAATCGTGCTGCCTCTGAGCCCGAGTCCCATTTCTTCGTCCGTATGAGCAACGTCCCAGCGGTTTTCATGTGCGCAGCGGGACTTGTGAACAAAACGGCTGGTCAATACCAGGATATGGGTAAGCGCTGCCGTCGCCATGGGACGGCGAACACCTTCGGGTGTGGTGGCTACTATGATTCCGGCCTCTGTACAGGCGTCCAGGTCGACCCGGTCGTACCCAGCGCCGAATCGTACGATGAGACTGCATCGTTCCGTACCTGCCACGGTTTCAGGGGTGAACCGGGGGCCGCCGGCCACCACGGCATCGAATCGATCGAGCACCTCCCGAGGTATCGGATCGTCTTCCACGGGGCAGCTTTCGTAAATTACCTCTGGATGGTCCTCCAACATTCCCACCGCTGACGGTACACTCATCGTTTTGTGGTACACTCCGTCGTCTGTAAGGCCTACACGGAATAGGTCGCTCCGATCCATTCCTATCCTCCAATATTAACCATTGACACGATCACTGCTAACGGGATTGAAGCCTATAAGATAGGTGAACTGGTAAAAGGGTATATAGTTATTTATTGAAATTAGAGAATGTTTATGCACCCTTTCACATTGACCGTTTCCCTACATCCCTTATATTCTGGTTACAAAGGAGAAGACCTATGAAAATCGTCACCGGATCAATCAGTCACGAATCCAGCACCTTCACTACCGTTGAAACCACCTGGGAATCGTATGGCAGCCAAAGGTTCGGCTATCTTAAAGGCCGAGATGTCCTGAATAAATTCAGATCTTCGAATACCGCGGTTGGCGGATTCGCGGACGGGTGTAAAAAATACGGCTTCGAGCTCTTATCGACCGTGTACGCCGTCGCGCAGCCCAGCGGTCCGACGCCACGAGACATTTTTGATGAAATCCTCAATGAGATGCTGGCCAGGATGGGGGCCTCCGCAGGCGTCAAAGGCGTACTGCTTGACCTGCATGGCGCCATGGTGGCCGAGGGGGTCGATGACGGCGAGGGCCATATTCTGGCTGCCGTACGCGATCTCTTCGGTCCGAACATCCCCATCGTTGCACAGCTCGATATCCATTCGAATATGTCTCAGCGGATGGTCGATATGGCGGATGTTATCATCGGGCACGAGACCTACCCAGAAATCGACCAGGGCGATCGGGGAAGGGAATGTGTGGATGTGTTGAACCGGATTCTGACCCAAGGTCTTAAACCCACTATGGCCCTGAGTCGGATCCCGCTGGTGTGGGGCATGAATCAGGTCACAGCCCATCCTCCCATGTGCCAGGCGATAGAGTACCTGCATGAAATAGAAAGCCGGCCCGGGGTAGTCTGTGGTTCCATTGCAACCTGCTTCCCGCTGGCGGATGTTCCCCATCTGGGCGCTTCCACGTACATCGTTACCGATAACGATCAAGAACTGGCACAACAGTATGCTGATGAACTTGGAGCATGGATATGGGAGCGGCGGGATGATTGGCAAACACCGACGCTTTCAACAAGAGAGGTGTTGCCCCAGGCTCATTCGGCCGGAAAATATCCCGTCATTTTCGCGGACCGGGAAGACAATACGGGAGGCGGTTCCCCCGGTGACAGCACGGGGCTGCTGCGCACATTTATCGATGAGGGATTGGAGGATGCCTGTATCCTTTATGTCGTCGATCCGGAAGCGGTGGCACTATGTCAGGGGGCCGGAGCAGGATCGGAGCTGACACTTGACGTTGGCGCCAAATCATCCTCGCTGCAGGGGGAGCCGGTACGAATGCACGTACGGGTGGAAGCCGTAAGCGAAGGCGAATTTACCTATGAAGGACCGATCAACCTTGGACTGGACGGCAGTATGGGCCCATCTGCGCATATCGTCCAGAATGGTGTGCACGTAGTGCTGGTTACAAAGCGGGAACAACCATTCGGCATCGCCTTTTCCTTAACTATGGGGCTTGATCCAAGGCGGATGAAATATATAGGCGTCAAGTCAGCCGCGCATTTCCGTGCCGGTTTTGAGGCATTCGCAGGCAGCATCTACCTGGTCAATGAGCCGTCCGTACATTCAATAGTAAATAACAGTGACAAATTCCACAATCTGGGCCGCAAATTGTATCCTCTGGATGATATTTAGGTCTCCTGCGACCGGCCAGTTGATTTTTTGGTCATCCGTCTCATGGGCAGTCGCATCAGACGAACGGCTATCCGCGACAAATATCCGCTGCTATGGGGGATAGCAGCGCGTGTAGCTACTTTGTCAGAACCATATTAACTCTGAGGCATCTCCTGCGTCAGAGGCGCGATCATGCCCTGCATTCTGGGATTTTCACTATTTAAAGCCTCTTCATGCAGATTATCGAATCCCTGATGGTGTCGTTTCAGGGATAGAAAATGAGCTTTATTCACCGGTTTATCCGCGAACTTGAGTGCCAAGTAGCGTCGGGCGGCAGTTTTGCCATATACCGCGTGAAACAGGTAGTGGTTAAAAAACACTACATCGCCAGGCTGCGAGTCCAGGGCATGACCTGGCAAATCCCAGCCGGGCACCCCGAATATCCCATCGCTCGAATGATTCTTCTGTGCGTTGACCGGCACCATGGCTTGGTGCAACGGCGCTTTGTGTGATCCCGGCATTATTCGCAGTGCCCCTTCTTGGCGTGTGGTTGGCGTCAGGTAGATCATAACCTTGATACGCAGGTAATTCAGGTCGTATTCACCGACCCGGTCACAGTGCCAGTTGTGGACACTCTCCACATTGAAGCTACCTTTGTTTCCTTCAGAATTGCCCCAGACGAAGCCGGGTTCCAGGAGGGATTCTATTACACCGAAGATTCGATCATCCACCGCAAGCTGGAACAGGAGAGGGCTCTTCTCGATGAATCCGCTCATGGATTGATGTGTCTGTTCCGGATGCTGTGCGGCATCCTCCTTCCAGATCCGGTCTGCCTCACGAGTGAGGTCACTGATCTCAACAGGGGAGAAGACCTGTTTGAAATGGAGATACCCAAACGCATCAAAGAATCGGTGTTGTTGTTCTGTAAGCACTTTCAGGCTCCTATTTTCCCACCATAATACATGTAATAGATCAATTTTCCGGTGCCGGCCGCGACGTAGGTGTCTCCGAAAACCGTTCTTCCCCTTCTCCTACGATGATGTCCGAGAACTGTACATATCCCCACATATGAGGTTCATGCATGTTGATGACACCCATGGGGGACCAGACCCAGTTATCACAGGGCACACCTTCTTTTCTCAGGTAGCCCCCTTTGTGTGTCACATGTTCCCATTCAACCCTTGAGAAATTAACTCGCCATCGGTCTCCCGGTTCAGGCGGGCAGCCGGTGCCGGCGTATTTTGCCATACTGGCCCACGGGATAGCGACCTCCACGGTCCAGCCCCTATCCACATCGTCTGAACAGTTGAGTGTGCCATCTATCTGCACGGCATGTTTAATGCCATCGAAGTCCCAGTCATGGTCCGCACTTCCACCCCGGTTATACTGCTTCGGCAGGTACAGATCCCAGGCCACGTTGAGTGGGTTGATTTCAAACTCCATGTAATGTTCTTCGTCGTCATCGGGATCAAGGAAAATTTCGAAGTCATTATCGTTGCAGATGATCGAATCCCGCTTGGTCAAAGTGCCCCAGACATGCGGTTCTTCCATATCGCATCCGAAGTAAAAGAAATCGTCATCCCACAGCATCATAACTCTGGTGCCGAATCTGGGAATCGGTTTTTTGTCCCCCTCGATATCGACGAACAGCCCGGACCGGGGCGCCCGTTTCCAGGAAGGTTCCGTGAGATGCCCATCGATGATAAGGGGTGCCGTGCTGCGGTAACACATATACTGCTCGGGAGTGATCTCACTCATCGTTTTCTCCGTGTCCTGTTTAAGGTTGGCGTCGGGCGCATCACATATCCAGGTGTATTCTAATGTGATCATCAGGAATGTCAACAACGGTTTTACCAATCCTGCTTGACATCCCGGAACACGCCGATACATTGGGCAAATCGCGTTGATGAAGTGCAGGTAATGATATTCAATACTTTAAAGATAAGGAGTTCCAGATTATGATCGTAGGTGCGGGCGACCATAGATATGAAAAAGTCGATGGGTGGGCTACAGGCCGAACACTTGGGATCGCTTCCGGAGTCGCGGCCGATTCAGAAGGCTGTGTCTATGTGATTGATAGAGAACCGAACCCAGCGATTGTGGTCTACGGTCAGGACGGGGCCTACAAAACCAGCTGGGCGGAGGACATTTTGTCCGTTCCCCATGATATTTGGATCGATGAGGACGACAGGATATACATCGCCGACTGCGGAGATCACTCGGTTCGTATTTTCAACGTGAACGGTGATGTAATACACACTTTCTTTACCGAACAGCCTGACGTCTACGGGCAGCCTTTTAACAGACCAACCCGGGCAGTCTGCGCGCCGGATGGAGACCTGTTCGTTTCCGACGGATACGGCCAGCATCACATCCACCGTTTCTCTTCCGAAGGTGAACTGAAGAAAACCTGGGGTGGCGAGGGCGGCGACCCCGGCCAATTCTCCCTCCCTCACAATATCTTTGTGAGCAAAGATGAACGGATCATCGTTGCAGATCGGGAGCCCAATCACAGGATTCAGGTTTTTGACATGGATGGCCATTTCCTGGCGGAGTGGCCCGGCCGACCTGCTCCGTGCGGCCTGTTCATAGATGACGACAACATCGTTTACATCGCCGAAGGCGGCGGCGTTAGCATCATGACTATGGAGGGGCGCCTGATTACCCAGTGGGCGGTTACCGGCGGTCCTGACGACAGGCCCCACGGTGCACACGGCATCTGGGTCGATGGTGTGGGTTCTATCTTTGTGGGTGAGGTCGGTGTAGGTGACCTTTTACACAAATACGTGCGTGTGTGATGTCAATCAAAACGGGTCTGCTTTCTGCTGCCGCTGAATGTGTTCGGCTTGGGCGTGTCCGGGGGCCAGTAGCTGCCCCCCACGTCTTCCTGCCACGATTTACCGCACATGTTCGATATTACGTGCCATTCCGGTGCGCCCAGGTCGGGGTCGGGGTGAAATAAGAAACGTTTTAAACCCGCCTCCTTAGAAGCGTGCAGAATACCCTGTAGATCCCGTGCCGTCATAGCATCTCCCGCATGTGGTGCGCGACCGGTGGATACCCAGCATATTACCTTATCCGGGTCACCGACGGCCTCCAGTGCCCGATGGGTTTCACCGAAAACAACCTCGGAGAAGAACGCCTCAGGGAATCCCATCTCCATATCCATGAGGGAATGAACTCCCGGCAGTTCGATACCGAACAGGCTCTTCACCACGTCGAAACAATCCTGTTCCGTAAGGGAGGGATTCCAGGTCCGGAGTCTCTGTACCCAGCGGGCGATTGTACCGTAGAGCCCATCGAAGCCTCTGTGCCAGTAATAATGCTTGGGAAAAATATAGTCGAAGTAATCCGCCATCCTGTGATAATCCTGACAGGTGAGCGACGAGAAAGCAGCAGTCCTGGGAATGCCGCCCAGGTTTACCCTTCGATTCAGTTTCTGTACCTGATCGTGGATCGCGGCCATGGCACCGAGTGCGGTTTCGCGGCGCGCCCGGAGCCAATAAAGTGTATCTTCGTTGATATCGAACAACTGCATCCCCGCCAGCATGCCGCCGGGCGCTTGATACCTGACTTCGGACGGCGTCAGGTTGTGCAGCCGCCCCCGCAGGTGTTCTATGCCGCTATTAAGTCGGTCCAGATCATATCCCAGCGCAGAAAAACGACCATCCTCGCCCGGCCGAATTTCCAACAACTCGCCACCGTGATGGAAAGCGAGTTCATAGTGCTGTTCACCGGGACCATCCATTATGAAGCCCTGGGCCTGGGGAAAGGCGTCCATGGTGTCCTGGGCCCTGGCGGCATGGCTTATGGCTCCGTAGGGATCCTCCTCTACCGCGAGTGTGCCTCCTCCTCCGCCCACGCCAAACGTCATAATGTGCCATCCCCGTTCCGCTGCATCGTCAAGCATAGCTCGAAACTTTGCTTCTTTTGCGGGATCCCGATTTGTGTCTTCCTCGAGATTGAGGCCGAACTCCCGGTAAACATCAGGGTTGGATACAAACGTGGGTAGGCGGTTCCCTCCGTCATCTTCAAAATACAGGTATCCGACCACGATACCTGTTATGCCACCGTCTTCCCAGGCATCAAAGATGCGTTTGTAGTCTTCGATCCATCGTTCGAGCGGATTGTGGACAAATATCCATGCTTCCATTTTCAGACCCTCCGATGATTTAAGGGATTTCGCGGGGTTGTCGGTGCCTCACCTCAAGCATGCAAGCATGACATGATGGCATGCGGATTCTATGTCACTCCTGGAACTCCCAGGTTTTCATCCCGATCGACGCATCACAGCTTCTGAAATCCGGCAGATAATTTGAAACGCAATCCCCTGGCTACGATTCGTTTACGGCATGGTATCGGAGTTACCGGGAAGGGCGGTTCCCCGGGGTACTGGCGGGGCGCTGTGCATCATTGGACAGATCTGCCGATTGTCCAGGTGTGATGTGTAGTAATTGTCATCTCCCCTTACCGGCTGAGTCCTCTCATCACGAACATGAACCGCAAGGCTGTACCGGGCATTGGACGAGGTGTTGGGGCCGGAACCATGGTAGGTCAGGCAATGGTGGATACTAATACCTCCCGCCGGCAGGAGCACAGAGACTTCCTCCCATGATTCCTCAGGCGGTACCGAAATCAACTCACGGGTGGCCGCCCGACTGTTGTTGAAGAAATCACCCTGATTCAGAAAACCCCATCGATGGGATCTCTTCACGAAGCGCATGGGGCCTGAAGTCTCTCCGACATCTTCGAGGGCGATCCAGACGGTGAACAGGCCTTCTTCCTCCTGCCACATCCCCCAGTACTGACGATCCTGATGCCAGCCCACATGCCCGGCTGATTGCGATCCTGGCGGTTTAATCAAAAGTTGACTGGCCCACACCTGTATCCACCGTGAGCCTGTAATAGAAGCCACCTGGCTGCCCAGCTCGGGACACTTCACCAGACCGTGAAGTCCCCGGTCGGACCGATGTGGATTGTTGATTTTGCAAAGCCGTCCCGGATCATACCCGGGATGCTCGGTGGGTGCCAGACCCATATCGAAATCACCATCGCGAACGGCCGCCATGCCATTTCTGGCATCTGTCAGAATTTGATTCGGTATGATCTGATGGGACAGGATGTAAAATCCGTCGCGTTCGAACGATGGGTTTGACTGATTCATGGTTCATCTCCTTTTCAGATTATGCAATGTCACAAATGTATCATTACAGATAATCCATGTCAACGCTTGACATTTGACAGATTAGAAATAGTTTTCTGAATATGTATTTTAATGAATTTAACCGCCTTCAGAGGAGGAGTTGATGAATTGGGTAGTATACCTCTCTGGGGAGATTCACACCGATTGGCGTCAACAAATCATGGATGGCGCAGCAGCACATCAGCTGCCTGTGACGTTTACATCAGCGGTCACGGACCATGCTGCCAGCGATGGCGCCGGTGATATCCTCGGCGAAGAGAAGAATCACTTCTGGCGGGACCACAAGTCATCGAAAGTGAATGGTATCCGGACCAGAACCATGCTCGATAAATGCGATGTTGCCATTATTCGTTTCGGGGATAAATACAAACAGTGGAATGCAGCTTTCGATGCAGGATATTGTGCCGCTCTGGGCAAGCCGTACATCACGCTGCATGGCGAGGACATAGTCCATCCGCTAAAAGAAGTCAACAGTACGGCGATGGCTTGGGCTCGTACACCCGGGCAGGTGATCGAGATATTGAAACATATTACGGATTGATACGTTGCGGGAGTATACAAGTGACCAAGGCAAGCCCAATACGATCCGGGGACCAATTCACGGAAGGAGAGACGTCTCGGATTCTGGAGCAATTCCGTGTTGACGGATACTGCCATCTTGGGAAGATTCTGGAAGATGATGAGGTCGCCACACTCAGAGATGCCATGGAGAGAAAGATCGTCGATCCTCTAATGCAGGAAGACCAACCTGGCGACCATCGGAGGGGTACCAGTTTGATGCGGATGTACGAATACGACATGGCGTTTCGTGACTTGATCGTTCGGGAGCCGTTCGCGAGTCTGGCAGAAACCATCCTGGGGGACGACTGCCACCTGATGTCCCAGAATGCACTGATAACCCCTCCGAATCCTGAGGCAAAGGCCGACGGCCCCGGTGGATGGCATATAGACGACTTGGTTCATTTTCCCCTTCCGAATAATATCCCGTACCATGATCCGGCGATACCTCTTCCCTGTTTTGTCCTGCAAATTTTCACCCCGCTGACTGACATCGAAATCGTCGAGAATGGACCGACGCAGGTCGTACCCGGCAGCCATTATGCAGGTCGAGCTCCGGATTCACAGGTTCAGCCGGAGTTCAAAGGAAAGAAACCCGTTTCAATCTTTGCCAGAGCGGGAGAGGTCTATATGTTCAACAACCAGATGTGGCACCGCGGGGCACCCAATCCTTCAGACCGACTTCGGCTTCTGGGTGGTGTTACTTACAGCAAACGCTTCGTTGCCCAGAAGTTGTATCCCTTTGTCGACTACAGAATGCCCGACCATGTCTGGGAAGGTGCGGGGCCGCGGTTACAACGTTTCCTTGGAAGACACAAAAAAGGGGCGTACGGGTAGCCGGGGAATCCAGTACCACTTGCGTCTGGGAGTCCTGTCTAGGAGAAATTTCGTTCCGTTATAACAATTATGTCTAAACTATTCACCGATAAGACAGCCATCGTAACAGGCGGGGCCAGGGGCATCGGAAGATCAATCTGTCTGATGCTGGCGGCTGAGGGCGCCCGTGTGGCGATAAACTTTCGAGATAATCATGAGGCTGCCCAAGAGACACTTTCGGAGATCCAACGGGTCGGCGGGGTAGGGCTAGTGGCTCAGGCTGATGTATCCGTGGAAGCCGATGTGAACAGGCTCGTGTCGAATGTGCGCCAACGATTTGGTCCGATAGATTTACTGATAAACAATGCCGGTACAGTCGAGACTGTGGGGCACGATGAGGTCACGTTCAAGGGCTGGAAACACATGTTTGCAGTTAACGCGGATGGTCCATTTTTAGTGACGTGGGCCGTGAAGGATGAGATGATCGCACGGAATTACGGCCGAATCGTTAATGTCTCATCACTCGCCGGGGTAGTTCCAAAGGACAATCAGATCCACTATGGCTCAGCCAAGGCCGCACTCATTTCATTCACAAGGCACTGCGCCCGGGCTTTTGCCCGCCATAACATCCGTGTGAATTGTGTAGCTCCGGGTTTGACGAACACGGACCTGGCCCGCCAGGCTAATCCGGGACTTCTCGACCAGATCGTCCAGCTTACGCCCATGGGGCGCATGGGGGAACCGGAGGAGATCGCCACCACCGTGAAGTTTCTGCTTTCAGAAGACTCCGGCTTCATCACCGGACAGACTATTGTAGCCTGTGGTGGGAGAACATAGATACTGTCCTATCACAATAGCCGTGATGGTAGCAGCATCCTACCTGTTTTCAATAAGTTGATCCACGACTCCCGGGTCTGCCAGGGTGGTCGTGTCCCCGATCTGGTCGACCTCATTTGTGGCAATTTTTCGAAGGATCCGCCGCATGATCTTACCGGACCGAGTCTTGGGAAGCGCGGGTGCCCAGTGAATCACATCTGGTGTGGCGATGGCGCCGATGACATGACGAACCTGCTGCTTTAAATCGGTCCGGAGGGCCTCGGTATATTCCACACCGACGTTCAGCGTTACATATGCATAGATCCCTTGACCCTTAATTTCATGTGGGAAGCCCACCACTGCGGCTTCTGCCACCTGAGCGTGGGCGACCAGGGCGCTTTCGACTTCGGCGGTGCCCATCCGATGTCCGGATATATTGATTACATCATCGACCCGCCCCGTGATCCAGTAGTAACCGTCTTCGTCCCTGCGGCAGCCGTCACCAGTGAAATAGTACCCTTTATACTGCTGAAAATAGGTCTCTTCAAACCGTTTGTGATCCCCGTAGACCGTACGCATCTGCGAAGGCCATGGACGTTTAATGGCCAGAACGCCGCTGACGTTGTTGCCTTCGATCTCCTTTCCGGATTCCGAATCCAGTATTACAGGTTCAATACCGAAAAACGGGAGGGTTGCGGATCCGGGTTTCATGGGGGTGGCCCCCGGCAAAGGGGTGATGAGGATGCCACCCGTTTCAGTCTGCCACCAGGTATCTACTATCGGGCAGCGTTCCTTGCCGGCGTTTACATAGTACCAGCGCCATGCCTCCGGATTGATGGGCTCCCCTACGGTTCCGAGGATTCGAAGCGTCGGCATGTCATGGTTCGACGGCCAGGATTCTCCTTCGCGGGCGATGGCTCGAATAGCAGTTGGTGCAGTGTAGAATTGGGTGACGTTATGCTTTTCGATCGTCTCCCAGTAACGTGCGGGCGTCGGATAGGTCGGAATGCCTTCGAACATAAGTGTAGTGGCGCCGTTCGCCATGGGACCGTAAATGATATAGGAGTGACCGGTCACCCATCCGATGTCCGCAGCACAATAGTAGATGTCTCCCACCTGGTAATCGAATACGTATTTGTGGGTAGTGCCGGTAAATATCATGTAACCGCCCACATTGTGCTGGACGCCTTTGGGTTTCCCCGTGGATCCGGATGTGTACAGGATGAACAGCGGGTCTTCGGCATCCATCTCCTCGCATGGACAATCGTCAGAGGCTTCCGCCATCAGATTATGCCACCAGTAGTCGCGCCCCTCGATCATATCGAACCGGAAATCAGGATTGTCCTTTACCCTTTCGACCACGATGCAAGTCTTCACCTTAACGTCCATCTGCTTCTCTGCATCCGTGATAGCCTGGTCGGCTACCGGCTTCATGAACAGCGGTTTGTCGCCCCGGTGGGTACCATTGACCGTAATGACTGTCTGGCACTCCGAATCCACGATGCGGTCGGCCAGAGATTCCGCGGAAAAGCCGCCGAACACGATCGAATGTACCGCGCCAATACGGGCACAGGCCAGCATGGCAACGGCCAGCTCCGGGATCATAGGCATGTAAATGGACACCCGATCGCCCTTGTTAACACCCCGGGACTTTAGGACGTTAGCAAACTTACAAACCTGTTCATGCAATTCCCGATAGGTAATATGTGTATCTTCGGAAGGATCATTGCCCTCCCAGATGATCGCGTTCTGGTCGCCACGGGATTCCAGGTGCCGGTCAAGGCAGTTATATACGATATTGGTTTTACCGCCTTCGAACCACCTTATATAAATTGGCTCCTTGTCCATGTCATAGTTATACGAACAGACCGAATCCCATTTTTTAAACCAGTGAAATCCTTCTGCCACATCAGCCCAAAACGCCTCCGGATTCTTTACGGAGCGTTCATACATGTCCCGATAGGTGTCCATGTCTTTGATTAATGCTCGATCGCGAAACGATGCTGGCGGTTGATACAAATCGGCCATTAGAGAAATCTCCTGAAATCTGGCGGGTCGTGATACTGTTCAACTGTGTGGTATTCAGCTGTCTATGATAACGATTATATCTAAATAGTGTCAAGAGTCTTTGTGGTGTTTTATTGTACCTTGAAATCTGTAAAAAGTCACTGTACATTAGAGGAGATAGTTCATCAAATAATCAAGGTTAACATTCCTCAATGCCAAAGGAGTTTTAAATGTCAGGTTTCCCTTCCCCCGTCGGGTTCGGTGCATTACCGATGTTGTCCCGGGCAAAAACCCGGTCCATTTGTGCAGAGAACCCCAATGGGGAAGTGGCAGGAGGCGCCCATGAGACTCCGGAAGCGAACAGTGCGGCGTCCGACCTAGGAAAAGGCTGGAAGGTCCGCCCGTGCATCACACTCGAACCGGGCACTACCACCACGCTGGCGAACATCGAGGGACCAGGCACTATTCAGCATATATGGATAACCGTGGCACCGAAACTGTATCGGGACGGTATCATACGATTCTACTGGGATGATGAAGAAACTCCCAGCGTGGAAGTGCCGCTCGGTGATTTTTTTGCCAACGGCCACGGGCTCCGCTACAATGTCAATTCACTCCCGATTACCGTTAATCCCTCCGGCGGTTTTAACTCATATTGGCCTATGCCCTTCAGGAAACGCGCCCGTGTCACCATTGAAAATCAGCACATGGAAGCGGTGAGCGGATTTTTCTATCAAATCTCTTACGAACTGGACGATGTATCGGAGGATGCCGGCTATTTTCATGCGCAATGGCGACGTTCCGTTACACCCGACGAAGCCCCGGACCATGTGATTCTGGATGAGATATCAGGTCAGGGCCACTATGTGGGCACCTCTATGTCATGGACGCAGCTCGCCAACGGCTGGTGGGGTGAGGGAGAGATAAAGTTTTTTATCGACGGTGACGGCGAGTATCCGACCATCTGCGGCACCGGCACCGAGGATTACTTTGGCGGTGCCTGGGGTTTCGGCGATACATTTTCCACGCCCTTCCTCGGCTACCCGCTCTGGCGGCGTGAGGAGGGGGAAGTCCCTAAACACGGTTTGTATCGCTGGCATATTATGGATCCAATCCGATTCGAATACGACCTGCGCGTCACCATGCAGGCACTGGGCTGGCTGCCGAACCACAAGTTCCGGCCATTGGAAGACGATATCTGTTCGGTGGCGTACTGGTATCAAACGGAACCGCACGGGGCGTATCCTGCGATGTTGCCTGTGGAAAAACGGTGGCCACGGTAAGAAGGTTTTATTTAATGACACAACAGGGATATCACGGGCGAATTCTCCATATCGATTTAACGGATCTAACCACACATGTGGAGCACCCGAGCGAGACATTTTACCGTATTTATGCTGGTGGTGGATTGCTCGGTGTCTATTATCTTTTGAGGGAAACACCGGCGGGTATCGATCCTCTCGGCCCTGACAACCTGCTTATTTTTGCAAATAGTGTCGTCGCCGGCCACCCCGGCGCCGGTCTCGTCCGATACATTGTATCGGCGAAGTCTCCTCTGACCGGTGGGGTCGGCGAGACTCGGTCAGAAGGGAGATGGGCTGTATCGCTTAAGAAATCGGGATTTGATGCCCTCATTATTACAGGCGCGGCCGCGAAATCTACGGGGTTGCTGATAGATGATGGAAAAATATCCTTCTTTGACGCCGCCGACATCTGCGGAGCGACCGTCGGTGAGGCCACGGATCGGCTCGAAGATCGCTTCGGTTCCGATGTGGATGTAGCCACGATAGGACCGGCCGGAGAGCATCTGGTCCGGTTTGCAAACATCGTCAGCAATCGCACTCACCAGGCACAGCGGATGGGAATGGGAGCTGTGATGGGATCAAAACATCTGAAGGCTATCGTTCTGCGGGGTGGAACACTACCGTCTATCGCCGACAACGTACGGTACGAAAGGGTGAACGCCACATTCCGGCAAGACATCAAGACCAATATCCTTTCGCAGTGGCAGAAAAACCTGCCTGGTTTCGCCGTATGGGTACACGACCACGGAATCGATGCCGCGCTGGATGTGGAAAATTTCCGTGCGGCATCCTTCGATCAGGTCGATGCTTACGCAAAAGAAAACTGGTTGCCATATTATACAGGCGTGTCCGAGTGTCCCGGCTGTCCGAATGACTGTTTGAAGATGTTCCATAATGGTGACGACGATCTCGACCCCCGCGCTGCAGCCATGCATCAGGAGATCACCGGCGCCATGGGACCCAATATCGGAACAGGAGATATCAAGCACCTGATGCGATATAATAACTTGGTGCATCAACTGGGTATGGACCCGGTTTCCCTTGGGTTTACCCTGTCATTTGCGATGGAGGCGTTCGATGAAGGGATCCTTGATTCATCCGATACGGACGGACTTGAATTACGCTTTGGACGACCGGAAGAAACCCTGGAAATGATTAGACGCATCGCCTATCGGGAAGGGTTCGGAGATATACTCGCCGAAGGCACTAAGCGCGCTTCGGAGTGTATCGGTCAGGAATCGGAGCGGCTGGCGATGCATGTCAAGGGATTGGAAATGGTTCCGTTCGAACCACGGAGCCAGACTAACCTTGCTTTCGGATATGCGGTAGCGCCGATCGGTCCCAGGTATGACATCTGCGAGCACGACTGGGATTTTGACACCGAGGTAGGCTGGGAACATACGCTCACCTATTCGCGAACACTCGGTATCCTCGATCGTCTGCCCATGGAACACCTCGGTCCGGAGAAAGTTCGTAACTTCAAGGCGCTCCACACTATCTGGTCCGGGGTCGATGCGCTGGGGTTCTGTATTTTCGCCGTGGCGCCGACCAGGGCCCTCAGTATGCCACTTATGACGGAGATGATCTCCGCCGTGACAGGTTGGGAAACATCCTCTTATGAAATTATGCGATGGGGGGAGCGCAGGCTTCACCTTATGCGGGTTTACAACATCCGGGAGGGGATGAAACCGGAGGACGATCGCCTGCCTGACCGCTTCTTCGATGAGCCCATACGGAGTGGGGCCAAAGCTGGGATTCACCTTGACCGCGAAAAATTCAGAGAATATCTGAATTTGTATTACGAGATGATGGGATGGGATGCCCAGGGTGTTCCCCGTCCCGCGACGCTGTACGACCACCATCTCGAATGGACCTTGTCCTGTTGACAACCCACAGCTAAAGGAGTCTCAGATTGTTCGACATATCACTTGCCCAATGGTCACTACACAGAAGCTATTTCGGCCCTCGTCCCCACGAGTCGCTTTTTGATGATATCGCAACGACACTCAATACGGATTATCGCGAGCTGCTGAATGGACCGCTCGATCCACTCGATTTCGCGATCACTGCCCGTCGGGTGTATGACATAGACGCGGTCGAATATGTCAATACCTTCTTTTTCGAGGCCACGGATGACAAAAAACTGCTTGAGGAAATGAAAATTCGCGCGGAGGGTGAAGGGGTTGAAAGCCTGCTCATCATGTGCGATTTTTCAGGCAATCTTGGAGATCAGGACGACGCAGCCAGAAGAAAATCCGTTGAAACCCATCACAAATGGGTGGAAGTGGCTCAGTTTCTGGGATGCCATTCGATCCGGGTAAATGCCCGCAGTGCCGGCACATATGAAGAACAGCAACAGTTAGCCGCCGACGGCCTGAGAAGGCTCTGTGAATTCAGTGACGATTATGATATCAATATTCTCGTGGAGAACCACGGTGGATTTTCGAGCAACGGCGCCTGGTTGTCCGGCGTAATGGACCTGGTAGATCACCCGCGTGTGGGAACCTTGCCGGACTTTGGGAATTTCAACGTCAGCCAGAATGAAAAGTATGACAACTACCGGGGGGTCGAAGAACTCATGCCTTATGCTAAGGGTGTCAGTGCAAAGACTTATGATTTCGACAGGAACGGCAATGAGACTACACTGGACTATCACCGCCTTTTGAAAATCGTTCTCGAAGCCGGATACAGCGGTCATGTAGGAATCGAGTACGAAGGGGCTGAAATGAGCGAAGAAGACGGCATCCGGGCCACCAAGGCATTGCTGGTGAGGTTGCGTGAGGAGATGGCGGGATAGAAACAGCGGCGCGCTGATTCTCTGCTAAAGCCCATCGAGGTAACGGCCAGAGTAGAAATACCCGGGATTGGCCTCGACCACCCGTCTGCTACGGGTTCCAACGGTACCTGGCCGGCGGGCCGCATCGTCACGAAACAAAGGCGACCGTTCATGGTTTCTTGCAGGCCTGTCAATCGTCCCAGGGACAGGATGCATGCTTTTCCACCACCGCAGAAGGTTAATTACACCACTTGGATCAGGCCTCCACCACCTGGTCGGAGGCCTCAGGTTCATGCCAGGAACGGATTGTCCATGCCTTCGGCCCTGTGCCGATACAACTGCTTCACCGACTCCGGGAAGGCGTCATAAGCGTCTCGTGGAACGATGGCATTGTTCCTACCACCGAATTCTACACTCAACCACCAGGGACAATAGCGTGTGATAATCGCTACACGCGGTTCCGTACTCGGATTGGCGCCGGCCGAATGCCAGATTCGGCTGTCCATGACCAGTACGCTGCCGGCAGGACCGGAAACCTGGATTTCTCCCGGGATGGATTGGAATTGGTCGATATGTTCTCGGAGGCCCTCCGGCGTCTGATGCATCCGAGGATTGTGCGGGTCACGGTGGGTACGGGGCACCACCCATGTGCCCCCGTTCTCAGAACCGAAGGATGACAACATCCACAGGACGGAGAGCTGCATGGTGGCATTTGGAAACGGTTGCGCGACACGGCCAGCTTCATCCCGGTCGGTGAGGTCGTGGGGCCAGTCGGAATGAAAACCTCGCCAGTTCACATCTTCGCGGTTGGGCTTCTGTGTTTTGAACTCCGTCTGCGCGATCCGGACGTGCTTTCCGAATACGCCATGTACAATCGCCAGCAACCGCTCGTCACCGAGATACGGCGCGAAATCGGGCAGGTAGGCGATTATTGAAATACCAGGACGGCCATCAGCCGTTCTCTGATGACCATAGTCATCGCCCACCCGTTCATAGTCCCGCAGCGCCTTTTCGTTTGCAGTCACAACGCGTGCACGGACGCCGTCGACTTTGTCTTCAGGGATAATGTTCTGGAGAACACACCACCCTTCGCGGTTCAGCTGATCCAGTTTGATGTCCACATTGCCATCCATGTTTTCCTCATGTCACGAATTGATTTGGGTATGAGTATAGATACACGAGCAGGATTATTCAACAGGATTAACTATGCAGGGGATCTCAGGGGGCCTGTTAACCGGGTGAATTCTCCTTGACTTTCCTTAATGCGACTCCTACATAATTGACTAATCTGGGCACTATGTTTCTGTGCTATTTTGATTGAACGTTTGCTCCTGAACGGAGTAAAGCCGCGTGCAACAAAACAACTTGTACCGTTTTCTTTTTCCCCACAAACCCAGCCTAAACTCGACGGTATTCCTCGTCTGTAGTTCTTCGGAGCGGCCGCGTAGGGGACGGGTGTGGAAGGACAGCTTTAGAATGCGGGCCGTGGCGAATAAAGGAGTTTAACGGCAAGGTTGTTGAAAACAATCCCTTTTATGGCGGACGTTAGAAGGGGAGACGACACGCAAGTTATAGGTCCGCATCAAATTTGGAAGAAACGGATCAGGCATGTCAGTTGCAGAACCGGAAAAGTTGCACAAAAGCCACGGGGTTCAGTGGTCCCATGAGGCGGTTACCCCCAGGGCTATACTGGTAGGCATGATCTGCTCGCTTATACTTGGCGTGGCCGACCCCTACGCGAACATGATCATTAAGGGATCGTTTTTGGGGAGTAATTTCACGCCGATCGGCGTCGTATTCCTCTTTGCGGTGGTGGTGGGTGTCCTCAATACGATTCTGAGAAGTGTGCACTCCGCTAAAGCTCTGAGCCCGGGTGAACTGGCCGTGGTGTACATCATGTCCCTCATTGCCTCGGCCATTCCCTCCTACGGCCTGACCGAAGTGCTTTTGCCCGCTATGGCCTCAATGTACTACGCCACGCCGGAGAACCGCTGGATAGAAAACATTTCGCCCCATCTCCAGGAATGGCTGCTGCCGGAGGATCCTGAAGCCATCCGATCTTTCTTCGAAGGGCTGCCGCAAGGGCAGTCCATCCCGTGGGATGCGTGGATCGGACCGCTGACCGTGTGGCTTTCGTTTGTACTGGTCCTCTATTTTGTCATTTTCTGTATTACTGTAATCCTCCGAAAGCAATGGATAGACCGTGAGCGCCTTGTTTTTCCTCTCGTGAAATTACCAACAGAAATGATCGACGCCGGAGCGCGCGATGACAAATCCGTCGTGGCACCGTTTTTCCGTAATCGCCTGATGTGGATCGGTCTGGCCATCCCGTTTTTCATTAATGGCTGGAACAGTGTTCACAACTACATAAATTTTTTTCCCGTTATCGACCTGGCGGAATCCATCGCCCTGTTCAACAACAAACTGGTCCTTCCGATCAATTTCACCTGGCCATTGATAGGGTTCGGGTACCTGTTAAGTCTCGAGGTGTCCTTCAGTCTGTGGTTCTTTTTCATTCTGAGCCGAGCCCAGAATCTCATCAACGCCACTTTTGGCATCGACATCGCCGGAAACACCACGTTGCCCGGAACCCATCAGGGATTCGGAGCATTGTTCGCACTTGTGATCTTTGGTTTGTGGGTTGCTCGCGATCATATAAAGGATGTTTTCCGCAAAGCATTCAAGGGCGATTCCGATATAGATGATTCTGATGAAAGCCTGTCTTACCGCACCGCATGTTTCGGAGTCCTGGCAGGTATACTATTCCTCCTGGGCTGGCTATGGATGATAGGGCTGTCTCTATGGCTGGCTGTAATCTTGCTGGTGATGGTGCTGGTCATTTATATCGGATTTTCCAGAATCGTAGCTGAAGGCGGTGTCCTGTTCGCCGCCACCCTCAATCCACAGGATTTCATAATCGCCGGATTTACCGGTCCGCTGCTCGGAGCGAGGAATCTGGTTGCGGTTGGACTCACCAAGTTCTGGTTCACTCACACCAGGACTCTGATTATGCCGTCCATGGCCAACAGTCTGAAACTGGCGGATGCGACCGGCATTGGAAACCCTCGCTGGATAACCGTAGCCATGGGAATCGCCGTCGCTGCGAGTCTGGTGAGTTCTATTTGTACGGTAATGTTCCTGGCTTATCAATACGGGGGAATCAACCTCAACTGGCATTTCTTCGGCGAACTGCAGCAGAGCAGGTTCAACTACTATGCATCAAACATTACCGGCACGCATGACCCGTTCGGGCGCTGGTTGTTCTTCGGTATCGGCGCGGGCGTCATGTGGTTATTAATGTTTCTCCGGCAACAGTTTATCTGGTGGCCTCTGCATTTTATCGGATTTCCGGTAGCGGCTTCCACTCCTCTGGCCGCCGCCTGGTTCCCTATTTTCCTTGCGTGGATGGTCAAAGGATTAATCTTGAAATACGGAGGGATCAGAACATACCGCTTGATGTTACCCTTTTTCCTCGGACTCATACTGGGAGAATTCACCAGTGCCGGGCTGTGGGTCATTATAGATGGACTAACCGGTATTACAGGACACGTGATTTTCAATTAGTGGGTCTACGAATATGGAGAAACAATGACTGCGTTTTGTGAACAGAGTGATCTCTTTGTCAGCGGAGCCGGGGGTTATCACACCTACAGAATTCCCTCGATCGTATCCACGCCGCACGGGACCGTTATGATGTTCTGCGAAGGACGCAAAGGGTCCCGGAGCGATACTGGGGATATCGATCTGCTCTGCAAAAGGAGCACAGACGGTGGTGAAACCTGGTCTGAGGCTAGGATCGTATGGGACGATGGTGAGAATACCTGTGGCAATCCCTGTTCTGTCGTAGACGAAATCACCGGCACTATCTGGCTGTTGATGACCCATAATCTGGGCGTGGACAAGGAATCTGAAATCATAGATCGCAAAAGCCAGGGCACCAGAACTATATGGGTCACATCAAGTAAGGACGATGGACTGACCTGGGAAGAGCCTGTGGAGGTCACCAAGAGTGTGAAGGAAAAAAATTGGACGTGGTACGCCACAGGTCCCGGCGCCGGGATTCAACTGGCGAGCGGGCGCCTTGTCATACCCTGCGATCATATCGAAGCGGTGTCCAAGCGTTACTTCTCACACGTAATACACAGCGACGACCACGGCGCAACCTGGAAATTGGGAGGCACCACACCAGATGACGATGTCAATGAGTGCGAGGCAGTAGAGTTGAAAAATGGTTTAGTGTTGCTGAACATGCGCAACTATGACCGTGAACAGAAAACACGTGCCATTTCGCTTAGCACTGACGGCGGGGACTCCTGGTCTGACATCAGCCATGATCCGGCTCTGATCGAACCCACGTGCCAGGCCAGTATACGCAGAGTCACCCACGACGGTGACTATATCCTTTTTTCCAACCCAGCCAGTCAGGTCGAACGGGCGAACATGACCGTCCGACTATCCATCGACGGCTGTCGGTCGTGGGGGTATTCTCAGGTTCTTCATCCCGGACCGGCGGCCTATTCCTGTCTTACTGAATTTCCGGACGGAACCATTGGATGCCTTTACGAACGGGGCGAGGTCCACAGTTATGAACGCCTGACACTGGCGCGATACAACCTTGACTGGATCATGGGGACAGGCCCTCGGGCAGAAATTCCGGGTTAAATCTACTGAGATGTTACCAAACACAGATCTTTTGTACCAGCACGATGCCTACCGTACCAGTTTTGAGGCCAGGATCGTAGCACGTCGAACGGTTAAAGACAGTCCAGGAGTAATTCTGGACGCCACGTGCTTTTACCCGACATCAGGCGGTCAACCCAACGACCTAGGCACGTTAAACGGCATCCCCGTTCGTGACGTCAAAAAGGATGTTGAAGATATCGTTCATGTCCTTGCCGAACCGATCGATGCGGATGTGGTTAAGGGTGTGATAGACTGGCAGCGTCGTTACGACCACATGCAGCAGCATACCGGTCAGCATATCCTCTCCAGAGTTTTTGTAGATCTCTTCGAAGCCCAAACGCTGTCCTTCCACATGAGTGGTGACATCTGTACGATCGACATTGATCGAAAACCAGAATCCGCCGATGATTGGGAGTTGCTGCAGGATCGTCTCCATGAAATAGTCGGTCGGAACGTATCGGTCAATGCCTATACAGTTCAGCCGGACGAAGTGGATGCGCTCGATATCCGTAAAATCCCGGATCGTGATGGCCCTCTGCGTATCATCGATATTGAAGGGGTGGACCGGACCGCATGCGGGGGAACACACTGTGCAACGAGTGGTGAACTCGGGGTTGTGCAGATCACTAACCGTCGGCCCAGAAAAGTGCATGGCGGATTATACCGGATCGAATTCATGTGCGGACGTCGGGCTTTGTATGACTACAACAAAAAAATAGATCTGGTGCGTGAAGTGGCAGATGTTCTGAGTGTTAGTGAACGGGATCTCAGGAACAGTGTGTCGATGCTGATGCAGGAAAAAAAGTCCAGCGACAAAGCGGCGGCAGCGCTCAGGGGGCAGCTCCTCGACTATGAGGCGAATGTTTTAATTGCATCTATCGATGTTACGCACGATATGCCGCTGCTGCACAGGGTCTTCGAGGGGCGAACCCAGGATGAACTCAGGATTCTGGCGCAGAAAATCATCAGTCAAACCTCCTGCGCCGTCCTATTCGGCAGTATAACCGGGAAGCCGCTGCTGGTCTTCGCAAGGAGTGATGAAATACAGATGCATATGGGGGAACTCATGAGGGAAGCTACGGCATTGGTCGGCGGTCGCGGTGGTGGCAAGCCTAACATGGCAATGGGAGGTGGTCAGAATGCTGATGTCATCCAGCGTGCGCTCGCGTATGCGGTAGAGAAGATCAGGTCGGAATAACATCCTGCAACGCGTCCAGGACACAATCAACCGAAATGCTTTCGAGCGGGTAGCCTGTCCCGACCGGGGGATCGTCAACGCCACCGACATCTCCCGTGATCAAGAGATTCCCCCATAAAATCCGTACCGTCCTTCCCCGGGGTCCCCAAACAGCCGGATCGGTGGGGCCGAATAGTGCGATCGTAGGTATTCCCGTTGCGGCGGCGAGGTGAGTTATGCCGGTATCGTTTCCGATGAATCCGGCACATTTTCCCAGAATACACCCCAAATCACGCAGTGGAATATGCCTTAAAACCCGCGGCATCGTATTCCCCAGGTGTTGATGAAGTGCCTCGATTGCATCATCGTCCGCTGGTCCCGATGTCAACACGATATTGCACCCTTTCTCCGAGATGGCGGATACAAGCTCAGCGAACGAAGCTGCTGGCCAGCATTTGTCCCGTCCCCCGCTTCCAGGATGAAGGGCGATAGGTGGGGCTGACATTTCCTCGATATCTGTAAGATAAGGTTTGGATGCCGCCGATAGCTCTGAGGGCGGGAGAGTAAAAAATGGGATTGTCAGGGAGGTGTCGATGTCCAGGGGTTTCAGCGCCAACATCAGGTGCCGTGTGATGTGAATCCGTTTTCCGGAATCAGGCTTAGGCGTACCCCTTAATATCAAGGGTATACCGAGGCTTAACAGGTTATGTGAGAATGTTCTCTCGGGATCGGGTACAAACGACAACACCGCATCGTATGATCCAAAGAACGCACCTAAATCAGATGGAATCTCTTCCTGCGGGAAAAACATTTTGGAGAATCCGGGGCGGTCGATTGAGTGGCTTGCGTCCGCTAGACCGACGGATACGAGCGGGGACAGGTAGTCCCTGTTGCCTAGTAATTCTATGGAAATGTCGGCGTAGGACTGTCGAAGACTGGTCAGGACCGGTGCGGTGAGGACACAATCCCCCACGGCACCGGTCCTGATGATCAGAATTCGTCGCATACTACAGCTCCATCTCTGTTCCGACACGGAACGGCAGCACCCGCTCATAGGCGCGGTGTGCGGTGAAGGCGTTCTGGGTAACGAAACCGACAGACTTGAAGACTTAGATTTTATCGTCCGGCTATCTGGCCGGTATTAGTCCTGCGACTACTTCAGAAGGTTCGGCGTGGAACTTCCGTTCTGTCATTGTGCCTCTGATTTTTGACATATGGGTTTGCCCTGATTCCGCCAGAGTGCCTCCACAGGTGTCTACGATCAGGTGTTGGTTAAGAAGGGTGTTTTCGTCTAATCCCTTCATTTCTGGTGAGAATGTCTCCAACGCGCTTACATGTACTCCAGCTTTATTCAGTCTTCCATTCAGTACAGATTCTTTGGATCGGGTGCAGGTCTCGACCATACCGTGTCAATGGCTATTTCACCGGTGTGATCTACCAATTCGACCGGGACAGGACATGATTCCGGTATCCCCTCAACGAGCACTTCCCCGTTTTCGATCGATCGATTCTACGCCAGAATCCATTCAAATGAACGAACGCTGTAGAGCGCCTCAACCTGATGCCCGTCTGTACACCGGTGCCTGTGATCCCAAGGGGGTTAAATTCTTGTTCATCGAATATTCCGTGGCGACAGCCGAAGTCGCTGTAGTCGGGATACCTGGCATGAATGTGGCATACTGCCCGGCACTGAATTCACCGTAAGCAGCATCGTGCAGAAGATATTTCCCGATGGCAGCAGCTGGTTGATGCTACGTTTTCACGGAAATAAAGTCACCATTTATTCTCTCAGTGGGTTGGGGTCAGAAAGTTATTTCGGAAAGAGAAGAAACTCGGAGTACTGATTCGGCAATTCCAGAGAAAGGCAAACCGGATGGTTAAAAGAATGATTAGCACCAGTAGTACCAGCCAGGATCCATTTTCGACCGTGTTGATAACGCTCTCCATGGTCAAAACGATCACGATTCATTGTGCGAGAGAATCCACGGCGTGATATTCTCTGTTTTTTTGACCTTGCCGAATGACCATCCAATCAATTATCTCGGATTCCTCTCTGCAAGGGAAAAACAGCGGTACACCATAGAAATGTATTGCCTTTTCCATTTACCCCTCATTACATTAGCATATATACCTCCCACGAGATTGAGACATGGATGAACGGCCATGGAAACCATTGCTCCCTTACTCACCAGCAAGTTGTTTATCGCGTTTCTGATCCTCTTGTTTATTTTTAACATTGTTAGGCGATATAACAAAAATGTGCGAAGTCGCAGCACAAACGCACGCAGCCGGCTGAAGGAAAATATAAGGGAGCGTCAGCGCCGTCAGTGGGATGAGGGCCGGAAGGAGCCGTGATTGAGTAAACCGTCTCGCAAGACGTTTTACAAGCGACTGGTGATACCGCTCTCCCTTTTATTTACGGTTGTGGTTTTCGACCGTATGGATCAGGAGTTCGTTGTTCCCGGCCAGCTAAAAAAGATCATCGACATCCTGGATGTACGGACGGAGAAAGAAGACGATTGGTGGCGGGCCCGGATCAAGATGAGGCACCGCGGGTTTAATGAGGTTAATGTTTCTCTCGACCTTACCTGGCTCGATCCCAACGGTAATCCATTAGAAAAATCTCAGGCGATAAGGGCGGTAGCGCCCGGCGACACCGTAATCGTGCGACTTTCTGTGAAGGCTACCGAAGGAAAACAGACGGCGGACCACCATTTGGATTACAGCGTCAGTTTAACCCCATGAGAGTAAAAAGGAGACGGCCATGCGCGAGAGGGATCGTGAATTAAGACGTAGGCGGACGCGTAAAAAAAAACGTGTGAAGGAAAAGGAGAGGAAAATTCGGGCCAAGCGCAGATCACCCAAAAAATAGGTACTTAAAAGAGCCTGACACACTGAATCTGTCCCCCAAAGAACGTTGGCTTCTTTTAACCAGGTAGCAGGAAGTTGATTTTTAGATTTGGTGATACCAACTGAATATTGTCCGGTGTTTTGGACCGAGTTATACCGTTTTTACGCAGTCGAGAATGTCTAGCCGGCAGTAAACAAACTCACGGTAATTTCGTTAAATTCCCGTTCTATCATACGTGCGGGTGCACGTCAAAAGTGCCATCATCAAGAGCCACTCAACCCTCATTTTAAATATGCAATCGGACAATGACCACGCCAAGGAATACGTTCTAAAAGTCGCACAGGAGCATGATGTGAAATTCATCAGGCTCTGGTTCTCCGATATACTCGGATTTCTGAAGAGTTTTGCGATCACCGTGGAGGAACTGGAGGACGCTCTGAACGACGGCGAAGTGTTCGACGGTGCGGCGATCGAAGGATTCGCCAGGAACGACGAGTATGATCGCGTTGCGCTTCCGGATCCGAGTACTTTCCAATTATTGCCCTGGCGGCCGAAAGAGCAAGCGGTGGGGCGCATGTTCTGCGATATCCGAGAGACGGATGGTACGCCCTATGACGGAGATCCCCGCAGGATTCTAAAGCAGTGCCTGAACCGCGCCGCGTCGCAGGGCTATTCGTTTTATGTCCAGCCTGAACTTGAATACTTTTATTTAAAATCCCCGGTACCGCCCCTAGAACCTCTCGATCAGGGCGGTTATTTCGACCTGACCCCTTTGGACGGCGCGACCGATTTGCGGCGGGACACGGTTATGGCTCTTGAAGACATGGGCATCGGAGTGGAGTTCAGTCATCATGAAGGCGGACCGAGTCAGAGCGAAATTTCACTCCGCTACACGGATGCGCTGACCATGGCGGATAATACCATGACGTATCGTCTGGTTGTTAAAGAGGTGGCCCTTCGCCATGATGTATATGCCACCTTTATGCCGAAACCGCTAGCTGATCACAACGGAAGCGGCATGCACGTACATCTCTCCCTGTTTCGTGGCGACACGAACGTTTTTTATGACGATAGCGATGATTACCACCTTTCCTCGATCGCCCGATCGTTCATCGCAGGCCTGATGCATCATGCACCTGAAACCATACTTGTAACCAACCAGTGGGTGAATTCCTACAAGCGGCTGGTTCCCGGATTCGAAGCGCCCCTCTATGTGTCTTGGGCGTTACGCAACATGGCCGATATGATACGGGTGCCCGCTCATACACCCGGGAAAAATGAGGCCATGAGGATCGAATATCGGGCTCCCGATCCGTCCTGCAACCCTTATCTTGCCTTCGCAGTTATACTCGCTGCGGGCCTGGAGGGGATTGAGCGGGGTTATGAACTGCCGCCACCGCTTGAACGGAATGTGAACGAGATGTCCCAGAAGGAAAGGCAAAAGATGAACATTCGGGCACTACCAACTGATCTCAACGAGGCTATCAAGCTGGCAGAGAACAGCGAACTGCTTCATGGCACGCTGGGGGATCATGTCTTTAAAAAACTGTTGGAGAACAAGCGGCAGGAGTGGTCACGTTACCGGTCACAGGTTACGAACTATGAGCTGGACACGTATCTGGCGTTATTGTAATCTGCTAGGTGGTATGGAAAAAGTCGTCCCGCAGCCGATCCGAATTCAGGATCAAGATTTCACGCCCGTCCCTCTGGATATACCCTCTTCGCTCGAGATCGTTGAGCACTCTGGATACCGTCTCCCTGGTTGTACCGGCCATGTTCGCGATTTCCTGGTGTACCGGCCGATCCGGAATAACGATGCCGCGGTCCTCCTTGACACCCTGATCATCCGCTAGTTGCAATAACGTGCCCGCAATTCTTCCGTAGACGTTGAGTAATGCCAGACTTTCGACCTGCCGGTTGGTTTTGCGTAACCTGGAGGCCAGGGTGGATAGCATCTGGGAGGCCATCTGAGGGTGTCGTTCGAGCCGACTGAGAAAGTCTACCCTGCGAAGCATTATCAATTCGGTCTTTTCGGTGGCGATGACCGAAGCGGACCGGGGTTTGCCGTCCAGCAGAGACATCTCTCCGAAAAAATCTCCGTCCTTAAGGATAGACAGGATCACTTCACGCCCGTCTTCGCTCATGACAGTCACTTTCACTCGCCCGCTAACGATGACGAATAGAGTATCCCCTTCTTCATCCGCTAGGAGAATGATAGCATCCTCCGCTACCTGACGTACCATGGAGATCTCGGCCAGGGAATAGACTTCATCGCCCCCGAGATCTCCAAAAAGCGGAACATTTTTCAGCAGGAAAGATCTCTTCTCGATGTTCGAGGGGCGCCCGACTTCACCGGTCCGGGATATATGATCATTCGCCATCCGAGTGTCCTTCCAGTGGTCCACTTGGCAGAGGTGGAGATTGTTAGTCAGGATCGTGAGGCACTCGGGGATCCGTGTGAGTGCCCTTCGGTTACCAAATTTCCCCGGGATCTGTTCCAACCATCATACACGAAAATTAATTGCGGCGCAAGCATAATTAATTCTGGAGCACGGACGGTGATCGGTAAATCGACCACCTGCCGCCTGGTCCGATCCAGGTGAAATCCCAACTAAGCAATCAGTGAAGTGACCCAATTTCCGAGAGCCTCTATTCTGCCGATAAGGAGTGAGATTCTGGCCATTACGGTATAGCCGAATGCCGCGCCGAACGTAACCATCAAAAACCAAATTCCCACCCTGGATATTTTGCCCACAATGCCGGTGTGTTCGACAGAGAAGAAAAAATAGACCAAACCGCAGATCACACCTACTACGAGGACGAGGTGTGAGAAGCTGTCACCCAGCTGAAAATTACCGGCACTATCGAACACTAGCAGGGGAACCATAGTACTCTGGATCTGAGTCATGAAATCAGACTCAAGCACCCTGGGAATCATGAAGCCGGCTGTACCTCCAACGATAAAGGCGAGAGTCCAGCGGCTGAGCCATGCCCAGTTATCTACAAGTCGCGTCAACAAAATAAGGCCCAGAATCCCGGGTATTATGTAATTATATTCGGGATCGCTACCCGCTACGCTGGGAACCAGGGGCGCCATAGTGTCCGGAAACAGTTTACCGAGCAGATTGGGCATCAGATGATCCCAAAAGTTAATCGACATGTAGTAGGCTGCGGACACTCCGACGAATAAATGCTCTGCAAATTTATAGAATGGGTTATCCCGATAAAGAAAGCTCAGGATCATCAATGTGAGTGCGGCATCCAGCCAGAGCTGAAAGGTATCCATTTCTCTCTCCAGGCTTTACACGTTACCAGCACGGCGTCTTCGATCCATGAAGTAAGCGACATTTCCCAGTACGATGAGAAGAATCATAACGATATGCGTAACAACCTGTGGACCCATGCGGATCGTGGCATTCATCGTGCGATCCGCGATCTCCGGATACCGGGTCATGAGCGCCGTTTCATATTCAGCAGCACCTTTTAGGCCCCCCATAAGGCCGACAAGCTGTTGCGGGTAATAGGGATATAATTCAGGCGCCATTACAGCGGTGCCCCCTCCCATGACCGGCACCCCCACCATATCTCCTGCAAAAAGGATCCACTCTTTCAAACCCGGATCTCCTGATGAAAGACTTATGACGGCGTCGAAGTCTGCCACCTTGTTAATACCTTCCATCACCGGTAGATCCTCTACCGGGGTGCCGTTGGCATCCTGAGGAACCAGGGTTTTGAAACTGGAAACCATCACATTTATGGCGCCGACGCCACCGGCCTTGTACCCGAGATTTACGTAATCCGTTCCATACACCTTGTCAGGATATTCCAGGTAGGCGGAATCCATCACTTTTTGGATCTGGCCGGCTCCTTCAGGCCAGAGGGACATGATTATCAACTCATGATTCTTCAATGATGCGTGGCGTATAAACGAAACCGCCATGGGGTCCAGCTCAGGAGCGGTATCAGGACCGTAATCGAAGGCGAGCAGTATTTTCGCACCCTGCGGGAGGCGCTCAATTTTTTCAAAAATATTCTCTACGATGGGAGAGGGACGATCCGGAAATCGTGGTTTTAAAATCAACGGAATCACAATAGCTAGAATGATGAGTACGAAAATATATCGCCGGTCGAGGTTCAGTAGCATGTCAAGCCAATTCATCGCTAGTCCTCCCTTCCGAGATAAGTGCGTTCAATGCCAATGATGATACGAATGGAAGTGGCTATGATACCTAAAGCGATGCCGATCATGATCGCCCGTTGACCTGCGGTGTTCGGCCACGCCATAAGCCAATTGGCAATGTTGGGTATTTCAAGAAAACTCAGGCTCTCCGGCATCCACGCGGTGAGGTATCCGCCCACTGGGGTGCGACCGAGGAGTATGATGGTAGCGGCCACCAGTAGGATCGCCGCCTCCCGGGTACGGGCCCTGAAAGCGCGGTATGATGCGGATGCTACGAAGAAGCCCAGCAGTGCGAACATCGTTGCCGATAGCGGCGTATATATACCGTCGAAGATAAATCTAAGGCCTGAATCGGTAGCAAGCACCCCACCTGAAATACCTGCGGGATTTCCGACTTTGAACAGACCGATTATCAGGGTAGCCACGAAGCCTATGATGGTAACCCAGCTGTATTGCCAGTCTCTTCCTTTGGTGGCAATTCGCTTCAGGTGAATCTTCATAATGCTTGCGCCTCCAAGAATAAAGGCGAAGACCGCGATGATACCGAAATAATCTGAAAAACTCTCATCCAAGTGGCCGAAGGGCCCCCTCGGGACGAAATATCCCAAGAGCAGAACGATGCCCACTATAAAGGTTATCAATACGGGAATCTGTCGTTTCATCGTTTCCCTTTACATGAACAGCCATAGCATATAGTCATATGCATTTATGATCGATTCACTGCCGGTCAATGAGATCAGCGTCTGTAATAGTACACCGAGAATAATAAACAGGATAGCGATCGCTTTGCCGAAATCCTGTCCCTTCAAACTACCCAGCAGACGTGGTTCTTTGGATAGATACGCGCTTGCGGCGAACAGTTCCTCACCGATCAGTGTATAGTCGCATGCGGTCACGAAGAACGGAAGCTGCGGCGCTTGCGCTGTGCCGGCAATTTGGATGGCTCCCACGGCGTTACCGGTTTCTGCGAGAATGAGTGATTCCGCGTAGAAGGCGCCCAGATAAAAACACGCCGCGGGTTTCTCTCGCATGATAATGCCGTCCACCGCCGCCGCGTAGGCGAATTGAGCGTCCGATACATAATGAATTGAATCTTCCCGATATGCGTCCGCCCGACCCGCTGCCATGTATGACTGTTTCACCGTTTCTCGTGCGGCACTCATCACAAGGGACCGCCGAACCGGCACATGAAGCTGCGAGTCATAATTAGCGATGGTGGAAGACAGGTGCCCCAGGATATTCATGGACGCGATAGTCTGTACGTTGTCCATGTCGTTGATACCCGGCACATAAAGGATTGGTTTTCCCATCTCTGTTGCGCGACCCACCGCCTCTTCCACCGTTTCGAGACCGGCAATTTTCCGGATGTACAGATTACGCCCTGACGAGGCTGCAACAACAAACGCGACCACAACACCCGCCAGGAACAGTGTCATGATGAGCGTGTTAGTTCGTTCCGTATTGAACCAGCCTTCGCCTGCGCTCTCCTGTGCACCGGCCAGGCCTGGGCATTGAATACAGGCCAAGGAAACCATGGAAAACATACAGATTTTAAAGGTCATCATGTAACACCTATTCCTCTACCATTTCAACGTTCGCTCTTGGCACGGAAACCTCTCCATCTTCGAGTTGCACCGAAAGCACCCGTACGGTGGCTTCAGATTCAAGCGTTCTGGGATGTTCGGGCAGGAATGAGACGGTACCAAGCCGACCGAAATACGGATCTCGAATGATGCGTACCTGGCTGCCCACGATCAGACCCTCTTCGATAGGGGGACTCGTGGATTTGTCATCGGCCGATTCATGACCGGGTATGATGATTTCCGGCCTGATGACACCCGCACGGATCTGCGTAGCCCCACTGATGGACGCGTTGTTTCCTTCATGAGACTGCAACAGGCGAAATGTACGGTCCGCCATATTCATTCGGCCGAATCCTTCGGTGGCTATGATGGTCAACCCAATATCCTCTCCTCCGGTAATGGCCACACCAAGCTGATATCCGAGCAACTCACCCACATCATGGTACCGTACCCCTCCTACGACAATTCCCGCCGCACCGCAGGACCTGAGTTTTTCGAGCACGTCAAGCGATGCCAATGCCCCGCCGCAGACGATTTTCCCCGCGCACCGTTCATCGATATCCGCTGTGCTGAGTTCGGCCGATGCCGAATCTTTGATCATCATGACCGGGGCATGCACTTCTCCGCCGATGCCGAATATACCCTGGATGAAGGTGCCTGCGGTTTCCACCACTACACCCTCTCCCGGCAGGACTTCCACCACCTCTCCCTCGACATATGCTCTCACCTGCACAGGGATAGGAGCCTCCCGGACCAGAACTTGCCCCGTGACATCGGATATCATCTCGAGGCTTCCGCTTGTTGGGGATTTCGCAACCGACTTAAACCAACCAAACAGACCTTTGGATTCTGCTAGGACGGTCTCCTCTTCAATCCTGTCACCGATTTTGACGAGCATACATTCGTCGATGTCACCAGCTGCGATTCCCAGTATATTGGCCACATTCACATTATGAACGTTCCCCGGAAGATGCGTCTCCGCCACCACCGATCCCGGATCTACCCGCTCACCTGCCGACACAACTACATCGCCCGGCAGCGGCAACCTGCGCGTTTTTCGGACAACGGTCCGGGCGGTGACCCGTAAACCGGGTGTATAGGCGTGAGCCATCAGGTGGTCTCCGGGTATGAATCCAACGCTTGCTGCCATTGCCGAAGTCGTTCGGTGTGCTCCGATCTGTCCTGGCTGAACAGGATCGGACGACAGCGCGTATCGATTATGATTCCCGCCGTCCCGCCATGCACCGTCCGACTCACTGGTGTTCCCTTACCGTCACCAAGATCGAACCCCTTCGTCGGCGTAAGCGTCATTTGGACTTCACCTTCTGCCTGAATACACATCAATGTGCCCACTGTCAGCTCATGCTTAATCTTTTGACCGTTTAAATCTGCTTCGGCAGAAAGACAGGGAGCACCGGTCTTGCCCTCTCCTACAGGGGCGATACACGTACCCAGATAGATCAGGCAATCACGCTCAAAGACTTCCATGGCCGCATCCTCGTGGACGGAGGACAATACGCCCAGGTGCGGCATCATAAAAATACTGTCCACTGCCAGCCTGGTGATTCCAACCGGCTGAAACGCGTCAATCATCATGAGAGCCGCCTGTGATCGGCGAGGCGCATGGGAAAGGACGCCGCCACTACCGATGATCAAATCTAGGGCCATCATGTCCACCAGTGTCTGACCGGCGATTTCCTGATCGAAAGCGTCCGAAATAGTCCGTTCCTGCTGTACCCCTTTCAGGCCGACTGCGAAAGATTTATGGTGTTCGAATGCCAGCCGCAATGCCTCCCGAGATACCGCCTGTTCGATGATGAGTTCGTCCAGCGTCTGAGGAATAGTCGTGGGCCGTATCATTTTATTTCCGAGCCTGTCCTTGAGGTCCTCCTCTGAAATCTGTATGGGAATCCATCGTAGAATGTTCTCGGTTCCGGCTTCCGCCAGAACATTGGAGATGCTGTAGCTCATCCCGAGGTTGGCGCTGACAGTCCGGTTGAATGACTCTTCGAATACAGAAAAAACATCGGTGGTAGCTCCGCCGATGTCCACCCCAACCACATTGATATCGTTCTGCCTGGCTGCCACCTGGATAATACGCCCTACCGCACCGGGCGTGGGCATTATGGGCACGTGGGTCCAATCCATAAGCTTCCGGTACCCCGGCGCCTGAGCCATCACATGCTCCATGAAAAGATCATGGATCTTTTCCCGTGCCGGTCCCAGGTTTTCCTTCTCGAGCACGGGCCTGATATTGTCGACCATGTCGAGGCTGGTTTTTTCACCCAGCAGCGTATCGATTTCGGCTTGAACTTCTTTATTTCCTGCGTAGATCACCGGAAGCTGCAATCCAGTCCCGAGGCGGGGCCGCGGATCCGCGACTGATATTAATTCAGCCATCTCGACAACATGTGAGACGGTGCCTCCGTCTATTCCGCCGGAGAGCAAAATCATGTCCGGTCGTAAGTGACGTATGCGTTCGATTCGTTTGTACGGAAGGCGTCCGTCGTTGGATGCCAGCACCTCCATCACGATCGCGCCGGCGCCCAGGGCTGCCCGTTCCGCGCTCTCTGCTGTCATGGACATTACCACACCGGCCACCACCATCTGCAAACCGCCACCGGCGCTACTGGTGGAGACATACAGATCGACGCCCCGCGTGTCATCAGAAGGTGTGATGAACGTCTCTTCATCGAGAATCGTACGCCCGGAAAGTTCCTCCACCTCCCTGACGGCGTTCAGCACTCCGCGTGTTACGTCTTCGAATGGCGCTTCGACGGTCGTCGGTGCTTCGCCGCGGACGATAAGACGGTATGAATCACCCTCCCGGGCGATAAGAATCGCTTTAGTTGTGGTACTGCCGCAATCGGTCGCAAGGATGACACGAATATCAGATCGTATGGACATAAAATAGGGACGGATCTATCGGTCTCTGCCTTCAGCGCAGTCCTCAATCATTTTGATAAGGAATTCGACGTTCTCCCGGTTTTCAATGGTTTCCGCGAAAAGGTCGTAGGATTTGGAATCGAGAACCATGTGGACGAACGGACTGAAGAACGCCATGAGTTGCCCTCCAAGGAACGAAAGCGGTTTCATCGAGTCCAGGAACAGAATGGCGGGCGCTGTCAACTCGCGTTTAACGATTTCTTCCGCCACCTGGGTCAAAATGGCTTCTTGATCTGGTGTACGCATATCAATTGAGGTTGATGAAATTTATAAAACATTATATGTCAGACACTTCCTTGTCAACTCAATTTCATTATTGATCTTGTGCGAAGGAAACTGCGAATATATGTTGATGAGACACAGGCAATTTAAATATAAACCAGGAGATATTCATGTCTTGGATCAGAATGATTCCCGAGGACGAGGCGGACGGGGATCTCAAAGAAATGTACACGCAAGAAATGACCCCCCATGGCGTGGTGGACAACATCATTAAAATCCACAGCCTTGACCCACCTTCAATGCGGTGGCATATCGATATGTATCGCCAGCTCATGTACGGACATGGATCCCGGCTGAAACGCGCACAGAGAGAGATGATAGCAGTTGTCGTATCGTCCCACAACCATTGCGTTTACTGAATGACCCATCATGGGGAGGGGCTCCTCAGGCTGACCAAAGATGTGAATCTCGTACGGCAGCTGAAAGAAGATTACCGGAAGGCGAACGTCACAGAGGCTGAAATGGCCATGCTGGACTATGCTTCCAAACTCACTCTGGAACCTTGGAAGATGACCGAAGATGACGTGCTCACACTTCGAGACCAGGCCTTCGGGGACGAAGAGGTCTTGCACATCAACATGATCGCAGGCTATTACGCGTTCGTGAACCGCCTGGCCGATGGACTCGGTATTCCCCTTGAGGATTTCATGGCAGGAGTTTAGGAGTCTCTACTTCCTGGACAGAGACTCGTAACTCACGCCTTCACCGTTTTCTACGCTGGACGGTAAGCCTAGCGCCTGCCACCCCGGATTTCCCATCTGGTCTCCGACGAATCCGTATGCCATATTGACCACAGTCTCATACCCGTTCTGTTCCAGCATCATCGCTGCGTGGGCTGACCTTTGCCCTGATCGACAGCCCATTACGAGCTTTGAATCTGTCTGAAAATGGGCCTGGACCACTTCCACAAAGTCATCGTTGAGTACCATCTGGCCGGTGTTTTCGTCCACATGCAACACCGGTATGTTTACAGCCGGATCAGGGTGACCAGCCTCAAATTCGGCGATGGAACGAACGTCTATGTAAAGGTAGTTCTCTTCATTCATCAAGCGTGCTGCTTCTTCAGGCATGATATTTTCTGCCATTGGTCCCTCCTTGGTTTATGTATCATACATTAATTATTTACCATGTTTCAACTACATGCCCCGCATTGGGGAACCAGGCGACGTCCACAAGATATGATAGGAACACCCCCAAAACGTATCCGACCATCATACCTATAAAGAACGGCTGCGCCTGACGGTACATCTTGGTCCCTCCGAACTTCAGTATAAGTGCCTTGGTGAGCCATACGACAAAGATGGAACCTGCGATCATAGTGATGCCCCAGGTACGCGCGACGCCCCATCCGATAGGATGAAGCGGCCACCAGGGTAGGCGATGATGGCACATGATCAGCAACCACCCGATCAAGCCGCCCATCCCCAGGCCGGCAAATTCACCACCAGTAAGCTGTTTTTGATTGTTGATCCAGGTAATAAGCGCCTCATAACCACGTTTCGAATTCCCGAATGCGTCTTCAAAACCGTCAGCACCGGGGGTGGCGTATCCGAGATAGATGGTGTAGATCAGTGACGTTGCGCCTGCTAGCACCAGGGCAAGTGTTATGGCGGAAAAGGTTCCCCGTTTCGTGCCTCCTGTTTCTTCCCCAACCTTATTGAGATGCGCCATGGCGCACATGCCCAGTGTACGCCAGTTTCTGGAGAACGTCTGGCTAAGGCAGAGCAGCGTCAGGTCGGATCGTTGCATATTGGCTGAGCCAAGTGTAAATACTGTAAAATCATGGGCGTTGTAGGGGAGGTCAAGATAGATGAGACCGGCTTCGGCGACTACCCTCGTCACCCCAATGTAAAGCAGCATGGCTGTTGTGAGCAGGATGGCGATCACTTCAATAGACATGCCGGCAGAATGCAGGAAGAAACCCATGTACAGCGATCCGAACAGGATACCGCCCACTGCGATACGGTATGAGAAAAATTCTCCGGAATCATCGACGTCATCCCCCCTTCCCAGGGCTTTCCTGAATACATCTGCCAAGTGACGCCTTGCCATCCATAAACCGAAGAGCGTGTACATGAAAAACCCTCCCAAATGCTGGGCGTTCACGATCTCTGTGGTTTTGGGGATACCTATCCGGCTCATGATACCCATCTGGATGGCGGATAGTAGAAAAAACACCCAGATACTGAACAGTATATTCAACTCCGTGAAGAATCCTACACTGATAAATGCGAAATTAATCTTGAAACTGATGGGCGGAAAGGAAGGTGCCAGGGAGATCGGGAAACGGTATTCTCCGCCCAGCGGGATCGGGGAGACCAGCCCCCAGTAAGAAACGATGTTCCAGCAAATCACGAACAGCGGGAAACAGAAGCCGAACCAGAACAGCTTGTTCTGCGCCACCTTGGGCAGCAGGGACGGCTGTTCGCTCTCCTCAACCACCATAAGCGGCAGTTTCGCCAGCGGGAAAGTGAGCCGTTCCCGTTCGATCCACTGCTTCCGAAGGATGACCATCAAAGATGCACTGACGAAGAATAGCGCCAGAAAGAAAGAACCCCACCAGCCCATGGGTACAACCCAGAACCGCCACGGTATAGACTCATGATCGTTGGGTAAACCTTCATAGAACCAGCGTATGGTGTTGAATCCATCCGGCACGATAAGCCAGGAGGGGAGATACTGGAAGAATAACTCGACCCACCTATTCTCGGAATTAGCGTAGTAATATGGTATCGATGGAATGGCCACCCAATAGGTGGAAAACGCCCAGGCGGGGATAGCGGAGGCCGTAAACACGATAAAGAAGATGATAATCTGTTCCGGTCCGCTGAAGATATAAACCGGTGCGAACCGTTTCAAAAACCCATTTACCACAAAAGCAACAAGAAAGAATGGCAGCAACGCTGCGATCGGTAGGTGGGTGAGCGTCAGATAGGACGCATGGGCCATGAAAGACGCATGTACCGTCCACCAGGAGAGACCGACCGCCAGAAGCAGTCCAATGATCACTGCCCGTCGGGTCATGCCCGATGCCAGGCCACCCTTGGCCGCTGCAATACGGTTTGATTCGAGGCTATTTTCCCGATCGTCCGAATGGATTGATCTGCCTGATGTCTTGAGTGAGCTCATGCAACACTTGTCGGTCTGGTGATTGTAATCTGTCGAATTCCACTATAGTACCGGCATACGGAGCTGATATCAAGACAAATTCCGCAACCCGTCGGGCCTACCTCTTTGTTCTTGACAGAGCACCCCAATTCAAATATTATTGCCTGGAAGCACGTAACGATATTATCCTGATCTGATTCCGATGTTCTAAGCTCTGTTTCAAGGACTTGTGCCACCAGGTTCTGTCTGAATTGGCATAAGGCAGTCCCGAAGCGTGCAAACGGGCATACCAGTCTGGAATGGCAGGGGCACGGATTCGTTGCCCTGAATCCGGATTAGACACCCGTGTTGAAAGTGTAACATATTTATTTCATTTTAACGTCCGGGTCTTGTGGACCCGGATGGTCCGAAGGAACCAATAATTATATGCGCTATCTCCTGACCGGCGGGTATGGATGTATCGGAACCTGGATCGCCAGAAACCTCCTGAAACAAGGCCATCAGGTGTCGATATTTGATGTGGTGGAAGATACCAGGCGGATGTCCCTTGTCATGTCTAGGGATGAGATCGCTCGTGTACAATACATAGAAGGCGACATTACCGATGGTGCTTCCTTTACCAGAACGGCCGGCCACCTCGGCATTTCCCATATTATCCATCTGGCCGGGTTACAGGTACCGGTGTGTCGCGAGGATCCCATCAAGGGCGCAATGGTGAACGTCATCGGCACATTGAATGTGCTGGAGACAGCCAGAGCGCTCAAAGGTCAAGTGCAACGCATCGTGTATGCGAGTTCCGGAGCGGTCTACGGAATGGAAGAAGAATACGGCAGTGGCCTGGTATCCAATGATGCCATACTGAAGCCTTTAACACATTACGGGGTGTTTAAGCAATGCAACGAAGGCAACGCCCGCGTCGCTTACCTGGACCATGGTATAACAAGTATCGGACTCAGGCCATGGACTGTCTATGGCCCAGGTCGTGATTTCGGGTTGACATCCGATCCCACCAAAGCAGTCAAAGCAGCCATGCTCGGTCGTGAATTCGTCATTAATTATGGCGGCCGCAACAATATGCAGTATGTGGCGGATACCGCGGAAATCTTCATCCGCTGTACCCAAGCGGACTACGAAGGCGCCGATGCTTTCAGCATCCGTGGTGATGTGGTCACGATCGACGAGGTCATTGCCTCTATAGAATCGGTAATTCCAGGATCTGCCGGGCTTGTTACCCACACCACGACTGAAATCCCCATAGCCGCAGATCTGGATGGCTCGCGCCTTGAAAACGACATCGGCGAGATCACCCACACCCCCCTGGACGATGGTATTCGTTCGACGTATGAAATCTTTAAATCGTGTCATGAAGCGGGAAATCTGGACTTGAGTGATCTGGATGTTTAGGGTATGTATCACGTGTATACCCATCCCCACACCGGATCTGAAGGATGAGGATTCTGCATGTCCGCCAATACCGTAACCATACCCATTGCATGCTGGGGTGATTTTTCGGATCTTGATCTGACTTTCCCCAACGGTTGGCCGGTGACCCACTGCATGATGAAGGGACACGACACACCGGAAATGAGTGATCAGGCGATTCGGAACAGTCTTGAATCCCCGTTTGGCACACCGCGGCTTACCGAACTGGCTGAGGGAAGACAGCGTGTGGTCATCCTGTTCGATGACCTTATACGCCCGACGCCCACGTACCGGATTGTTCCTTTTGTCCTGGATGAATTGTACCGGGCCGGTATAGCCGACGATCAGATAAGGTTCGTCGCCGCCATAGGAACGCATGGGCCGATGACACGCGATGAGATGGTAAAGAAGCTGGGAGAAGACATCGTTGAGCGATTTCCGGTGTACAACCATAATATCTACGACAATGTGGTGGAAGTCGGGAAAACCAGTTTCGATACACCTGTGTTTATAAACCGCGAAGTGGCATCTTGCGATCTTAAGGTAGGGATAGGTGGGGTGATTCCGTACTACGCAAAACATGTTTATAACGGCGGCGGTAAGACGATTTTGCCTGGAATCGCGGGGATGCAGACCATATACGATTATCATGTGACGTGTCATGAGCGAACTAAGCGGCATGCGCCCGACCCCCGCGCCGTGGAGGGCATCCCGCCTTACCGCCTTAACCTCGAAGAAGCTGCGCGACTGGCCGGATTGGATTTCAAAGTAGATCTGGTTCAGAACAACAGGAAGCAGGTGGTGGGGCTGTTCGCCGGCGATTTCATTCAGACGCATCGGCGTGCGTCCAACCGGGGCCGAGATATTTATGAAACTCCGGTCGCACCACCGTCTGATGTCGTCGTGTTGAACTCATTTCCGAAGGAAGATCAGCCACTGAAAGGGCTGTGGATCGCCGTTCAGTCTGTCCGGCCGGGCGGGGATGTGGTGATCATTTCCCACAGTTCGAATGGCCTGTCCCATCACCACCATCTTTTCGGTCGATTCGGTACCGATTACGGTGGCCCCGGTTACGCCCCGAATCGCCATTTCAGTACAGGAGAAGCAGGACGCGTCATCTTCTGTACGCCTTATTTATCTAAAGTGGATGCAATCAGTTACTCCGGTGACAATATTCATTTTTGCAAAACCTGGAATGAAACCAGATCGCTCTTGGAAGCGGGACGCACAGAGCCCGCCTCCGTGGCCGTGTATCCATACGGAGGGATTCAAATGGCCGGCGAACAAGGAGGATGACATGAAAACCGCATTATTCGTGTGGGGTGGCTGGGAAGGCCATGAGCCAGAGCAAACACAGAATATCTTTATTCCCCTATTAGAATCCGAAGGCTACGAGATAACCCAGTCTAACACGCTGGATTCATATCTCGATGTCTATAAAATGTCCACCTATGACTTAATCGTAAATACCGTAACCATGAGCAGCATTACCGGGGATCAGGCAAAAGGCCTTATGGAAGCGGTCGAGAGCGGGGCTGGGTTCGGAGGGTGGCATGGGGGTCAGGCGGATGCATATCGGGACAATGTGGACTATCAGTTTATGGTAGGTGGGCAGTGGGTGGCCCACCCCGGTAACATAATCGACTACCAGGTGAATATCTCCAATCATGACGACCCCATCACCGCCGGTTTGGACGACTTTGAGATGCATTCCGAGCAGTATTATATGCACACGGATCCCAGCAACGAAGTACTGGCGACAACTACTTTCAGCGGTGAGCATTGTTCCTGGATAGAGGGTGCAGTCATACCGGTGGTGTGGAAGCGGATGTGGGGTAAAGGCCGGGTGTTTCACTGCTCCCTGGGCCATGTGGCAGCGGATTTTGACGTTCCCGAAGCAAAGGAGATTGTGAGACGCGGGTTACTCTGGGCTACCAGGTAATCTATTTTATGGGCACCACAACGGAGAGGGCACTCTCTACTACCTTTACATGTGCTGGTGTCTGACAAACCGGCTCTCCATCGGCAAACATCCAGACTGGTTCCGCCGTATCGACTTTGAGGGAAGTGGTGCGTGCCATTGTCACACCCGGTTTTCCGACGTGCCCACCCCAAAAAACGGTGGGCAGCAACTTCAAAACTCCAAAAGTGGACATCATTTCCACGTGACACACTTCTAGCAACCCGTCATCGGGCGAAGCATCCGGAACGATTTTCATGCCACCTCCATATGAGGACGTGTTGCCGGTGGCGGCAAGCAGGACCGGTTGTTCAAGCACGCCGAAGTCACCCTCCAGCCGGGCGGAAATACCTGAATAACTGGCCAGCATTTTCAGGACGCCGATAACGTACGCAGCCGTGCCTTTGAACGGTACAGCTTTCTCATATACTAACCGGGCTACTTCCGAATCGAAACCCATTGTCAATACCGTTCCGAAATACCGTCCATTCACCTGGCCCAGATCAATACGTTTAACGGCACCGCCTGTAAGAATCGCCCCCGCAGATTCCGGATCGCTCGGGATTCCCAGCGCCCTGGCAAAATCGTTCCCACGGCCGCAGGGAACGAGTCCGAGTTCCACGTTTGAACCCGCAATGGCACCTATCACTTCATGGATCGTTCCGTCACCCCCACAGGCTGCGATACGATGCACGCCATCGTTTCGGGCCTTAAGGGCCAGTTCAGCCGCCTCTCCCTGCTCGTTTGTAAAGGCGATATCCGCCTGGCCTCCCTTGGCGAGGATTTGTTCTGCTGCACGCCGGGCGGATGAACGTCCTCGGCCGCCACCCGATATTGGATTTGCGATGATAAGTATTTTTTCAACCATCTTTACTCTCGCAGAAACAGGAGTGACATTCAGGTCACCCCTGAGAAACGAACAAGGAACTGTGATGACAGCTTATGGGGTGCGGGGCACTTCCTTGCGCCCAATGTCATACACGTCTGCCATGAGCTTCTGGAGCGCACGTATCAGGTCCTCGGATTTAATGTGCCGTTTTGTATAATCAACCAGTCCACCAGTGGGGACAAAGTATTCTCCGCCCTGGCTCGGGCTCGGGAACTTCATGTTGTACGACGGAGGAACGGACACATTTCCATAGGCGCCGCCTAAAGGATAGAACTCACCGGCTGCGGTCCCCTTTTCCGGCGATTCGACTTCCATGGTAAACTTTATACTGCCTTCATCAACACCAGGCGAATCAGATCCATCATGGTCGATCACGGTGATCTGGACCAAGCCCAGCTGCAGCAATTCGATATCAGCATGAATCGTTTCTGTCTCTTTCCCCCATTCCGAATGGAATATCCGCTTGAGTGTAATGGTCGTTCTGGCTGAAACCTGCATATAATGCCACAGATTAAGGAAATGGTTGAGAACGAAGCTTTCTTCCTCTTCTGTCGCGACGGCAGTTTCGACTGGTTCCCACAGCGTCTCCAATAGATCGGCGGCCGACGTCCCTTCCAGCTTTTTCTCATTTCTCGTCTGGATCGGATCACATCCGGTGATTACGAGGGGAATCAGAAATAAAGCTGTCAATTGCCTGTACATTTTGTGTCCGGTCCAGCTCTTCATGGCATCACATCTCCCCGATACCGGTTATATTACCCACAAAACTCCATTTAGCAAGCAGATAGAAAACCGGGTTCTTGTCAAGACAGGATCAGTCCATGTTAAGGGGGGGGGTAACCTCACCCCTGCCTGCAGAAAATACGGGTTGAAAAAACTGCCGAAGTTTGTCCAAAGACTGCTGATTTCCCATGTATTTTTTAAGACGATCGATATGGGAACGGGACCACCGCCGGCAACACCATCTGGAGCAAGGGAGGAAGGTATTTTCCGTTGAACTCAATAGGAAACGGATAGATCTCCGCTTGTGCTGTACCCGGGGATGGGTTCCTTATGCTGGCGGTGAATTTAGTATGTCTCATTCGCAGTCACTTTTTGCAGAGTTTACTTCCTCGGCCTGCGTATTGATACGGATGCTTCCAAATGCAGCGTTGTAAAACCTGGCGATACACTCAGGTAACGCCGGGGGACTTCAATTTGTTGTGATGCGTTTGGGAGGTTAGAGGCTGCCAAGAGGTTTACCAGCCAGCCTAATCAGTGCTTTTAATGGTTTCCTCTCCCACTCTGCCGTGCCGGGAAGACGGGCCGACAGGGTGCAGAAGGTTTCGGTAAATACCCAGGGCGGACCATCATTTGGCCCGTTAATTTTGTCCTGTCGAATAATCCGTGGTGAGATCGTCCGTTCAGAAAGAACAGAATTAAGATACCTGCCGATCCTGGTATATCAAAGCAATTTATATGATTGCTCAGGATCGACTCTTGATTATTTGATATTTGAGGCATATTTTCCAGTGTATCGTTAGATTTTGTGTTTATTGTGTTCAGGAGGTTTCCCCATGTTTGATTACCGTTCCCTGTTCGATCTTACGGGAAAAACCGCTCTGGTGGTGGGGGCGGCCAGTGGCATCGGGCGCGCTTCATCCACCGGCCTGGCAGCCTTCGGCGCCCGCGTCTTTTGTGCGGATATCGACGGCAAAGGTGCAGCGGAAACAGCGCAGGACATCACAACAGATTCCGGTGAGGCGAAGGCTGTCACACTCAATATTTGTGATACAACCAGTATCCGGCAGGCATTACACGAGGCCGGTCAGGTCGACATTCTGGTGAGCACCCCGAGCGTCAATGTCAGAAAACCTATACTCAAAACCACCGACGATGAATTTGATCGCATCGTAGACCTGAACCTGAAAGGCACCTTCCGACTTGTCCGGGAAACCGCGGCCCGTATGGCAAAGCAGGGCAAGGGGAGTATTATCGTGTTTTCCAGCATCCGGTCACAGGTTGTGGAACCTGGACAGGGGGTCTACGCCGCCACAAAATCAGGAGTCGTTCTCATGCTTCGGGCACTCGCCGCCGAGCTTGGTGAAAAGGGGGTCCGTGCAAACGCCATCGCACCGGGCGTGGTGGATACGCCGTTGACGGCGCAGATCAAGAATAATCCTGACTGGTACAACGCGTACGCCGAAAAAAGCATACTGAAACGGTGGGCGAAACCTGAGGAGATAGTTGGCGCCGTGCTGTACCTGGCCTCGGATGCCAGTTCCTACACTACGGGGTCCACCATTTTCGTCGATGGCGGTTGGACGGCTGCCGATGGCCGGTTTACACCCCCGACCTAAGGAGTGTATGATGTCACGGAAAAACACGGCCAATATCGTGTGGCATGAGGGACATGTGGACAGGGGACGGCGGACGGCACTCCTGGCACAGAAGGGATGTCTTATCTGGTTAACCGGTCTATCCGGCTCGGGTAAAAGCACAGTAGCCTTCACGTTGGAACACGCCTTGGTGTCCCGGGGTACGCTGGCATATGTGCTGGACGGTGATAATATCCGGCATGGACTCAATGCTGATCTTGGGTTTTTGCCGGAGGACCGGTCTGAAAACATCCGCCGAATCGGTGAGGTCGGTAAATTATTCACGGATTGTGGTGTGATCACAGTGGCAAGTTTCGTTAGTCCTTACCGGGAGGACCGGGAAAACGTCAGGTCGCTCCTAAAAGAAGGCGACTTTTTCGAAGTATATATTAATGCCCCTTTGTCGCTGTGTGAGGAACGCGATCCCAAAGGTCTGTACAAAAAAGCCAGGGTAGGAGAGATACCTAGCTTTACGGGTATCTCGGATCCATATGAACCTCCTGAGAATCCGGAAATGACGATAAATACAGAAACTACCACCCCAGAAAAAGCAGCCTTGGAGATTATAGATTTCCTGGTAAAACGAGGCAATATCGAACGTCAGTGAACTCCCCTCCAATAGCTTTCGCCACCTGTTTATGGAATCTGCCTTTGTGCGGAGTCGTTCGCCGATTCGGTGATGAATCGTGCGATCCCCGGCGGGTTCAAAGGACGCCCCCAGAAAGGACGAGGCACCTGCTGACTCGGTAAACCACTGATGGGCGGGGATCAGGAATTAGGAAGGCTGCAGAGAATTATTGATATGGGATTGGTTAATTTTCCCGACTTCGAAATGGAGCCGGATTAAAGGTACATAAAACTTATTCCGATTCGTGTTTCACGTTCGCTGATCCGTTTGGTCTGGTAGATCGAACGGGTAAGAAAACCGTGAACGTTGTTCCTTCTCCAGGTTTGCTGTATACCAGGATGTTACCATTGTGCCTTTCGATGATCGTCCTGGAGATCGAGAGACCGAGGCCGGTTCCTTTACCGGTTGGTTTCGTGGTAAAAAATGGGTTGAAGATCACTTTGATGGTATCGGCAGGTATACCTGGCCCGTCATCAATGAATCGGGTTGCGACAAATCGCTCATATTGTTCGCACATGGCTTTGATGTCTGAGTCTGGGCGGGCGCTGGCGGTTCTGTCCTCCGAAGACATTTCTAAAACCGTCCGTCCGTCAATACATTCCGTTGTTATCGTTAGATCCCCTTCCCCTGAAATTGCGTCCGCGGCGTTGGTTGCCAGATTGATGAAAACCTGCTGCAGTTGCTGTGAGTTGCCCAAAATAAGAGGGATATTCTGCCCGAAAGAAGTATTGATCTCCACAATACGGTGTTTCATAAGGACATCTAAAAATGTCACCATATGCGTTACCGTTTCGTTGATGTCCACGGTGCCGAAAGGCGAGGCCTGTTTACGTGAGAACGAAAGGATATCCCGGACCAGATTGGCCATTTTTTCGGTATGCTGTTTTATGATTCCCAGCATTCTGGATTCATTGCTGGCGCTGTCCGATTTCTTAAGGAGAAGATCGATGTATCCGGTTACCACCGTTAAAGGGTTGTTTAGCTCATGCACGATGCTTGCGGCTAACTGGCCCATAGCCGCGAGTCTTTCTGAGTGTATAAGCTGGTTTTCTGCCGCTTCAAGCTCGGCATTGGTCTGCTCGAGTTCTCTAACTTTCTTCTCCAGCGCCAGATTGCGCTCACGCAACTGACCGTATGAGGTGTCCGTTTCGTCTTTGAGGAAAAGAAACTGACTGTATATGGTTTCGAGCTCATCAAGGAGGTGTTGATTTTCGTGTTTTAACGATTCTTGATCTTTTTCAGTCTCGGATGGTTTGGTCATCTGCTTAAGTTCCAGTGCGCTAAGAAGGATCTAAATGTTGCGGGGTCGCCATTATCTTCTTCCACGGGGACCTGCATGCCGATGAATATGAGATGTAATTCCTACACCGGCCCTATCACCAAGCCCGGTGATGATTTATGCTTCTTTTATCTTCATCTTGTAACGTGAGTTGATCACCAGCCTAACAAAAATAAATTCAGGATGCAAGCTCTTATTCGTGGTAAAGCCTAAATATTGGAATACAATCAGACCACATCTCATATTATTCTGCGATTTATGAAAATTCATAGCCTGTCACCCAGCACAACTACCTCTTTACGGGATCTGTATAGACCGTTTGCAGGATCCTGATATTCAATAAACAGAATGTACGGTCCTATTCTGGCCACATGGCCAGAATCATTTCGCCCATCCCAGACAAACTTCCAGCGATTCCCTACCTGGCGTTCCGCTGCAATCGTACGGATTTTTCTGCCCTGGATATCGAACAGGGAGACGCGGATTACCGACCGTGAAGACGGTAGATTGAAAATGAACTGCACTTCATCCTCGTGTCCGTCGCCGTCAGGTGAAAAGGGGTTGGGCATGATTTCTACTTCCAGTGTGTTCACGATATTATCGGTAAATAGCGTGTTGCGCCGACCCGGCGTAGCGCCTTGTTCTGAGGAGGAAGGCCCCCAAGTTCCTTCGAATGAAGATGGCATGTCAGGATGAATTCGTTCGATCGACCTTCCCTTTGAGATGCTCCAGGCGCCCTTATATGAAAGATGATCGATAATAGATCCGGTGTGATCCCGTAGGGAAATTTTTGTGCCGTTATTCAGCAAAACCGGCCAGGCGCCCTGGGGTCTGAAGATATAAACATCCTCCAAATCATACCGATCATCGAAAAGGGCGGTGTCTGAGGTCACGATCATGTGCACACCGGTTTTTATATATGCAGCAGATGTCACCAAAGCCCTTCTTCTTGTGGAATCAGCCGTTTCGATCGTCCATCCGGTAAGATCGATCTCATGCGGACTTCTGTTGAGAAGTTCAATCCACTCGGGCTGATCATCATCCGGATCGAACATAATTTCGTTTATAACCATCATTCCGGCTGAATATGCTACCAGGAGGGTGGATGACTGGAGATCATTATGGGAATTCCGATCGTCCGGATGGCTTAATTTAATTGTTATGTGTTGTGGCCCATATGCATTGATCTCTAATGAAAAGGCGACCTGCCGAACGCCTTCAGGAGCCAGCTGTTTTATGCTTAATTCATTCAGGAATTCGTCATGATCTACAATGCCGTTCTGATTTCCATCACAGAAGACAACCGCTGCGACGTCGGATAGCGGGTTCAGTCCCGAATTGGTTACTGTGAATGTTATGGTTACCATCTCCCCAATCACAGGGGTACCTGGGGAAATAAACAACGAACCTGGAACGATGCCTGCATCAAAAAGGGCTGGTGCGACGCTGTTTCTCGAGCCTGGCGTACTCATAATGTGAGAATGGGCCGGCGACCAGTTCGATGGTTCATCACCGGCCGCACTGTTTATCTTTTCCCAAGAACGTCCGTCCTCCCCGGCTGACATTGACCACGTGTATTCTACAATTTGACCATTGTTATCATCCAGGATAACCTTGTCTCCGCCGTTTCCCAGGCCGTTGCCCAGTGTTCGGTCACCGATTATGGTAATTATGATAAGTCTCGATGTATCAGCGTTAGTTCCTATGGATACATCGTAGATACCGTCGTAGTCCGGGTCAACGACAAGCGCATATCCTCCGGGTTTCAGGACTGTACCGGGCAATCCTCTGTCGTGTGCACCCTGAAAATCAGAAAGGACGTCATTGACATCATGCCTGTCCATTAGCCGCCACCCATTTAAATCCACGGATGTATCGCCCCGGTTGTATAGTTCAACAAATTCCCCTTTCGATTCATCTGAGGGGTTAGCCAGTATCTCGCTGATAATGATACCGTCCGTCTGGGCCTGCGCCCTGTTTGAGACCGCCACCATCAGAAACAGGCTCAACAGGTTACCTGAAATATACGTAATCAGATCAAGTCTCCAACTCTTAGGGGTCGGTGTTTCAAGCTCAATAGTCGGAATTTTAGCAGGAACCTCGTGTATCAGACCCAGAATTTTAAAATTGGCTAGAGCGATCGCGTGAAATTATACAATTATACGTTGACAGTCCATAGCCCGGAGGATACCGTAATTTCCAGGTGCATATGGCGAAAATGGAAAACTTAAAGAGAGGTAGAGATGAGTAACGCGGACAGTGTCCTTAGAAAGGTGCCGTTGAAAGATATTCACAAGAGCCTTGGGGCTCGGATGGTGCCTTTCAGTGGTTGGGAGATGCCGGTGCAGTATGAGGGGATAATTCGCGAGCATCAGTGCGTTCGCAGTACGGCGGGACTATTCGATGTATCACACATGGGACGATGGGAGATCCGGGGAAAAGACGCGGTCACGTTTATGAATTATATATCCATAAATGACGTGGCGCACCTTGAGAGCTATCAGTCCCATTATAACGCGGCCTGTTATGAACACGGTGGTATATTGGATGATTTTCTGGTGTACAGGTGTCCGGATCGGATTCTGGTCATTCCAAATGCAGATAATCGGCAAAAAGATATGGCCTGGTTTCAAGATCACGCTGGTGCGTTCGATATCCAAATCACTGACCTCAGTGATGACACGGTGCTGTTCGCGCTTCAAGGACCCCTGGCGTGCCAAATCCTGTCTCAACTCTCAGAGCAGTCTCTGGATGACTTGGGTTACCAGTGGTTCAAGGAGGGAACTGTGGACGGTGTGGATGCTCGGATTTTCAGAACCGGATATACCGGAGAAGACGGGTTTGAGCTGTGGTTGCCGGCAGAGGCCGCCGAAAGGGTCTGGCGGGCGATCTTGGAGGCAGGGACAGAGTACGGCATCAAACCGTGTGGGCTGGGATCGCGTGACACACTGCGCCTGGAGGCAGGGCTGTGCCTTTACGGTCATGAGATTGACGAGACCATCCATCCTCTGGAGGCCCGCTTAGGTTGGATTACTAAGCTTGAGAAACCGGCGTTCATCGGTAGGGATGCGTTGGTCGCCCGGAAAGAAGAAGGATTGTCCCGTCGCCTTACAGGCTTCAAACTCCTAGAGCGCGGCATTCCACGGCAAGGATATGAGATACTGCACGATGGGATTCCAGTCGGTAAAGTTGTGAGTGGCTCAATGTCGCCGATGCTTGGATATGGCATTGGTACTGGCTATGTACCTTATGATCTCTCAAAACCCGGCACTGACCTTCAGATATCGATACGTGGTAAGGGAATTCCCGCGAAGGTTGCCAGGATGCCATTTTACAGAAGCGGCAGCAGAAAATAGAAGGTGTGCTTCTGAGTGCCCGATTACCAATTATAAAAGCCGAACGGCAGGTGTCCTCCGGCGGCAGAGATTATGGGATTACATCACCTGCCGCGGGTGTCACAATGCGGTATGGGCCCACCTGACCGGCCTTTGACGAAAAAGAGTCACTGTTATACCCCCCCTTGATGGGACAATCTATTCCCGATTCCAGAATCGATCGATGTATAGGCGTAGATTGTGTCAGGTTTAATATGCCTGAGCAAACACAACACGTTTGTCTGACGGATTACCGCAGTAGACGCAACTGCCAACTTCCGGATCTCGATCCATGGGAATACATCGGATCGTATTCTTAGTCTCCTCTTTAATGGTGGCCTCACACTCCGGTGCACCGCACCAGCTGGCGTCAATGAATCCATTTTGATTGTCAGTTGCCGCCTTGAATGCATCATAATCATCTACCGATACCGTGTTCGCATCTCTGTAGGATACGGCTCGGTTAAACATATCTTGCTGAATCGTTTCCAGCAGTGCCGGTATCGCTTCGGCCAATCGATCCAGCGGGATCGTTTCTTTCTCGCCAGTGTCACGCCGCACCACCATCGCGTGACCGGCTGCCGCATCCCTGGGACCGATTTCGATACGAGCCGGAACCCCCTTTACTTCCCATTCGCTGAATTTCCATCCCAGGCCGTACTGATCCCTGTCGTCTACATATACCCGAACACCCTCAAGGTCATCCTTCATCCGATCCACGATGGATCCGATAGTTGCCTGATCTTCTTCCGTTTTAGCGATCGGTATGACCACCACCTGGTGGGGTGCCAGTCGCGGCGGCAACACCAGGCCTTTTTCGTCTCCGTGGGCCATTATGATGGCCCCGACCGTCCTGGTACTCATGCCCCAGCTGGTCTGGAAAACGAATTCCCTGGAACCGTCTTTAGTCTGAAAATCGATATTGAATGCCTTGGAGAAATTCTGACCCAGGTTGTGTGAGGTACCCATCTGGAGCGCCTTGCCGTCCTTCATCATTCCTTCGATAGAATACGTGGTTACGGCGCCCGGGAATTTTTCAGCCTCGGACTTTGGACCCGGTATCACCGGAATGGCCATATATTCTTCCGAGAATGTTCGATACACATTGAGCATACGCAGCGTTTCTTCTTCCGCTTCATCGTAGGTTGCATGGGCGGTATGCCCTTCCTGCCAGAAGAATTCTGTGGTGCGCAAAAACAGTCTGGGGCGCAATTCCCACCGAAAAACGTTCGCCCACTGGTTTATCAGAATTGGAAGGTCCCGGTACGATTGTATCCATTTGGCATACATCGAGCAGATAATCGTTTCGGAGGTTGGCCGGACAAGCAGGTTCTCCTCCAATTTCTTGCCCCCTCCATGCGTAACCACGGCACATTCCGGGGCAAAGCCTTCTACGTGTTCGGCTTCTTTTTCGAGAAAACTCTCGGGTATCAACAGCGGGAATGAGGCGTTCTCATGGCCGGTTTCCTTAAACATGCGGTCCAGTTCGTCGACCATGTTTTCCCAGAGCCGAAACCCGTACGGCCGGATCACCATACACCCACGTGTCGGCGCATGATCCGCCAGTTCCGCCTTCGCTATGACATCAGAATACCAACCAGAAAAATCCTTGCTCTGTTTAACTAAACCTTTTGCCATTTCACACTCCGTTTCCAGGATTGATAGTTATGATTTCAGGGAGCATGTGTCCTTTTACATGAACCGGGACCACCCTCCGGCTTACTTGAAATCCCAGTAAACAGGGAGAGGTCCACCATATCCTGAAATGGGTTTTCAACAGGTCCCACCATCAAAGACGTACAACGTCTCCTGTTTCTATAGATTGGTTTGCTGCCAGGGTCACTGCCAGCGTTTTTACACCGTCGGCATAGGTGGCACGCAGCTTCGAACGGTCACCGGTTTCCACCGCCTCGAGGAATAACTCACTTTCAAATTGATACGGATTCCGTTTGCCTGTATAGATCGTGGTTCTGCCGTTTTCTTCAACGGTCAGGTTGTCGGCCAGTTTAATGTTAAGGCCCTGTGCAATCACCTGCATACCGCTGCCGTAACCCTGATCCGCTATACAACTGGACAGGATAGAGGCTACCGCACCGTTCTCGAACGTTAGAGAGACCGTACTGGCATCGTCCACGTCATAGTGGGGCATTTCGTTCACGTGTCCATGCGATCCGGCTGCGTATACGCTCACAACCTCGCCCATCAGGTACCGGGCGGTATCGAACACATGGGTTGTCTGCTCTACGATCTGTCCGCCGGACTGAGCCTTCACCCGCCACCAGGCCACGCCCGGTGTTCCGCCAATCCAGTAACCTATCCCGAGCACGGGGCGTTTACCTTTCAGAACTTCCAGCGCCTTATCCGCGGTGTCCTGATGGCGCCAGTTATAGCCGACAACAGCGATGATACCTGCGCCATCGACGGCTTCGGAGATGTCCTGCGCTATGGAAAGCTCGGTGGATAGCGGCTTCTCTACAAACAGATTCATGTTATGCTCGATCACTGCCATCTCGGGATCGCCGTGTGCGAACGGCGGCAGGCAGACGTACACCGCGTCCAGATCCTCCGAGTCCAACATCTGTCGGTAATCCGAATAGGCTGTCCCTTCGAAACGCTCAGCCGCGGCCTGGGCTTTCTCCTCCACCACGTCCGAAAACGACACCAGGTGCGCGCGTTCGATGTTGGGTAACAAGTTAAGATGGTGACTCGCAATTCCGCCGGTACCAATGAATCCGATCCGCACTGCCATGTGTCAGGCCCCCCTTCCAATTTCTTAACTAAAAACAGGATGAACTCAATTGAAATTACCCCACCTGTAAACCGCCATGGAACCCTTTGGTCACTTTAAGCGTGATGATGGTGACATCGTCGTGATGTGTCGTATCGCATGTATGGGTCAGGAGTGTGCTGGTCAGACGGTCCTTTACCTCATCCGCTTCCAAGCCGGCACACGTGCGTAACACCTGTGTTAAACCGTGGACGCCGAATTGTTCACCCTGCCCGTTGCGGGCTTCGATCACTCCGTCCGTATACAGTACGAGTATGTCACCCTCAACGAGTTTGGTCGTGCCCATTTCATAAGCTGACTTTAAAAACGGCCCGAGGATCAACCCACCTTTATCCAGATGTGTCACGCTGCCGTCCGCCCGGCACAGGATGGGCGATGGGTGACCGGCGTTGCAATACTGCATGGTGCCGTCCTGAAGGCCCAGGAGCCCGTAAAACAGTGTTGCGAACCGCCCTGTTTCACTTTCGTCATGTAGCCTTTCGTTCACGATGCCCATTACATCGCTGGGCGTCATGACCTCCAGTTGGGCATATTCATGGAATACGGTGTAGAGGGACGCCATCATTATCGCCCCCGGCACACCCTTTCCAGCCACATCACCGACTGCAAGCGCGACGTACTTGCTATACAGTGTGAAGACGTCATAGAAATCCCCGCCCACCTCCATGCTCTGCTCATGGTAAACGGTTAGAGAAAGACCTGGAACGGAAGGGATGTTCCGGGGCATGAGCATACGCTGAATCTCACCCGCTACCTCCAACTCCTTCTCCAACTGCCTGGTTCTGACGGATTCTTCGTACAGACGGGCATTTTGGATAGCGACGGCAGCCTGTGATGCAAACGATTCGAGGAGGGCCCTGTCGGACTCGTCATAGGCATCCACCCGATCACTCTCGATGTTGAACACGCCGATTACCTCGGGACCATTCATTAGGGGCACTGCCATCTCAGACCTGGTTTCCGGGCGAAGGTTCACATATCGGTCATCACTGTGGACATCAGGTACGATAACAGCGAGACCCGTTGTGGCCGCCCAACCGCTGATCCCGTCTCCCACTTTGATGTTGATCATTTCACCAGCATCTCTGGTGTATCCTCGGCTTGTTTTGACGGAAATGCGGTTACGCTCATGCTCAAGTAAGAAAATCACTGCAGCATCGTAAGGAACAACTCTTTGGAGAGAATCGATGATAAGTTTAAGGACTTCTTCGATAGCCAGGGAAGAACTGATGCGTTTGCCAACTTGATACAGTGCGGTTCGGCCTGTAACTTCTCGCCGGGCGTTTTCCTCACGGAGCACATGCCGCACGGCCAGGCCGGCATGTGCTGTCAGAGCCCGGGACACTTCGATATCTTCATCGGTGAATTTTTGCTCAATGGAGCGTCCGAACCCGATTAGGATCACGTAGAGAGCGGGATCAACCTGTGCCTGAACGATCAGCGCCGGACAAGGCATGTTCGGCATTTGATGGATTATATCAGGCCAATCCATCGTTCTGCTGTCTTCGATAACTACCGGTTCGGGGCAGGTAGAAAGCCAGGATTTGAAGGCATTAAAATCAGATGGCGGATGTTTGGGGTGATGTAACCATTGTGCCGTTTCGAAAACGATCCGATCCACCGTCTCATCCAGCACTAAAAAGGCACACGCGCCGACATCTAAAGTTTCCGTAACTACCGATTCTATGGTATGCGACAGGGAGAGTCCGTCCGGAGAAGCGGTCATTGCCGTCATGGCTTCTGCCACACCACGCCATCGATCGCGTTTGAGAGATGGTGCACTGGATTGTTTTTTAGATGGAATCAATGACATGTTAGTATTAAGACGCTATTTCCTGAAAATATGTCAACAGACTTTGCATATCTTCGGGTACGTCAGCGCTACAGGAAATCACGTTGCCGGTTTCAGGATGCTTGAATTTGAGTTCCGCTGCATGGAGTGCCTGCCTGGGCATCAGATCAAGGGCCGCCCTCGCCTGTTTCCGGTCGGGCGGAGACAGGCGTCCTAGGCGCTTTACCCGACCCCCATAGGTGCCGTCTCCGAAAACCGGATTTCCGTGATGGGCAAGATGTACCCGGATCTGGTGTGTCCTGCCGGTTTCGAGTTTTAAGGACAAGAGAGAGCAGAATCGAAACGTCTTGACTACATGATAGTGTGTAACAGCTGTTTTTCCGTATTCCACCACACCCATACGCTGTCGATGTACCGGGTGTCTTCCGACCGGCGCTTCTATGGTACCCGACTCCGGACGGGGAGAACCCCAGGCCACCGCCAGGTATTTCCGTGATACCTCGTGCGCTTCTATCTGTCCGGCAAGTGCTCCGTGTACATCGTCCCGTTTGGCGACTACCAGCAACCCGGACGTATCCTTGTCGAGCCTATGAACGATGCCCGGCCTGATCGGCTCACCGATTTCGGAAAGTCGTTCGCAGTGATACAGGAGCGCGTTAACCAGAGTGGCGTTACGATGCCCGGCCGCGGGATGAACGACCATGCCTGCCGGCTTATTCACTACCAGGAGCGCGTCATCCTCGTATACGATATCGAGCGGAATCTTTTCAGGAAGGGCAGTGGAAAGCTGCGGTTCCGGCAGGTTCACCCGGATTGCATCTCCCGGCCCTATGGTATGACTTGATTTATCTATTCGTACAGCGTTAACCGCTACTGCGCCGTTACGTATCAGTGACTGTATCTTTGAACGGGACACCCCTACATCGGCCTCGACCAGGTAACGGTCGAGGCGGATCCGGGGTGTGTCAGGCGGGACCGTCCTCTTTATAAATGAGCTCACTCTGATTTTTGGACCGGTTATCCTGATCCATAGATTTCCTGGATGATGAGAGGCG
>CAYYIS010000026.1:0-70122 GCA_964470965.1 uncultured Gemmatimonadota bacterium | reverse complement strand
CATCTTATGGCTCATACGTCCCAGATCATGCCAGGTTTTGCCCATTTCACCACCGCCGCGAATGTGGGCGACTGCGAAGATCACTCCCCGGTCGATCAGGCTGAGCCGGGTTGAGTTGAAAGTAACGGGGTATGCCCATCCGTAGGAGCCGTAACCGGTGAGCAGCAGCGGTGCGGAACCGTCGCGCGGCGTGCCCTTCCGAAATACGATAGAAACCGGCACCTGTGTCCCGTCCTGAGCGGTAACGAAACGCCGTTCGGATTTGTATTGCGACTGGTCATACCCGCCGAGAACTTCCGTTTGCTTCAGCAATCTACTCCTATCGGTATTCAAATCGAATTCGAAAACCGAGGAAGGCGTGATGAGCGACTGATATCCATAGCGCAACCGGCGTGTATCCCACTCCACGTTGACAGTCGGATACGCCTCGAAAACGGGTTCTGGAAATGCCACGTCATGAATCCTGCCACAGTCAAATTCAATGATCCGAATGCCTGGAATCCCCTGCTTCCGTTCCAGAATCGCATAGTGGCCGGCAAACAGTTCAACATCTTCGAGCATTACCTCCTCACGATGTGGGATGAGTTCCTCTCCGTTCGCCGGATCAGGGTTGTCGACCGGCACGGATATCAGACGGAAATTCCGGCCTGTATCATTGATCCGTAGGTAAAATCGGCCGTCCCGGTGTTCCGCATCGTATTCCTGGTCCTGTTTGCGGGGTGCTATTAATCTGAATTCATCTTCCGGACGGTCCGCCCGGACATAACTGATTTCGGTTGTTGTATGGCTAGCAGATGACCGCATAATCAAGGACCGGTCTCGGGTGCGATATGCATGAACATAGAACAACTCATCTGTTTCCTCGAAGATCAGCGTGTGCTTGTCGGTACCCAGTACATGGCGGTAAAGCCGGTGCTGCCTCTTGGTTTCCTCGTCCTCAACCGTATAGAAGACCGTCCGGCTATCAGCCGCCCACACCACGGCACCGACACGCTCAACCCGTTCCGGCAGTAATTCTCCGGAACGTAGATCCTTGATGAAAAGAGTATATTGACGGAACCCGGTCTCATCGATCGAATAGGCCAGAAGGTGGTTGTCGTCGCTGACCGTGTAGGTACCCAGTGCCATGAACAGCCTGTCTTCAGCCATCAGGTTCAAGTCGAGCATTACCTCTTCATCACTGTCCAGGGTTTCCTTCTTACGGCAGTAGATTTCGTACTGCTTACCTTCCTCGGTCCGAAAGAAGTAGGCGTAGCCGTTGTCCGTGAATGGAACCGAGAGGTCGGTTTCTTTGATACGACCGAGCATCTCGTCATACAGTGATTTCTGAAAGGCCCCGGTATGAGCCAGAATCCCTTCGGCATATTCGTTTTCGGCTTCCAGGTAGTCGGTAACCTCGGGGTTGTCTTTATCGCGAAGCCAGAAATAATTGTCCCGGCGGGTATCGCCGTGAAGCGTGTCTTCCCTGGATATCTGTTGAGCCACCGGTGGTTCAGGTGTTGTCGGCGATAACAAGATGCGCTCCTCGGTTATTTGTAAAGCCCCTGGTGAATCCCGTAACACGCCTCAGCAAGATGGATTAATTCCCGATGTCCCCACGTTCCACCGTCGTTAACCCGGCGCGCCCAGTGTTTCGGGACGGCTGACAAACCGAGCCGAGCGCCGCACATCGCGCCGGTCATGGCTGCGGTCGTGTCCACGTCACCACCGCCTGATATGGCCAGACAAATGGCCTCGGTAAAATCATCCGGCTCACAGATAAAGGCGTACAGGGCCCACAGCACACTCTGGGTGACGAACGGTGGAATACCCTCTCCATGACTCCAGTGATCCGGCACGACACCGATGGCTTTAACAATCTCCCGCACCGTGTCAGATTCTTCGTTACGCCATTCGGATATCTGTCCAATCGATTCCGCGAGGACAGGGTCTTCCTGGCGGCACCAAGCGGCGACCCGAGGCAGAAACACCACCGGGTCGGCCCGGGTTTGTAGCACGGCCAGGGCTGTGGCACCAGCGATGGCGATGGCACCGGCGTGGCATCGGGGATCCTGATGGGTGACACGGGCCTGATTGCGGGCCGCGCCCACCAGCGATTCATGGTCATGACAATAGAACAGGCCGAGTGGGGCGACGCGCATGGCGGTCCCGTTGCCTGCCGACGGTGCAGGGGTACCCGCCTGATCCCAGGGTACGCCCTGCGCCAGGCGCATGGCGGCGGCGGTAGCACCCATGCCGGGTCCAACGATGCGGTTTTCAGCGAACAGGGCACATACATGGCGGGCATAGTGGACTGGATCAAACGTTCCGCAGGACACGATGCTCTGCACCAGCTCCCGCGCAAACTGTGAGTCATCCGAATACTGCCCGGACCAGCTTTCGATGACACCGGGGCGGATGCACCTGTCTATGTATTCCCTGCACTGCTTCGGCGTCTGCCCTTCGATCGGATAACCGATGGCGTCGCCCACACATTTTCCGATCAGGCATCCGGCGAATTGTTCGGGTGTGGGCATTGGGCACTACCCTTATTGCCAGGATTCCAGGTATGCTTCCTGTTCTGGCGTGAGCGAATCGTGTGCGATGCCCATAGACTCCAGCTTGAGACGGGCAATGTTGCTGTCAATGTTTTCAGGAAGGGTGTGCACTCTGTTCTCCAGGGTCTGATGGTTCTTAACGATATACTCAGCCGCCAACGCCTGATTCGCGAATGACAGGTCCATTACGCCCGCCGGATGTCCTTCGCCGGCTACCAGATTGACGAGGCGCCCTTCACCCAACACATATAGTCGGCGACCGTCCGCTAGAGTGTATTGATCGACGAATGGCCGCATCGGCTGTACGCCCGTTGCCATGTTTTTGAGTGAGACCAGGTCAATCTCCACATCGAAGTGCCCGGCATTGGCCAGCAGAGCGCCGTCCCGCATAGCGGCCAAGTGGTCGCCGCTGATGACGTGGTGGTTGCCGGTGACCGTGATGAAAAGGCCACCGATTTTCGCAGCCTCCTTCATAGGCATCACCCGATAGCCTTCCATCACCGCCTCCAGTGCCTGGATGGGGTTCACCTCGGTTACGACGACATCCGCCCCAAGCCCTCTTGCGCGGGAGGCCACACCCCGGCCGCACCATCCGTACCCGCACACGACCACCGTCTTGCCTGCAATCAGGACGTTGGTCGCCCGGATGATGCCGTCGAGCGCGCTCTGTCCAGTGCCGAACCGGTTATCGAACAGATGTTTGGTGTCGGATTCGTTCACCGCCACCACCGGAAAAGAAAGATCACCTTTCTGCTCCATGGCCCGCAAACGGTTCACACCCGTAGTTGTTTCTTCAGTACCGCCGATGATGTCGGTCAGCAAGTCGCGGTATTCCATGTGAGCGATCGCGGTAAGATCTGCTCCGTCATCCATCAGCAGCACCGGCCGGGTATCCAGTACGGTGTGCAGGTGTCGCCGGAATGTCTCCTGATCTTCACCTTTTATGGCATACATGGGCACATCGTGGTGCACTACCAGGCTGGCCGCCACATCGTCCTGTGTGCTTAGCGGATTAGAGGCGCAGACAGCGAGGTCCGCGCCACCGGATTTGACGGTCAGCACCAGGTTGGCGGTTTTGGTCGAGATATGAAGGCACACGGCGATACGCATGCCCTTAAACGGCTGCTCATGCGCGAACCTTTCGCGTATGGAACGCAGCACCGGCATCTGGCGGGCATCCCATTCTATCCGGGCGGCCCCGACATCGGCGAGAGACAGGTCCTTTACATCGTAACTCATCGTGTACTCCGAAGTATTCGGGGTTGCGTCGATAGCATTAATTCAAACTTACGAGCATACAATGTTGAGGTAATGAAGTCAAGTGGGAAACAGATGGCGAAGTCGTACTTGAATTTGGCCCACGTATTACTTATTATACCAAATTCCAAACATTATAGAAAAAGGAGAACATATCATGGATTCCCTCTACCGCATCGATGGCGCCCTCGCCGTTGTAACCGGGGCAGCCCAGGGACTTGGTCTGGGCATTTCTGAGAAGTTGGCTTCGAACGGCGCGACCGTTATCATGGCAGACCTTCAAACGGATAAAGTCACTAAAGAAGCCAGTAAGCTGGATGCACGGGGTTTGAATGTACACCCCAGGCAGCTGGATATCACGGACAGTAATTCCGTTACCGCCATGTTCAACGATTTGGCAGAGGAACATGGAAAACTGGACATTCTGGTGAACAACGCGGGCGTGGGGCAGAAAGTGACGCCGGTCGTCGACTTAAGCGATGAGGAGTGGGACCGGGTCATACGGGTGACGCTGACCGGAGCGTTTTACTGCTGCCGGGCGGCCGGCGGCATCATGGAACGGCAAGAGGCCGGAAATATCGTCAACATTTCGTCCATAAATGGGCAGAACCCGGCTGCGCTGGTGGCGGCGTACAATGTGGCGAAGGAGGGGATCATCAGCCTGACGCGTACGTTGGCCCTGGAACTGGCAGCGTACGGGGTGCGGGTGAACGGAGTGTGTCCAGGACCGGTTTATACGGAATTCAACCGGTCAAACATGGTTCAGCGTAGCAAGACACTGGACCTGACAGAAGAGCAGATGGTCGAGCGTATCCGTACCGCCATTCCGCTCGGCAGGTGGGGCGAACCGGCGGATATCGCGAATAGCGTGGCGTTTCTGTGCAGTCCGGCAGCCGCCTGGATCACTGGGGAGATACTCCGGGTCAGCGGCGGCATGGAGGGCGTGGCCGCGGCGCCTCCCAAACGGCCGCGTGAGGCATGATGATGAAATCCGCCGGAGCGCCCCGTACGGGATGGATCATATTCCTCGTGATAACGATTGCCTGGCTGGCTCTCTTCTACGACCGGGGATTCAATCAATTCGACGAAGGCAACGCCATCTATCCGGCCGTTCGTATCCTGAACGGCGACCTGCCCCACAGTGATTATTATACGCTGTACACGGGAGGCGTTTTTTATTTCTATGCCTTCCTGTTCAAGGTGTTCGGTATCCACATCGGTGTTGTACGGGTAGCCCTGGGACTGCTGATCGGGCTGACGTCTGTAATGACCGTTCGCATCGCCGAGCGCCTAGTGCCTGGTTTCTGGGCGTTTGTACCGGGGCTGGTTTTCCTGTTCGCTTTTCCGATCAACCCCACGGCCTTTCACTCCTGGTACGCGGTTATTCTGGGAACAGCAGCCCTGCTGTCGCTCATAAGGTTCCTGGAGGAAGGCCGACCTCACTATCTCCTGGCCGCCGGTTTGGCTGCAGGTTGCGGCTTCCTGTCTAAACAGACCATGGGCGCCTTCACCGTCTCCGGGCTGATTGCGTACCTGATCTGGCAGTACCCTGTGATATCAGGCCTGCGACATACCATATGGGACCGGGTGGTCAGGACACTGTGTCTCTTTATTGCGGCGCTTATCTATACAGTCTACATTCAGCCCGCCTGGATGCGGCAACCTCATATCGCGTATCTCTTTCTCTCCATGCTGTGGCTCAGTCCCCTGATTATCTGGTTCTCCAGGGATCGGAATAACGGAGAGGACACGGCCTGCCTTAGGCCGGTCCTGTGGACCATGGCGGGCTTTTGTTTACCTCTGGCCTGCTATGCCGGCTTTTTCGCGTGGCACGGCGGGCTTTCGGACCTGATGTACGGTACGTTTCAGTATCCGGGTCGATTTCTTGATCAGTGGGTCTGGGGTAGTAACTTTCCGGCATTACAGGACTGGGTACAGAATCCCCTGGGCACATTTCTACTGCTCCTCCTGGCACCTGCCTGGGCAATCTCTAAGAGATGGGACCATGCTTTCTTTAGAAAAGCCTTGTGGCCGCTGATTTGCCTGTCGCTTATGATCTACCCGGTGCGGCTCACCATCGACGGTATGGAAGCATGGACCTCTCCATCGGCATTCTTGGGATGGGCGAACCTGGAAATTTTCTATAGTGTGGTCTACCTGGCATCGCCCCTCTTTTCCTGGCTCCTCTTCCCGTTTCTCGTTTGCGAACATGTCCGTCCCGGATGTCTCGGCCTTAACGGCTCTGACCGGCGAATCGTGGGCGCCGTCTTCGTCGCGCATCTGTACGTTCTGTTCTGTATATATCCCATGCAACACCCGTTTTACCTGGTCTATACGATGCCGACCGGTTTCGTCCTGTATATCTTCATCGTTCACCGTTTATGGGCACTGTCTACGGCTGCAGAGTGGTTTGCACTGCCCTGGTCGAGACGTATCGGTCATACGGTACGCCTGGCCTCGATGCTTTCCCTACCGCTGACGGCCATTTCCGCGTTTGTAATCTGGGGATCCCAGTACTGGCTGGAGTTGAAAGCGCTGGGACAGGATGGCCGCCTCTCACTGGACAGGCGTATAAGCTACACGATGCCGTGAGGCGACTGGGGGATTGGCGTAAAACAGAACTATGCGGATCCCATAGAGGCGATCTGTCAATATATCCGCGAACGGACTGCTGCTTCAGAACCCGTGTTCGTGGCTGCGAAAAACGGAGGGCTAATTATGTTTCTGTCAGAGCGAAACACTCCGGCGCCTCTTCATTTTCCTCTTCCTCTCGTTCCGAATCAGCCAGAGCAGGTTGCCATAAGAGAAATTCTGGAGCAGACACAGACTCGTTTTATCATCATCGACTGGAATTTTGAACACGCTGAAACTCTATGGAATTACATACATGCAGGTTACGAACTCGATACGGAGATAGACGAATACCGCGTCTTCAGGCGGAACGAAATCCAGCCATAGGCCCTCCATGATCGATCTTTCTGAAAAGCGATTGAACCGTACCATCATTTCCCTTGCGTGGCCGGCGATTCTGGAGAATCTGCTTCAGACGTTTGTGTACATTATCGACAGCATTTTCGTTGGCCGCCTGGGAACCATCGCCTTCGCCGCGGTGGGACAGAGTTCGATGGTGTTGTTCACAGTCATTTTTACGTTTTACGGCATCGGGGTGGCGGCGGGCGCCATCGTAGCTCGGAATCTGGGCCGCAAGGATAAGAACGCGGCCAGTGAGGCTGCGGGTCAGGGCTTGCTCATAGGTATTGTTCTGGGAGGCATACTGGCGGTTGTCGGACTCACTTTTGGTGAGCAGGCTCTGATGGCCTTGGGCACGGAACCAGAGGTGATCGAGGCAGCACTCGGGTACATGGACATCGTGTTTACCTTCAGCCTGGTGCGCCTGATACTGTATATCGGGGGCGCCATCCTCCGGGCGTCTGGCGACACGCGGACACCGCTGGTGGCCACCGGCATCATGAACTGCTTCAACGTGGTGGGCGACTGGGTGCTGATTTTCGGTATCGGACCGTTTCCCCGGATGGGTATCGAGGGCGCCGCCCTGGCGACCGGACTGTCCTTTGTTATCGGTGCGTCAATCATCCTGGTGAAACTGTTTCGCCTCGGAGATGGATTCTATATCTGCGGCAGGCATCTCTACACCGTTAATCTGTCCCTGGTCAAGTCCATCCTCCGGGTTGCCCTGCCCAACATCGGGGAACAGGGCGTACTACAGGGTGCCTACTGGGCGTTCCTGTGGATCGTCACCGGTCTTGGTACCACCGCGTTGGCAGCACATTTTATGGCGATTCGTATCGAAATGTTCTGTTTTATGCCGGTTTACGGACTTTCCATGGCGGTATCGGCCATCGTGGGTCAGAGCCTGGGCGCGGAGAAACCGGAAATTGCGGTTCTCACTGTAAGGAAATCCGCCATTATCGGTACGGTCGCTATGGCGGTACTGGCGGTGCCGTTTGTGACCATACCGGAAATGCTTGTGAGCGTCTTCAGTCCCAGTCGCGAAGTCAGCGACCTGGCGGCCCTGTGCGTCCGTATTGCGGCGTTGGAGCTGATTTCGTCATCCTTGCTGATGATCTATACCGCGGCCATGAGGGGCGCGGGTGACACCTTGAGTCCGATGCTTATCAGTTTCTTTGGGGCGATCTTTCTGCGGGTCGGAGTTATATACGTATTTACGATGGAAATGGGATGGGGGCTGGCCGGTGTGTGGTGGGGGACGGTGATCGATTGGGGCCTTCGGGCCGTTGTGGGCTACATTTTATTCCGTCGGGGACGGTGGAAGAGGATTGCGCTTTGACTGCTATCGTGACCGCGGCATCCATTTTACTGGCGCTAACCATATCGACAGTGAACCAGCCTGTCAATCAAACGATCGAGAAAACCGAAGTCACCGGAAATACGGTCATGTCAACCGATGATATCGTAGGGACAGCCGGCCTGCACCCGGGAAGGCCTTACGACAAAAATCTGTTCGACAAGGGTCTGCGGCAGGTGCTCGAACGATATGCGGCTCAGGGGTATCTTCGTGCGGAAATACTGCCGGTAGTCCAATTTTCGGGAGATTCTTTATCCGTCGTTATTTTTCTCGCGGTCCGTGAAGGGACGCCTGCGCAATTCGGTAAGATCGAGATATCCGGCAATACTTTCAGGGACACGGTGGACCTCCTAGTGGAATTCGACAGTCGTACGGGCGATCCGTTCAACGCACAGCTTCTGAAGCGGGACATCGACCGACTGCTTACTCGTTATGAGCGAGAGGGATATCCATACTGCAGGGTTGAGATCGCCAAGCTGCGTCCCGCGGATGATTCGATCGACGTTACTCTTATCATACACGAAGGGCCGCTTATCCGAATAGACGGATTTCGCGTCGAAGGAAACACACATACGAAGGATCACGTCATCATTCGAGAATTGCGGACGGCGGCCGGAATGCCGTTCGATCAGCGCCGCCTGGTACAAGGCCGAGAGCGGTTGTTGCGGTTGGGATTGTTCGAAACCGTTTCTGAGGCGGAGCTGGATGTGAACCAGAGTGGAGACGGAGCATCGATCGTAATTCGAGTGGAAGAGGGACGTACAAGCGCGGTCGATGGCATCCTCGGTTATATGCCGGGCTTACAGGGCCGGTCTGGTTTCATTACCGGGGCGGCTACACTGTCTCTTAAAAACATAGCAGGTACCGGCCGGCAGGTGCACGCCTCCTGGCTTCGGCGGGATCCGCTGTCATCCGACATACGGATACGGTACGAGGAGCCGTGGTTGCTGGGATATCCGGTCACGATCGGCTTCGAGCTGGGCCAGACTCAGCAGGATTCCTCTTTTACTGCCACCGAGTTGAGCGCCCGGGCTAGGATGCCGTTCACGGACCGGATCATAGGCCATTTCACCGTCGACTGGCGCCGGATCATTCCCGATTCTCTCAGCGCCACACTGCTCGGCAGTAGTCGAGAGGTCAACGGTCGGATCGGTATTTCCATCGATTCCCGAGATGACCTGTTGAACCCCCGCAGGGGCACGGTAGCACGTTTCGATGCGGTTTACGGCATCCGGTGGAACGAGGCCAGCATGTTGCACACGCCGGAGCGACCGCGGGTGCAGACAAGCCGGGTGCGGATTGATCTGGAGTACTATGTTCCGGTTGTCCGGCGGCATGTGGCGTCCATAGGCCTGCATGGACTGGACATCCGGAGTGGTGAGCGGATTCTGCCGCTTGCACAGCAATTCCGTTTCGGAGGTGCAAGAACACTCAGGGGATATCGCGAAAATGAATTCCGTGGTTCCCGGGTGTTCTGGTCCAATGCCGAATATAGGGTGTTACTCTCATCCCGTTCGCGCTTTTTCATGTTTTTTGATGCCGGCCGTTTCGAATACAGAAAGACCACAACCCACGTCAGGGACACTAAAATAGGTTATGGAATCGGCCTTCGACTGGAATCGTCACTGGGTATTCTGGGGATAGACTATGCCATCGGGGAGGAGGATACGCTGTTGAACGGAAAAGTCCATTTCGGGTTGCGGAATGAGTTTTAATCAATATTTCATAAATTCGAACGAGCCAAAGGATCGCACGTTTCAGATTCAGACATCACTGGACTAGGTAGTTTTCTGATTACGGGTACCGGACCTGCCGACTCCGCTGAAACCCCCTTCGATCCCAATGAAAAGGGCAGAGCCAGAATGCCTGGGCTGAACGACAGTTGCCGATACTCGCCGGCAAATCCAATCGGAAAAATTGATTCTTAGTTCACTTCCTCTTGAAGAAAACAACAGTTACCAACAGGAGGGAACTATTCTCTTTACATTTTCGTCATATAATTGATTCAAATGTATTTGAATTCACAAGTAATGTAAACAGATTGAGGTGGCCATGCAGCCCAGGTACCGGTATCTGGTCTTCAGTGCGGCGATATTATGGATCGGGTTTCCGGTCGTGGGCAGAGCCCAGGACAAGGATGTTGAGAAAATTCGCGCGGGAGGCGGATATACCTATCTAAGGTTTCAGGAAACCGGAGCCGAGGCACAGCCCTTCGGTATCCAAGCGTACTATGTGTTCAATCCCAGATGGGAGCTGCGGAGTTCGATAGGATATTCCAGAACGAACCTCGGGCTGTTCAAAGCCAGCAGCATTTTCGCAGCCGAAAGTCAGTCCACGATCGTGCCACTTCAGTTTGGCCTTACCTACATGTTTCGTCCCTCCAGCGCGGGCAGCTCTCTTATAGATTACCGTACCTATGTGACCGGCGGCATAGGCATGCTTAATACGTTCTACCCGGGCATTCAACCATCCACATCTCAAAATTCGGACGGGTCCGGTTCGACTCGGTTCGGCCTGCTCGCCGGTCCTTATGCGGCTGTCGGTATCGCGGCGACCACACTGAGCGAATTTCCGGTATCTCTCGATGTTTCCTTCCTGAGAATGTACTACTATCGCTCTTTCACTACGGCCCTGCAGCCGATCGATGGGTTTGTTTACGGTGCCCATGTGATGATAAGTTTGTCGTTTATGAAAAGGGGGCGAAGGTAGCTAACCCGACAGTCATCCTGTACGAGGTTCTGGAGTCTCTCTAAGTTCAGAAGCTCCCAAGCCGATCGTTGCCCGGCCGTTCTCTCAGGAATGCGAGTACGCCTGCGCTTTTTGTCAGCGTATCGTGAATACCGAACCACCTGGGCGTCCGTTTGAGCGGCTGGGCTCGGTTTCTTCCGTGTCACCACCCGACATATTGCCTCGTACCGATATTGCGTTTTTGGTAGAGCTTATCCTTCGGCCCATCCCAATCAACTACCCTTCCGTCACCGCTGCGATTGACTCACGTGCGACGTCTAACATTCGGTCGATCTGCTCTTCGCTGACAATCAGGGGCGGGGCGAAACTTATACTGTCTCCACGGCAACGGGTGTACACACCACGGTTCATCATTTCTTTAATGACTTTGCTTCCGATCTTGTCTGATGGATCATAAAGTTTGTGCGCGTCCCGGTCTTCGGCCAGTTCCACGGCGGCCATCAAACCGATGCCCCGTATATCGCCTACATGCTCCAGATCATCAAAGTTACGCAGTCTATCCATGAGATAGGCACCCAGGTTGACCGCCCTACCTATCAGATTCTCTTCCTCGATAATTTCCAGGTTTTTCAACCCGACAGCGCAGGTAGTGGGGTGTGCCGAGTAAGTGAACGAATGGTTCCATTTCCGATCCGGCGTAGTGGATTGGATGGCTTCGTTGATCTCATCCGATACGATGATGCCTCCCAGCGGCAGGTATCCGCTGGTCACGCCTTTGGCGAAGGTGATGATGTCCGGAATCACCTCCCACCTGGATAGGCCGAACCAGTACCCGATCCGCCCAAAACCTGTTATCACCTCATCTGCGATGAGCAGGACCTTGTGCCTGGCACAGATCTCCCGCACACGTGGCCAGTAGTCGTCCGGCGGCACGATGACGCCCGCGGCGCCCAGTACCGGTTCGCCGATAAAGGCAGCCACCGTCTCCGGTCCTTCCCTGAGTATGGCCGTCTCCAGTGCGTTGGCCGCCGCCTCGCCGCATTGCAGGCCTGATTCATCAGGCGCATAATGGTAGGGATACGGAGGGATCACATGCAGAAAGTTTGGCAGATTGGACTCAAACATGGGCCAATAGGAAGAAATCCCGGTGGCGTTCATGGCGCCCATGGTCACGCCGTGATACGCATCGAAGCGTGAAATAATTTTGACCTTTTCAGACTGTCCCTGCGCCTGCCAGTAGAACCGGGCGGTTTTAATTGCGCTGTCGTTTGATACCGCTCCTCCGGTCGTGAAGAAGGTGCTGTTCATTCCATCAGGTGCCAGTTCGCTCAACCGTGTGGCCAGCTGGATGGCCGGTACGTTGGTGCAACCCACATAAGCTGAAAAATAAGCCATTTCTTTCATCTGTGCTGCTGCCGTCTCGGCCAGTTCATGGCGGCCGTGGCCGATCGTCACGTTCCAAAGGCTGGACAGGCCGTCTATGTACTCCCGGCCATCTATGTCCGTAACCATCGCACCGTCACTCTTTACGAATATGGTCGGGTTTTCATGGTCCGATGGATGCTGAAGCGGGTGAAGCAGATGCCGGTCCTCTTCCAGGAGTTCATTTTTATTCCAATGCGACATTGATTGTGTTCCTTGGGGGTAAACCTACATTGACACAGGCTTGACATCATAATATTGTAGACATATCACTCGAAATTCTCATCAGTTAATGAATATACTACCAATCTCTGGATCAAGGAGTTTTCGTTGTCAGAGTCATTCTCCCATTCCATTGCTGCAGAAGGATTCCGGGATGTTATGTGGGGTACCCGCCAGAAAGATATTCCCTGGAAGTGGTCGAATACCGGGTATCCCGCACCCTGTTCGGTTCGTGAAGACGAGAATACTAATGTCTTCGGCATCAAGGCGGAGACACTCACCTACACGTTCCGCAATTCCTTATTTTATGGCGTTAGGGCCGATTATACAGGCTGTGAGCATAACACTGCCATAATTCGCAATGTGCTTCAGGCATACCCACCTTCGGATGGGATTTCCCATCCTGACGAATTCAGTCGCTCTTGGCGGACCTCACAGACCTCTGTATTCGTCTCGTTAGCACCGGAACACGGTGCCGCGGGCACGGTCTACATCTGGGGTCGGCACCGAATGTTTCCGGATGACGCGCCGCAGCCTGTGTACCTGGCAAAACCGCCCGCGCTGAACACTGTCCCTGGACCGCTTTCACCGCGCACCTACGTGTGCCATCGGGCGTCCGGCGCCATTACGATCGACGGAAAACTGGATGAAAAAGCATGGCAGGACGCCAACTGGTCCCAGCCGTTTGAAGACCACCAGGCGCCCTACGCACCGCCGCCGTGGAAAACGACCCGCGTCAAGATGCTTTATGATGACGAAAACCTGTATTTCGGTGCGGAACTACAGGAGGAGAATGTCTACGGCACGCTTACGGAGCGGGATTGTGTGGTATATATGGACAATGATTTCGAGATCTTCCTGGATCCCACAGGGGACGGAGTCCAGTACTACGAGTTCGAGATCAACCCCCTTAATTGCGTCTGGGATATGTTCCATGAAACCGATTACCACCGCGCTTCGGCCTTGCACACGGATTACGACGTCACCGGCCTCCGCCACGCGGTGCATGTGCACGGGTCCCTGAACTACCACTATGATGATGACATTGGGTGGACGGTGGAAGTCGCTTGGCCAATCAGGTCGCTTCTGGAGCGGAATCCCCGGGTTTCGCTCCCCATAAAACCAGGCGATGTGTGGCGCGCTAACTTCAGCCGGGTGCAGTACATGCACATATACGATCATCTGTATCCTTCCAAGCTGCCCGAAAGCCCCTGCGAAGACTGGGTCTGGCAATCCACCCACACAGGAGACCTGCACAATCCGGAGATGTGGGGCCGGGTTATTTTCTCCGATAGGACTGCGGACACGGTGTCCGACAAGACCTGGGGAACTCCTGTGGAAATCCTTACACCACCGCCGCGGCCTTCCCGCCACGATGAGGATATGGTCTATTTCCCGGCCGGCAATTTCACCATGGGGCCAGACCCTACCGATGTAAGGCGCAGTCCCGCGCATGAAGTTTCTCTGGAGTCCTTCCGGATGGACCGGTACCCGGTGACGGTGGCTGAATTCGCCGCATTTCTGAATGAGGGCGAGTTCGGCGTGTACTACGACACACGGATGCGTATCCCGGAACGATGCGGCATTATCAGGACGGCCGAGGGGCGTTACGAGGTTGTGGAAGGCAGGGAGCGCCACCCGGTTGTCTATGTGAGTTACGAAGGGGCGTGCTCCTATGCCGACAGCAGGGGAAAGAGGCTGCCCACGGAGGCCCAGTGGGAACGGGCCGCCAGGGGGACGGAGGCCCGCACCTACGCCTGGGGAGACAAACTCATCACACCGGATCTGGCTAACTATGACTTTTACTACGGAGGTACGACGCCGGTGGGAAGCTTTCCCGATGGCGCGACACCGGAAGGCCTTTTCGACATGATTGGCAATGTAAAAGAGTACACCATCTCTGAATTCGAATCCTATCCGGGTGGTGAACCGATGATTTATCTGGGGATGCGGGAGCCGTTTGTCTACGAGAGCCCCGTGAAATTCAAAGTCGTTCGCGGCGGTGGGTGGACCAAGCAGGAAGCGTGTATGGCGGCGGCTTACCGCGATAGCCATGGGAGCCTGAACCTGGGGTTCCGTTGCGTGGCGGAGTAAAAGCTTATTCCGTCGGAGACGATCCAATCCCACGACAGGAGTGAAAACATGGATCAGTTACATCCTCTCAGTCTTGATTTTCGCGAATATCTGTTTCGACGATATGACAAGGAAGGCAGGAAACACCGGTTCCAGGGAGATACGCTTGAGGGCTTCGAGGCGTGGCAACCGCAGGCGCGGGAGGTCCTGGCGCAGGGACTCCGGATGCCGTCTGAACTGGGGGCGCCTGAACTGGTGAGGGAGCAGATAGATCCCTCGTCTCTACCCTGGGCCGGAATAAATCCGGAAGGGTTTCGGATCGAGCGGGTGCGGTATCAATCTTTTCCCGGAGTGCGTGTTCCGGGCTTTCTTCTGATTCCCGACGACCTGGATGGTCCGGCTCCCGCAGTGCTGTGCCCACCCGGTCATGGGCGTGGTATGAACCAGGTGATGTTCGAACGCGGCATTTACAAACAGTATCCTTTGGAACTGTCTCGACGTGGTTTCGTCACTTTGATCCCGGAGCATGTGGGCTTCGGCGAGCGGATGCCGGACCATTTTGGCGAACACGGATACTACACGGGTGTAGCGCAGCTTCTCGGTTTTACCACCTATGGCGTGTACGTAAAAGAACTGACAAGGGCGCTGGATGTGCTTACCTCTCTGGAAGAAGTGGACGCGGACCGTATCGGATGTTACGGTCTGAGTCTCGGTGGCGTCACCACACTGCTGATATCGGCACTCGATCTACGGGTCAAAGTAACCGGAATCAGCGGGTTTTTGTCGTCGTTTCGATCCACGTTTTTGGACGTGGCCCACTGCGTGTGCGGTAACGTGCAGGAACTGGCCCTTAACTTCGAACATGTAGATATCGCCTCCCTTATCGCACCGCGGCCAATGGTGGCGGAAAACGGTCGCACGGACCCTATGTTTCCATATGATGCTTCCGTGGAAACGGTCCGGGATTTACGACGATTTTACGCGCTGTATGATCAGGAAGACCGACTGGCACACGACGTGTTCGACGGCGCTCATGAGATCTCTGGGCGAGAGGCGTACGGCTGGTTCGAGAGGTGGCTGTAATCCATTGAACTCCACATGGAAAGATCTGATAATGCCGGTCTACGTGCCGACGTTTCTCCTGGCATTCGGATCGGGCATACTGATCCCTACGCTGCCGCTGTTTGCCAGGTCGTTCGATCTATCGTTCAGTGCTATCAGCCTCGTGGTGGCGGGCAGCAGTCTGGGGACCGTTATCGGGGACGTCCCTGCAGGGATAATTCTGTCCCGGATCAGCCGCAGGAGCGGCATGGTAATAGGCGTAGGACTGATAGCGGTCAGTATGGTCTGTGTCGGTCTGGCAAGCACCGGGTTCGAGCTGGTTCTATACCGGATCATATCCGGCATCGGCTTGGCTCTATGGAACATCTCACGGCATACGTACATCACGGACGTGGTCACCAATCAGACCAGGGGACAGGCGCTGGCTATCTTCGGCGGTATCAACCGAGTCGGCACGTTTGCCAGTCCGGCCATCGGGGGGATTCTGGGTGCCGCCTTCGGGCTTCGTCTTCCTATGTTTGTGTCCGCGACACTGGCCGGTATGGTGCTCCTTCTGGTACTGTTTTTCATAAAAGAGGATCGACCCGACAGTCAAGAGGTTGTTCAGTATGCGGCATGGTCTCGGATCAAGCGGATGTTCATCGAGCATGGAAGAATGCTCTTTACCGCAGGTTCGGCGCAGGTCTTTGCTCAGATGATTCGACAGGGGCGCCGTCTTTTGATTCCGTTGTACGGCGCCACGGTGGTCGGCCTGGATGTGGATGATATCGGCTATATCGTAACCATGAGCGCAGCGGTTGACATGATGCTATTTCCGCTTGCCGGCTACGTGATGGACAGGTTCGGACGCAAATATGTCTCGGTACCCTCCTTTATCCTCATGGGGATCGGCATGGGGCTGATCCCATTTTCTACCACGTTTACCGGCCTGCTGCTGGCTACGCTGGTCATTGGATTCGGCAATGGTCTCGGCTCCGGTTGCATGATGACCCTGGGTGCCGATCTGGCGCCTGCCGACGGAACAGGACAGTTTCTGGGCCTGTGGCGATTCATAGGTGATTTGGGTGGTGTAGGTGGTCCTCTCGCGGTGGGCAACTTCGCCGACCTGTTCGGGCTGGAAACGTCGGCGTTCACCCTGGCGGGTATTGGTTTTCTGGCATCTCTGACATTACTTTTGGCGGTACCGGAGACACTGAAAAAACCTGATATTTCCCGGCTTCAGGGATGACGGATTCTGATAGGATAGTTTTTACCAACAGTCCATTACGAGGAGCGTAACAGATGCCACAGGTTTCGACTCTCTGACCGGATGATTGCCGGGGGGCTGTTTCTTTAACATTCGACGATGGTATGAAATCACAGCTGGAGGTGGCTGCTCCGATGTTGAATGACTTCGGGTTGTCCGGCACGTTCTATCTCAATCCCCGCGGCTGTGACGAGCGCGGGGGGCGAAACGCCGTCCTGGAGAGAACTCCTTGCGCCATGGAGGAAGGTGGCTGCGATCGGGCATGAAATTGGTAATCATACCGTAAACCATCCTTGTTCGTGGGCGTTCAGGGACCATCGGAATTCCGGTCTCGAACGTATGACGATTGATGAAATAGAGGTTGAAATTACGGAAGGTAAACGGAGGATCGAGGCGGTTATGCCGAACCAGGGCGCCAACAGCTTCTGTTATCCGTGCTACCACTCACATATCGGGGAAGGGCCGACCCGGCAAAGCTACGTGCCGGCAGTTGCACGGCATACACGAAGGTCACCTGGCGGTGTCGGATGTGGCACTTAGGGAATTGTGTGAACACCTGGCCCGGAACAGTGATCGTATCCTTGTCGGAACGGTGGTATCGCTAGCACAGCGTATTCGTGATTGGAGGAAGGAGGGACATGACTAGTGAATTGAAAGTGGGCGTGGTCGGGGCGCCGCGAGGACGGAGTTTCATCAAAACATTTCAGATGCTCAAAGAGACTTCGGTCACAGCTCTATGTGATACGAACCCGGATGTACTGGCCAGGGCCGGAGATGAATACGGGGTGGCGGAGCGGTATACGGACTATGACGCCATGCTCGACAGCGGTGTCGATGCAGTGGTTGTATCGACACCCATGAATCTGCATGCACCGATGGCGGTGGCGGCGTTGGACCGTAATATCCACGTTCTCTCCGAAGTGACTGCGGCCACGGATCTGCAGCAGTGCTGCGACCTGGTGGATGCTGTGCGCGGCAGCAGCGCCAAGTACATGATGGCGGAGAACTACTGTTACATCAAATGGAATGTACTCATCCGCGAGATGGTCCGGCAAGGCATGTTCGGTGATATTTATTTTGGTGAAGGAGAGTACGTCCACGAATTGAAGGCGCACTGCGAAAATACGCCCTGGCGCAAGGTCTGGCAGGTTGGTAAGAACGGCTGCACGTACGGCACCCATAGTCTGGGGCCGGCGCTGTACTGGTTTGATGAACGGGTGGTCTCGGTGGCCTGTTTCGGCACCGGACACCACTATGGCGCCACCTACAAAATCGAAGACACCATCATTATGATGTGCAAATTAGCGAGCGGAGGACTGATCAAGATCCGGTTTGATCTGGTGTCAGATCGCCCCCATGGCCTGGCCTATTATGCGCTCCAGGGCACCAGGGCCTGCTACGAAGCGCCCCGGGGCATGGGCGACGACCACAAGATCTGGCTAGCCGATGTCTGCCGTGATATGAACGAATGGCGTCCGCTCTCCGAATTTGAAACCTACCTGCCGGCCTTCTGGCGCAACCCGCCGGCCGAAGCGCTTGAATCGGGCCACTGGGGCGGAGACTATTTCGAGGTGCGGGATTTCATCGATGCGATTGTCGGGGATACGGAGCCGCCAATCGACCTGTATCGGGCGTTGGATTTTACTGTGCCGGGGCTCATCAGTGAACGCTCTATCGAACAAGGTGGGATGCCGTTACCGGTGCCGGATTTCCGGGAATATGTAACGGGGTCGAAGAACGTGCCGGGCGCCATTGCTCTAACAAAACCTTGAGGTTTGACTCTTCATTCATTCCGGTAGCGTCTGTGGACTTTACCGTGCCCATGCCGTCTTAATCTGGTCGGCGGATGATATGACAGTGACTCAGCAAGGTACCGGGTTTCTAATCAAAAGCCATTAGAGAAAGGGTGTCCGGTGATTCAACAAGGAAGGGACTTGTGCTGGTGAAATTTCATAAAACTTCGGCTGGCATCGGGGTAATTTTGTTTGTGCTTCTCCCTATGCCTCTTTCAGGCTTTCGTATACCTGTTCGATCGGCAGGTCGTGGCGTTTGCGATCAAGGAAAATGCTCGTGTGGGTATAGCCGGCGGTGGTCAGCAGGTCCAGGGCCCCTTTGAAATTTGCAGCGACCCGGTGAGGATCGTGGGCATCCGCGCCGATGACGACCGGAATATCGCGGTTTCGCATTTCAGCGAGCATGGCACTGCCAGGATTCATTTCGGGTAAGGCTTTGTTAAGTCCGGATGTGTTCAACTCCATGGCAGTGCCGGCGGCGGCTATACGATCGAGGCAGGGAAGGATAAACGGCATTGCCCGGTTGATGTCCCAGTCGTTCGGCGAGATGTTTTTTACCAGGTCCGGGTGGGCGAGGGTATCGAACAGTCCGGTTTCCGCGGCCATGGCCAGATGCTCGAAATATGTTTTTTGAAATTCAACTATTCCACCATTGTAATACAGTCGTTGATATTCTCGGATTTGGGGATGCACGGAGCCCAGTACGTGGTGGAACGACGCCAATCCGTGCAGTTGCTCCAGCCAGGGCTCCATGCCGGGTGCATAATCACTCTCGATACCTAGCCGGATATCGACTTGGCCTGCCCACGCCGACCGTGCCCTGCTGACCATGTCCACGTATTTATCCAGTTCTTCCAAGCTCATACGCACACCGGGTGACCAGCCGTTATTCGTCGGGTTGTGGTCGGTCACTACAATCCCTTTCAGACCACGTTGCAGTGCGACCTCTGCGTAGTCCCCCGGTTCTCCGCGGGCGTGTTTGCAGAGCGGGGTGTGCATGTGCATTTCGTAAAGGATGGAATCGCTCATGGAACAGCCTTTCTTATAAACCGTGTACGCTCACGATGGTATGTTCCTCCATGGCCCGGTCCGCACAGAAGCCGATGGCGTGCCCGGCGATGGAGTCTTCGAGGCTCGTGCAGGAGATCGAGCGGGGACGTCCGCGCAGGGTGTTCACAAAGTCCGAGACCAGCCGCAGGTCCCCCCCGCCGTGGCCGCCCGAGGCGCCGTGCATGTCACCGTGTTCGTTGAGGTCGATCACGGCCTCCGAATATTCATGGTCGGGTCGGGTGTCCATGTGCCTGATCACGATCCGACTGTCCTCGAATACGCCCTGTATTTCCCCTTTTGTGCCAAGCAGGTGGATAGAACGTGACGGCCTCGCGGTACCCCCCACCATGTTATGTGTCGCCGTGCAACCATCGTCGAAGGACACCACAACAGATTGATGATCCACCACATCATTATCACACCGCCAGACACATCTACCGTAGGGGTTGTCGGTTTTCAGAGATTCGATCTTATGCGCGATGGTCGGCTGTGCGATATGTTCGAGCCCATCCCAAACATAGAACGACCAGCGGTCCGGGTGATCGATGTAATGCTTGCGGGCGGAATACAGGCATTCGGGCTCTATGGAACAATCGACCAGGCATCGGTGACCGGCGTCGTCCGGTATGTTTTCGGGACGAAAATACATGTTGCTGCCGAATGATGCCACGGATGCCGGGGAGATGCCACTCTTCATCCAGGCCAGAAGATCCAGGTCATGACAGCATTTGGCCATGAGCATCGAAGACCTGCATCGGGCTTTCCTGTTCCATTTACCTCTTACGAAACCGACGGCCATGTGATGGTAGCTAACGTGCTCCAAAGTCTGTATGTTTACAACATCCCCGATTTCCCCATTGCCTACGAGTTCCTTGATCCTCGCATAAAACGGAGCGTAACGAAGGACATGGCAGATCATGACGGTGCGGCCGCTGGTCTCGACTGTCCGTACCAGCTGCTGCATTTCAGCTTCGTCGGTAGCAAGCGGTTTTTCAAGTAGAAGATGATAGCCGGCCTGTAACAGAGGGATCGAGGTGGGCACGTGATGGTGGTCCATGGTACCGTTAATGACCGCGTCCGCGAATTTTGGTTGCGCAGCCAGTTCTTCTGCCGTCCCGAAACAGCGTTGTTCGGGCAGTCCGAATTTTTCGGCGACCTGTTTGCGCCTGAGCCCATTGGGATCCGCAACACCGACGATCTTGAGGTCGCCGGGATGAAGCGCGGCATAGGACGCATAATGCAACGATCGATGGCCTGCCCCGACGATGATGGCCGTTATAGGTTTGTCCTCCATGCGACCTCGCGGCTAGTTCTCCTGTAAAACAACAGGGTAATCAGGTTCCTTTTCCTGAAAATTAAACAAAATAAAAGGAACAGTTGAAAACTACAAGAAAGAATACCCCTCCCACATTTGAAGGGGGGACGAGTGCATGTACCTATCTATACAGAGTTAGTCATAATGGTTCTGTTGCCATGAGGCGCGGTCATATACGGATTACCTGTGGCATTAGGGAGGGTATTGCCGCAACAAGTATCAAATTCACCATTTTTTGGCTGTGGGCCGATTGAAACCCCTTGAAAAATAACCTTAACGAGAGGCATCCCCATCTCCACCCGGTTTGCTGCAGAGAGGTTTGGAAGGTATGGGAACTAATGTATCCCTGCCTCGTACTGTTTTTCCCCGGCCGTTACTGCAACCTGCAGGCGGTTCTGTATCGGGGGTAACGGGCAGGTGGCAAAGGCTGTGAACGCGCAGGGCGGGTTGTAGGCCTTGTTGAAGTCGATGACGGTAGTCCCGTCCGGTCCGGGCGGATCTATGTACAGGAAACGGCCGGCACCGTACGTTTCCCGACCATTGGTTTCATCTGCAAAAATTATGAAAAGCCGATTTCCATCTATCGGATCCAGTCGATATTCTTCACCGTCGATCTCGAATACCAGCACGCCGGGCGACGGCTGCTCACGGACCGTACCGTATATTGTGGGTACCGTGAGCAATTTCGGTGGATCATAGGCTTCCATGGTCGCCTTAACACGCCAGGCCTGATTGATCTCGTACCTCTCGATGCCGTTGAACGACTGGAGGTCCGGGTGTTCGCTGTCCCGCAGCCGCACGGCTTTGCTCCCGCCCTCCCGTTCTATGACGAACCAGCTCAACGATCCGTGCGTCAGTTCTGTTCCGACGATTAGGTCCATTTCAGTCACGGGTACCCCGTCATTAAGAACCTCCACACCGGGGTTGACTTTAATGCTGACCGCACCGTCCTTTAATAAGAACGTTCCAATATGATCAGACGCCTTGCCCGCTGGAAACACCAGGTCGTTAGATTCATGTGCCCCGAATGTGTGAACGCCCTCTTTCAGCCAGAACAGGCCGGATAGGTTCAGCCAGCCGGACTGGCTCGTCAGCGAAGCGATCCGATTCTCGTGCCATTGATTGATCTCCATCTTATGGGTCGCTGGGTCCATCTTTAGACCTGGCGGTTTCGGGGTATCGCATGCTATGAAAACTATGATCAAAAAAACGGCGCAGAGGACGGGCAGCATGACGGATAAAGTACTCGATTGCATAGTAACTTCCCCTTGTTTATGATGAGTAATAACATGCAATATATCCTCGTGGAACGCTCCTGTCAAAAGGATCGAAGGGTTTCCATAAAACCTTTGACATTCAATCGGAATTTGAGCTAATTGAAGCCATCCTGTTACATCTTTCGTAGGAGGTCCAAATTTTATTACATACTACGGTCGCTCCCCAGTGTAACGTGTCTGTGCCTGTGAGTAATGGATTTACCACTGGCCTCTTGCCCTGATCCGCGGGTGGGTTATAATACAATGATCTATTCACGAACAAAGATTACAGGGTAGGCGTAAATCCAGTTAAGGAGTTAAAGGGGCTGTCTGCGTCGAGAGGTGGACGGGGAAAGACGAGATGATGTTGGTGTAAAGGGTTGATTTTAAGTCCTTTGCCGTTGTTGACGGTGAAAATGGCAGGCTTATCGTTCCGCAATGAGAATACGTCGGGGCGGTCAATACGAGAAAATTTTCCGCTGGAGTGCCCTTCGCGGAGATCAATTTTAGAGCCGTGTGCGATGTCTAAAACCTGCATGCCGTTCGATCTAATTTTGCTCACGAAACCTAGGTTGAATTGGCGAAAACGTGGGTAGCCCCGGGCCTCAACGAGTATGAGACTAAATAAGGACAAAGAAAGGTGAGAGGAATTCCAATCTCGTGAAAAAACCATTGGATGTGAAAAGAATATGGGACGGGGCGCCGCATAACGCATTCACGGACCTGGTGCGGTTCCAAGAAAAATGGTTCTGCGTGTTTCGTGAAGGAGAGAGCCACGTATCCGCTGACGGCGCCCTCCGGGTGATCACCTCTCGGGATGGTAACTCGTGGACCAGTGCGGCGTTAATCACGGACGATACGGCGGACCTGCGCGATGCGAAGCTGTCGGTCACACCGGACCGACGCCTGATGCTCGTCGGAGCGGCGGCGGTGCATCAGCCCGCGCCAATTCGGCATCAGTCCAGAACCTGGTTCTCGGTGGACGGACGAACGTGGGGCGCCGGCCACGATGTAGGCCATGCAAATTACTGGCTGTGGCGGGTTACTTGGCACAAGGGTGTGGCCTACGGCATCGGATACGGGACCGGGACCACCCGCACCACGCGGCTGTACATAAGCCGGGACGGCGTCACATTCGAATCGCTGGTGGAAACGCTTGTCGATAGGGGCTATTCGAACGAATCCTCCCTGGTGTTTCTCGAAAACGGCACCTGTCTGTGCCTTCTGCGCCGCGATGTCCATGGGGAAGAACCCTCAACCGGCTTGATCGGCATCGCCGCCCCGCCGTATACGGACTGGACCTGGAAGGATCTGGGCGTCCGCTTCGGCGGGCCGGATATGATTCAGATCCCTGACGGACGCCTCGTGGCTGCGGTTCGGTTCTACGGTGGGGAGGAGGGTTGGGGGCCGGCATGGACTTCCCTCTGCTGGATCGATGCGGATGCCGGAACAATCTCTGAATTCCAGCGTTTGCCATCGGGCGGCGATACCAGCTATGCGGGCATGGTCTGGCACGAAGACCTGTTATGGGTGAGCTATTATTCGTCGCACGAGCAAAAGACTTCGATTTATCTGGCACGGATGGAATTGACCTGAACATTGGAAATTGAAAACTTGGCGATTCTAAGAGAGCGGTTGGCAGATCAGGACGAAAACGGCGTTTGGACAGAAATGCGGGATATCTGTCCGCTGAACGACGAAGGCCCGCCCGTAGAATCCATTTCGGAGGACAACTGCTGGACGATTGGTCCCATAGAAGACCGCTTCAGGTTGTCACAATTAGAGGAAGACGGTGGCGATATGTGCAGGGTAGCACTGGGGGATATGTGGAGTGGGAGAATATGCGATTGAATACAAATCGGTTTAGTATTCGAATTTCGATTGTGTTGGGAGAAAATCGATGAAGCTGAAGAATCGTGTCGCCATCGTAACGGGTGGCAGTTCGGGCATAGGACGTGGGATATGCATGGAGTTTGTCAAGGAAGGGGCGAAGGTCGTGGTAGCGGATGTTCAGGAATATCCGAAGCCTGGGAAATACCACGATCAGGATGTGACTACGCCTGTTTTGGAAGAGGTCGAGAAGATCGGCGGCAAAGGATTGTTCGTCCGGACGGATATGGGAGATGAGGCCTCGGTGAGGAACTTGATGCAGGACGCGGCATCCCACTTCGGTGGTATCGATATTCTGGTCAACAACGCCGGTATATTTATCCCGGGGGATAGCCAGACCTTGGGCGTAGCGGATTGGGATAAGGTCATAGGTGTTAATATCAGGGGCCTTTTTCTATCCACGAAGTTCGTGATCCCGCATCTCAGAGATTCTAAAGCCGGCCGAATCATCAACGTGGCGTCTGTACATGCGTTTCACGGCGGCGGCGGCCCGGCCTATGCGCCCGCCAAAGCCGGCGTGCTCAACCTGACGCGGGATACGGCCATAGAAGTAGGGGCGCGGGGCATCACGGTCAACGCCATATGTCCTGGATATATCGAAACACCCATCCAGGATTATTTGACGCAGGAACAGATAGATGATTGCCTGGAGAAGACTCCACTGCCGCGTCTGGGGCTGCCCAGTGATATCGGCCGCGCTGCGGTTTTCTTCGCTTCGGACGATGCGGAATGGATCACTGGTGCCGCGTTGCCGGTAGACGGCGGATGGCTGGCCCCGGTCGGGGTATAAGATTGTGGATCCTTTTCAGCGTATTCTCACTGTTGGAGAAGCCTCGGGAATCGCGAAGATCCAATCGCCGATTAACGCGTTGATCCCGTAATCGGGCGGAGTGGGCGGGGACAGAAAGAAATTACCACCGACACACACGTTGAACACCACTGCGTATTCGGCAATCAGTATCACACGCAGCATGGTGTTTTCGTCGACCCACTCAATAGATTTATATGATAGACAAGATGTTCCAACGCTGCACACCGGAAACACAGGAGAAGCCGGGTAGTGTGACTAATACATCGCCTTCAATTTCAGGCGCCTGCGAAGCCACGGCGCATAGGAAATTTAGACACTTAAGGTATTGACGGATTGGCGGAACACCCCGTTGAATAGGGTTGGCCTGCCGGGTATTCAGCCAATGTGTCAACAAATCAAACAATGAGCCGATTAGAAGTAACAGAGGAATTCGAGAGATTTGCTCAAAAAGACGATGTCTTTCGCCGATCGTGGTGGGATGAGCGGATTCGCAGTGACAAGGCCAGGGTGTTCTACGAGACCTACCGGGAGCCGTTGGAGAAGTGGCGGAAGGCGGATGGGTTTACGCAGAAGGACTATGCGCTGCGAAATGCCACTTGGCACGTGAGCGATCTTTTTACCGAGTTGAAGCAGGACGAGGACCGTCGGGAGGGGTTCTCGGACGCGTTTACGCTCTACCGAGATGTGGCCGCTCAGAAAACGGAATTTGAAACGCCAGAGGAAGCCGCTGAAGAAGTAAAGAGTGTAGCGAAGGGCTTCGGCGCCAGTCTGGCCGGTATCACGGATAACGATCCCCGCTGGCTGTATACCGAAAAATTCAGCGATATGAGCGGCACGGCACGTCCCAACGATGTGCCGGAAGACCTACCGTATGTTATCGTAACCGCCCAGGCAATGGATTACGATCTGATCCGAACGGTACCCTCGGCGCTCAGCGGTGCCGCGACGGGACTGGGGTATTCACACGATGCGCTGGTGGTCCTGGCTACGGCGCAGTACATACGCAATCTCGGTTACAATGCCGTAGCCAGTATGAATGATTCGTCCCTGGCCGTACCGCTGGCCATAAAGGCCGGCTTGGGGGAATATGGCCGTCTGGGGCTGTTGGTGACAAAAGAATACGGTCCACGTGTACGTCTTGGTAAGATATATACCGATATGCCGCTGGCCATTGACAAACCGATCCGCTTCGGCGTGAAAGAATTCTGTGGTGTCTGCCGCAAGTGCGCTAGCGCCTGTCCAGTGGACGCTGTTCCGCATGGGGCGCCATCGACGGAGCGGTACAACCAGTCCAACATAAAAGGCGTCAGGAAATGGTCGGTAGACGGTGAAAAATGCTTCAGCTACTGGGCCGCGCAGAACACCGACTGTTCCATATGCATCCGGGTCTGCCCGTACAACAAAGACTTTTCCAAATGGTACAACCGTCTGGGTATCCGGCTGGCCGGCACCTTCTTACGCCGTTTCATGCTGTTTCTGGATGACAGACTCGGATTCGGTGGACGTATGAAGCCGCGAACCTGGTGGAAGCGTGAGACAAGTTGACACCAGGCTCAGGAGTACGGATTTAAGCAGCTTGTTTACATGGGGCTCATTTTCTGGCCGATGCCCTCTCGCTGTTAGCGTGCGATAGCTCCTTGAATGATAAGAACCATTCACCGTAAGGCATTTTTGGCAGGTTGCACTAATGGAATTTACTCTTCTTACAGACGAGCAGCGGGAGTCATTCGAGAATGACGGATACCTGATCGTCCGCGATGTGCTCGATACGGATATGGTCGACCGGCTCCTCGAGGCGGGTGACCGGTTGATGGACGGCTTCAAATACGAAGGATTCTATGCTCACCGTAGGGACGGCCTGGTACAGGAGGATGCCTTTACGGAATTATTAACGCATTCAAAAACTGTGCCGTTGATCATTCAGCTCCTTGGTCATAACCTGCACGTCACCAACACGGCCCTGATTTACAAGCATCCACAACCGTTGGGTTCATTCGATGGTGTTAACTGGCACCGTGACGTGGGCGTGAGCCTGGATCTCGGCCATGCGAATCTGCCGCGGGTCGGGTTGAAGGTCGGCTACTGTCTTACGGATTTCACCACGCCCAACTCCGGTGCGACCCTGTTCGTCCGCGGGAGTAATAAGTTTCCGGCACCGCTGGCTATTCCGGAGGGCGCTGCCCATCCTCCGGAATATGAAGAAATTTTTATGAAACCCGGCGATGCGTTTCTGTTCGAGAGCCGCACGTATCATGCACCGGGCATCAACTGTCAGAAGGAAACCGCCAAGGTCGTTATCTATGGATATCACTTCCGGTGGGTCAAGGCGGATCATTATCTGCACTATTACAACGACCGGAGGCAGCCGGACGACCAATTAACAGAAAAGCTGGATGATATCGGCCGCCAGTTACTCGGTGCCTGCATAGATACAAGAGGAAACTTCGATCCGAACGGTCATGAGTGGCCGCTGCGGGAATGGGCGAGCGAGCATGGGTTGCCGGAACAGGCTCCACATACTGTTGTTATTTAAGGTGATTCGATTCTTTATAAGAAAGTAACATAATACCCACAAGCTGTGCAACCTCCATGTCTTCGAATCCTCAACCCAAGGCTATCGCTGTAGTCGGTCCGACCGCTGTCGGAAAAACCGCCGTAGCCGTCGCCCTCGCGCAGCGATTGCAAACCGAAATCATCTCCGCCGACTCCCGTCAGATTTACTGTCATATGGACATTGGTACCGCTAAACCCACGGTTGAAGAACGGGGGACGGTTCGCCACCACCTGATCGACATTATCGATCCGGATCAGACGTACAGCGCCGGGACCTATGTGCGGGATGTACAGAAGGTGCTGAAAGAGAGGCAGGACATGGACCTCCCCCCATTGATCGTCGGTGGCGCTGGATTGTACGTCCGGGCGCTGACGGGCGGTCTGTTCGAAGGGCCGCAGATTCCAGGCCAGGTTCTGGAGCGGATAAGAAAGGATTTCGAGGGGAAAAAGACCAACGAATTGCATGACAGGCTCAATACTGTCGATCCGGCGGCGGCGGCGCGTATCCATCTCAATGACCGGCAACGTATCGGACGTGCCCTCGAGGTATATGAGGCTACGGGCACGGCGCTTACCACCTGGCACCGGAATGCATCACCCAATCCATCACTGTTGAACCTGCATATAATCGGACTTCAAAGAGACCGGGCGGAACTGTACGCAAGAGCGGATGCAAGGGTGGACAGTATGATGTCGTTGGGGTTGGTGAATGAGGTGCGGATGCTTCTGGACATGGGGTACACGGCGGAGACAGCCGCGCTGAATACATTCGGCTATGCGGAGATCATAGCCTATCTCCAGGGCGATTTGCCTCTGGACGAGGCGGTTGGTTTGATTAAGCAGCAGACACGCCGTTACGCAAAACGTCAGATAACCTGGTTTCGTCACACGGACCGGATAACCTGGCTGACGCTATCGCATGAGCCGGATATTGACAGGGTGTGTGATGAGATTATGGCGTCGCTGGTATAGGCATCTTTTCACGTGTATGTGACTGCTATTCCTATCCTGGCGTGGATGAGATTAACCGGCAGTTGGTTGACGTTGAATCGGGATGGCTGCTGGAGGAAGAGTTTGTATGGATGCACAGAACTGCTTCATCGGTAAAACGGTGGTGATTACCGGTAGCGCCGGCGGACTCGGCTTGGAACTGGGCCGCCGTTTCTCTGAGGTAGGCGCCCGGGTGGTACTTTCGGATGTTGACAAGGAGAAGGGTATTCAGGCCGCCGGGGGATTGCGTGCCGATGGTGCCCAGGTTATTTTCGAGGCACTCGATGTTCGTGTTCCCGAACAGAGTGTTGAATTGGTGAACAGGCTAGTCGATAGGTACGGCGCCATCGACGTGTGGGTAAACAATGCCGGAGTGGCTCACAAAGGGCCAGCTGAGACTCTGCCTTTGAATCAGTGGGGCGAGACGCTCGATGTGATGCTGTCCGGCGCGTTCTATTGCAGCCAGGCGGTGTGCGGGCCGATGCTGGCGCGCGGTGCGGGCGTCATCGTCAACATCGCTTCGGTGATTGGCTGCAAGCCGATCGAAGGCCGTGTCGCCTACGGCACGGCTAAAGCCGGCCTGATGGCGTTGACGGAGGCTCTGGGCGTAGAATGGGCTGGTCGTGGCGTCCGAGTCGTAGGCGTGGCGCCCGCTGTGGTCATGACAGATATGGTCCGCAAAGGGATTGCCGAGGGTTCTGCCACCGTGGAAGCCTACGAGCGCCGCACCCCCATGCGAAGGCTCGGTACACCGGACGAAGTCGCAGACGCCGTACTATACCTGGCGAGCGACGAAGCTTCCTACATTACCGCTGAGACGCTACCCGTTGACGGCGGGTGGATTGCGTATCAGTTATTCTAAAGGATGAATTTCAGAGGCAGAGCAATAACCGAAACGGCCGATATCCGTATCTCGGGAGATATCCTTAGTTCTGAATGCAGATACCATCTTCAAACACGGTAAAACATATGACACGGCATCAGAAATTGTTCAATGTAACTATCATCATATCGTTATGGTTTTTGACAGGTGCCGCCCTGCCTGGAGACCAGGTGGCACAGGACGCGGGCGGGAAGAGCGTAACAGCGGCGTATGAGGGTTGGTATCGGAATCAGGATGGCACCTACAACCTGCTGGTAGGCTACTTCAATCGCAACCTGGAGAAGGCGGTTGACATACCGGTCGGAGCATACAATTATATTGAGCCCGCAGGACCCGATAAAGGGCAGCCGACCCATTTTCTGCCGGGTCGTCAGTGGGGAGTTTTTACCATCACGGTTCCCGCGGATTTCGGCAACAGCGCGTTGGTCTGGACTCTGTCTTTCGACGGTGAGACCACAAAAGTACCGATGCGACTGGCGCCACGCTGGGAAGTGTCACCGCTCAGGGAGGCCACCCTGGGAAACACGCCACCGGGTGTATGGTTTTCACGGAATACCGCCCATCATCAGGGGCCTCCACGAGGTATTGTCCATGTTATGGAGACGACCGTTTTCGAACCGATGACCTTGAAAATATGGACTAATGATGACGGGGTTATAGATCCATACAGGCGGTTCCGCCCGGGACCGCCTGTTATAGTCACCTGGAGTAAGTTTCGCGGTCCCGGCGGTGTCACGTTCAGCAAAAAACGTCCGCCTGTCCGTAAGATGGACGGTAGTGCCACCACCACTGCGACATTTTTCCAACCCGGTGAATACATCCTAAGAGTACAGGCCAATGATCTGACTCGCGATGGCGGCGGCGGCACTCAATGCTGCTGGACCAACGCGCTCGTGAGTGTCCTGGTTCATCCTGAACGGTAGCTGCCGCTTCCGAAACGGCAAAGGCCTCTTCAAGCAGCACGGCTTCAATGATTCTGTTTTTCAAGCTCAAGGAACGGGCTCAATACAAATAAAATCCCGGTCGCTATACTCAGCTTCTGGATGTGCAAATTCCCTCTCATGATACGAAATGAAACCGACCGTTATTCTTTTTTTTCGGAAATAACCCCGGTCTTCAGCATGTCCTTGTAGATTTGGGCGTAGATCTTGTCTCTGGGCACACATCCTGCGACGAACTGCCCTATCGCGTTGTGCTTGCCTCGCATCAGGGCGGTGCATTGACTCACGGCGATACACACCTTTTTCCGTTCCATGGCACCGTTGGTCCGCACCTCGTGAACGAAATCCGGATAGGCGAATGCGCCTCTCCCCGTGCCGGCGATGGTCACCCCTCCGTCCTGTACGTTGGCGGCGGCGGCGTTGACCAGGTACTGCTGAAGCCAGCTGTACCCGGTTCCCACCACTACCAGGTCCGGGAACGACTTCTGGATGGCGGCGGTACAGCGGAAATGACGCGCCACACCGATCAACGGATGCTCTGGTGCTTCGTAACCGTCAATGGGCGGTTTTTCGGCCGGTCGCCCCACGTGAGGATTGTAGTAGGGGCTGCCCATGGTAACGTTTACCATCTGAACACCATGGTTCACCAGCATCTCAACTACCTGCTTCGGCTCGGTCAGGTCCTCCAGAAGCGGATCGTGTTCATCCACACCGAACGCGGAGCGAAACGGGATGCTGTATGGTTCTCTGGGTTTACCGATGGAAGTATGTGGGTCCATAGTATATGGAATGCCGTCGTAAACATTCATGCGCGATGCCAAAAGTAGCTGGCCACCCGTGGCTTCCCGGATTTTGTTCAGCACGTTGCGGACAAACCGGGTGCGATTTTCGAATGAACCGCCATAGGGACCGGGACGGGATCTGGCGGAGAGAAGTTCCGACAGCAGATAGCGGTGGCATTGCTTGATGTCCACGAAATCGAATCCGGCCTTCCAGACCAACACGGCGGCCGCTGTGAACTCGTCCTCCAGCCGTTCCAAATATGCGTCTGTCAGTACTGGGTAGTCATCTGTTACCGGGAGTTTCTTCTTCTTATCGACCAGGGTGACTGGGTCCGTCGCCGGATCATGGAACGCCAGCAGGGGCCTGCGGTAGCTGTAGCGACCGGAATGGGTCAGCTGGAGCCCCACCACTAGGTCCCTGTCGTTTCCAAAACGTTCCCGATGGACAGCGCGTGTCTGCTTCAGGAGATCTTCGAAATCCGAGGCGTTACCGTCGTGGATCCAGAGCTGTCTCGTGTTTGCGCGGGCTTCTTCGAGGACAGCGGTCGCTTCGCCCCATATCATCTTGGCACCGCCCTCACCGAAACGCTTCCATCGGCGGTAGACGAATTCATCGGGACCACCGTCCGGCGTGCCGTCGCATCCCTCCATAGGGTTAATGGACAGGCGGTTGCCGATCGTCCGGTCTCCGAATTGAATCGGATGCCAGAGTGGGCTCAAGTCATCTGAGAGTCGGACATCCTCCTCTAATCCGAGGGTATGGATCTCCTTTTGTAGTTCTTCGAGGCTACGGTACTTGAAATGTTTGGGCATCAGGGTTCCCTGGGTTGTTATGTTGGTTTAATCTTCGTCTTTCCAAATGACTTCTATCTCGCCCGAAGCGATCCTGTTCACTATCCTTTGGGCGACGGTTTCTATTTTCTCGATTGGTTCAGGAGCGCCTTCGTAGTATACGACAGGCGGTGTAGCGAACGGTTCGGCCCATGCGTCGGTTTCCGAACCTCTTTCATCGATCGTCAGGATCTCGCCGCGCCTGAGCAGCTCAGCGATGGATGAGGCGGTCAAGTCCTCTTTAAGCTGCTCGATTTCTTGGTCGCCGGATTCGTCCAGATCACCGCGGATCGCCTGCTCGAACGTGCCGTCAGATATCATAGCCTGCACGTCTTCAAAGCCACCCAGGCTTCGGGAGCCTGCGAACACCTTGGGCAGAGCGTCGTCACCGGTGGTGCGCTGCAGCCAGCCGCGGGTGCTGAGATCCTCATCCACGCGCACGTCCTTGAATTCGTACTGATTCCTCTCCAGCAGTTCCCGAACACTCGCACAGCGTGTGGCATCATTCGAACTGTATACCACGATATCCTTTTCGTCCTGAATAGTCTTGGAAACGGAATCCGTCGAGCTGCCGGACACGAACTCATTGGAGGAGTCTTTCTTTTTTCCGATGCCGAGCCAGTTGCGTATGCCCATTTATTTTGCTCCCGCGAAGGTGTACCATTTCTTGAGCACTTCTTCCGCCTGTTTATTCTGCGGGGAAAAGGCCACCCGGTCCGATGAAATACGATCCACTTTCGAAAACCATTTCCAGATGAACAAGCCCCGGAACCATTCTCTCTGACCGAACGTGAGGAACAGGGCTTCGTAGGCGTTGACCTGTTCGGTCGCGTCTATACGCGGGCTGTCCACCTGCCCCGGCCATTCCCACGGTTTTATGGCAGCGCCTTTAATGTTCTTGTAACCGATCTCCGTGAACAGTACCGGTTTTTCATAGATTTGAACCAGTTCCTCGATTTTCTGAAGATGGGGCCGCCAGCCCGTCATCAGTTCGTCCACCGATGGGTTAATTTTGTCGGTCAGGGGAAAATAGGCGTTCACGCCGATGTAATCAAGATCTTCCCACAAGTTCGTCTGGTCGTAATCACGCCACCAGTTGGCCGCATAAGTAAGCTCACCCGAGTACACTTGGCGGATTTCCTTCACGAGCCCCTTCCAAAAATTCGGCCGGTAAGAAACCGGGGTGGACAGCTCTGTTGCGATACATAGGATCTCTATGTTTTCGGTTTCTGCAACCCGCGCATAGTGCAGAATAAACCGGCGATAGTCCTTTTCCCACCTCTGCCATTTCTCCTCGGTATCGAAGGTGATTTCTCCGATCCACCCGTTGTCTACAGGACGGATCAGCCAGATGTGCGGTTTCAGCATAACTTTAATCCCGCTCTCATGGGCGGCGCGGGCGGTAGTACTGACGCCATTGTCGGACTCGTTCCAGAGCCTTGCGTTTCTGTTCAGCCGAACCTCGGGCGTGTACTGATTATCCATCCATCCGAACGGCGAGATGGAAATCCACTCAATACCGACTTTCTTTGCGTGAGCCAGTGCGCGGTGATCCAGGCTGCGCCGCCCACCGACCCAGGAGACGCCCTTATAGAATTCCTTCAAGACAAATGGCACCAATTGCGTTGCGGGGACGGCTTTCTCCTCAGACGCAGACTCCTCTCGAGTCATGTCGATTCGGGAGGATGCTACCAATCCGCCCATGAGGCATAGCCCGCAAATAACTACTATGAAATGATGCATAATCTAATTCTCAAGCGTTTCTGTTCACCGGCAGGACTAAGCGTGAGGGTTGCTGCGGTCCATGCAAGATCCGTTGGTGAGCCACGACAAGTTCTGTGTCGGTCAAATCATTCTTGCCTGTATTATGATTCCGGTCATGATTCGGAAAATCGCTGCTGGTAATCTCCAGCCTGATGCGATGTCCTTCCCTAAAGCGACAGGCGGTCGCACCGAGGGTAATCTCGAATTCGGTGGTCTCGCCCGGTACCAGGAAGTCTTCCGATTCCAGCCCGTGACGATGACGGGCGCGTACCATTCCATAACATACATCAATGGCTTCTCCTTCCGGATCCTCATCGACAAGCCTGGCAAAAAAATCCGTGTCAGGTGCGGATGAGGCCGCGTGCAGAACGGCACGGGGATACCCCACTACTTCCACCTCTTCCGCCAGCGGTTCAGATTTGTAATACAGGATATCCTGCCGATATTCCAATGCCCTGCGGTCGGTCGGCACGGTAAATAGGGATTTGTCCCATAGCGTCGGCACGGGGTCAATGGGGTCATAGTCGTAAGAATCGCCATGGGTCTGTCCCGGTGGGTTCTGCTGCAACACACCGCTGCCGTCATTTCCGGCAGTCCCTTCACTGCTCAGGTAATAGTGCTGGTCTTCCATTCCGGGCGGCGGCCAGGTTTCGGCGTGTTTCCATTGACCGCTTCCCATTACAAAATAACGGACTTGTGGCGCTTCATCAACTCCATTTTCAAGGTCCTTAAGCCAGTGATCGAACCAGCGGATCATAATATCCGTGAGATCCACCTGTGCGGCTGGACCGAAATCGATTCCTCCTACGGTCTGGGTTCCGAGTCCCACATGGTTCCAGGGACCGATCACCAACTGAGTTTTCGTACGGGCTATATCGCTGCGTCCGTTCTTCTGCATACCCGTGATATGCCCCATCGTGCCGTTGCAGTGGTCATACCACCCACTGAAGTCAAGGTTGGGTACCTCCACCTCTTTATGAAACTCGGTGAACCGCCATGGCTTCCGGGTCGGATCTTCGAGCCAGGAATGGGCGTATTCAGCCAGTCCGGGCGGCAGATACCGGACAACATCAATCCAGGGCAGGAATTCCAGCCACCTGCCGTTTTCGATGTCCTCCCAGATGGTACGTGCCGCCTCGGGGGTATGAGGCGGTGGCCATCCGTGGCGCCGGCGCAGGTCAGGTGCCATAGTGGCCATCCACCATTTGATGCGGCGTGCCGGTCGGAACGCACCCCACCAGTCCACCTCGGTCAGCTCAAGCGGGATCGAGTAGGCACACATGGCTGCAAGGTGAGGCGGCCGCAGTCGGGCCAGGACCCACTGCATCCAGGCATTGTAGGAAGCGCCGAAGGTACCTACTCGGCCGTTGCACCAGGACTGTCTCGCCAGCCATTCGACACTGTCGTATCCGTCTTCGCCATCGCCCGTGTTGTGTTCGGTAAACGGAATGTAGTCCCCGTCGGAGGCGTAGCGGCCGCGGCTGTCCTGCGCGACCACGGCATAGCCGGCACGGACGTAGCGGTCGAATCCGCCGGTTGGTTTCCTGTAGGGGGTTCTGAGCAATAGCCCGGGATAGACACCGATGCCTTCCGGTCGGAATATGTTTGCGCGGAGAATGGTGCCGTCACGCATCGGGACAGGGATGTCATTTTCTACTATAGTACCGAGGGAACGAGCCGACATTGGGGAGCCTTATGTTTTCATTCTTCGCGGCAATGCTAGGGACGGACTGCGGCAGGTACTACCCGTATCGGCTCACCTCATCACCGGAATACTGATGCGTTACCGGAAAGTCGCAGCCGGGAGTGCGGCAACCATATAGAAGGCAATAGGCGTTTTTAAAAAAGGCAATAAGCGTTATGAAAAGCCAAGCGCTGCATCGTAAAGATTTTAGACCAGGGCATCGCGATCCTTGGAAATCAGAGAGCCGACATCCTCTCCCAGACAGATCTTCTGCATGGCACCGGGCGCGTCGAAATCGAACACATGTACGGGCAGGTCGTGGTCCCTTGCCAGCAGGACCGCAGATTGGTCCATTACCCTGAGGTTTTTCTGGATTACAGTATCGTATCGAATTTCCTTGTACCGTTTTACATCCGGATCGGTCCGGGGATCGCCGGTGTAGATACCGTCTGTCCCGTTCTTGGCCGACAGGAGGACATCCGCCCGCAGTTCCAACGCCCGGAGGACGGCCGGGTAATCGGTGGTGACATAGGGATTTCCTGATCCCGCAGCCAGCAGAATTATGCGGTTCAAGTCGAGATGACGGATCGCCCGCAGGCGTATATAGGGTTCGGCCACTGTATCGATCGGGATCGCCGTCATCACCCTAACATCCACCTTGTTCCGTGAGGTAAGAGCGCCGCGCATCATCATACAATTGATGACGGTAGAGATCATCCCGATGTTGTCCGCCTCGGTCCGTTCGATACCCCAGCGTTCCCCCAGTTCTCCTTTAAAGATGTTTCCTCCGCCGATGACGATGCTTACCTGAACGTTCATTCCGTGGAGATTCATTACCTCTTGGGCGATATGGTTAATCGCATCCGGTTCGAACCCCCATGGCCGCTCCCCCGCCAGGGCGCCGCCGCTGAGCTTTACGAGTACACGTGAATACCGCACAAGTCCTCCCGGGTGATGATATCGTTTGTCGCGTTCGATCGCAAGAATGCCGTGTCGTCCATGACGAGAACATATCGGTCAACTTTCAATATGTCACTTTATTTTTGAGGTCGATGCCAAATAGATTAAGATATTCGCGGTATTTCCTACATTTTCAGACAGGGTGCTTGGGAGCCTGTCCGGTAGCTGTGCGCGAAGTTACTAAAGTTGATGGTCACATTTCGGTCAGTATTCAGCCAAGAGAGCAGCTGCCGGTGGTTGAAACCCGCAGGTGAGTGAAGCAGGCCCTGGATGACCGGTTGGTTGTCAAGATTGTTGTCGGGCCCGATAATCGTGCCGGGTCCCATTTACAGCGTGTTTTGCCTGAACCAACCGCTCAATGCCGGATACAAACCCCGGTAGCGCTTGTAATACGCTTCATAGCGTTTCGCCGTCTCCCTGTCATATACCACTTCTTCACCCGTTTGGATCGTCACCCCACACGCCTCGTCGAAGTCCTCAAACATACCGACACCGACGCCCGCTATCAGCGCAGCGCCGATGGCGGAGGCGTCTCCCAGCTCCATCATACGGCCGTTTTGAGCGAATACATCCACAAGGATCTGCCTCCAGAGAGGGGATTTACCGCCGCCCTCACCTAGTCGGATCTCGTCGACGGGCAGGTGGAGCTTTTGGAATGTATCCAGAGACTGCCGCAGGTCGCAGGCTACGCCTTCCAGAAGGGCACGGACCATGTGACCTTTCGTATGGTGTAATGTCAGACCCAGCCAGCCGCCGCGGGCGCTGGTATCCGGATGGGGGGTGCCGGTGCCGGCCAGCCACGGCATGAAGTACAGGTCGTCGCTGGCGGGTGGGGCCTGGGCGGCCTGCTCGGTTAGTGAATCGTAGTCTTCCCCGAACTGTTCACTCAGCCAGGACAGGCTGGCGCCCCCAGTGTAGCTGCACCCGAGCCAGAAGTAGGCGCCCGGAACGCTGTGACACATGGGCCACACCTGGTTGAATGCCCCGTCGTTGATCGTTTCCGCAAATGTGATTGCGTGACCCGCGGTGCCGATACCCACGCCAACAATCCCCGGTTTGATAGCGCCGCTGCCCACCGCCATACAGGCCATGTCTCCCCCGCCAGCACAGACCGGCGTGCCGGGTGCCAGACCTGTCAGGTCGGACACTTTCTGCGTGATTGTGCCGGCGATGGTGGTGGATTCCAGTACATCTGGAAACAGGCTGGCGTTCACTTCGAGGTTTTCCAGGATTTCGGCACTCCAGGAACGGGTGAATAAGTCCAATGCGCCTGAGACAGAAGCATCCGACACGTCAGTGGCGATTATGCCGGTCAGCTTGTAGCGGACCCAGTCTTTGGGAATCAGAATGTATCGGGCCGTATTGTAGCAGTCCGGCTCATGAGTTCGGAGCCAGAGGACTTTGGCCAGGGTATTGACCGGGTTGAGGATAGTCAGTGCGCGTTCCCGAAAGGCATCTCCGGCGATTTCGTTTGCAGCGTCGCATTCCATCTGGGAACGGCCGTCGAGCCAGAGCATGGCAGCCCGGAGCGGGGTACCGATGTCATCGATAGGGAGGGCGCCGTTCATCTGTCCGGAGAGGGCTATGCCTTTAATCTCGTAGGCGCTCAACGGAGGGGGAAGTGCAGCGATCGCCGCCCGAATGGTTTTGCACACAGCCCGCCACCAGTCCTCCGGCATCTGCTCCACCCAGCCGGGATGGGGCGTGGTCATCGGGTATGCCTCGGTGGCAGAGGTGATAAAATGACCGGCATGGTCGAGGATGATCGTCTTGGCGCTGGAAGTGCCAAGGTCGATGCCCATCACAAGCGCCACAGGCTATTCTCCCGTCAGGAATCGGCGCGGGTTGTGGATCAGAAGATCTTCGATCGCTTCGCTGCTGAACTGCTCGTTCCGAAGGCGGGGAATGTATTTAGTGAGCACGAAGTCCAGGCCGGGGCCGCCGCCGTAGGATCGCCAGTAGCTTGGTCTTCCCAAGTCGTTTCCCAGCAGGATACGCTTGCCCTGACCGGCATCGATCAACCGCTGCAGGACGCCGTTTCGGTATTCGTCCGGTCCGTATTTTGTCTTGCCCGGGCAGTCATAACCCAGGTAGGCGCCGGTTTGTGTTATCCGTCGATGCTCCCAATAATCCGGGTTACGGTCCATGTGGCTGAGACAGATACGCTCGGGCTTGACTCCGTAGGACACCAGGTGTTCCACCTGCTCGTACCCCATGGTCCCGCCTTCCGTGTGGGTAATGATCGGAACCCCAGTCTCCAGGTGTACTTTGGCCGCCACGCGCAGCAGCATCTGATCCTGGTCGTTCATGGTATTGTAACCGCTGCCGCCTTTCACGATGCCGGCTTTTACACTCGTGCCGTCGATCCCGACGGTGATGTCCCTGACGCAGGAGGCAATCAGGTTCTTTTCCGGTGTTTCAAAGACGGATGGATAGCAGAAATAGGGTTTGTTATAACCGGTGATTGCTATGATATGCGCTTCCGGGACCAGTTCTCCCACCCGCTGTACCTTGGCGATGTTACGTCCAAAATCGATGGCGGTCATGTCGATCATCGTTCGTCCGCCGGCACGTATCCAGGTTTTAAGTTCTGCCGCGGATTTTTCCGGGTCGTCCAGGTGAAAATCACCATCGGCTTCGAGGAGCCATTGGGGTGCATCGAACGCCAGGTGTTCATGGTAATCAACGACGCCCAGGTCTTCGCCTCGGACCTGGCCGTTGATGGTCATAACGGTTGCCATTTTATTCTCCCTGGGGTGTTGCCTCTATATTTGTTTTCCAAATCTGTACAATACTTTCCACGCACGCCTGGAACCAGCGTTCACCTTTTTTCGCAGTTGCCGTCGTCGGGTCACCGAACACACCGGATTCACTCAGGGCGCCCATGGGAAGATTGGATATGTCGTAGTCCGACGAATCGGGTGGATACTCCCGTACAGCGCGATCCATGCGAACCAGATCCGGCCGCAGGTGGAGCATCAACGACGTTTCGAATTCCTCCGCGTGGAAATTCATGGGCTTCCATGGCATTGAATCGCAATCCGCGATGATGGCCGTAAGGTCGGGGTAGAAGATATTCAGTAACTTCATTTCAGTCTCATCTGCCAGTTCCCGGATCGTGTATTTAATGGGCGATGGGTTCGCGCCGTGGGTCGTGAGCAGCATCAGGGCACGGCACCCGTGACGGTCCATATTGCGCACGATATCCTTCAGGGCGGCGCGGAACGTGTCGAACGAAAACGTCAGTGAACCGGGATAGTCGCGCCAAACCCATGAGTAACCGATTGGCAAAGCGGGTAGCACTGCTCCAGCACTGCCCTTGGCCACACGCATTGCCAGCGCTTCTGCCAGGATGGTGTCCGTGTTCTGAGGTAGATGGGGGCCATGCTGTTCGGTCGCTCCCAATGGCAGGATCGCGTATGGGTGCCGCTTCCAAAAATCACGGCATTCAGGCCAGGTAGCCGTTGCGGCATTGAGAAAAGACTGTGACATTATGCAGCCACCTTGCTTCCGATGCCGAGCCATTGGTGCTTGCCCGGCAGCTACATGAATCCGTAAGCATCTGCGATAGTCAAGCGATGGGTTGCGACGGTTCGCGAGGAAAACATGACTTGACCGTGGTCGGCAATGAACTGAAGCCGGTGACAGGTCGCCCCTCCTCCTTACGCCCGCTTTGCTAACGTGTCGATCGTAATGTGTAGGTCCACCAAAACGCCGACGCCTGATAGTCGGCTGTCGTGTATGCCCGCGATAAAGCATTTGGTATCAATGCAGGCAAGACGTGAGTATATTAATGCCAACAACTGAATAATGTAAACTGTTTTGCCCTGCATGTTTCATTAAATTTGAAGGCAGCAGCCATCGTATCGCCGGCGTGGGCGGTCACCGGAGCAATTTAATGCATCGTTCTCCACGATGGGAATAGTAGAGAGGGGGACACACTATTAAAACATCATAGCAGCCCGGCGAATAGAGTCTGATGCCGACCTTTTTAAAGAAAAACTCATCAAAAACCAAATCTTACCGAAAGAATACACCCTGTCAGCATAATTTAACTTCTTCGCCCCGCTCGGCCGATTCATACACTCCTACCAGTATTTTTTGAACCGCCAGGGCCTCTCTGAAGGTAACGATAGGTCTACCTTTTCCCTTGAAGACATCAAGGAATTCCACATGTTCCTGCCGAATATGATTCCCCAGTTCCGGCTCTTTCGTCAGCTCTACTGGATACACATCACTCCCTTTTTCGAGCTCTAGATACGGTTCCTCTTCACGGGCCACTCCGTTGACGCCGAATATTTCGTAGCCAGCACTGCGTGAGGTGGGATGCATCAGCCAATTTCCTTCGACGGACATGGATGAACCATCCTCAAATCGAACGTGGGCATGGGCGAAGTCTTCCACGGTGGAGTCGGCGGCTGTGCCGTCGAAACTGACAAAAGGGTCCTTCATCTTATCGAGTCTCCGAAATATGGAGGCCGAAACCGATACGGGCTGCGGCGCTCCGATCAGCCATATGCAGGCATCGAGCGTGTGCACCGTTGTGGCAGCCACAACGCCACCCAGGGACATTTCTTTTCGGTGATGGTATTGTCCCCAGGCATAACTCATAATGTGTCCTCCCCACACACGGCTGTGGTATATGTCCCCGAGCATGCCTCCATCGATGTACTGCTTCAGCGTTCGCATGGACCGGCTCTGCCGACGCTGCACCCCCATGGTGAAAAGTCGTCCTTCCCGTTTAGCGGTCGCCTCTATAGCCTCTGCTTCTTCGATCGTGATGCACAGGGGCTTTTCGACAAGTACATGGGCGCCGGACTCCATTGCGGCGATGGCCTGCTCCGCATGATACTTTGGCGGCGAGGCGACAATAACGTATTCCGGTCTGGCAACCGCGAGCATTGTCTCAAGGTCATGATAAACTCCGGTAATGCCGTGCTTTTCAGAAATTTCATTAGCATTTTCCCCGATCGGATCCATCAGGGCGACCACTTCGGCATCCGGGATGGTTCCGAGCTGTCCCAGATGTTCGTCCCCCATCCGACCGGCGCCGACGACGGCTGTTTTAACCGGCATCTGAATCTCCTCGATTGACAAGTGATTGTAGATAAGAAAAAATCGGCTTTATATCTCTATAATAACAAGGTGTGAAATGCAAGGTAAACATCCTTGGACGTGAGTGAATCACGGGGAACGGTCCCTCTCGAAGTTTGGCAGGAAGGCTGTAAATCAGAGTCCGATGGCAGACGGCGCTTAGCCCTGCTGTGCCGACAGAAGATGAACCGCCACGTCGTATGCCTACGGCAGTCACTCTCTGCTATGCCGACAGGCCTTGTCGGTGTCAGCACTTAAACGATCGTACCATCTGCCGATTTTTCTGGCATCCAATTCATGGAAACTATTCAAAAAAATGGGGTGTGGAGGTCCGGTTTAAAATTGTTCAAAATACATTTTCTTCATCAAAAGCGCGTCCAGATCCTGGCGGTCACGGGATTCGCAGATGACCGTCGGGTTGAGGTTCCAGCGGCGGAGGGCGTCGATGAACGGCTCCGGGCGGGGTCCGAATTCCGGTTCGTCAAAGGCGTGGTGGCATTTCTCGCCTTTCTGGCCGTATTCGACGGGATAGTAGTGAATATGTGCCTTTTCCAGTTTATCACGGCTGAGGTTTTTCTCGGTAAGCCGGAATACCTCATCGAACGCTGTATCATCGAACTCGTATCCGATTAGACGCGCGTGCATGTGGGCGAAATCGAGGCAGGGAACAAGGCGGGGATGGAGCGTGCATATGGTCAGGATCTCGTCGAGACCTCCGAATTGGGCAACCGAGCCGCTCGTCTCCGGTGCTACAAGCACCTTTTCATCGAAAGACTCCAGTGCTTCGAGGGCCCGGGGCAAGGTCTCCATACAACGGGTAAGAGCGGATTTGGGCGAATCGTGCCCCTTGTACCATCCGGGATGCATTACCACCGACCGAGCGCCCATCCACGACGCGATCTGCACACTCTCTGAGAGATGCCGGATGGACGATGTGATTTTTTCGGGCTCCTGACTTGTAAAGTTGGTAAAATAAGGTGCATGGACCGACAGCCTGATGCCGTGCTTCTCAGCGGCTTCACCAAGAGCACGGGCACGTGCTTCCTTCATATTCACCCCCCGAACCGCGGCATACTCATAGGCATCCAATCCCATGTGCTCGAGCCATGCCGGTGCACGCAGCGTGTCGCCTTTCTCCTGGGACCGTTTGAAATTAAGGGGATTGCCGGAAACGCCGAAACGAGGGTTTTTCATCGGGCTCCTACGGTTTGCTGATCAGGACTACGATGAGGAACGTGACTCCCACAACCAGGGCCAGTCCACCGATCGCTGCCAGGGTCGGGCCGGGTTTGAAAGTCGGCCATCTGTCCAACTGTTCGATCTGTTCTAGCGGAATTTCGAACACAGCGTTTTCGCCCGGGGTATAGTTGATGACATGGACGGTGACCTTCTGTTCGTCCCATGTAACGAGCTCACCGGTGATCTCCAGCGTCTTCCATTCGACCGGTTTCTGATTGAGAGAATCCACACCCGTTGTCCCTCTTAACGTCATTTCTTCGCGCAATACCACGGAGACTTTATCTTCCGCTTTGACTCTATCCGAGGGCCTCCGGACCGGATGTACGTCCACAGGAACCCGTTTAGCACAGCCGGTTTCCATCATCAAGGCGATGATGAGGACAATGGATAACGAACGACGCAGCATGGCTGTCTCCTTACTTCAGCATAGAGGCGATATCTATACAGTCGCCGTTTTGGCGGGTGGATTCCCAGCCGGCCAGGATCGGCGCGAGTGAATTCAGGCCGTCGTGGTAGTCGCTCATAAGCAGATCACGGTTCCCAGTCCGCACGGACTCAATAAATGTTATGTCCTGCTTGAGCCATGGATCGAATGGGTCTGCCTGATAAACGATTTTTTCGTTTATTTCAATCCTGTCATATCCAAAAATCTTAAGCCGGCCCCCTTCATAAAAAATTGTGAAGTATGGTTCTTCACTCAGGCCTGTGGGATCGGATTCGATAAATGTCAACGTGGCTGTGGCGCCTTCGGACAGAGCGTAATGGAACGATGACGACAGGGGATTGTGGTATTGCGCGGGCTGACAGAAAAATGCCTGGGCCTGTATGACGTCCTGCCCAGTCATGAACCGGGTATAGTCGGTAGCGTGGACACCCCAATCAAAAAACCGGACGCCGCCCTTATCCATTTCCGACCACCAGGTCGTCCGTCCTTGTGGCACCTCCGGATAGCCTGAGATTTGCTGGAACCGTATATGCACCACCCGTTTGTCCGAGAGCAGGCGCCTGGCTTCCTGGAAGATGGGACGGTAGCGTTCCCGAAATCCCACCGTACTGATCACACCGGCCTCCCGGATAGCCTCATCGATTCTGAGAGCAGTCTCCATGTTTAGCGCCTGTGGCTTCTCACTGAAGAGGTGGACACCTCGGCCGGCGGCGGTTGTCTCCACATCCGTGCGTACATATGCCGGCACGATAGAATACAGTACGTCCACCTCCTCCTTATCCAGCATTTCATAAGCATCTGTATAGACTCGATCCACCGAGTAATTCCGGCTGGTTTCCATGACAGCCGTCTTGTTCGTGTCACACAATGCCACGATCTTGACGCCGTCGATACTCGCCAGATTCGGGAGATGGGTGGTATTGGCAAAATTACCGGTTCCGTATACCGCGACACGGACTGGATCAAGAGTGGACATGCTATTCCCTTTCAAAGTAATTGTAGGATTGATGGAAGGTACTTACAAATAGGGGCAGAATTACAGGATAATCCGTCAATTACTCGGTCATTTAATCCGTCAATATATTAATTTTGTCGTTGTATACAAACAGTAAATACAATACTGTTATAATGCGAGGATTTCGAATACCATTCAGACGGATTTATGGAGACATCACATTGGCCAAAAAAAAGATATACGCGGTCGTTGAAGGCCATCTCCCGGGGTTGTATGATTCCTGGACCGGGACCGGCGGCGCGGAAGAGCAGGTGCGGGGATATCCGGGGGCCGTGTACAAGGGGTTTGCGACGGAAGCGGAGGCAATGGCGTGGCTTAACGACGTGGCCGACGGGGTCCCCGCGTTCAAGACTAAAGGGACCGCTAAGCGACCAAAAAGAAAAGAAAGGCCGGACGTCGCTGCCTACAGCAAACAACAGGAAGAAGCACTGGCGGCAGGAAAAGTTGTGGTATACACGGACGGAGGTTGCGAGGGGAATCCTGGGATCGGTGGCTATGCCGCGGTCATCCTGAGTTCTGCGGCCCGACGGGAGCTGTCGGGTGGGTATTCCTATACTACCAACAATCGCATGGAGCTGATGGCCTGTATTCAAGGGCTTAATTCGATCGATCCTGGAATCTCCGCAATCCTGTTCAGTGATTCGTCGTACGTGGTCAACGGTATCGAAAAAGGCTGGGCCGAACGATGGCGTCGTAACGGTTGGCGTCGCCGGGTAGAAAAAGAGCTGGTCCCGGCCAAAAACGCCGATCTATGGGCGCAACTGCTGGACTTGTGCGACAGTCACCTTGTGGAGTTCATGAAAGTGAAAGGGCATGCCGGCATCCCGGAAAATGAACGGTGCGACCAATTGTCCACGGAGGTGATGCGCCGTAAGGACCTGCCATCGGACGAGGGGTTTTCAGGATGATTTACCTTTCCATTCAAAATGGAAATGGATGGTGACCGCATTCCTGAAAGGCTTGAGCGTGATCTCCTGAGAACTGTCCTTCAACACCCGGGTGACGGCCGTGGGCGGCATTGGTTTATCTGGGGAGGAGCGATTGATGAAGAAGGCGACGTCCTATGACCTCGGGGCTCTTAAAATAAATATGCATTCATATCTCCCACCTCACGTCGGGATCGCAATTGTTACCAGGCAATCAGTTCCGCCCCTGCCCCTACCCGTACACATCAGCCAATAATTCATAGGACCGCAGGCGGGCCTTGAAATCATAGGTGATTGTAACCGCCATAAGTTCGTCGGCCTGAAAATCTTCCATCAGTTGATCGATTTTCCGTTTCACCTGATCCGGATTACCTACAGCTGCGTGGCGGAATTTGTCGTCGAGGAATGCACGTTCCTGTGGCGAGAAATTGTATTGTTCCGCCTCTTCCACGGTGGGTACCGTGGCACTGGGGCGTCCTGAAGCGAAACGGGCGAACAGCAGATCACGGCTCATGGACAACCGCTTTGCTTCTGTCGCCGTATCTGCGCATATAACGTTAATCGTCAAGCAGGTCCGCGGTGTTTTCAATTGATCGGATGGTTCAAAACGGCTGCGGTAGAAGTCGAGGATTTGGGGGTCGATTTTACTATTAATGAACAGTGCGAAGTTGTAGGGCAGCCCAAGGCGGGAAGCCAGCAGCGCACTCTCAGGGCTGGAGCCCAGCATCCAGATGGGCGGCGCTTTGTGCAGAGCGGGTGTGATGCGGGGCTGGAAATCACGGTCTCTCAACATGACAGCCAGCTCTTCTACCAGGTGCGGAAAGTTTTCGAAGTTGGGCCTACCGTCCGGCGCCAATGCCCGGGCTGTACTCATGTCGCCGCCGGGTGCACGGCCGACCCCAAGGTCGATGCGGTCAGGGTACAGGTTAGTGAGGACGGAGAACGATTCCGCGACTTTGAAGGCGCTGTAGTAGGGCAGCATCACCCCGCCGGACCCGATGCGGATGTGCTCTGTTGTCGCTCCGAGGGCACCCAGCAGTACCTCCGGCGCGCTGCCGGCCAGACAGTGGGCATTGTGGTGCTCTGATACCCAAAACCGGTTGTAACCAAGTGATTCCACCGTCCGGGCCAGCGTCAGCGTTTCCTGAAACGCCTGATGTGGTGTACCGCCTTCCCGCACGGGTGATTGGTCGAGCACTGATAGATTCATCTGTTCCCCTCGTTTAATTTCCCAATATTCGCTGCCAGAGACTGCCAGAATGCGGTTTTGCCCGGCCTTTCAATACATCTTTTGTAACATACAGCGTGGACGACAGGTTACTCATCAGGTCGCCGCGCCAGGCTCGGTAGCCCCACCTATTAGGCTCCAAGGCTCCGCCTTTGATGTACGGTTTCCACATTTGATTAATCAGGATGTACCACAGGAAGATGCCACCGGCTTCGCCTACCAGAATTTGTTCGGCGTCCCGGTACATGGCTATCCGACGTTCCGGTTCGCCTACCAGCTGGTTGGCCTGCAGGACCAGATCCTCGAAACGGTCGTTGTGCCATGCGTGGCGCCCGTTGGACAGCCAGATGGTAAGGAGGTTGCCGGCGTCGATGTAGTCATACTGGTAAGGAACCATACCCAGCGTCAGTCGGCGTGAGCTCATAGCGTCTAGAAACACCTTTCGCTCAACGTTGCTGACGCCCACGTCGATATTCAGGTTCTGCCTCAACATGGCCTGCACCGCCTCTGCGGCGGTGCGGACCACAGGCGTCTCCTGGCGCAGCCAGATGTCCACATTCGGGAAGCCCCTGCCATCCGGGTATCCTGCCTCCGCCAATAGCTTTCGGGCCTGCTCCGGATTGTATGCCTGCAAAGATGCCAGTCCCTCTGGATTCGCTGCGGGAAACCCGGGCGGCATCATGGATGTGGCCGGTAGGCCGATGCTGCGCAGGGCTGATTTAATGAGGGCCGCCTGCTCGATGGCATGTCCGAACGCCTGTCGTACGCGTACGTCATCGAAGGGTGGGTTGTAGGAGTCCATCATCAGATAGTAAGTGCTGAAATCCACATATGCATTGAGCTGATCCTGAAGGATTGGATCGGATTTAACGCGATTTATTTCGGCCTGGTTTTCCAACGGGATGTAATCCACTTCACCCGCTTCGTATGCCGGAAGAAACTGCGGCGTTACAGCGTTGTTGAACAGCTTCACGACCACGCGTTCCAGCATTGGTTTTTCAGGACCGCGGTAAGTTTCGTTTGGTACCAGTACGATACGATCTGTCTTGCGCCATTCAAGGAGGCGGTAAGGACCGCTGGCCTTGTGTGTTTCAGGCCGGGTGGCCCATTCGGGGCCGTACTTGTCAAACAGATGTTTCGGCGTTACCCAGCTTTTGCTGAGCAATAGCGGCAGGTACGGCGTCGGGCGACTCGTTATGAACACCAGGGTAGTGTCATTCAGTGCATGCACTCCGACTGAGTCCACGGGTACGCGCCCTGCGACCACGTCGGCCCAGTTTCTGATGGGGCGGAAATACCATTCGAAATCGAACCCGGTCTTCGGATCTGCCCAGCGGCGGAACGTGGCCTCATAGTCGTAAGCGGTCAATGGATGACCGTCGGAAAAAATGAGTCCTTCTTTAATGTGGTAGGTCCAGGTGAGGTTGTCGTCGGCCACTTCCCAGTGGGTTGCTGCCGCCGGAATCAAGTTAAAATCTTTGTCCACCCGGTTAAGCGGTTCATTGACCAATGCCACACCGAACGCCTGCTTGTATGTCGAGGTGGCCCGGTCCATGTACTGGTTGTCACGTTCGAACCGGGTCATCACCTGGTATTCCGGAGGTGCCGCATCGGCGGGAAGCGAATTGCCTACCACGTTGACGTATCTCAACGGTGGGTTATGGTCCTGAACCATAAGGAGCGTAACACCGGACGCGGTACCGGTCCATATGATAAACAGGAGCATTTGTAAGACTCGGGAAGGCACGGTGAATTACTCTCCTATATATTTCTCTACTTCAGCTGCCTCTCTCATGCACAATAGTTTCGAACGTCCCAGGTATTGAAACTTCCAACACCTCCAGGTCATCAGAACGGTCTGTGATAGAGGTTTTCATGTTGGGAGGGATGACATAGGCGTCCCCGGCGGTAAGTGTGTGGGCGTCCTGGCCTTCGCCGCGGAGCGTCATACTGCCTTCCATCACGAAGGTGAATAGGATATCCGAGTTGTGGCTGGACACAGATTCGGTGCCGTTGCCTGTCGACCGGGCTACTTGAACGGATGCCACCCCGCCAGTCGCGGCGCCGATGCCGGTTTCCCGAACCTCGAACCCTTCCAGGCGCCAGGGTTCCCAAGTCGCTTCTTCCACCTCATGGCGGCAGAATTTCTGCCCACTGAAATCCCTGTCCGGATTCACTACCCCTGTCGGCAGGTCCATTTCATGATCTATTGTGGTGACGTGTTCTGCTGGCACACCGATTTCAATTACCTGCAGGTTTTCGGATGACTCAAGCACTCGATGTCTGATCTCAGGAGGCTGGATGACACAGTCGCCGGCCTTCAGTTTGAATGGTGGCCCCTGATCCTCATAAACCAGCTGGACCCATCCCCGGTAGCAGAAGATCAACTGGAATCCCACCGTGTGATAGTGTACCATATCCGGTACAGGGCCCGCGTCCGGGATGCGGATGTGGGAGGCGATGATGGTGCCACCGAGCCGACCGGGCACCAGATCCCGGTACTGCATACCGGCACGGCCGATCACCCACGGGGTATTATCTTTTAAACGACGAACGATAAATGCATGTTTCGTTTCAGGCATTACCAGCGGTGGATCCGATTCGTCGAGTTCGATCCGGGTACCGTTGGGTGCAGTTAGGACCCGCTGTCCATTCCCAAGGCCGTCCGGATCCCGGCAAAGCAGTTTGAGCGTTCCCGGTGCTTCAGCTGCGCCGCGCTCCAGGCGAATTCGGAGGCCATATCCCGACAACACCGCTATAGCGGGATCGTCGGCCGGAAATATCACCTCCAGTCTAAAACCGAGTGTTTTCGTGTAAAAATACAGGTCGTCATTGAGGTCGGTAGTAGGCAGGCGCACCTCGGCAAGCTGGATGTTTCCTGCGGCTTCGGGCATGTCAATTCTCCTGAGGAAGTTGGCTAAACCATCAATCCACAATATACCCCGTCTGTCAATAGCCTCGCGGACCTAACGCTCCACAATGTAGATTATGGTGGAGGCGATGACGCTGAACAGGGCGAAACCAGCCACAAGCGGCATCACTGTCCCATCAAAGCTCTGCCCTACAATGGTACCCAGAGGAACCGAGATAAATGTGGACAGCGAACTGATGACTGTGGCGCCTAGTCCGGAGATATGACCGAGCGGTACCATGGCAAGGGCGCTCAGGTTGCCGAACATAATTCCGAGGCAGAAAAATGCTGGCAGAAGGTAACCCATGAGTGACCATAACGGAGGGGTGTCCGCCATCAGGAAAACGAGTGATACGAATGCGATCGACAGGACTGTTAGCCCCACCGAGGCACGTTTCGCAAGGATTTCCATACCGAGATGGTGTACCAGCCGGCCGTTGGTCAGCGAGGCGGCGCCTAAAGCTATGGACAGCACGCCGAAATAGATCGGGAAGGCGGTGCCGACACCGTAGACGTCCTGGAACACCTGCTGTGAACTTGTGAGATAGCTCAGGAAGGCGGCGAAGACAAAACCTGAGGCGATCGTATATCCCAGAGCAACACGGCTGGTGACGATCTCTTTAAGCGAAATCCCAAGACCTCTAATAGTGAATTTGATTCTTCGATCGACCGGTAGCGTTTCCGGCTGGCGGATGGAAAACCAGGTCAGCGCGATCAGTCCCAGAATCAGGAAGGCGGCGAAAATGAAGCGCCAACTGACCCACATGATCACCAGCTGGCCGAAGGCTGGCGCGATCATGGGGACGAAGATAAAGACCGCCATGATGAACGACATCACCCGTGCCATGCTGTTGCCTTCGTACTGATCTCTCACTAGCGCAAGTGAGACAATGCGAGGGGCGGCCACACCGATACCCTGAAGGAACCGACCTGCCAGCATCGCATTGAAATTAGTCGCCAAAAGGGAGATCACGCAACCGATCATGAATATCCCCAGCCCCAAATAAATCGAACGTTTTCGTCCGATACTATCGGACATGGGGCCGTATATCAACTGTCCTATGGCCATACCTATAAAGAGGGTGGAGATCACGAGTTGATTAGCGTTGGCGCTACCAGAACCCAGTGTGCGCCCAATGTTCGGCAGCGCGGGTAACATGGCGTCAATGGACAAGGCCGTCAACGAAATCATCAGCGCGGTAAGTGTTACGAACTCGCCGAATGGGGGGCGCCTTGCTGTTGGGGAGGAATTCATGGGTAGAACCGGTGTCCATGTTAAATCGTGCTCAGTTCACCGGCTGTAGGGCGACACCGGCAGGGCATAAGGCAACATTAAAATAAGGATGATGCTGACCGAAAGCAAGATGGATGTGTTGACACTGTTCAACAGAATATATTTTTTGTTCTGCAAGATGTCGTCAATACTGTCTTAATGGAGAAACCAATGCGGTCACCTAGCGTACTCATCACCGGAGCAGCAGGGCTGGTCGGCAGCATTCTACGGTCCCACTGGGGTGCTCGATACTCGCTCCGACTGGCTGACATTCGACCTGTGGTCAAGCCTGCTGAGCATGAGACTTCCGTGTTATTCGACATGACAAAACCGGATGACTGTTTGCGGATCTGTGACGAAATACACACCGTCGTCCATCTGGCGGCTGATCCCGGGAGCGACGATTTCACCGGTTCGCTCCTGCCCCGCAATATCATTGGCACTTACAACATGTTCCAGGCGGCCGCGGAAGCCGGATGTCGCCGATTCATCTTTGCGAGCAGCATCTACGCGGTGCGTGGACGCGGCCCCGATCCTCCGGTAACGCCGGACGAATCTGTTTATCCGCAGGGACTTTACGGCGCCACCAAGTGCTGGGGCGAAGCACTTGCTCGTGTATACTCCGAACGGCCTTGTCTATCCTGCATCGTCATACGGCTGGGCAATCCCAGGTTTGATCAGGGAGGGGACTGGGATGCGGGTGAACCGTCCTATATGCTCACACCACGGGACACCGCACAACTTTTCGCCCATTGTGTGGATGCAGAAAACGTGGATTTCGGGATCGTACATGGTAGCTCCCGCCACCACCGCATGTGGCTCGATATCGAATCTACCCGCAGCCTTCTCGGTTTTGATCCGCAGGATGGCACTGCCTTTCCGAGAAAAAAACCATAGGGCCGAAAGTCCACGAATTGATTCCCAATTCTATAGAAATTCATTACCACTTGCCTTCGAACAAGCAACCGTTTTATTATATGTATATGGCGAAGCGTGAATGTTTTCGCTCTAACCAAATAAATCAGAAACTGGGCCAAATTTGGGCGATGGACCGGTTATTGCATTTGCTTTTATGCCGTAAGAGAGACTATTGAGATCCCGGCTGAGATCGAGGACTCCAGCGAATCCACCTGGGTTCTCGTTAGTGTTGTTGATCGTCAGGATGAAATGCCCCGAAGTACCAATCATGTAAATTGCACGTTAAAACGCCCTGACGGCCTGAAAGACTTGGAGGACATGTGAACATTCTGATCATGAATGTGTACGGTTGGAATGCAATCATCCATGGTGAGTCTGGTAGTCGTTTATCGAAAGGTAAAATCGACATTTAAGGTGCAAAACGGGCCTCTTCTTAAAGCAACTCTTCCCAATCATGTTTTCTCTAATGGCCTAACACATGGTTTCTTCCCGGAATGGAACAAAATGAAAGGGAAAAATGAGCCGTTCATGTTTTATGCGATCTGGGTTTCAAGGGTGTAGCCAGACAATATTGGAAGGTACTCCACATGCCGAATAAAACGGTATCTAAAAGCGAGATTGAATCGATCGTTAAGACCATTGAGGAGCGAGGATTTGTGCAGGTTCCGTCCGTTATATCCAAGGAGACAGCGGATCAGGCCCGGCAACTGATTCACGGATACCTGGAAGCGGAGGCGACCGAAGAGACGCGTCGAGCCGGAACCCAGCGGGTGGGACGGCTCGCGGTGCGTCACCAGGTCTTTCGTGATCTTATGTGCCATCCGGTCGTTCTGGCGGTATGGGAGCGGTTCCTCGGTGATGATTGCTACTGCTCCACCTGGTCGGCCAACACTGCGTATCCAGGATATAATGGGATGGGATGGCATGTGGACTATCCGTACTGGAGCATAGAACAACCCTGGCCGACCGGCTCCATCACCGGACAGACGGTTTGGCTGCTGGATGATTTCACAGAGGAAAACGGCGCAACCGGCGCGGTCCCTTATTCGCACCGTCTGGGCTGTCCCCCGTCCCCGCCAACGGACCAATGGCGGGAAGACGGCGAAATCCTGGCCGGCACGCAAGGTAGCGTGGTGTTTTCCCACGGCGCCTGGTATCACACCGCACGTCCCAATATTTCCGACCAACCACGCACCGCGTTGCTGGGAATGTACCTGAAACCCTGTTTTATACCCCAGGAAGATATGCACGGACAGTTAGCGGAAATAAAAAATCCATCCGAAACGGTCCGGAAAATCATGGGCGCCAACCAGTGGCAGCCCAGAAATGTCGGTGCGTAACTGGAAAATCCAATTGTTTGGAACCTCGCCCATGTGCTCATGGGCGGCTCTGATTAATTTTTACTTGGCGGTGTTCGCTAAGCACCCGGCTGTTGTAATCCCCAATACTGAATCAGCACGTACCGTTAAATAGGACCCCGCCAGAAGAAAAATCATTTGCGGGGACCAAGGAAAACGGAATATCGTTTACCTGCCAAGTATTGTTATCACGCGTGGAGCAAAAGCTCCGGGGATGAGGACGACCTTGTCTCTGCCAACGGCGGGTTGTCAGAGGAACGGTAGGTGAACAGGACGGATTTTCTGGATTCTCCGTCCTTGTTACTTCCGGCTGCGTGGAACGTTCTGCAGTGAAAAAAGACTACATCGCCCGCTGCCATAACGATGGGTACCGCCCGTTCGATCAATGTTTGATTCTCCGGCAGGTCAAGGCGGATGAACTCCTTTTCGTCAAGTTGTTCCGGTTTCGGCGTGAAGTTATGTGAACCGGGGATGAACTGAAGGCAGCCGTTGGCTTCGGTGGCGTTGTTTAGTGCCAGGAGAACCGTCACCAGTTCCGGTCTCTGGTATCGCCAGTACCGGATATCCTGGTGCCAACCTGTGGCGGTGCCATAGCGGGGCGCTTTGACCATTATACAATTATGATGGGCCAGCGGAAGGACCAGTTCCTCGCCAAGAAGTTGGCGCAGGCGTATCAGGATATCTGGATGGGTGGCCAGATCCATGAAGACAGGATTTCTGCCGATTGCTTTCAGCAGTCGCCGTAGGGTCCGGCCGCCTGCCGCCTGCCGTGAGACAGGCGAGCCGGGATAACCCAGATCAGCCTCGTATTCGACCGGACCTGTTTCCTGTGCCACGGCCCGATCGGTATACTGAACCATACGGTTCACCAGGGAGGATTCTACCAAGCCTTTAACGCCGACGAATCCGTCCCGATGAAAATCGGCCAACTGTTTTTCCGTCAAACAATTCATACTAGTCCCTGCTGTACAGTTTTATGCCTCTTATCACGTATGTCGCGAACCGAGACAAACTAATGAGTGGAGAATTTCTATACTAAGTGGGCTTTTTGCATGTCTTTAAGAATTTTCAGAAACGTTAACAGTCTGTCAATCAGATCGCGTCGCCCTCACAATCGGCATCGGATCGTGTACAGTAACCGCACGAGCTTGGTTGCCACTGACTTCGAAACGGATACGTACCGAAGGGGCGCCGCTGGGCGCGAACGCATGGGCTTCGACGGGATGCAGCCGCCTTCCGTCCTGCGTCCCGCGCTTCAAAACCAGCCAGCCCCGCCGATGTAAATCTACTGTGATAAGATCTTCCGGTCCGTTACCGAAATTGTATGTGCCGAGGTATATGTTTTTCTGGATAGCCGTCATTGCCTCGCTATCCGTAAACTTGTTGGCATCACCCAGCGATTCGAGATACCGGACCATCTTCCGCATCCGTTCATAGTCGCTATCGGGCAGATCTTTTCGAGAGAGCCGGTTGCGGGCATGCTGAAGGAGTGTAATGCCGTGTGGGCCCGGTGTTCGCTGGATACCCGGCGTCGCTTTGACCATACTCTCGACCACCTGCAGACTACCGATCATGGTGTATGTGAAAATATTCGGCCGGGCGCCCTTTGCCATCAAGAACTCAGCGATGTCACGCCTTCCCGTGTGTGAGGCGGCACCGAGTGCGCTCTCCCAGTCACCGAACCCCCAGTCCCACGAAGCTTTCGCGAGGGCAGGCCGTGCCGTTACCAGCTCTTTTACCCGGTCAATTTGTCCGTGAGACGCTCCGACCACCGCCCGCACTGCGTCCCTGTTCTGTCCGGGAAACTCCGGTGGGATTTTTTCATCCGGCACGGTGTGAGATGCGACCTGCTCTTTTGGGGAATAATCAGGACGCCCCAACAGAACTAACGCCCCACAGGCGTTTCGAGAGGTTTCCAGAAAGCGGCGTCTTGTGATATGTGGGGCCATATGCTCTCCTTTTTTGTAACACACGAAAAAACATCCCTGTGTTACGATGCTTCATGCTGTACGTGATTGTTTCGTCATAGGCTCTGTTCCGTGCCCAGGAAAGCGAGGTGTGCATGTGTAAGTAATCCGTAGGGTTGACAATGGAAATTCCTAGCTGGTACGTTCGGGGATCGGCCGTCTCATATTTGAGATTCTTCGCGACTGCCCGTCCATAATCGATTCTGATCGATTTATCCTTCAACAACGCGTCAATTTTCCCGTTTCTCAGGTCGAGATGTTGCCTGCCCTGCCGGAATGCAATGCCCGCCGTTGGCCTATTAATTCAGGCTTCCCCCCCCCGCCCCCGACTGGGGATTGATATAAGATCAGCCCTTCTTCATCGTATGCCATTCCCGGAATTTCGTTCACAGGAAGCTTTGTGGATATAAAGTATGCCATCGTGTTCTTAAACCATCACGAGGCTTCCTGTCCCTTACTCCATAAATAGATGGTAATCAAAAGACCAGGTCGACACCGTCAGCCATATGTTTTGCCGAGCTTCTGACATACTCCGAAGGATCGTCCTCAAGTTTTTTGAATTCGGGGAACAGATCCCTTTTCCCGTTCGGTATGATCTTAAGGAGCGCCATCATAACGTTTTCCCTGAATCCGTCACCGGACAGTGACCATCTGCTTACCGGGCGTCTGTCCCCAAGCGCTTCAAGAAGTCCAGGCACAACTTTCTCGGCTTTGACGCCGATGTTGCCCAGAGCCTCGGATGCGTTGCGCCGCACCCATTCATTTTCGTCCTTCAACGCCTTGCCGAGTGCTTCGGCTGCCGGATATGCATCGGATCCCATGGCTCCCAACGCGGCCGCAGCTGCGGCCCTTACCCACCAATCAGAATGGGCCAGAGTATCTGAAAGCACGTCCACGGAGGAATTGCCCATGGCCGCCAGTGCGAACGTCAGGTCCAGTTGACTGGGATTGGTGAAGTCTGCACGCTCAGCATTGCTTTCCTTTTTTAACCCCGCTTCCGTGGTCATAGCTTCCAAAAGGCCTGGCAGGATCTGTTCACCGCAGTTACTCGCCCTGTAACTTGCATGGATTCGGCTCCGCTCATTCTTCAGATCATCTGAAACCAACGCCATGACATCGCCATCTGGATGCGACACTGGAACCGGTTCAGCGAAATCTCCCAGATACCAGTTCCAGATATGACGGCACACATCTGAATGCCCGATGGACGTACCCGAGGAATGGTGCCACTCACAGGATGTGTTTTCCCAGGACGGCACTGTGGGTTCCAGCGTTCGGGTACCTAAAAACTTCACCATATAGCGCGTTTCCGGACTCCGGTTGCGCATCGCCCGATGCCAGATCTCATAATGGGTGATCACCACCGTTCCGCCCTCACAGCAGATTGGAATTTCCTCAAGGCCATCCTCAGGCGTGATATAATACTGTGATCGAGGCTGCACGGCTGTCGGCCCCATATCTTGTGTTACCGTGTGGGGATAGTACAGGATAAGCACAGTGCGCGGATGGTGATTCCGGACGTTGCCCCCGATTGGATAGTCCTTATGGATCGTCTGGGCTTGTGCGCCAGCGCCGTGGTTATGGCAATGCCGGTGTCGGTGGATCAGATACCTCGGTCCCAGAATGCTCGTAAGCGCGCCGGTCACGGCAGGATCTTCGAATATCGACGTCAGTTCGGGCACACGAGCCAGGATATCGTTGCCCGGATTTTCGTTTATGGAGAACCAATCTTCGAGGGCTTGATGAATCTCCTTGTGAGTGTTCGCTGGTAACGACGAGGTGATGGTCAAGTAACCGTTGTATATAAAATTCTGTAACTGGGTATCCGTAAGGAGAGTGGAAGTATTCATGCTAACTCCGAGTGGTTTTTGGACGGTCATTTCTATTATTAAGAATAATCATGCCGACACATTTTTCCAAGCCGCATTTTGGGAATTCCAATTGGGGTCACCATGGCAGTCCACCCTGAATTGGAACTGAGTCCTGCCTAAAGTGAGTAGCCTATGAGCGGCGACTTGGTGCCGATTTCTCCATTGACAATGTTCCCATCTTAATATATGAATAAATCACAAACATCATATGGTGAAATATATCTCTTGCCCGACCCCTTTAGTCCCACCCTGCGCGATACAGACCGGTAACCTTGGAGCACACCATGAGTCCATCAAAACCATTTTGGTTCGCGTTTTTCGGCGTTCTGCTGTTTACAATACCGCTGCGAACGTCCGCACAAGTCTATTTCCCAGAAACGGATAACTGGGAACATCGGGTTCCTGAGGAAGTGGGTATGGACGCCGCCAAGGTGCAGGAGGCAGTTGATTTCGCCATTGCCAGTGAACCTGACCAGCCCCGTGATCTGTCACTTCAGATCGCCCTGAGTTTCTCCAGGGAGCCATACAATGACATTATCGGCCGGACCACCGTCCGGGGGGCGGCCACCGGATTGATCATCCACAAAGGTTATATCGTGGCGGAATGGGGCCAACCGAAAAAAGTGGATATGACGTTCAGCGTGACCAAGAGTTTCCTGTCGACGGTGACCGGTCTTGCCTGGGACCGGGGCCTCATCCGAAATATCGACGATTTTGTAAAGGATTATACCCCGACCGATCACTTCGCGTCGGAGCACAACGCAAAGATCACCTGGAATCACCTGCTACGGCAGACCAGCAGCTGGGACGGCACACTCTGGGACAAGCCGTCCTGGGCCGACCGCCCACGGGGTCAAAGTGTCTGGGACTGGCCGAAGCAGCCGCTCACCGAACCCGGTTCGACGTACAGATACAACGATGTCCGCGTGAACCTGCTCGCGCTGGCGGTCCTGCATGTCTGGCGGAAGCCGCTTCCGGTTGTCCTAAAGGAACTCGTCATGGATCCGATCGGCGCGTCCAACACCTGGCGGTGGCACGGATATCGTAATTCGTGGGTGACGATCGACGGCCAGCGAATACAGTCCGTCAGCGGCGGCGGCCATTGGGGCGGCGGCATGTTTATCAGCGCCTACGACCAGGCCCGGTTCGGCTACCTGACCCTTCATCGGGGTAAGTGGAAAGACAGGCAGATTTTCTCTGAACAGTGGTTCCAAATGGCCACTACGCCTACCGAGGCGAACCGGGGATACGGCTTTATGAACTATTTTCTGAATACCGATAAGAGCGCACTGCCCGCCGCCCCCGAATCTGCCTTCCGCCATGTAGGCGCCGGTAGCAACATCGTCTATGTGGATGCCGAAAACGACCTGGTCACCGTCACCCGGTGGATTCAGGGAAATAAACTCGGCGGGTTTATCGACCGGGTAATCGCGGCGATAAACAAATAGGAGGGTTCCCATGTCAGAAGACCGGTCTTCCGTAGATTTTTTCAAGAGTGAGGGCTACGCAATCTTCAGGCATGTACACGATGAAGATACAACGACAGCCATGCGAAATGGTTTACTTGACTTGAATAAAGCCTCGGAACAACAGGCACAATGGTGGTTCGGCAACACGCTGGAGCTTCTGCCGAAACTGATGCTCCCTATAGTATCGAATCCTTTGCTTCTGGATTTTGCCGATCAGATCATCGGTCCGTTCATGCAGCTGGATAACCTCACGCTTGCTGCTTTCCAGAGTGAGAGCAGCTCCAGAAAAGGGGAGGTTGCCGGATGGCACAGAGACCGGTGGGCGCAGCTGCCCAAAGGACGATACGAGAAGCCCTGGGCGTTCAATGCCATCAGCTATCTTCAGGATATGGATGACCTGTATGGTCCGTTACGTGTCATACCACGTTCTCATGTCAACCCGGTCTCGATTTCGGAAGATCAGCAGAGAAAACCCCATCCAGATGAACTCTTGGTGTATGCCCATGCCGGTGATGTGATCTTTACGCACAACGCCCTGATACACAGCGGCACCACAAACGTGTCCGGCAGACTCCGCTTCTTCTTCAGCATCTATTACAACCACTCTTGGCTTAAGCATACCGACTGTCATTCCGGTCCCAACTGTCAGGAAATCTTGGAAAGAGCTAGAGAACGGGGGGACCATCGCGTCCGCCGTCTCCTGGGCGACGACGCACAGCTCCAGAACCGTTGCAACTGGGGCTTTCTCAAGGCAGAGGAAGCCAGGTGGAAGGAGTGGATTGAAGCGGACAAGAATGCATTTACACAACAAAGCAATGAATAATGTATCCATGCGTGTGACTATCTCCACGACCTGTCAGTCGGCATCGGACACGAGCAGCCATCGGCACAAGCATCCTTAGCGGCTTCCCTGACCGGGTGTTCATCACCCGGCGAAATCTCGGGCATCGATGCCGGCCCGCGAGGGAAGCCTCCGTCAGATTGGCGTATATGGAGGGCATCGACCCGGATTAAGCCCGGGCGAAACAGAACGAGGAAGAAATCGTAGTGGAAAGCTTGATAGGGTTGCACCAACAGCGTCTGGACATGGTTCTGGATCTCCTCAAGCAGAGCGGCGGCGGCCGCGTGCTTGATCTGGGATGCGGTGATGGCAAGCTCATGCGCATGATGCTCAAGGATTGTCAATTCACCGAAATCGTTGGCATCGATGTTTCGCACCGCAGCCTCCAATGGGCAGCACAGCGTCTTCGCCTAAATACCCTTCCGGATCGCCAGCGAAGGCGAATCAAGCTGATACACGGGTCCCTGGTATACCATGATCTCCGGTTGGCCGGATACGATGCTGCGGCGGTGGTGGAGGTTATCGAGCACCTGGATCCTAAGAGGCTGGAGGCGTTCGAACGATCCATATTTGCATTTGCGCAACCGGGAACCATCATCATCACCACCCCCAACCGTGAATTCAACGTGAAGTGGATTTCACTGCCCGCCGGTGATTTCCGGCATCACGACCACCATTTCGAATGGACCCGTACCGAATTCCAATCTTGGTCTTGTCGCGTGGCCGACAGGTACGGCTACGATGTACGTTTCGCTCCGGCAGGCCCCGAAGAACCGGACATCGGCGCGCCGTCTCAGGTCGGCGTGTTTACCCGGGGACCCGACCTCAAGCAACTGGTGCAGTGAGGCAGCCTGCCCCGCTGTTCATTCTCTGAACCGGACCCTATGGAAAACTGATGCAAAAACCTAATTTTATCTTCATTCTGATTGACGATATGGGATGGATGGACCTGGGCTGTTACGGCAGCGAATTTTACGAAACGCCTCATATTGACCAGCTCGCGCGAGAGGGTATGCGGTTTACGGATGCCTATGCCGCCTGTCCCGTGTGCTCTCCCACCCGGGCCAGCATCCTGACCGGAAGGTATCCGGCGTCCTTGGGCGTCACCAATTACATCGACGTCTCCGGCAAGGCGCATCCGGCCCGAGGTAAATTGGTCGACGTCCCCTATATCGGCTATCTCCCCCTCGATAACCATACGGTTGCAAGCGCATTAAAGGATGCCGGCTATGCTACCTGGCATGTGGGTAAATGGCATCTAGGAGGACCGGAATACTATCCCGAAAAGCAGGGATTCGACCTCAATATAGGTGGGTCGGCAAAGGGACACCCGCACCAGGGATATTTCAGCCCGTGGGGTATCGACACGCTGGAGGACGGTCCGGAAGGCGAATACCTGACGGACCGGCTGACCGCTGACGCCATCGAGCTCATTAAGGAAAACGAAGGTGCACCTTTCTTCCTGAACTTGTGGTATTATACGGTACATACTCCAATACAGGCCAAGCAGGAGAAGATCAAGAAATACGAAACCAAAGCAAGGGCCATGGGATTGAATTCGGTCAAGACTTTCGAAGAAGGCGATTTCTTCCCCTGTGAACACAAGAAAACGCAGCGTATTCGCAGGCGGCTGGTACAGTCCGATCCAGTGTATGCCGCGATGATCGAGAGCTTGGACGAGAACGTTGGCAGATTGATGGATACGCTCGCAGAAACCGGTCAAACAGAAAACACGGTTATTATCTTTTACTCGGACAACGGCGGATTGACCACCTCGGAGGGTTCTCCCACCTGTAATGCGCCTCTGGCGGAGGGCAAAGGATGGATGTACGAAGGCGGTTCTCGCGAGCCGCTGGTGGTTAAATGGCCGGGTAATATTGCACCGGGAAGCATTTGTGACACTCCGATTACCAGCACGGACTTTTATCCTACCCTGCTCGAAATGGCAGGTCTTGACCTGATCCCGGAGCAGCACAAAGACGGCCTCAGCCTGGTGCCGTTGCTCACCGAAACCGGTGCTCTGGAGCGAGAAGATATCTTCTGGCATTACCCTCACTACGGAAACCAGGGCGGCACGCCGGGCTCCTCCGTGCGATCGGGGGATTACAAGCTCATCGAATTCTACGGAGACACGCACCTTGAACTGTTTAACCTCAGGGACGACATAAACGAATCCCATAACCTGATCGACGAACAGCCCGACATAGCCGCGCGTCTGAAACAAAAACTGGATGCCTGGCGGATCAGCGTCGAAGCAATGACGCCGGAGCCCAATCCGGACTATGAACCGTGGTAGATTTATTGGATAAAGGATTTAAATATGACCAATCCCCACTCTCCTGTCCCTGAAGAAGATGTGGTTCTGTTGATCAAAAACCCGCATCGTGCCGGATCATTAGGGCAGTTGCTTTCTACCATTGGGGCGGAAGGCGCACTGATAAGTGATATCGTAACGCAGTTCATCGGACGTGACAGTTCCATTCGGGAGATTACCGTATCGGTGCACAACCCGCATCATCTTCAGCAGATCGAGAACACGATCCGTGACAACACGGAGGCCGAGATCCTGGAAGTCAAGGATCTGGTGTTTGAACGTCATGAAGGTGGTAAGATCCGGTCCGGGAGGACGCATGAACTGGAACGGCTGGACGATCTGCGCTATATCTATACCCCCGGCGTCGCGCGTGTGTGCCGCGCCATCGAAGAAGATCCCGGTCTGGCCAGGCGGTACACGAGCGCGGGGAACAGCGTGGGCATCTTTACCAACGGGACCAGGGTACTGGGTCTCGGTGATATCGGGCCGCTGGCCAGTATGCCGGTGATGGAAGGTAAGGCGGTACTGTACGACCGGTTTGTAGGGTTGAGCGCAACGCCGATCCTGGTGGATACGAAAGATCCGGAGGATTTTGTAAAAACAGTAGAGACCATCGCGCCCACATTTGGCGGTATCCATCTGGAAGACATAAGGATACCAGATTGTTATCATATCGAGGACGAACTAAACCGCCGTCTGTCAAAGCCGGTGATGCACGATGATCAACACGGCACTGCCACAGTTACGCTTGCGGCGGTAATGAGTGCCCTGAGGGAGACCGGTCGTGATGGTGACGATTCCCTGGTATGTGCACAGATCGGCCTCGGTGCTGCGGGCCTGGGGATAGCACGCCTGCTGATGGACTACGGTTTCCGGGTGGTGGGCGTGGATCCGAGTCCGGAATCGCAGCGGCGGTTCGAAGGACACGGCGGTACCAATGTCACACTGGAAGATGCCATGGCAACCGGGGACGTAGTGATCTCCACAACCGGTGTAGTGGGACTCATCAAGCCGAAGATGGTCCGGCAAGGTCAGATCATCTTCGCACTGTCCAATCCGGTCCCCGAGATCTCGCCTGAGGAAGCTCTGGCCGCTGGTGCCGCATTTGCGGCTGACGGCAAGAGCGTCAACAATGCCCTGGCGTTCCCGGGTTTGTTCAAAGCCGCCCTGGCCATGGAGAGCCAGGAGATAACCTCCGCCATGAAGATCGCTGCCGCCGCCGCCATCTCCGCCCATGCGGACCGGGACGAGATCGTACCAAGCGTCTTCCACCCTGATGTGCATAACGGTGTAGTAAAGGCGGTAACATCGCTTTTCGAAACCTGATCCGTCAATCCGCCATTATCGACCAATTATCCGGATGTCTCTCTGGTGTGTCGGCTTTAATGACGGTATGTCTGATTATCGGGCTGACGGTGATGTTGTCGGTGATCCTGCCAGAAGTTTATTCTTCCAGAAGCACCGAGTTGTGAACGTGGATCTCCTTCCACTGGCCGTTCGTCTTGATCAGTACGGTGGTGCGTCGGTTATTGACGGTGGTGGGGGTGCCTTCAGGACTCGTGGAGGTGCCGACTACATAACCGGTGACGATCGCGGTGGTGTCAAAAATCTGTACCCTGAGATCTTTATTATGCCAGTCGAAAGCGGCTCCGCTTTTGAATATGGCTTCGTTCCTGGCGAATTGCTCCTCGAATGGACCGGATATACCAAGTTTGGCGCCCGTTGCACCAAATTCACTGTGGCCCGGCAGATGATGCCGCGCAATCGCAGCGGACTTCCCGTTGTTTATGGCACCCAGATGGGCATCCATCACGACGGTGACTTCATCTTCCTCCCCGGTCTGACTTGCCATGGTCAGGCCCGTGAAAATGAGAATAGATATCGATACGGCGAACTGGAATCGCATGGTATACTCCTCCGCTATTTTGTCAGGTGTAGTGTGGCGTATTTGTATATGTATTGGGTCGCTTAAAAAATAGCAAGACGGTTATTCTGTCGTAATCAGGAGGTGGAACTCTGCGCGTTGTACCATGGTTCCCACGAAATGGAGCGCGAGTGTCCGATGGCGGTACTGGGTGGTGGTAAATCGTCGGTGGGGCCTTGGGCTAGCCGCACCACCGGTTCAATGATTTTAAAATGGTTGTTTCCGAAAACAGACATCAATTAGGATACAATACAAAATTTATGGAATCTGCAGGACAGGATTCATAGCACAAAATGGGCCGTCAGTGCCAGAATCGGTAGGGCGATCACGGTACGGAGGCCGAAGATGGTGATGAGCTGAAGTGCGTTCAGGGGGATAGCTGATCGGAGTATCAGAACAGCTGTTTCGGCGAAGAAGATGAGTTGTGTGACGGACAGACCGGCCAGTACGAAGCTTGTGATCCTGTCGTCGATACCCGCAGCGATGAGCGCCGGGACGAACTGATCGAGGAGGCCGATGACTATACCGGGAGCGGCAGCCCCGGCCTGGGGAACGCCCAAGATTTCAAGGATCGGAATCAGAGGCGCGGTGAGGTACTGAAAGAAGGGCGTGTGGTGGTAAACGACCAGGCAGAGGAACTCAATCGTCATGGCTGCCGGCATCATCGTGAAAAAGAGATCGGCCACCGCTTTCAGGCCGCCACCAATCAAACGCCGGGGGGCGGGAGCGTTCCGTGCCCGGTAGAGGCCCTGGTCCAGCGCCCATCGGAAACTGGATACGTTTTCTTCAACTGCTTCATGAATCTGACGCCCCACCGGCTCGTGGTAGGTGTCAGGTAGCCGGGACAGAGGAGGAATGCGGGGTGTGACGACCGCGCAGATGATGCCGATACCCACCATGGCGGCGTACAGGTGCACAAATAGTTCCGGAATGCCGGCCACCCGTGCCGTCAGGACTACGAACGGGATGGAGACTACGGAGAAATTGGTGGTGATGACGCTGGCCTCCCGTGCCGAGTAGAAACCCGATTCATACTGTCGGACGGTCATCAGTACCGCCACACTGGAAGCCCCCACCCACGAGGCCAGCGTATCGATAGCCGCCCGTCCCGGGAGGTTGAATGTGCCCTGGAAGAATCGGCGCATTAAGGTACCCGAAAACTCGAGAAAACCGAAATCCGTCAGAAACGGCATAAGAAGGCAGGCCGGACCGAGGATGCAGAAGATGATGCCGGCGAGGTCGATGTAGGCCGTTCGCCCGGTATCGGCCCCGATCACCCAGTCGGGGCCGATACCGAGAAATGTCATGAGGGCGAAAATACCCCCCAGGAACCGCAGAATAAACCAGGTTGGTGTGGTGGCAAATAGGGTGTGTACTCCCGCCAGCCGCTCCTTAAGCCACCCAGGGCCGAAGGTAAAGAACGCGGTAAGGAGAGCGGCGGATACAAAAACAGCCGTCGTCCCATGCGCCAAATAACTGCTGGCGGTAGCACGCAGACGATCCGCCAGGATTCCGATCGGTATGGTGGTAGACCCACCGTCGGACACAGGAAAGAGAAACAGGAATGCGCCGATCAGGGACGGGATGATAAATCGGAGGTAATCGTTGCGTTCTGGTTTTATCGAAACTTGGTGTGTATAATTCATGAGACACTTGTTGATGGGCCGGCAGATTGGTGAATTAACGGATCGGTCGGCGGTCCGGTGCTATATTTTGGGATAACCCGTCAATGATCAAGCATTGCACTGATAAAGACGAACTTCAGCGGCACGTCGCCCACGTTCCTGTGGCCGTGCATGACGTTGCGTGGAAGAAATACGGTGTCGCCGGATGCGGCAATATAGGTATCGTCCCCCACTGTGACCTCCATTTTCCCTTCGAGGATGTAGAACGCCTGTTCCTGCTCGCTGTGGGCATGGGGGTGCCCGGCATTGCCGCCTACTTCGTATTCGTTCGTGTGGATCACCAGCCGCTCCGAGTTGATGGCGTCGGGCCGATCGGGATCCATCGCTCCCGGTCCAATGACTACCCGGGATATGCCTCCGGGATGCCCGTGATATTCTTCAGGCAAACCAAATCCATTACGAACAATGTTTTCGTTGTTCATATGTACCTCCATTAGGATTATTGTGTAATAGTGATATTGTCAATCGTCCATATCCGCGGGGCGGGCGTGTTGTCGCACCCCCGCCGCAAGGTGCCGATGTCATAAAACCGATTGGTCAGCGGTGAAAAACAATTTGATTTAAATCGGTAGGGGAGACACTCGAAGGACACTCTTCGCCTTCCGAAGCAGGCCGATCTCTTACGGAGAAATGAGATTTTCAGTCCAACAAAACTCGCCCTTTTCAGAACTCAGTAAAGTTGATTTTTGAAACTATAGTGTCGCGTGCTGTGATGTCATCGGGGCCTTATACGAGATCCGATGGTCCGGGGTCTCGATGCGCTGGTTTCCCAGTTCCTTCGATGTCAGGCAGTGGTCCAGCGTACCGCAAACCGTGAGTGTGCGTTCAATCGGGATCGGGGATCGGCCCGTTTCGATCATTTCTTCGATCTTAGCTACCAGGCACGCAGAATAGGTTACCGGTGGCGTAGGCGTCAGGAGAAACTGGGTGGATTGCGGATTCGGGTTGTCTTTGAGGTGGGCGGCGAACGTATAGTCCCCTACCGCGCCGTTGAGCATGAGCAAAGTGGATGGGAGACCATCCGTATGCTCAATGAAATATGCGGCGGGATGTTCGACAAGCCGGGGAAGCTGACCTGTACCGAGCAGATCCTGGGTCCGGCCATCATCGAGGGTATAGCCCTTTGGAGAATCACTGCGTGACAGGGCGGACTCCAGCAGTTTTTTTGAATACTTTCCCTGTTCACCGGCCTCCCAGACTGCGTCTCCTTCTATGAGCTGTACCGCCTGCACACCGGTTTCCCCGCCCTTGCGGCGTTCGATCATGCATTGCATGGCTTCGAGCGCATGGTAGTCCATGGCGTCCGAGCTGCCGACACCGACCATTAGCGCTTCTTCTATTTCACAATCGTACGGCAACTCCAGGTCCGGTAACCGCCAGGTTACCGGGAGGGAAGAACCGGCAAGCATCGGGAAGTCCAGACGTTTGGAATCTTCCACCATCTCTTTGCCCTTGTCGAAGCTGTGAGACAGATTCTTGTCGTTGTAGATGGGCACCGAGCGGCCGTCCCGGTCAAACACCTCAACGCAGGCTTTGAACATCTCATAGCGGGGATAAAGCTTCTGCCCCTTCTCGTTGTCCGGATATTCACCGTGTTCGCCGATGATCAGGATGCCGTCAACCGCAAGGGTGTCGCCGCCGCAGCACAGTGCCTCACCGATGGTTGGATACACTTGGAAGCCGAACTCCCGTGCACGGTCGATACTCTGATCGCCTTCAGGTTTCTGGTCCACGTAGAGCGAGGCTACTTCCATGTTGGGGCGATGCCACCGACCCCGGTGCGGGTAGCCGACCAGAAATCGGTCCACAAAGTGTTGGGCGTGGGAAAGGTAACGGTAGATGGTAGCCACAACAGCTAGTTTCTTTGGCGGTACTGACATGTCTTGTGAGCTCCAGATGGATTAGTAAAATGGGGGTAAGTTGTCCAATATGCGAACGGCCTTATACCACTGCTCCGGGAAGATGAGGGATGATGATACCTTAGCCCCTGCCTCTAAATCAATTACGCCAGTACGTCGACTGCTCCACCGGGCCGTAAGAAATGGCCAGGTGCGGTGATTCGATACGGGCTTCGTCCTGGTGCAGGCTGTCCACGCCCGCGGCCGTCAGTCCTGTGGTCAGTACCGTGCGTTCCACCGGGTAGGAAGCCTTCCCCGTCAGAAACATCTGTTCCACATTGTTCGCCTGTGGCGAAAAGAAATTTGCTAATGTCGTTCTCGCTGGCGGCATGGGCAGGTACATCTGTGTGGAGAGCGGTTCGTTCTGTCCTTCGATATGAGCGGCGAAATTGAAATCTTCTATCAGCCCGCTCATAAGGATCATCGTACTTCGCAGACCGTCTTTGTGTTCGTAGGTATAGGCCACCGGGCTTTCCACTATCTGCTTCATTTCATCTACTCCAGGAAAGATATTGTTGAATCCGGACCGTGAGGGCTTCAACGTGTGGCTGCGGCACAGACATGCTTCGAACAGCTCCCGGGACCAGACGCCGTCATGGAATGCCTGCCAGAATGAATCCCCGCGGTACGCCTGAAGCCATCGGACTCCGGACTCCCCTCCCCTGCGCCGTTCCACCATGCACTGCAGTGTCTCCAGGCCGTGGAAATCGTAGCTGTCGACACCGCCGTAGCAAACGCACATCGCTTCCCGAACCGGAGCGCCTACCGGCATTTCGATCGATGGTGTCCTCCAGGTAACCGGCAGGGAAGATCCGGCCATAAATGCGAATCCGATGCGCCGGGAATCTTCGTACATCTCCTGCGCCCAGTCCCCGTTCCAAGAAAGATGCTTGTCGTTAAAGATCGGACACGACGCGCCACTCGCTTCGAACACCTTGACGATTTCCTTGAACATCTCATATCTCGGATACTGTCGTTGTCCCTTCTCATTAACCGGATATTCACCGTGTTCGCCGATTAACAGAATGCCGTCTACGGCAAGGGTGTCGCTGCCCAGGGTGAGTGCCTCGGCGATTGAGGGATAAATGTTGAGATGGGGAAACCGCTCTTGCCTGTCGCGACTGAAGTCGCCTTCCGGCGTCTGATCGACGTACATGGAGATCAGGTCCATGGGCGGATGATGGTGCCGTCCTCCCCAACCGTATCCCTCGAGGAACCGGTCAGCGAAATGCTGGGAGTGTGAGTACTTGTGGTAGACGGTACAGATGGCCGCGATAGCCGGACGATATGACATTCCGCGATTGCTCCTATCAGTTATTATTTACTCTCTTCATTCTGGTTCGACTGCTGTTTGATAACGGTCATGGCGGTTGCGATCATAGAGCTGACGTCGCTCAAATTCGAAGGAATAATCAGCGCGTTGCCACTCTTGGCCAGATTGCCGAACTCACCGATGTACTGTTCGGCCACCCGAAGCTGTACCGCCTCTGACCCACCCGGTTCCCGGACCGCCGCGGCGATGGCGTTGATACCCTCCGCGGTAGCGTTTGCTACGGTGAGGATAGCTTGCCCCTCGCCTTCGGCTTCATTGATTTGCTGTAGCTTGTTGGCTTCTGACTGTTTGATGACCTTCTGCTTTTCACCTTCGGCCTGGTTGATTTTGGAATCACGGTCCCCCTCGGATGTCAGGATCACGGCGCGCTTCTCTCGTTCGGCCCGCATCTGTTTTTCCATTGCTTCGAGTACATCGGAGGGCGGGTTGATATTCTTAATCTCATACCGCAGTACTTTTACGCCCCAGGGGTCGGACGCTTCATCCACTTCACGGACAACGCGCATGTTGATATTGTCCCGCTCTTCTAATGTCTTATCAAGATCGATTTTTCCTACCTCACTCCGTAGGGTGGTCTGTGCAAGCTGAATGATCGCAAAAACATAGTCATGGATACCGTAGGATGCCCGCTCCGGGTCCAGTACCTGCATGTACAGAACACCGTCGACGCCTATCTGCACATTGTCCCGGGTTATGCAAAGCTGCTCAGCGATATCATGCGGTTGCTCTTTCAGTGTATGCCGGTACTGGATGACATCCAGGAACGGCACCAGGATATGAAATCCTGCAGTGAGCGTACCGGAATATTTGCCCAGACGTTGCACCACAAAGGCTTCCTGCTGCGGTACGATAACAACCGTTTTCTTCAGAATTAGAAATACAACAAACGCCAGCATCAGCATGGTAATTAATCCACCGTCCATGAGTATCTCCTTTACAGATAATGGACTTATTGAAGATTAGCTGCCGCCTCGGCTCCAGGCACCGGGATCTCCATGATTATGACAACCGGCCGTCTTTACGACCGTACCCAGCCTGGGACAGGCTCCCGCTTTCGCAGGATTGAGACGACTTCTGAACATGAAGTAATACACGATTACATCGTGAGATTCGTTACTTTCAACGTCACACCTTCTACTACTTCAATCCGACAACTCTCTCCTTTACTTATGGTGTTTACACCAATGTTTTCGGCCCGCCAGTTTGTACCTCGCAGCTCCACCTGGCCGATTGAACCCGCCGCGATGTCCTTGATTGCTGCCGCTATTTCACCCGATACGTTGTCTGAGAGGGTATCCGGCTTCTTGGATTGAAAACGTTCTTTCAACGGGCGTCGTAGCACCAACAGCGCCAGGATTGACAGGACCGAGAACAGAAACCATTGTAACCAGGGCGTGTTCACCAGGCCGACCAGTTCCAGAATTCCTATTCCGATCGCGCTTGCACCGAAGAACAGAATTACAAATCCTCCGGGCGTCAGCAATTCGCCCAAACAGAGCACCAGTCCGAAAAGAACCCAGCTCCACCAGATCATAATACTATTCTCCTTGTGTGATACGTCCGGCAGGCGTACTTTGGCATGCCGTAATGTTGTCTAATTAAAAACAGGTTTTATTCCCGTTTATTCAGAAGGGAGCCGCCGGTGCGTACCTCCGATGCATTTCCCAATTTATATATACTTGATGACCATCCGCTTGTCGTTCATAAATTAAGTCAGATTCGTAAAAAAGATACGCCAACCGACCTCTTTCGTCGTTATGTGAGGGACATCGCGACCCTGGCTGGCTACGAAGCCACCCGGAATATTCCTACGTTAACGGAGCGTATCGAGACGCCGCTCTCAGCGATGGATGCCGTTACCGTGGATGAATGGAACATCGCAATCGTTTCAGTGTTGCGGGCCGGACTGAGCATGGCCGAAGGGCTGCATGTGCTACTGCCAGGTGCCCGTGAAGGCCATGTGGGGGTCTACCGGGATCATGAGACCAAGAAACCGGTGGAATACTACATCAATCTACCTGCCTCAGATACGACCCTTTTTATCGTCGCCGACCCTATGCTTGCCACCGGATCATC